>JAFYCM010000069.1 GCA_017539645.1 Bacteroidales bacterium
TTTCAATTTTTCATTTTCAATTTTCTCGGGCCACACAAAATTGTTGTAGACAATATCCTTGCTGTATCTGTAGCGCATCTCCAATCTGCCGCACACCGCACGCATCCACGCCATGTGAACCGATGAGGTTAGCACACCAAAATGGTAAAGCGTGGCGGAAGGGATGAGTTGATTAGAATCTCCACAAATAATCTTTGACGAAACATAACCAATAGGTAAATATTGCCTATTCTCTGATGAATGTCTAGGCACGAGCAAATAATGTCCATTTTCGGGTTGACGAATTTCGTCGAATAAAGTTGCTATGTCGGCTTTCTTCTGTGTTGCTACTTTAGGACTTGCGAGTCTGAATTCTTTTACGGATTGAATGCGGCTATATATTTCGTGACAACTCTTTATTTCAGAAGGGCTTGACCCTACTAGCCAAATACAATATCTTTTTTTGTTATTTATAAACTCTTCTGCACCTAAGAATGGTTTTATGAATTTTTCAGCCGAAGGTTCTTTTTTTAGCAATGTTGATTTTTCTTCATCTGATAGAAATAGAAATCCGCCATCGGTTGGCTTATTTCCATATACCATTTGTGGTACGTCACTGATTGATTTCGAACGACTCTCAATGAAAACATTCGGTGCATCCAATAAATAGGCATTTATATTTGGGGCGTTTATGATTGTTCCATCGGCGTTGAAAATACGGCGTTGTAGGGACGCACCGCGTGCGTCCGCATTTTTCGCGTTGGCGGACGCATTCAATGCGTCCCTACACGAAAAACCAACGATTACACAATGCACATGCGCCTTTTGGTTCGATTCGCTGTCCCAACGAAATGTGCGCCAAGCAAAATCGATTTGTATTCCGAAACGTTCAAATAGCGGTCGCCATATAGCTGCCACTTGTTCGCCTTGCGTAATTGAATTTGTGGAAACGAGGGCTGCACGTGTAGAAACGTTGTGTTCCGTGTCTGTAGAGACGCGGCGCGCCGCGTCTCTACAATAGGTTGCCATCAATTCAGCGGTTTTGTAATACCAACCAGCCACATAATCAATCTTGCCTGCCGTTTTGTATGGCTTGCCATTTTCGTCTACATATATCGATAGAATATCTTTTTTCTGTGATTCCGTTTGCAACGAATACCCCACAAACGGCGGATTACCAATGATATAATCATAATGATGCGCCGAGCCGTCGGTTTGGGTGGTGAAGCCTGCGAACAAATTTGCTTCTCCGTCTCCGGCAATGGGGCATGCCCCATTGTCAATAGGTAAAAGCGTACTCCAATCGGTGCGCAGGGCGTTGCCTTCCACTATGTATGCATTGGTCTTGAGTGGCAAGAAATTGAGGTTCATACCAAGAATTCTCTCTGTCTCCTCCATCATCTGGCTCTCGGCAATCCACAACGCCGTCTTCGCCACCGTCACGGCAAAGTCGTTTATCTCTATGCCGTAGAATTGGCTGATTTTCACGTAGATAAAATCCTCAAAACCAATCACCTTTTCGCCTTTGTTGAGCGTAGAGATAACCTTGTTTTCAAGTCGGCGTAGCGATAAGTATGTCTCCGTCAGGAAGTTGCCGCTGCCGCAGGCTGGGTCGAGGAATGTGAGCGAACCGAGTTTTTGCTGAAAATCAATCAATTGCTGTCGCAGAGACGTGGCGCGCCGCGTCTCTACAATCGATTGATATTCAGCATTCAAATCGTCCATAAATAGTGGGTCGATAACCTTATGAATGTTCTGAACGCTGGTGTAGTGCATACCGCCTTTGCGGCGAGTGTCGGGATTCAATGTCGATTCGAAAACAGCGCCGAAGATGGTTGGCGAAATTTCCGACCAATTGAACGGTGCGCAGTGATTGCAAAGCACGTCTACAATCTCGTCCGTAAAATTCGGAATCTCAATATTTTCAGCAGCAAACAGGCCACCGTTTACGTACGGGAATGGTTGCAATTTGGTGTCGTAGCGGTCGCGTTTGTCGAGCGGCGTGTCGAGGGCGCGAAAGAGTTTTATTATGCCGTCGCGAAGGTTGTCTATTGTGAACGAGCGTATGTAATCTTCAAAAGCCGTGCGCGTGGCGAAAAGTCCTGCGTCTTCGGCATATAGGCAGAATACCAATCTGACACACAGTATGTTAAGCGAGCGCAGACTCTGCTCGTCTTTAGGATTATAATATTGCTTAATTAGCGCGTCGTAGAGTTTTCCAACCAGCACACCAGCTTGCAACGAGAGTTCCTCCTCGCGGCGCAGATAGTCGTGCTTTGCATCGGCAAGAAACTGCAGGCGATAATGCTCTTTTTCAAGGTCTTTCAGGAAGATTTGTTCGGGCTCAGAGCCTGGTTTCTCAAGGTCGTAGACAAGAAATTCTTGGAAGTTGCACACCACAATCCAGCGCGGCTTTTCCGAGGCTTTCATCTCGCTCACATAACGCTTGGCCTGCTCGTAGGGCGTAAGTTCCTCGCCATCGCTCTGCGCGTATTTTTTATGGAGGTCGATTTTTGCGCCTTTCTGCTCGATAAGCGTTTTGGTATCAGGGAGATACGCATCGATAAAGGAAGTGTGCGAGAGTTTTACGCGTTTCTCGAACTCGATGTATTTTGTAGGATTCTCGATGCCTAAAACTTCGCTAAGTAACTGAATCCAAAAGCGTTGTGTCTCCTGCTTTTCGTCGCCTTTGTCTGCCCAGAATGCGGCAAACTCAGCGGCAGCAGCTTGTTGTTGCTGTGGTGTCATGGGAAAGTGGTTTTAGCGCATCGGCTACCAACCACTTCCCATCGGGGCGTAAAAAAGGTGTGAACCTTTCTATCACGTTCAGGGAAAGCCTCGGAGCGAAACCCTATCCTACAACAGATTGGCCCACACCATACGGTGCGAGCACTAACCATAATTGTAGGATATTGTCCATGACTTACCTGAACATTAGATTACCCGACTTTCAAAACGAGTTTCCGAGGCTTATTTTGAACGTGAATAAATAGCTAATGCCTTATTATTAATATGTTATACTAAATAGTAGTTTCTGGTTCTTGTAAATATTTATGTTCAACAATACGTTTATATATATTATCGAAAACTAATGCGTAAGAATTTCGCAGCCATTCTCAGTCATGTGGAGCGTGTGCTCCCATTGAGCTGAGGGCAGGTGGTCGAGCGTGGTGACTGTCCAACCATCTTCGCGGCTAAAGTGAACCTCTTTGCGGCCCATGTTTATCATAGGTTCTATGGTGAACACCATGCCAGGCACGAGCATCATACCCGTCTTTGGGCGGCCGAAATGGCTAACTTCTGGCTCTTCGTGAAATTCCAAGCCTACGCCGTGGCCGCAGAGTTCGCGCACCACCGAGTAGCCATTCTTCTGCGCGTGGCACTGTATGGCAAATCCTATGTCGCCCACGAAACTATAAGGCTTAGCGGTCTCTATACCTATCTTCAAGCATTCGAGCGTAACGTCTACGAGGCGCTGCTTCTCGGGTGTAGTCTCACCACCAATGATGTACATACGCGATGCATCGGAGAAGTATCCATTGTAAATAGTTGAAACATCGACGTTTACAATATCGCCTGGTTTGAGAATTGTCTTGGCGTTTGGAATGCCGTGGCAAACTACATCGTTGATACTTATGCAGCTGTAGCGCGGATAGCCTTCGTAGTTGAGACAAGCCGAAACAGCACCATGGTCGGCAGTGAACTGTGCAATTTTGTCGTCGAGTTCGAGCGTCGACATGCCTTCGCGGATCTCCTTCTCCACCATATCGAGAATGCCAGTATTTATTACGCCAGAAGCGCGAATACCTTCAACTTGTTCGGGGGTCTTGATAAGTTTTCGGGTAGGTACGATATGCCCACTTTTCTGGGCTGCAAGAATTTTTTTGTCCATCTCGGTAAGTGGTTTCCCTTTCTCCACCGACCAACGTTTTTTGAATATCATATTACTATTTGTTGTTGTTTATTTTTTTGATAGTTCCTCAGACGAAACGCTCTTCCTTTGGTGTCTCTTCCTCAGCCAAAGTATTAAGCGGAAGCTTTCGCCGAATACCAATGCTATTGATGTCACGCCAATGATTATCATCCAATCGGAGAATGATAGCGGAACAACATTGAAGAGTTTGCCGCCCAACGATACTATAAGTATCTGACCGAGCAAAATGGCTGCAGTAATTATGTGGAAAGCACTCGTTTTGTCGAGTCGCGAAAATACAGAGCAAGTCGTATGGAAAGCCTTCATATTGAAGAGTTGCCATAGCTGCGTGACTACGAAAATAGAGAAGAATATCGATGCCTCGTATGGCGTTAGCGTGCCGTTAGGATTGTATGTGAAGAAGTGCATACGATAGCTACGCGTGAACACCTCGCTGAGGTCTAAAATGTCGTTGCACATGAAGTAGTGCAGTACCACCAACAGAAGGATAACCACGATAGACGATGAGGTTAATATTCTATTGCGGATGCTTTTCGATAGTACATACGATTTGCCGTGGTGTGGTACTTCTTGCATCACCTCTGCTTCGGGCGGCAACGATACGAGTGCTACCGATGCAGCAATGTTCATAATCATATTTACCCAAAGCATCTGCGTGATGGTGAGTGGTATTTGCCCATTCGTAATTATGCTGCCGAATATAACCACAAGTCCAGCAATGAGGTTTATTGATAGCTGGAAGAGGATAAATCGCTGAATGTTGCGGAAAAATGCACGACCGTGGAGCACTGCGCGGTTGATGCTCTGGAACGAGTTGTCGAGTATGGTGATGTCGCTGGCTTGCTTAGCTACAGCCGAACCATTGCCCATCGACAGACCCACGGCAGCCGCCTTGAGAGCTGGAGCATCGTTGGTGCCATCGCCTGTTACGGCAACTACTTCGCCATGCTTCTGCAAAAGTTTCACAAGACGCAATTTATCCATTGGACGAGCGCGCGACATAATCTTTATTCTCTTAGCGCATTCGTATGCATCTTCCTCATTCATAGCACTAAACTCAGAACCTGTGACGTGTACGTCGGTGGTGTCGTATTCGGCGAGAATGCTCGTCTGTCGACCAACTTCCAACGCAGTAGCAGGCGTATCGCCAGTAACTATTTTTATCTTGATGCCAGCGCTGAGACACTCTTTCACTGCATCGGAAACCTCGGGGCGAATTGGGTCTACAATTGCGGCAACGCCAAGCATTGTGAGTCCGTGCACCATCAGTTCGCCATTGTCGTCGAAGCATTTGGCATCGCGCTTCACTATTTTGTATGCAAATGCCAAAGTTCGCATTGCATGTAGTTGATATTCAAGAAGAATGAGCTCTATATGTTGGCGTAGAGATTTCTCGAAAGGAGCGGCGCCCTCTGGCACTTCAAAATATGCGCTCATACCTATGACAATTTCGGGCGCACCCTTCACAAGCAAAAGGTCGGTCGAAGGATTGTCGGTATGTACGACGGTGGCCATATATTTTTTCTCGGTCGAGAAGGCGCATTGTTCGAATATCTGAGTATTTGAACGAATGGTGCGATAGTCGACGCATTGATCGATGAGCCAAATGAGCAGAGCGGCTTCTGTTGGATTGCCAATGGCGAATAGTCCCGAGTCGGTGATGTTGAGGTTGGCCGTAGAGTTCACCGCAATATTCTTGACTAAAGCGTCCCACGCGCGTTCGTTCTCCTTGAGGTTTTTGAAGTTTATGCTCGGAAGATATGTACTATTTACGCGCATTTGGTTGCGGGTGAGAGTGCCAGTTTTGTCCGTGCAGATGACGGTGACCGCGCCAATAGTCTCTCCTGCATGCATATTGCGTATTAGGTTCTGCGAGTCGAGCATCTGCCGCATATTTATAGTCAAACTCAGGTTGATGCCAAGTTGTAGACCTTCGGGAATCATCACCACAATTACAGTTACTGCCACCATCAACGTATCGATGATGTATTGAATGATTTCGGGAGGAGTATCGGCGTTGTGGCCGATGAAGAAGTTGATGACTCTACCTGCGCAGAACAGTATAGCTAATATGCAGCTAATTATGGTAATATGGCGCCCGATCCACAACAGTTGCTTCATAAGAGGTGCTTGGGTGTCGGTCTCTGTTTGAGCGCCATGGAACACTTTGCCATATTCGGTGTGGTCGCCAACCATAGTCACCTTCATAGTGCCGTGTCCGTCGGTGACGATAGAGCCGCGCAGCATACGGTCGCTGGGGTAGGTGGCATCCATATTGAACTTGCTCGAGTCGGTCGTTTTGCCTACGAGCAGTTCGCCCGTAAGTACACTCTCGTTTACGTGCATTGCCACCGATTCGAGCAAGATGCCATCGGCAGGCACTTCGTCGCCTACTTCGAGTATAACGACATCGCCCACAACAATGTCGTTGCGAGGTACGACGCTAAAGTTACCATTACGTAGCACCTTTACCGATTGCGCTTCGTCCTCTTTATTGAGCAGTTCAAAACGGTGTTTGGTGCGCATTTGAAGTATGAAACTTATGGTCGATGTTACCAAAACAACCAACAGAATACTAACAGGAGCGTAGAATACGCCACTCGTGCTGCTATTGGTGATGGTTTGATATATGGCTATAGCAAACGACAGAAGCATCATTACTAGCATCGTCAAAGAGAGCGGAGTCTTGAATTCCTTCAACAATATGCTATACGAACCCTTGTCGACAGGTGGTGCTATTATGTTGCTTCCAAACAATTTGCGGTTTTCCAGAACTTGTGTGTTGTTCAGGCCATCTATCTGTCTGCTTTGTTTCATAGTTTATCGCCTTTATGCGAGCAAAGATAAACTACAATAGCTTATCTACTTTAGAATTGTTATACAAATTTATGGCTAAGTGCATAGTCGCCCTTTCTCGAATATTATTCCAATAATTATTTGGTAGAAATATTTGCGTACTCTAATTTTATAATCATTATTAATAATCGTTTCTGCGCATTATTGCTTTTGATTGGAAATTATCCGTAAACGTCTCTATGTAAAATATTTATGTCGATAAAACCCTTCTTCTTATGCATTGTATATGCAGTGGCTTTTGCTCTTATTTCTAATAATTATGCTCATGCTCAAGAGTCTACCGAAACCACGCAGCGCCGTTTTTCGCCCGAAATTGGTGCGTTAGCCGAGGCTCAGTTGTGGTATACCAGTATTGAACTCACTGGCAACGTGCTCACTCCACGCAACAATGTGTTTGGTATAAATGTGGGCAGATCGATGTTTACCTATAATGACGATTGCGTGGATGAGTACACTTTGAAATTTTGCTTGCACTATCGGCACTATTTCCCATTTGGCAAACGCAAACGTGTCGCTTTCTATCCCGATATTATTATGGGTACTGAGTACGTATATAAAATGGTAATAGCTGTTGATACCGAAATTGATGACGATGACTACTTAGGCAAAGGCAACTTTGGACCTATGGGAACTGTGCGTGCTGGTTTTGCCTTCAATTTGAAGCACGATTCACGACTGTTCCTTGGCTTGTCGTTTGTTCCAACGTTAGGTGTACATATCGGTTATGTACTTTAGATCCAATAGTATGAGTACTAACAAAATCTGAATTTTTATGCAATTTGGGTTCGCTTAGAGATGGATGAAAATTGTAAAAACATTCCACGATGTGCTAAGTATGAGAATGAAGACGCGTAAGATTATAACGATTATATATTTCCACAAACCACCTTGTAATATAAGTACTCATAATTCGTAATTGAATTTTAATTGGTAATTTCGCGGCAAAATTGAAGGAAGAAACAACGATAACATGCAACAATATAAAATAGGAATCGATGCGGGGTCTACGACGATAAAGTTCGTAGCAATAGATTCTAATTCAAGCCAGGTAGTTTATAGTTCCTACGAACGCCACTATGCCGACATTCGCGCTTGCTTGGACCGACAGATAGCTGCGATGGCGGAAAAACTTGGTGCCGATGCTAAATATGCCGTATGCATAACAGGTTCGGCGGGCATTGGCCTTAGCGAACGAAGCGGTTTGCCTTTTGTTCAGGAGGTTTTGGCGGCTGGCAAAGTGATGAAATCCCTATCTCACACCGACTTTACGCAGATTGACCTCGGCGGTGAAGATGCCAAAATGGTGTTCTTCCGCAAAGGCAAAAGTCCAGATATACGTATGAACGGCTCATGTGCAGGTGGCACGGGCGCCTTCATCGACCAAATGGCTACGCTGCTCAATATCTCGCCTAAAGAGATGAGCGATGCGGCTCTCAACTACAAACAACTTTATCCTATAGCTTCGCGTTGCGGCGTGTTTGCCAAGACCGATGTGCAGAATCTTCTCAGCCGCCGTCTCTCGTTGGCCGACATCTCTGCTTCAATTTTCAACGCAGTAGCCATGCAGACCATGACTACACTTGCGCGTGGTGCCGATATTATTACGCCTATACTATGTACGGGTGGCCCGCTGAACTTCCTTCCAGCGCTCCGCGATGCATTTGTGCGTGTGATGAAACTCAAGCCTGAAGACCTCATAGTTATGCCTAACGCTGAGGTGATTACGGCTCGTGGCGCGGCTCTTTCGGTGACGGCAGAACCCAACATGACCATCGAGGAGATTAGCCATGCTCTGCATAAAGATGTTATCACAGCAAGCGAACAATTCCTTTCGCCGCTCTTCACGTCTAAAGAAGCATACGCAGAATGGTCTAAGAATCTAAAAGTTAGACGTTTGCAATATGCCGAGATTGAGAAGGGAAAACACTACGAAGTTTTCTTAGGTATCGACTCGGGTTCTACCACCACGAAGTTCCTAATAACTGATATTGAGGGTAATATACTCTTCAAGTCGTACGCCAACAATGAGGGCAACCCGCTCAAGAAAGTTGCCGAGGCGCTTCAACTCTTCTACCACACGCTCGACACCATCGGTGCAACGGTGAAGTTCATCGGTTCGTGCGTTACTGGTTATGGTGAAGATCTGGTGAAAGCCGCGCTCAACCTCGATCACGGCATTGTGGAGACTATGGCGCACTTCAAAGCTGCTCACTACGTAGCCGCCGACGTGTCGTTCATTCTCGATATTGGTGGTCAGGATATAAAATCGATATTTATAAATAATGGTACGGTGTCGAACATCGAGCTCAACGAATCGTGCTCGTCGGGCTGCGGCTCGTTCTTGCAGAGTTTCGCTGGTATGCTCGATATGCCGCTAAGCGATTTTGCCCAAGCAGCTTGTGAAGCCCAGCATCCATGCGACCTTGGCACACGATGCACCGTATTTATGAACTCGAAAGTAAAAGAGGCTCTCCGCCAAAATATAGAGCCAGGCGACATAGCTGCTGGCCTCGCTATTTCGGTGGTTAAGAACTGTCTTTATAAAGTGCTAAAGCTTCAGAACCTCAATAAGTTAGGTAATGCTATAGTAGTGCAGGGTGGTACGTTCAAGAACCGCGCTGTGCTTCGCGCACTAGAGATTCTATCGGGCAAAGAGGTACATACCACAGATGCACCTGAACTTATGGGCGCATACGGCGCTGCACTCTATGCCATCGACCAGTATAAGATAGACCAAAAGGCCTCGTCGTTCGTTGGTCGTGAGGTGCTCGAGACGCTTTCGAACATAAAGACTGACCACGTGCAGTGCAAAGGTTGTACGAACAACTGCCAAGTGGTGCGCTTCAAGTTCCCGAATGGTAACATGAGTTTTGCTGGCAATAAGTGCGAGCGCATTTTCCACAGCAAAACTAAGAGTGAGCATAGCGGTCATAACCAAATAGAGGAGAAGTATAAGTACACATTCAGTTGTGTATCAGACGCAAATGTTGTGAATAGCGACAAACATACCATCGGTATTCCGCGCGTGCTGAATATGTTCGAGAACTTCCCGTTCTGGAATACACTCTTCACCGAATGTGGTTTCAACGTTGTTCTCTCCGACGAATCGAATACGGCGCTCTATCGCGGCGGCATCTTCTCTATAATGTCCGACAATATTTGCTTCCCTGCGAAGCTTACCAATGGCCATATTATGAACCTCATAGGCAAAGGTGTGGCGCGCATTTTCTACCCGTTGGTAATAAAGGAGAGCAAGGAGCATGAGCACGACACCAACTGCTTCAACTGCCCTGTTGTCAGTGGCTATCCAGACGTTATTCGCTCGGCTGTAGACCCTGAGAATAAGCATGGTATCAAATTCGATACGCCAGTCGTTTCGTTCAAAGACGAGAAGGCGCTTTTCAATAGTTGTAAAAACTATTTGGAGACTCTCGGCGTAAGTAATAAAAAGATAAAACAAGCTGTGCGTAAGGCTGTTGAGAAGAAGCAAGAGACAAAGCAACATCTCATCGACACCGAACGCGCATTGCTCGACGATGCTATCAAGAGTGGCAAAATGCTCTTTGTGATGACCGGTCGTCCGTATCATATCGATCCGCTTATAAATCAGCGTGTTGCGCAGATTGTGACAGACCTTGGCGCCGACATTATCTCTGATGATGTGTTCCGCGAAGACACCGATGGCTGCCTCGAGATGAACTATATTTCGCAATGGACCTATCCGAACCGTGTGATTCATGCGGCTCACGGCGTAGCTAAATTGCCTGCAAATATTCAGCTCATTCAAATCAACTCGTTCGGTTGTGGTCCAGACAGTTTCTTGATGGACGAGGCATCGAACATACTCAATGCAGCAGGTAAGAACCACACCGTCATTCGTGTGGACGAGATTAGCTCGCCGGGCTCAGTGCGCTTGCGTTTGCGTTCGCTCATCGAATCGCTACGCCAAAGTGCAGCAATGAACTTGCAGCATAATACGCACGAATATAAATCGCTGCACAACGCCTTCACACAGAAGGAGAAAGAGGAACGCACTATTGTGGTGCCTTGGTTCAGCGATTCGCTTTCGCCAATGTTGCCTAACTACTTCGCTCGCCTCGGTTTCCGCTTGCAAAACTTGCCTAAATCCGACGAACAGTCGATACAGATGGGCTTGAAGTACGGTCACAACGAGGTTTGCTACCCAGCAACCCTTGTGCTTGGCGACATCATGAAGTTCCTTACTGCTCACCGCGCTGACCGCGATAAATATGTTGTAGGTATGACGCAAACCGGTGGTCAGTGCCGCGCTACCAACTATCTTGCGCTCATCAAGAATGCCATGATAACCGCTGGATTCTCCGATGTGCCCGTGCTCTCTATAAATACCGGTACGGCATACGGCAACGACCAGCCAGCCTTCACTGCCGATTGGAAGATTGCGCTTTCGCTTGCTATAAAGATTATCCACTTCTCAGAAGGCATTGCTGCAATGCAGCGCTCAATGGTCGTTCGTGAGAAAATTGCAGGTCAGTCGAAGGAGATTATGAATCGCTATCTCGAGATGGGCAACAGACTTGTGGCAGAGATGCGAGAGAAGGAACTCATAAAACTGCTCGAAAAAGCTGTTGAGGAGTATAACAATATGGAAGTTCGCGATGTCAAACCGCACACAGTGGGCTTGGTTGGCGAGATATACATAAAATATAATACTTATGGTCAGCTACATCTCACTGAATGGCTGCAAAGTCGTGGTATTGAGGTGGTTGTGCCATCGCTGTTTAGCTTCCTTTTGCAGTCGTTCATCAACGACCCTGTAAATAATAAGAACAATATTGAGAATACCACCTTCATGCAGCGCACCGTTACCGATTTCATACGTATGTATGTAGATAGCCGTGCGCACAAATGGGAGAAGGTGAAGAAGCAGTTCCGCTACTATCGCCCCGAAGGCAATATTTTCTCTATAGCTAAAGACGCATCGAATGTGCTTAACCTCGTGAACCAGTTTGGCGAAGGTTGGCTCATTGCTGGCGAAGTGATAGAGCTTAGCAAAATGGGCATCGACCGCGTTGTTTGTTTGCAACCATTCGGCTGTATTGCTAACCATATCGTGGCGCGAGGCATAGAAAACCGATTGAAGAAAATTTGTCCGTCAAGCAGTATGCTCTTCTTGGACATCGATTCGAGTGTTGCCAAAGTTAACCTCGAAAACCGCTTGCACTTCCTCGTCGACCAAATGGAAAATGAGGAACGCGAAAAGACTGAAGCTTCTGCCGCTTCATAATAGAATTTGAATGATATAAAGGAACGAGAGAGGCTTCCCACAGCGGAAAGTCTCTCTCTGTTTTTTATGTATATATATAAATAGTTAGCGAATGTTAATTTGTGCTTTTTGAATACTATTTTTGCATGCTCGCATTTGAGTAACAGACTAATATGAAGATTTTCAATAAACAATTTCGAGAGAACAAAGAGCTCCGAGTAATAGTTTATATAGCTTGTGGAATTGGAATTATCTGGATGGTTACAATGCTTCAGAACCAATTCTTTTTTGAGAAAAAGGAGTTTGTTCCATACTCAGCTAAAGTCGTTTCGTATCATACAGACAAAATACCGCATGGAGAAGTATACTATCAGCGTATAAAACTTGACAATAATAGCCGTATTATTGCCAATGGTTTCTCTGCGGTAATAGATAAAGAAAAAACTTGGCTTATAAATTACGTGGCTATTGGAGACAGCATAGTATGTGATTCAACAGACAATATTATTTACATACATCGGGCAGGAGCTGAGACTTTTCGGCTTGTCTATAGCCCCGTACGATTTCAAATAATGGCTGAATTATGACTCACAACAAACTGATTAGGTATGAACTTATAGCATTGATTATTGTTGTGCTATGGTTTATTATAGGGTTTGATACTCTACAAATACTTGCTTACGGAATAGTCTTGTTTGGCTGCGTATCAGATCTAATGATTAATCGTAAAACGAATAACATCCTCTTTTGTAGCAGACTAGATGCTATCGGCTTACTTATGTGTGGTTGCTGTTTGTCCTTTTTCTCGGTTGGTGCCTACCAATTTGTTTGTATGACAGCTATTTATGCGAGTGTTGTTGTGGCTTGTATATCGATGTTACTGAGCATCATTCAGAAGATAGATCTCAAGAATGCTTGGTGTGTTGGATTAGGAATCTCTATTACTAAGCACATTTTTAGAGACGGCGGTGCAATTCCATATATTCAAGTGCTCTTTGCGCTATTAATCTCATTCCCTCAATTTGGTCACTACAGATATTATAAAGAGGTAAAATATGATAGCGTTTCAAATAGTTATAAGGCATGGATATGCGATGGAGAACGAATAGAGAAGCTTTATTATGAGCCAACAAATAATTGTTATGTTTCTGAAGTAACAAAAGGAGACACTTGCATAACAATATACTGGTCATATTGGAGTTCTGATTCTCAAACGATTGGTTCGGCTGATACAATTGTTGCTCGACATAAATGAATATAGCATAGCCACAAGTATCGGCGGTGTAAATAAAACAACAAGAGTGGGATTCCTCACTATTCTCTTGTTTTTAGATACTTACATGCTACTTTCGGCTTCATTTTTTTGTAACTTCGTTCTCGTTACTCAATAACAATATGGTCATATATACATACACAACACTCCATAAAACACTAATAAACAGAGTAATGAAAAACATCATAATATCATTCATATCAATATTATCTGCACTCTTGTTATGCACATCGTGTAGCGCACAAATGAGTGGCGACAAAACCACAACGGTAGAGGCCTCAGAGATTGTAAAACGCATCAAAAACGGTAAACCAGTCAACTATACCAACGTACATATAGTAGGAGCAATCGACCTAAGTCAAATAGCAAACAAAAACTCAACTTCAGCATATATAAATTGCGAAATAACATTCGACGGGTGCGTATTCGAAGACGACTTTTCTGCCTTCACGTCAAGCAATAACCAATTGATTTATAGCATATTTATGCGCAACATATCATTTCGCAATTGCACATTTCTCAAGAATGTCTCATTTCGCCAAGCACAATGTGCTTTTAGGCTCGATTTTGAGGATTGCCACATGAAAGGCGAGAGCGATTTTTGCGCAGTGAGTGCCAATGGTGCTTCGTTTAGCGGCACTTCGTTCGATGGAGCTGCACTCTTTGTTAGCGCTACGTTCAATCAGCGAACCACGTTTGCAAAGGCTAAGTTTGCGCAAGAGGCTAATTTCCAATATTGTCACTTTGGCAACATAGTTAGCTTCACCGATGCGCGTTTCGGTGGCTACGTCGACCTCTCGAATGCCTACGCCAATGCGCTGTGCGACTTCACGAATGCTAATTTCGGTGCACGCGTAGCTATGCTCAACGCGGCATACATAGGTCAACTAAAAATGGCCAAGTGCGTTTTTGCCGACAATCTTAGCATAACACAATGTAAAATGCTGAGTGGTATAAACTTAACTAATGCGCAGGTTGATAAAATTTTTGAATTTTCGGACAATATTTTGGGCGTTGTACCCAATTTTTCAGAGCTTCACAGAGGCGAACAAAGTCACTGCGATATAAATAATAATAGAAGTCTACAACAGATTAATATTCAGTAATATACATATATGAAAACACGAATTAGAAGTTTTGCTTTTGCTATTTGCGTAGGTCTAACATTTTCGGCCTGCAACGAGGACACTCTCAACACTGTGCTCGAAATAATTGGCGCAGTTTTGGCTGAAGATGGCACTACCACTATTGCTACCGACGATGGTACTTACCTTGGTTGGCTCGGCGACGAAGAAGACCCAGAGACTATCGAGGACGACATTGACCTCAACAATGTAAATAATGATATTACTGGTGAGTTGCCAACGAAGGTCGACCTTTCGAAAAACTTACCAAAAGTTGGTGACCAAGGCGAATATGGTACATGTGTAGCGTGGGCTACAGCGTACAACTGCCGCACATGGCTTTATGCTAAATCTAAAGGGTTGAAAACGAGCCAACTGAATGATGCTAACACATTTTCGCCAGCCGATGTATTTATGGCTATATCTAATGATGATAAGGGCAAAAATTGCGGCGGCACGAATATCCGCTATGCATTCGATGTGATGCAGACTCGCGGTGTAGCTACTCAGGCTGAAGTGCCATACACTAAAGATATGTGCTCGTGTTCGCCTTCAGCATCGGCAACTTCGTCGGCGAATAACTATAAGATAAAGGCCTATCGCGAGATAAATATCAAAGACGTAAATACCGTAAAACGTTACTTGGCTAACGGCCGTTTGGTGGTTTTCGGTGCGAAACTTGGCGATGAATTTATGTATACAAACGATGCCACCGTGCTTACCAAACAGACTTCATTCAAGTCGACCGGTCAACATGGCTATCACGCTATTGTTTGCTGTGGCTACGACGATAACAAAGGCGCTCATGGTGCGTTCCGCGTGGTGAATTCTTGGGGTTCGTCGTGGGGCGACAGTGGCTACATCTGGGTTGATTACAACTTCTTTTGCGGCGGCGAGTTTGCCTACACAGGCTTCGTTGCATACGGTTTGGACGAGGAGATTGTAGTTGACGAGACCGAAAATACAGTAACAAATACCTCGGAAGGTTACGACCTCGTGCCACTTACGCTAAATGATGTCGACTACGACGAGCCATCTGACCCAGATTCTGATGACCCAACGTGGCGTTCTATTGTATATAATGTGTACAATGCTGGTTCACAGACTATAACGCCTAAAAATCCGTGGGGTATCATATATGTACTTTATGATGCATACAAAGCAAATGATTACCAAGTTTTACTTGTTGACCTCTATACAGACGTGTTTGGTAAGTACACCAACCCAGACACAGGCAAAGAACAAAACTACAACCCTAATTGGGACGAAAATGTGGCTAAGGAGATGCTTGGCGTATCGGCTCAAGGTTACTGCTGGAGCAACGTTGATGTGGCTGGTGGAGAGAGCGTTTCGCACGCTGTATACGGCAACGATAGCCCATTTGAGTGGGGCTACAAAATGCCAGATGTCACAGGTTCGTACTATTTAGTTATGATTACCGATGCATTCAGCACTATTGCCGAAGACAATGAGGATAATAATTACTACTTCCTAACCACAAGCAATGGCAAACCGTTGGAAATAAAGAATGGAGTTATTACAAGTACTATAGGAAATAATAAGTCGGCTAAGATTCGCACCAGCGGCGAGTCTCCATCGCCAACGGCTGTGACACCCGAAGCGCCTAATACCTACACTCCGAAAGAGATTTCAGCAATGATAAGGGCACATCGTCGTTCGGGAGAACTCAAGAGCAAAGCTCTCAAGTGGTGCGAAAGCGAAGACGGGAAGGCTGTTCTTGCAAAGAAGAGAAAACAAGTAAATTGAAAATTGAAAATTGAAAGTTGAAAATTGAAAAGCTGGAAATTGGGAATTGAAATACTTATAACAAAAAACTTATAATCTTATAATTACCATGAAACGTATATATCAGATAGCGGCTCTCGCAGTTTCGGCGTTGTTGTTTACGGCTTGTGTAGCGAGCACGCCCGCAGTGCATACTAAGACAAAAACTACAACGACTACTACCACAACAAAGACGACGAGTACAACAAAATCAACCACAACAGACAATAAAGCGGCTGCTGCGTCCTCTACGCAGACCAATACAGATGCCCAGAAAGCTGGTCAAGCAACTTCGACTGGCACAACATCCAAAGGCCGCAAAAGTAGCGCGAAATAGGTTGATAGTTAGCACTATAAAATCAAAAAGCACAGAAGCGAAAACTTCTGTGCTTTTTATGTATAAGTACTTACGATTTTAGAACTAATAACTCACAAAAAATAGGGATTGCAATGACGCTCTTGTCCAACAGTTGTTGTTGAACCATGACCAGGATAAATGATGGCATTGTCGGGCAATGCGAAGATCTTTGTACGTATGGATGCGAGTAATTCCTCTTCGCTAGAGCCACCAATATCCGTGCGCCCGATGCTCATGCGGAAAAGCGCATCGCCACTTATGCATATCGATTCATCGTCGTCGACGAAAGCGAGGCTGCCAGCCGAATGTCCCGGAACAAAGAGTGCATGCATCTTGCTATTGCCAAAGGTCAATTGGGAAGATTCGTCAATAAAATCGGAAATTTCGAATGGTTCAGGTGAAGCGATGCCCCACATGTCGGTGAGACGATTGTTTATATCAATAAGGTAAAGATCATTTTTCGCCGCCATTGGCTTCACGCCATACGTATCGATTACATAGCGTGCGCCATAAATATGATCGAAATGCAAATGCGTAAACCACAGAGCTACAGGTTTCAGCGACTGCTTTTGCAAGAAATCGGCAAGCAAATTCTTCTCTGCCTCGGTCTGGCACGCAGGATCGATGATGGCACATTCGCCCGTTTCGTCGCTGAGTACATACATATTAGTCTGTACCATATTGAAAACGAGCGAATTAACAGTAATCATGGCTAAACGTATTTACAATTAAACCCAACGCGAAGCGAGAGCATCGGCAACGGTCTGCGGCATGCGCGTCGGACGACCTGTCTGCATATTTACAAACACAAGCGTGGTCTCGCCCGTGCAAAGAAGTTCGTCGTTCTGATTGAAAATTTCGTAGTTGAATACAACCTTAGCCGTTGGCATTTCTTTGATGGTGGTCTTTATGGTGAGCAAATCATCGTAGCGCGCCGAACGTTTGTATGAAACATGAAGGTCGGCCACAGGAAGAGCAATACCTTCTTCTTCCATCTTGGAATATGGCACGCCAAGTTCTCTAAACATCTCAGTGCGGCCCACCTCGAAGAACACAGCATAATTAGCGTAATATACCACGCCCATATTGTCGGTATCGGCGTAACGAACGCGAACTTTTGTTTCGGTAGTAATCATTTTATCTTTTTTTCTTTACTCATAAACTTGTAAACCAAGTAGTTGGTCAATCTCGGGAAGCGTTTGTGCAACCAAACGGGGAATCGACCTTGCCAAAACGAGAGAATAACCTCGCTCTTTTTGTGAACTACAGCTTTGTAGACGACGGCAGCCACATGTTCGGCGGTCATCATGCTCTTCTCGTTGCGCGGCGAAGCATTTTGCTCCGAGCCATCGGCAGTGAGTGCATGAATACGTATGTTGGACGTAGTGAATGATGGCGACACCATACATACGTTGAGCCCAGAATTTATGTACTCTGTGCGAAGTGTCTCGAAAAATCCGCGCAAGGCAAACTTCGACGCAGAATAGCCGCTACGCCCCGGCAAACCAAGATAACCTGCGACAGAATTGATGCTAACCACGGTGCCTTTCGATTCGAGTAGGTACGGAATAGCATAACGCACGCAGCGCACCACGCCAAAGAAATTGACGTCGATAACACGATGAATTACGTCGATGTCGAGCTTATCGAAATTGGCGTGCATAGAGATGCCTGCATTACATACGATGATATCGATGCTACCGAAATGCTCTATGGTCTTGTCGATGAGGTTTTTACAATCATTGGCAATAGTGACATCGGTAGGAACGATGAGCGTATCGCTGTCGGAACCAATTTCCGCTGCAACGGCTTGCAGATTATCAATATTACGAGCAGCCAACACCACACGCACACCATGACGCGCGAAACAAATAGCTATGGCTCGGCCTATTCCCGATGATGCGCCCGTGACTATGGCAACTTTTCCTGATAAATTGAGCATTTATAAAGAAATTTCTTTTTGCGTTGCGAAGGTAATTTACACCAATTAAATATTTACGTTACTTTTTATTAATCCGTATATTTGCGAGTTGAATTGAACAAAATAGACATACATGCGTCACATAACTAAAATTTTATATTTTTTCGTTAGTGTTCTATTGTTTTCTGCTTGCATACCGCAGAGTAAGATAGTTTTATTGCAAGACAAGAATGATGACGGAAAAGCTGAGTTCGATACTCAAGAAAATATTACGGATAGATATTATTTGCAACCCAACGATTATCTATATATAAATGTAAAATCGCCAGATGAGAAAATCTCCATGATTTTCAACCCAATGCAATCATCGTCGTATAGTAGTTCAACTAATAGTCCTGAAATTCAACGCTACTATAATTACATGATTGACGATAGTATGCGTATAGATTTTCCATTCGTAGGTAAGATAGACCTTACGGGTTGCAACATGAAGATGGCGAAAGACAAAATTCGAAGCATACTTCAGAACTATGTAAGTGAATTTTCGCTCACTGTGCGTTTGGCTACTAATAGTTATTCGGTGCTTGGTGAGGTGAATAAACAAGGCGTATACACTATGAGCCGAGACCAGGTGACGATATTCTCAGCTATAGCAAACGCGGGCGGTTTCACCTCGTATGCGCGGCGTGGAGAAGTGAAAATTGTTCGGCAAGAAGCAAATGGTAAGTCGAAGGTCTATACGTTGGATCTTACCGATGACGACATCATAAATTCTGATCTCTATTATGTCTATCCAAACGATATTCTATATGTACGACCAATGCGCATAAAGATGTTCGGTTGGGGCGAGACATTCTCACTCACTTTAGTTTCATCACTTGTAACACTATATCTCCTCGCAAGACAGCTATGATAAACAATAATGATATGCAGCAGCAGTCGTCGTACAACACACAAGACGATGGCACCATATTCAACATTGATCTGAAAAAACTATTGAACGATGTCATCAAGTTTTGGTGGCTATTCCTCGTTACGGTAGTTGCGGCATTCTTAGTGGTGAATATATACCACCGCTTCAAAAAGCCAGTTTATTCTGCCGACCTCACGCTCATCATTGATGCTGATGCAACATCGCAAACATCGTTGCAAAGTTCTCAGAATAGTTTGATTGGCGGTATCATGCTTTCGCCTATGATGAGAAACCTCGACAACCAAGTGGAGATTCTCTCATCACTGTCGATGACCGAACGCGTGATAACATCGCTAAACATATATATAAGTTATTACACCGTTGGCCGAGTAAGAGAGACGGAGACCTACAAAAGTTCGCAGTTCGTGGTTGTGTTCGACTCTACGCATTGCCAACCATTAGGAACAAAAATCCACGTAGACCCTATTGACAATGACCATTTCTACCTCGATGTAGACGCTGGCAAGACTGCTACATATATATATTCGGAACGAAGAAGCAGCGAAGAACCAATAGAAGAGATTCATTACAGAGCTAAACATAGATATGGTGAAGCTATAATTACGCCTTGGTGCGCATTCTCGGTGAACAAAAGAACTGCGCAAGCCCCTGAGACTCGTGGCTATTTCGTATTCAACACGCCTGAAAATTTGGCAAAAGCGTTCCGGGCCTCAACGTCTGTTACAAAGCATCAAAGTAGAAATAATGAGTCTTCGGTTCTAACAATCTCTACTACTGGTACTTGCACTGGTAAAATACTGGATTACCTCAATCATACTGCGTACTCATTCATAAGCGATAACCTCAAACAGAAAAACGAGGTTGCTGAGAACACAATAAAGTTCATCAACGAACAACTTATATTCCTTGGCGATTCGCTATATAGTATTGGTACTCAACTTACTTCTTATCGTGTGGAACATGGTTTGGAACAAGATGCACCAACAAAGAGCAAACAGATTTTTGATGATATAAAACGTTACGATAAGGAGATTGAGGAGCAAAAGATAATACTTGCCTACTACGACTACTTGGAGAAGTATTTCAATGACGACAGCGTGATGCACAACGTGATAGCGCCAGCATTCTACGACACCAAGAGTGCGTCGATAATCTCGCAACTCAACGAAATTATGAAGTTGAGCAACGAGCGCCATACTTATGAAGAGACATATGGCAGAGGCGAAAATCCTGTTGGTAAGCAACTTACTGCTAAACTGTACATTGCTCGCAACACGCTTCTAAATAGTATCAACAACCACCGAGCAATGATTAATAAGCATATTAGTGATTTGAATTATGAATACGAATATGCTACCAAAGAGTTGATGAAATTGCCTGAGGCTGAGCGTGTATTGCTGAATATCGACCGTCGTTATGCTCTCAATAATGACGTATTCAACTTCTTGATGAGAAAACGCAGTGAGGCGCAGATACAGAAGGCTTCGAATACACCCGATCACAAGATTCTCGATAAAGCCAAAATTAACGGCATTATATCGCCTAAGGTCGGTTTCGACTTTGCTGTTGGCATTATGGCAGCATTGGCTTTGCCTTTGGCGTTCTTAGTCCTTCGCCAATTGCTCGATAACAAAATCAGAAGTGAAGAGGATTTGGAGAAACTCACGCGCAACAAGATTATCGGTAGTGTGCCAAATAACACCAAAGGCGATATGTTGCTATTCAATGCTCCGCGCTCATACATAGCTGAATGCATTAGGCGAATACGTAACAAGCTCTCGTTCTATACTAACGACGGTAAGATCTCCATTTTGGTGTCGTCGACATCGCCGGGCGAAGGCAAGACATTTACTTCGTTGAACATTGCTTCGGCGTTCGCTATCAGTGGTAAAAAAACCGTATTGCTTGGCTACGACCTTAGAAAGCCAGGCCTCAATAAAGTTGTTGGTATCAATGACCACTTAGGTCTAAGTAATTACATAATTGGCGATTGCGAGAAACGTGACATCATTATCAATATGAAACCAGATTTTGACGTAATTCTTTCGGGTGATGTGCCGCCGAACCCAGCAGAACTTATAGCTCAGCAGCGCAGTCTTGACTTGATTACCGAACTTAAGCGAGAATACGACGTTGTGGTTATCGATACTCCGCCTCTTGGTGTGGTTGGCGATGCGCTTTCGCTCATCCCGCTCGTCGATTCTATGGTGTTTGTGGTTCGTCAGGACTATACGATCAAGCACATGCTGACCGACACGTTGCAAATCTTGTGGGACGAGAAGATTCCTAATCTCTGCCTCATCCTAAATGATGTCGACAATAAAGATTCGCGCTATGGTTATAGATATGGTCATCGTTATGGCTATGGATATGGCTACTATGGTGGACACAAGAAAGGTCACCATCACAAAGGAGGATACTACTACGACCAAGACGGCCAGAATCACTACTACACAGATTGATAAACGTACGTCATAAATACACGAAAAAATCCTTGTAGAGCATCACTCTGCAAGGATTTTTATTTGATTATAAACAATGATTTAGGGCGGCTATTTATGTTCGCCAATGAGCTTTTCCATCCAAACCATATCGTACCAGCGGTCGAATTTCTTGCCACACTTGTGAAAATGCGCAACCAATTTATATCCTAAATGCTCGTGAAAATGCACGCTATCGAGTGTTAGATATTCATCTTCGGGGTCGCAGTAGGCAATGCACGCATTCATATTCAGCACACCTTGACGCTTGAGTGCATCTTCCAGCGCATCGTGCAATAGTCGGCCAATTCCGCAGCGTTTTTTGTCGATGTCTACGTATATCGACGTTTCGACAGCCCACTGATAAGCCGCACGCTCTTTGAATGCGCTTGCATATGCATAACCAACAATACGTTCGCCATCGACTGCCACAAGCCACGGATATTTAGCTGTTACAGTTGCAATTCGTCCACGGAATTCGTCGACACTCGGCACGTCGTATTCAAAAGTTATTGCAGTTCTCTCGATGTAAGGCGTATATATTGCAAGTAACGCCTCGGCATCGTCTGCTTTTACTAATCTTATTTCCATAAATATAGGGTATTAATAGTGCCTCAAAATTCTTGATTTTTGTTGAATTTATACATCATAGTAGCTATTGCTATAAAAATAGTTTTGCACTATTTTCAGCCCTCATCAAACTTCAAATACTACAACAATGAAAGAGCAAGTGTTACAATGTATGCGCGAGGCCGGCAAACCACTTTCGGCTGGTGATGTGGCAAAACTTCTAAATGCCGATCGCAAAGAAGTCGATAAGGCTTTTGCAGAATTGAAAAAAGAAGGTGCGATAGTGTCGCCCGTTCGTTGCAAATGGGCACCAGCGCAATAAATATTGTTTATGTATGAAACTAAAGGCGGGTCACTTAGGCTCGCCTTTTTGGTGGATTAAGAATCCGTTCACTCTCTGCATCGCTGTTCCTAAATTCTTACCTCGTAATTCGTAACTAAAAACTAAATTTGCGCTTTATTTCAACAAAACGATAAATATGGATTTACAACAGCTTACTGCCATTTCGCCTATCGATGGTCGCTACCGTGGTAAAGTGGACGATTTGGCCAACTATTTTTCAGAATATGCACTTATCAAATATCGCGTTCGCGTTGAGGTCGAATATTTCATCGCGCTTTGCAAAATTCCAGTGCCAGCCCTCAAAAATGTAGGCTCCGATAAGTTCGAAAATCTTCGTAATATCTATAAAGAATTCTCTATCGACAACGCGCAGCGTATCAAAGAGATAGAGAGCGTTACCAACCACGATGTGAAGGCCGTAGAGTACTTCCTCAAAGAACGTTTTGATGCACTCGGCATGAGCGATGTGAAGGAGTATATTCACTTTGGTCTCACTTCGCAAGATATAAATAATACCTCTGTGCCTCTCTCGCTCAAGGAGGCTATCAACGAGGTCTTCCTGCCGCAAGTTGATGGTTTGATTGCAGAACTTGCTCGCTACGCCGAGGAGTGGAAAGACATCTCCATGCTTGCTAAGACTCACGGTCAGCCAGCATCGCCTACGCGTCTCGGTAAAGAGATTCGAGTTTTCGTATCGCGTCTTCAGACGCAGGTGGCAGAGCTCCGCACTATGGTTCCGCCAGCTAAGTTCGGCGGCGCTACGGGTAACTTCAACGCTCACCACGTGGCATTCCCTGCTATCGACTGGGTGGCATTCGGTAACGACTTTGTAAATAATACTCTCGGTCTTGAGCGCGAACAGTACACCACGCAGATTTCCAACTACGACAATCTGTCGCGCATCTTCGACTCGCTCAAGCGCATCAACGTAATTATGATTGACCTCTGCCGCGACTTCTGGATGTATATAAAGATGGAGTACTTCAAGCAGAAAATCAAAGCTGGCGAGGTTGGTAGTAGTGCCATGCCACACAAGGTTAATCCTATTGATTATGAGAATGCAGAAGGCAACCTCGGTATAGCTAATGCCATTCTTGAGCACCTTGCGGCTAAGTTGCCCGTTTCGCGTTTGCAGCGCGACTTGACCGACTCTACCGTGCTCCGCAACGTAGGTGTACCTATGGCTCACAGCGTAATATCTATAAAATCTATAATGAAGGGCCTCGGAAAATTGCTGCTCAACCCCGAAGCTATCGAGCGCGACCTCGAAAACAACTGGATGGTGGTGGCTGAAGGCATTCAGACCATCTTGCGCCGCGAGGGCTATCCAAACCCATACGAGACGCTCAAGGCTCTCACCCGCACCAACACCAAGGTGAACCACGAGACTATAGCAAAATTTATCGACGAACTCAACGTTTCCGAAAGCGTCAAGGCTGAGCTACGCGCCATCACTCCGCAGTCATATACAGGTATTTATAAGTAAGTATTAACCCGAAAAAACTACATTTTGCGATACTTCTTTAGTTTCCTCAGACGCTACTTGCCGCCATATAAGTCGAAGGTCGTTGTTACATTTCTATGCAACATAGCTTCGGCTATATTCTCCGTGATGTCGGTGGCGTTGCTCATACCTATTCTCGAAATAATTTTCCAGCAAGATAGCGAAGTGACTACGCTCATGCCATTCTCTATTGACGGAGATATGAGCAAAGCGGCGGTGAACAACTTCTACTACTACGTAACGTATATAAAACTTACCTACGGAGCGGGATTTGCGTTGCTCTTCTCTGGCATATTTATGATAATAGCCACTATGCTGAAATGCGGTATGGCCTATGCTGCGTCGTATTCCAACGTAGGTTTGCGCAATAATATGGTTCGCGATATTCGCCGCGAGATTTTTGCCAAGATTGTATCGCTGCCTGTTGGTTTCTTCAGCAACGAACGCAAGGGCGACATCATGCAGCGCGCTACTGGCGATGTGGCCGAGGTGGAAGGCTCGGTAATGTCATCGTTGGATATGTTCTTGAAGAATCCTGTGCTCATAATTGTTTACATCGTGTCGATGGCCATTATGAGTCCGCAGCTAACCATTTTTGCGTTCATCTTGTTGCCAGTAGCAGGTTCGCTAATCGGACGTGTGGGTAAATCGCTCAAGCGCCAATCGCGCGAAGGACAAGAGAAGATGGGTGTTTTGCTAGGCATACTTGAAGAGACTATTGGCGGATTGCGCGTGGTGAAGGCTTTCAATGCCGAGAAACACATCGTAAGTCACTATAGCGACGAGACGCAGTCGTATTGTAATATAGCAAAACGTCTCAGCCGCCGTCGCGACTTGGCTCACCCAATGAGCGAGTTCCTCGGCACCATAGTAGTTATCATAGTGGTATGGTTCGGCGGAACGCTCATTCTCAATGGCGATGGTTCGCTCACTGTGGCTAAGTTCCTTGCTTTCTTGGGTATATTCTATCAGATTATAAACCCAGCCAAGAACTTCTCAACGGCATTCTACAACATTCAGAAAGGTATGGCGGCTATGGAGCGCATCGACAAGATTCTTCTGGCCGACGACCATATTTTCGAGAATGCTAACGGTAAGCCAATCAAGCAGTTGCAAAACTGCATTGAATATCGCAACGTGACATTCTCATACAATGGCGAGATTGATGTGCTCAAGAACGTCAGCCTCACTGTACCTAAAGGCAAGATGATCGCTCTCGTTGGTCAGAGTGGTAGTGGCAAATCTACCTTCGTCGACCTATTGCCGCGTTTTTGGGATATTACGCAAGGTGAGATTCTTATCGATGGCGTAAATATCAAAGATTACCGTCTGCACGACCTCCGCGGCTTGATGGGTAACGTGAACCAAGATGCACTGCTCTTCAACGATACTATTTATAATAATATCGCATTCGGTATAAGTAATGCCACGCAAGAGGATGTTGAGCGTGCGGCACGTATAGCCAACGCACACGAGTTTATTCTCGCTCAGCCCGAAGGCTATCAGACCAACGTAGGCGACCGCGGTTCGAAACTCTCGGGCGGTCAACGTCAGCGCATATCTATTGCGCGCGCCGTACTCCGCAACCCCGAAATACTTATTCTCGACGAAGCCACCTCGGCACTCGACACCGAAAGTGAACGCCTTGTGCAAGACGCGCTCGAGAAACTGCTCGTGGGGCGTACGTCGCTCGTCATCGCACACCGCCTATCTACCATTCGAAATGCCGATTTGATTTGCGTATTCCACGAAGGTCAAATTGTAGAGACTGGCACTCATGACGAACTTGTGGCGCTTGGCGGCTACTACAAGAAACTTCACGATATGCAAGCACTATAAATATTTACGAATATGTTTGAAGGTCTGCGACTTACACTCTCGTCAATATCCTATATACGCCAACATCGTTTGGGTGGTATTTATATTTATACCATACTTATAGGCATAGCGTTCACCATCCTCTGCAGTTTTCTGATGCGGTGGGGCGCGAATAGTATCTACGATTGGGTGTCGCAGTCGACTATAGCCGATGATATGCCCACGTTGCACACCGTGATTTCGTACAGTGCATACATACTCTCGTGGGTGCTGATGCTCTTGCCATACGTAGTTTTGGGTGCAACAATAATCTTAGTGATTATGGGCCCTACGCTGAGCATAATAGCGCAAAAAACTATTGCAGTGGAGACGGGCGCAAAACCTTCGTCGCAAAGTTTGTGGCACAATATCGTGCGTACGGTGGTAGTTGTGGCAGTGAACTCCCTAATGCAGCTGTCGATACTTGTGTTGCTCTTCATAATAGGCTTCTTCGTCGGTCCTCTAAAAATATTTATACTGCCGCTGACGTTGGCTGTGAACGCCTATTTCTACGCCATGTCGATGGGCGACTACGCTATGGAGTGGCTCAACATGACACCATCGGAGAGCCGTCGCTACTGCCACAAGAATATGTTTCGCTACATAGGCCTCGGCTTGCCATTCGCGCTGCTTATGCTCATCCCGTTCGTAGGCTCGTTCTTGGCATTGCTCATAGCACCCGCTACTACAGTGGCTTGTGCGCGAAATTTTTATCAGAATAAAGACAATAATAATCAAGCATAATGGATCTTGTAATCATTCCCACTTACAACGAAAAGGAGAATATCAATGCAATCATCAGTGCAGTGTTTACGCTGCCTGTAGAGTACCACATACTTATAATCGATGACGGTTCGCCCGACGGCACTGCCGACATCGTTCGCGATTTGATGACGAAATATTCCGACCGCCTATTTATGATAGAACGCTCGGGCAAACTTGGCTTAGGAACGGCCTATTTGCGTGGCTTCGAATGGGCTGTGGAACATAAATATGACCTTATCTACGAGATGGACGCCGATTTTTCGCATCCTCCCAAGGATTTGCTCAAACTCCACGAGGCATGCACCGACGGTGGCGCCGACCTCGCCATTGGTTCGCGCTATATCTCAGGTGTCAATGTGGTTAATTGGCCTATTGGTCGTGTGTTGATGTCGTATTTCGCTTCGGTATACGTACGCTTCGTAACTGGTATGAAGATTATGGACACCACAGCGGGCTTCAAATGCTACACGCGTAAGGTGCTCGAAACCATTCCGCTCGATAAAATTCAGCTCAAAGGCTACGGCTTTCAGATAGAGATGAAGTTCACCGCTTGGAAATACGGATTCAACATTGTGGAAGTGCCAATCATCTTCACTGACCGCAAACAAGGCTCGTCCAAGATGTCTGGCGGAATATTCAACGAAGCTGTTTGGGGCGTCATAGGTATGAAGATTCGCAGTTTGTTCCGTAGTTATAAACGTAAAGAGACTACTGCGGAGTAAAAACGTAAAACGTTGGGTATGAGAATACTTATAAAAGATATACAACTCGTCAACGAAGGCGCAACGCGACGTGCTTCGGTGCTTATCGAAGATGAGTATATCAAAGCCATTTTGCCCGTCAGTGCGCAGGTAGATGCCGATGTTGTCATTCGCGAGAAGGATTGCCTTCTTCTGCCCGGCGCCATCGATGACCAAGTGCATTTTCGCGAACCTGGGTTGACGCACAAGGCTGATATTCAGAGTGAATCGCGTGCGGCAGTGGCTGGCGGCGTAACTACTTTTATGGATATGCCCAATACCGTGCCCAACACCACAACCGTTGAAGCGCTTGAGCAGAAATACGAACGCGCGGCGCAAACGTCGGTGGCGAATTACTCGTTCTACATAGGTGCTACCAACGACAACCTTGCCGAAGTTACTTCCGTCGACTATCGCAAAGTGTGTGGCATAAAGGTGTTTATGGGTTCGTCTACGGGCAATATGCTTGTGGATAACGACAAGGCGCTTGCCGCTCTCTTCGAGGCTCATCCGGCGCTTATAGCTACCCACTGCGAAGACGAGCAGACTATTCAGCGCAACCTTGCTGAGGCTAAAGCTAAGTATGCCGATAGCCCCAATATTCCTTGGAGACTTCATAGCCAGATTCGTTCGGCGGAGGCTTGTTTCCTCTCGTCGCAAAAGGCGGCGACGCTTGCTCGTAAGTATGGCGCGCGACTACATATTTTGCACCTCTCTACGGCTCAAGAAATAGCGCTCTTAGATACTGGTACGCTTGCCGATCGCCACGTCACGGGTGAGGCCTGCGTGCATTATCTGCTCTTTAGCGACGCCGACTACGACACTCTTGGCGAACGTATAAAGTGGAATCCTGCCATCAAGACGGCTGCCGACCGCGATGCACTGCGCAAAGCAGTTGCCGAGGGCGTTATCCCTGTTGTAGCAACCGACCACGCACCTCACACACGTGGCGAGAAGTTCGGCAACAACTTCTTCAGCACACCTTCGGGCGGACCAATGGTGCAGCACTCATTGCCTATGATGCTCGACCTCGCTGCTGAAGGCTTGTGGTCGTACGAGACAGTGGCTCAGCGTATGGCGCACAATCCAGCGGAACTTTTCCAAATTGAGCGTCGTGGTTTTATACGCGAAGGCTATTTTGCCGATTTGGTCATGGTTCGCAAGCAAGATTGGACTGTTACCGACGATAATGTACTATACAAATGCCAATGGTCGCCACTCAACGGTCACACTCTGCATCATCAGGTAGTGCGCACGTTTGTGAATGGCAAAATTGCCTATGAACATGGCTATGTAAATAATGATGTTCGTGGCAAACGCCTGACGTTCAATAGATAATAAATATGTACATACATATATGAAAGCATACGTATCAATATTTATAATGTCCGTAGCAATGTTGGCGTGCAGTTGTGGCGGCGAGCAAAATAAGCCAGCAGAGAACTCAGCACCAACCACTTCGGGCGGTTTCGTAACAAGTGATAATTATGCCGACGATGTCGACACCATTTCGTTGGTCTGCGTAGATACCATTCGTTACAACGTTTCGCTCATTCCAGAGGAGGACTACGAGAAGGATAACCTTCAGTATGTCAACCGTATGCAACTTGTTGATGCTATTTTCAACTCGATATATAGCGGTGCTGCGCGCGTATATAAATTTCGCGATGGTGCGCCAATAAGTATTGACGAAATACGCCAAACGGAGATTGAAGATCCGATGTTTCGCCGCAACCTTGTGTCGCTCTTGCAGTTCACCGAGGCGTGGGAATACGATGCCAAGCGCGTTGAGTTTCGCAAGCGCGTCATTTCGGTGCATGTGGCGTATGCAATATTCCGCGAGGGTAAGTATGTGGGCAATCGCGCTGGACTTATAGTAATGATGAATAACTAAGTAGATAGCAATGGTGAATGTGTTCCTCATAGTGTCGATGCTGATTTTCTCGGCATTCTTCTCGGCAGGCGAGATGGCATTCTTGTCGTCCAACAAGTTGATGCTTGAGATAAACCGCAAGCGCCACCCGCATTTTTCGCGCATCATAGATATTTTCAACGCCAATGCCTCCACGCTCATTGCCGTGATTTTGGTGGGCAATAACATAGCTATGGTAGTCTATGGCTTGGCTTTCGGTGAGGAATTTGCACAATTCTGCAACTTCAGTAGCGATGCTCTGACGCTACTTGCGCAAACGCTCGTATCTACGTTCATAATTATAATCGTAGCCGAGTTTCTGCCTAAGGCGCTCATACAGACCAATCCATCGGCAATGCTCAACGTGTTCTCCATGCCGTTGATGTTCTTCTACATTGTTTTCTATCCTATCGGACGCTCTATGCAGTGGCTTGCCGATATGATAATCAAAGGTTTGCTACCTACACGCAAAACCGAAGATGTCGACAAACAAGTTGGTCGCTTCGACCTCGATAAACTTCTCCGCACTCAAAGCGACGACAGCCACGAGTCCAACTCGCCCATCAGCCAAGAGGCAAAACTTATGCGCAACACGCTCGATTTTGCCAAAATCAAAGTCCGCGACTGTGCCATTCCGCGCACCGAAATTGTTGCTGTCGACGTCAACGAACCTGTGTCGGAGCTACACAAGCAGTTCATAGAGACGGGCTTCTCCAAGATTCTTGTTTACGACGATACTATCGACAATATCATAGGTTTCGTGCACGTGTCGGCGGAGTTCCACCAAGCCAAGAGCATCCGCGCCATGATGTCGCCCATAGCTATTGTGCCTGAGACGATGGGCGCTAACAAACTGCTGAAGCTCTTCACGAGTCAGCATAAGAGTATTGCTCTCGTTGTAGACGAATTTGGCGGTACGGCAGGTATGATTACGCTCGAGGATGTGCTTGAAGAGATTTTCGGCGAGATAAACGACGAGCACGATGTGGCTGAATATGTAGAAAAACAACTCGGTGAAGGCGATTACATATTCTCTGGTCGCCTCGAGATTGACTATATCAACGACAAATACCACCTTGAACTCCCATCCGACGATGACTACGACACCATTGCCGGCTTGATACTCCATACCACTCAGTCGATCCCCGACAGCAACGACGAGATTGACATCGACAAATTCCACTTCCGCATACTTATGGCGTCGCACACCAAAATAGAAAAGGTGCGTCTGACGATTACGAAGTGATCGGAATCTGGTAACTCCACTTTACGCGATAAAACAAAGGACTGATCCCCGAGACGGTCCTATATTCGTAATTTGTAACTCATAATTACTTTTTACTTTTGTGGCACGCAATAACATAATCAATGATGAATCGCATAATGATTGTAGCGGCTGCGTTGCTGGCGGCCGTAAACATAAACGCACAATACGCAACCAAGGATAGACGTGCTATCCGCGCATACGAGGAAGCCGCTAATTACTACGAGTTTAGTAAATGGTCGGCAGCTCTAAATAGCCTCGAAATAGCTAAGCGCTCCGACCCTAAATTCACTGAAGCATACATACTTAGCTCCGAAATCTATTATAATATAAAGGAATACGACCGTCATCTCGACGAGTTCTACAAAGCCATAAGCCTTGATAGTACGCGCTATGTGGCTGGCTATTTTCTTGCAGCCGAGAGCGCTTTTGAACTCGATCGTTTCGATACGGCGCTGTGGTTTTTGAGTAAATACAAACAGTTTTCCGCTGCCACAAAACGCAAGATGAGCTACGATGCTCAAGGCTTCGAGCGACGCATACGCTTTGTGCGCGACATCATCAACAATCCCGTGCCGTTCAATCCGCGTCCTGCGTGCAAAACTCTCGATAAACCATACGACACGTACTTCCCAAGTCTCACACTCGATGGCAATGAGATGGTAGTTACGATGCTCTTGCCGCGCGACACCTCAGCCTTCAAACGCGACCCACTGATGATGAAGCAACGCGGCGGTACATTCTTCCAAGAGGATTTCTACGCCGTGAAGAAGGTCAATGGCGAATGGCAAGCACCAACGTCGCTCACGAGCATAAATACCGATAGCAACGAGGGCGCGCAAGCTCTCTCTGCCGATGGCAACTGGATGTTCTTCACTGCCTGCGGTCGCCCCGATTCCTATGGCAGCTGCGACCTCTATTTCTCTCGCCGCATTGCCTCGGGCTGGTCGAAACCAATAAATGTTGGTGCGCCTATAAATACGTCGGGTTGGGAGTCGCAGCCCTGCTTCTCTGCCGATGGACAGACGCTCTATTTCGTTAGCAGTCGTCCAGGTGGTAAAGGCGGACGCGACATCTGGTGTTCGCAAATAACGGGCTTCCGTACCGATGGCCTGCCTCGATTCAGTATGCCTAAAAATTTGGGCGACTCTATAAATACTCGTGGCAACGAATCGACGCCATTCTTGCACGCAGATGGCAGAACACTCTATTTCTCGAGCGATGGTCATCCGGGACTCGGCGGCGAGGATATTTTCTACTCGCAACTCAACGACTCGGGCGTCTGGTCGCGTCCGAAAAATATTGGATACCCAATAAATACTAAAGGCGACGACAATAGTCTGCGCGTGTCGGCCGATGGCAAGACGGGCTATTATGCTTCTGAAGTTAAGACTAAATATGGAATGACACTCCGCGTGATGGAGTTTGATATGCCGCAGATTTCGCGTCCGAAGATGACGCCATTCGTGAAGGGACATGTGTTCAATGCCAAGACGCAGAAACCAATTGGTGCGGAACTTGAACTCATCGACCTCGCTACTGGCAAATTGCAGACACACGCATACTCGTCGGCGGCAAGTGGGGCATACATAGTTAACTTGCCTACAGGTCGCGATTATGCGCTGATAGTAAGCCACGAAGGTTACCTGTTCTTCTCGCAAAACTTCTCAACGGCAAACATCAGTGACCCATCTCAGACGATAATTCTCGACGTGCCGCTATCGCCAATAGTGAAGGACGAGAAAATTACGCTTCGTAACATCTTCTTCGATACCGATTCGGACGTACTGAAGGAGGAGTCGTTTATAGAACTTGGGCGCATTGTGGAATTCATGAAAAAGAATCCGAAAATACATATAGAAATTGGCGGACACACCGACAATGTCGGCTCGGCTGAATATAACCTGAAACTCAGTCAAGCCCGCGCCACTTCTACGAAAAACTACATTGTAGAACATGGCATCGACGCCAATCGCATAACATGTAAAGGATATGGACTTACACAGCCTATAGCTAAAAACACTACCGAACAAGGTCGCGCGCTCAACCGCCGAATAGAAGCCAAAGTGGTTAAGATTGTCGATAGCCACTAAACAGCATCGGAGGTTGCCTACGGCGCTTTGCAACGCGAAGATGCTTTTAGGTCTATGAATAGGAACGGTTAATAGCTCGGCAAAAACTGATTATGTCGGCTTCGTTCCGTGTAGTAATTATTATTATGAAAAACCTCAACGAAACCGCTCATTATCAGGCGATTTTATACACTTTATAAGTAATAGCAATATTACAGACACTAAACGAATTATTACTTTTGACAAGAAAACTGCATGCATTTACCACAATATCTCATGAAACAAATTATTCATCTACTAATTCTATGTTTTATTCTGACATCGTGCACATCTACAACAAAAAAAACTATTGTGGTGTCGCAATGTAGCATCGATGATTGGCGCAACCAAATGAACCAAGAGATATTGCGCGAAGCATTCTTCCATACCGACATGAATGTAGAAATACACTCAGCAAGCGACAATTCACAAGAGCAAATAGACATGATAGAGAGCTTCATCAGCAGACATGTCGATCTTATAATAGTTGCCCCCAACGAAGCCGAGCCGCTACGCCCCGTCATTGAGAAAGCCTTCGACGCGGGCATACCAATCATATTAGTCGATCGCAAAATAAATAGCAACAAATACACAGCTTTTATAGGAGGCGACAACGTAGAAGTGGGAAAAGCCGCAGGACTCTACATAGCCGAACTGCTGAATGGCAAAGGAAATATTATTGAGATTGAGGGATTGGATGGTTCATCGTCGTCGCAAGAGAGGCATAACGGGTTTCATGAGGTTATAGATAAATACAAAAACATAAAAGTTGTAGCAAATTTCGAAGCCGATTGGCTCAAGGATAAGGCCAAACAAATAATGGACACAATATCCATATCGCCCGATGATGTCGATTTGGTCTTTGCCTACAACGACCGCATGGCAATAGGAGCCAAAGAGGCAGCGCAGACACGTTATCCGCAGAGCAAACTTGCACAAATACCCTACATAGGCGTTGACGCACTTCGCAACGATAGCATTGGCATTGGGCGAATAGAAGACGGAATGCTCAGAGCCTCGTTTCTGTATCAGACGGGTGGCGCCAAAGCTATCGACATTGCCGACTGCATATTGAACAACAAGCCATACAATCGTAATAATATATTTCAGACCAGCATTGTAGATAAGTCGAACGTTCATCTGATGACCATTCAAACAAAGCATATCGACGAGCAAAACAATAAGATTGAGTTTTTGAATAATAAGCTCAACGATTTCTTTAGAGATTACGAAGCTCAACGCACCATTCTCATAGCCTTTGTTATAATTACCATTCTTACGTGCAGCTTACTGTGGGTATCGATAAAAGCCTACCGAAACTCTACACGCATGAACAACCAGTTGGCGCAGCAAAAAGAGCGATTGGAGCAACAGCGCGACCAACTTGAAGCCGAGCGCGACAAACTGATAGAGCTGCAAGCCACATCGACAACGGAACCAGAAAGCAACACAATGGTTAACGAAGAGAATAATATGTTTATGGATAGGCTGAAAAAGGTTATCGACGAGAATATGAGCAACTCAGATTTGAGCGTTGAGATAATTGGCGCTGAAATGGGACTTAGCCGAGTGCAGCTATACAGACGAACAAA
>JAFYCM010000070.1 GCA_017539645.1 Bacteroidales bacterium
CATATCAGCTCATCTATCGTGGTAAGGCACTCGAGCGCGGACAATATCATAAAGGCTTACGCTCGGGCGTGTGGGAGTTTTTCTCTATTGGCGGACCGCGTGAGTTCTGCTACGACTACGACGAAGGTTTGCCATTCCAGATTACGCCGCACTTCGGTACTAAATATGATGCACGCAACTTTCCGCCACTTTTTCTCGGTAGTCCAGTAGTTATCAATCAGTTTTTGGCATTTCATACGCACTACAAATTGCGCGAAGGTGATAAGTATCGCGACTGTAAAGTGCAGCTATTGCTACGTATAAACGCCAACGGACGCATGGTGGGCTACGAACTTGGCGATACGTCGATAGTGGAGTTCAATAACGCTGTTCGCGAGGCTGCTACGCGCATTCCGTCAGATTGGCGGTGGGTTCCTTCGCGTAAAAATGGTAAGAATGCCGAGGGTATCTATAAGATAACCGTCATTTTCGATGCTGTGTATTAGAGTGTAATGCAAGCAGTTGTAGAAATGATATAAATTATAAATATTCAACTTTTGGCTTAACGCTTATTAACAATCAGTGCTAAATTTGCCTTTTGTTTCATTTTGAATAACTATGACTAAAAGCGCGATAATATTTCTTGCAAACGGTTTCGAAGAGTCGGAGGCGTTGGTGCCATACGATATACTGAAACGTGCAAGTGTAGACGTAACTCTTGCCGCTGTGGGTTCGCAGTTGGTGGTTGAGAGTTCGCATGGCTTGAAAGTCACTGCTGACATACTTTCAGAAAAAGCACAAAATAGATATGACCTTGTAGTTTTGCCAGGCGGAATGCCAGGGACAAAAAATCTGCAAGCCTCAGACGCTGTTCGCCAGATTGTTTTAGATGCAAATGCCGAAGGTCGCCTTGTGGCAGCCATCTGTGCAGCGCCAATGATATTAGGCACGCTCGGTTTGCTTAGCGGCAAGAAAGCAACGTGTTATCCTGGATTCGAGAACTTTTTGGAAGGTGCCACGCACGAGCGTACACATGTGGTGCGCGATGGCAATATAATTACAGCAGCCGGAGCTGGCGCAGCAATATTCTTCGGTTTGGAACTTGTTTCTGCACTATTCAACAGAGATTTGGCCGATAAGATTAGCCGCGAAATTCAATATACATTGTAGATGCGCATCGTCACATACATATTACTTGTAGCATTATTGTCGGGTTGCAACTTGTTCTATCACAAGAGCGACAAGGATAATTCGGAGATTGCGGGCATAATACCATTGCAAGATTCCGACGAAGGTTGCTATGCCTTGGAAGCTCGATATTCCAATTGGCCGCACCCCGATTCGCTCATTATATATATTGATGGCGACCGTTACCGCGTGATGTCTACTGGCGAAGTCTATTCTCAAGATCGCAAACATGTGTATTCGTTTGGTAATGAGTTTCCTATAGAGCAACTCTACTTCATTCAGCGCGGACGCGATCTCTTCATTTTCTATACTGATGTGGTGGAAAATGGTGCGAGTTCGTTTGTGAAACGCATTTCGCTCGAAACAGGCAAAATACTCTGGACTACTGAGGTAGATGGCTTCTCGTTTACCAAGCCGCTCATTCGTGGACAGTTTGCATACATAGGTACAATCGGCTTCATAGGAAAACTGAAACTGAAATCAGGCTCGTTCGATTGGCGCTATTCAGGCCTTGGCAAGGACGGACGTTTCAACCACTTCCGCGAGATTGATTTCATGACACCGCGCGAAGTACGTTTCGTGGCTCCACATCCGTTCACCAACGAGAGCGATACTGTGGTGGTCAACGATATTACTGGCGAGATTGTTCGCGCAAACTAATCGCATATTTATTTACTAAAGAATACGCACGGGAAATCGCAGATTGATAATCGTAATAATCTGTGAATGAAATTCTTCAGACGCTGAATGCGCGAAGTTGTGAACTACGAATCGCCGAAAAAAACGATTCGGTCAATAGCTAAAAAATCTTAACATAGGAATGCAGTTATCTTTTTTAGTAATTTCGCGCCGTTTGTGTGTTGCTTTATCGCGAAAAAGTCGCGAGGCAGTGTGCAATCGGATGTAAAAAAACTATAAAACTGTGGATTTCTTAGTAGAGCTGTTCTGTGGCGAAGGTCTTGCAACCGCGCTCATTTACATTTCATTGACAGCATTTTTAGGCATCTTGCTTGGAAAAGTATCCATCTTCAAGGTGCGTCTTGGTGTAGCTGGCGTTCTCTTTGTCGGCATTATTCTGGCACATTTCGGAGCACGAGTTAATGGCAGCATGCTGCATTTTGCTCAAGAATTTGGCCTTATTCTTTTCGTTTATGCTATCGGTATCAACGTTGGTCCGCGCTTCTTCGCGTCGCTCCGCAACGATGGTCTTCAGCTGAATGCCTTCGCCGTTAGCATTGTGTTGCTTGGCTTTGGCATCGCCTTCGCACTTCATAAAGTGCTTGGCATTCCGCCTGCTGTAATTACTGGCATTATGTGTGGTGCCGTAACCAATACTCCTGGATTGGGAGCTGCTCGTCAGGTGGTTACCGACTACAATGCCGCCAATCCAGCCGAAGCTGTAGATGCCAGTGTACTTGGTACGGGTTACGCTGTAGCTTATCCGCTCGGTGTGCTTGGCATAATTATGACGATGATACTTATTCGCGCGATATTCCGCATCAAGGTTTCGCACGAAGTTGATAATTACAACGAATCTATTGCTACTGGTAACCATGTTGAGAGCGTAGTAGTGAAGATTACCAACGCTAACCTCTTCGGCAAAACCATCGAGTTTATTACCGACTATGTAGATAAAGAACTCGTATTCTCGCGCATCGAACGCAAAGGCGAGTTCCTCATTCCTACCGCTACTTTCATTCTCGAGGAGGGTGATATTGTTCACGGCGTTTCTGATGATAAGAATATCGATAATCTCCGCATAAAACTTGGCGAAGTAGAAGTTGGTCAAAAGCGCGACATCGATGGTGACCTTGTTATGCGCCGTTTTATGATTACCAACAAGAAAGTTGCTGGTAAGACACTCGAGCAACTTGGTATCTATCGCCGCTATCCGGCAAACATTACTCGTATCTATCGTGCGGGTACACAAGTGTTGCCAAACAAACGCACTACACTCGAGATTGGTGATGCCGTTCGCGTTGTAGGTCGTAAAGATGTTATGGACGAAATCAAGGCCGAACTCGGTGACTCAATCACCGAATGGTCGCACCCGAATATCGTGCCTATGTTTATGGGTATCGCTCTTGGTATTATCCTTGGCGCTATTCCTGTTGCTCTTGGTCTTCCTGCTCCAGCAAAACTTGGTCTCGCAGGTGGTCCGCTCCTCGTTGCGCTTCTCCTCGGTTGGAAAGGTCGCGTAGGTAGCATGACATTCTATATGAACTCAGGTGCTAACATGGTTCTTCGCGAGATGGGTATCACGCTCTTCCTTGCTTGCGTAGGTCTTGGCGCTGGCGGTAAATTCGTCGAAACTATCGTCAACGGTGGTTATATGTGGGTTCTCTACGGTTTCATAATTACGGTAGTTCCGTTGATTATCGTAGGTACTATAGCACGCCTTATGAAGGTTAACTACTTGAAGATTTGTGGCTTCATGGCAGGCTCAATGACCGACCCCCCCGCACTTGAATATTCGAACAGCTTGAGCTCTACTCATGCTCAATCTATGGCATATGCAACGGTTTATCCATTGACTATGTTCCTTCGAATACTATTAGGACAAACTTTGATACTTATTACTTTATAATAAGCAGCAAACGACAATACAGATAATTATGGGAAAATCATTTGATAAATTTCTTGAGCGTCAGCATAAGCTTCAAGAGCAGTACAACGACGAGTACTACACTCGTCAGCATAACAGAGGTAAACTTACCGCACGCGAGCGCATTTTGTTGCTCTTCGACGAAGGCTCTTTCGAAGAGGTAGATGCCTTTTTGCCTTCGGCTGGTGGTTCTACTTTCGGTAAGACTACTAAAGCCTTTGGCGACGGTGTTATTGCCGGCTTCGGTACTATCAACGGCCGTCAAGCCTATGCCTACTCTCAGGACTTCAATATCATGGGTGGTTCGCTCGGCGCAGTTCACGCTGCTAAAATCACCAAGGTGCAAGATATGGCACTCAAGACTGGTCTTCCTGTAATTGGCCTGATTGATTCGGGTGGTGCTCGTATTCAAGAAGGTGTAGCTTCGCTCAATGGCTATGCAAACATCTTCCGCCGCAATGTATTGGCATCGGGCGTAGTTCCGCAGATTTCGGCTATTATGGGTCCGGCTGCTGGTGGTGCAGTTTATTCGCCAGCGCTTACCGACTTTATATTTATGACCGAAGGCACCAGCTACATGTTCGTTACTGGTCCTGACGTGGTTCGCCAGGTACTCAACGAAGATGTAACTACCGATACACTCGGTGGTGCTAAGGTTCATACTACGAAATCGGGTGTAGCTCAGTTCGTTTATCCCGACGATCAAAACTTGATTCTTGGTATTAAGAAGTTGCTTACATACTTACCGCTTAATAATATTGAGAACCCACCATTCGTTCCAAGCGACGATCCTGTCGATCGCGTAGAAGAATCTTTGCGTGACATTGTTCCGGAAGATCCAGATAAACCATACGACGTTCGCGATGTTATCCGCCTCGTTGTAGATAAGCAGCGCTTCTTCGAAGTTTCGGAGAACTTTGCTGAGAATATCGTTGTTGGTTTCGCTCGTTTGGGTGGCTATTCAGTAGGTATTATTGCAAACCAGCCTAAAGTTATGGCGGGTTCGCTCGACATCGATTCGTCGGTTAAGGCAGCTCGTTTCATCAACTTCTGCGACTCGTTCAACATTCCTATCATCACCTTCGAAGATGTTCCTGGCTTCCTTCCTGGAACCGACCAAGAGCATCAGGGTATTATACGCAATGGTGCGAAACTTCTCTACGCCTACACACGTGCTACAGTTCCTAAGATTACTGTCATTATGCGTAAGTCGTATGGAGGTGCATACATAGTTATGAACTCGAAAGGTATTGGTGGCGACTATGTATTTGCATGGCCTACAGCCGAAGTTGCCGTTATGGGTCCCGATGGCGCTATTGCTATTCTCTATCGCAAAGAACTTGCGGCAGCTGAAGATCCAGTAGCTATGAAGAAGGAACTTGTAGCTAAGTATCGCGACGAGGTTGCTAACCCATACATAGCCGACGAAAAGGGCTTCATCGACGAAGTTATCGACCCAGCAGTTACACGTGTGAAGATTTACCGTGTGCTCAAGAGCCTCGACAAAAAATCTGTTAGTTTGCCACGTCGTAAGCATGGCAACACTCCTCTATAGTATTTACCACGAATAAGGTAACCTTTTAGAAGCGAATTATGATTAAATCTATACTTATTGCAAACCGTGGCGAAATAGCCATTCGTATCGCGCGCACAGCACGAAGAATGGGTATAAAAACCTTTGCCATTCGTACAAAGAAAGAACCCAATGCAGTGTATCTGCAGAAGGTCGATCAAATACTCGATTTCCCAGAGACCGACGGCACAGTGCCTGAGTTCTTGGATATTCCAAACTTGGTGAAGTTGGCTGTCGATAACCATATCGAGTCGATGCACCCAGGCTATGGCTACCTCTCTGAGAATGCCGATTTTGCTAAGGCTTGCCGCGATGCCGGTGTGATTTTTATCGGTCCGTCGCCTGAAATTATCAAGGCAATGGGCGATAAGATTATCGCTAAAGAGATAGCTCATCGTAGCAACGTACCTATGCTTGGCGGCACCCACGGTGGTGTTCCCTCGGCTGAGGCTGCTATCGAGCAAGCTAATTCTTTGGGTTACCCAGTAATTATAAAAGCTGCATCGGGTGGTGGCGGACGTGGTATGCGTATCTGCTGGAACGAGAGCGAAGTGCCTCAAAACTTCGAACTCTGCACCGCGGAGGCAAAAACTGCTTTCAACGACCCGACGGTATTTATAGAGAAATACTTACAGAATCCGAAGCATATCGAATTCCAGATTGTTGCCGACAAATTCGGTAACGTCATTCACCTCGGCGAGCGCGAGTGCTCTATCCAACGTAAGCACCAAAAACTTATGGAGGAGGCTCCAAGTCCAGCACTCACCGACGAACTCCGTGCTCGTATGGCCGATGCAGCAGTGCGTTTGGCTAAAGAGGCTCATTACGAGAGCCTTGGTACTGTTGAGTTCCTTCTCGACGATAACCACAACTTCTTCTTCATGGAGATGAATACTCGTATCCAGGTGGAACATCCTGTTACCGAGATGATTACTGGTTTGAACCTCGTTGAGCTGCAAATACTTATAGCTTCGGGCGAGCCATTGCCAATAGAGCAGAAAGATGTTCACTTGAATGGTTGGGCTATCGAATGCCGTATTAATGCCGAGGATGTTCAGTCGGGCTTCACTCCAAGCATAGGTATGATTAAGAACCTCCGCTTGCCATCCGATAATAATATCCGTATAGATAGTGGCGTGCGCATTGGTACCGAAATCACTCCATTCTTCGACTCGATGATAGCTAAACTCATCGTTCACGGCAAAGACCGCAACGATGCTATCAACCTTGCACTTCATTCAGTTGAGCATTTCCATGTTACTGGCGTACGCACAACAATTCCGTTCTGTAAAGCCGTTCTTCACAACGAAGTGTTCCGCTCGGGCAACTTCAATACCTCATTCATTGAGAAAGATTTGCCTTCGCTCATATATAAAGAAGAACACGAGGAACTCATAGCTGCGCTACTTGCTGTGGCTGCATACAATCGCGATAATGACTTTGTGCCCGATAACGAAGGTGTTGAGCAAGAGGCTGCAATGGACCCATGGGTATTGCAAAAGCGTATACGTCACCTATAATCGAGAATACTATTATGGATAATATTAATATACAAAACCGATCTCTCATTGCTGTTGGTAGCGATGGCGAGACATACGAATTTCAAGTTCGTAATAGTTACGAATTCAGTACTAAAGGTCAGAAACTGAAGATTGAACAAATCGAAGAGGCCGATGGTATACAAATAATTGGCTGTGAGGGCGTTCGCTATCCTTACGAGATAGTTTCGGTTAAGCAAAACTGCTACGAAGTAATGGTTAACGGCGTTTGCTATCAGTTTACAATAGAGACGCCATTCTCGCTCAAGCGTCGTCAGATTTTGGCCGCTAATCGTCCGGTTAGCGATACCGAGGAGATTCACGCTCCAATGCCAGGCAAGATCGTTTCGCTTCACGTAGAAGAGGGCAAAGAGGTCAACCAAGGTGATCCAATTCTTGTGCTCGAAGCTATGAAGATGCAAAACACGCTCGCTTCGCCTATCAAGGGTACTGTGGTTGCCGTTAAGGTGAAAGAGGGCGCAAGCGTTGGCAAAGACGAATTATTGGTAGAAATCAAACGTACAAACGGATAGTTTTCAACTTTTCAACCGTTGAAAATCTGACAATAAGAAACGGCGTGTAAGCTATATACTTGCATGTCGTTTTTTTTACCGCATAACACTATATATATCGCACATCAATATGGCAAAACAAGTAAGACGAGCTTCGCAAACTGCACTCGATTCGGTAGCTGCTACGGCTGCGCTTGGTGGTAAGATGCCGCCGCAAGCTGTTGAGGTAGAAGATGCTGTGCTCGGTGCTATCATGCTCGACCAAGATGCTTTTCAGGACGTTGTAGAAATTCTCAAACCAGAATATTTCTACAAAGAGGTCAACCGCATCATTTTCAATGCAATGACCGAGTTGAATAAGCGTATGTCGCCTATTGATATGATGACGCTCACCAACGAGTTAAGCAACGAGGGCAATCTCGAAACGGTTGGTGGTCGTTCGTATCTCGTCAAATTGACGGCTAACATGATTTCGGCTGTCAACGTCGAGCATCACGCGCGCATCGTATTTCAGAAATATATACAACGCTCGCTCATCGGTCTTGGCACGCGTATGCAGGAGACTGGCTACGATGATTCTAAGGATATTCAGGATATGCTCGACGAAGCCGAAAGCGGTCTTTTCGACCTTTCGTCGGGTAGCCTCAAACGCGAGGTGAGCCCTATCAGTCCGGTCATCGAGGAGGCCATAGTGCAGATGAACGAGGCTTCGAAGCGTACCGACGGTTTGAGTGGTATACCGAGTGGTTTCCCAAGCATCGACAAGGTCACTTCGGGTTGGCAAGAGGCAACCATGATAGTTATTGCCGCGCGTCCTGCCATGGGTAAAACGGCGTTTGTGCTCTCTATGGCGCGCAAGATGGCGGTGGAGCATCATAAAAGCGTGGCAATTTTCTCGCTCGAGATGTCGAACGTGGAGCTTGTGAAACGTATGATGGTGGCGCAGACGGAGATCCCATCTGACAAAATCAAAAATGGTCGCCTCTCAGATGCCGATTGGAAGCAGTTCCACGACCGCATTAAGCAACTCAGCGATGCTAAGATATATGTGGATGATACGCCGGGTCTCTCTATTTACGACCTCCGCGCCAAGTGCCGCATTTTGAAGAAGAAGTACGACATTGATATTATAATTATAGACTACCTGCAACTTATGACTGCTGGCGGCGCGTTGCGTGCTGGTGGCAACCGTCAGGAAGAGGTCTCTACCATTTCGCGCAACTTGAAGGGTTTGGCTAAGGAGCTAAAGATTCCTGTTGTGGCGCTTAGCCAGTTGAACCGTAGTGTGGAGTCGCGACCTACGTCGGGCAATGGTGGCGTAGGCGATTCGCACCGTCCGCAACTCTCCGACCTTCGCGAATCGGGTGCCATAGAGCAAGATGCCGATATGGTGTGCTTCCTACATCGCCCTGAATATTATAAGATTACGGAGGACGAGAATGGTAATTCGCTCGTAGGTATCACCAACTTCATCATAGCTAAGCACCGTAGTGGTGCGCTCGAGGATATAAACCTACGTTTTCAGCCAGAACTTATCCGTTTCGAGGAGGCAGGCGAGAATCTTGCGCAGCAGTACACTTCGCAACCCGTAACGCCTCAAACATTCTCTTCGCGTATGAATAATGACGAGGACTTTGGTGGCGCGATGCCAATTATTCAGCCTACCAATGGTGATACGCCGTTCTAAAAATTTCGCGTTACGATATAGAAAACTTTACAGATTTAATATTTGCCCTAAGGAATATACACCTCAAGCAGCTTCGATTCTGTTTTGGGCGTAATCTTCACGTTTTTCATACATGCCGGAACGAGTATCGTTTGCCCGAGTTCGAGCGTGTATTTGTCGTCGATAGTTACGCCACCTTCAACACACATAAGTATTATGAAACTATCTATGGCGGAGTAGTCGCGCTGAATCTCGTCGGTTATTTTTATTATGCCAGTATTGAAATACTTACAGTCGATGAGTTTCGCGCGCTTGTTGCGAATGAGTTCGTAATCAATTTTGCCTGTACTTAAGTCACCGAAATTCAGTGCTTTGCTAGCAGCGTCAACGTGTAGCTCGCGACCTTTGCCGTTGGCATCTACGCGGTTGTAGTCGAATACTCGGTAGGTAATGTCCGACGTCTGCTGAATTTCAGCCACCATAACGCCTTTGCCTATGCCGTGTATATGTCCCGAAGGGATGAAAAATACATCGCCAGCCTGCACGGGCACAGAGTTTATGACATCTAAGAATTTGCTGTCGCGCACAAGTGTATTGTATTTAACCGAGTCAATCTTTTGCGAAAAACCGCTTATCAGCTTCCCGTCGCCGTCGGATGCCAATACGTACCACATCTCCGTTTTGCCTTTGCATCCGTGGATGGCTTGAGCCATCTCGTCGTCGGGGTGAACCTGTACTGAAAGATTGTCGTTGGCGTCGATAAATTTTATAAGTAGCGGGAAGTCGTAACCAAATTCGTCTATAACGGCGTGTCCCATCAAATTGGCGCCAAACGTGGCAATTACTTCATTGAGCGTCTTGCCAGCCAAAGCACCATTTGTAACTACCGAAATGTTGCCATCTACGCCAGATATTTCCCAACTCTCTCCACCATTAGGCAGATTGCCAAACTCTTTGCCGAGTATAGTATGAAGGCGATGACCGCCCCAAATCTTATCTTTTATGATAGGACGAAAGGTTAGAGGATACAATTCCATACTTATGCGCTTTATAAGTTGTTGTAACCCCAAAAATATGGATAATAATTCTAAATAATAAGAAGACAACACGTCTGAAAACCTCAAACATGTTGTCTTTTTGTATGTAAATTATGTCAATGACGCCTTAGATGAGCGGAATGTTGTTCTTGGCGCAATATTGGCGTTGCTCTTCGGGCCAGATGCTCGACTGAATTTCGCCGATATGAGCTTTGCGAAGGAAGAACATACATAGACGCGACTGACCAATGCCGCCGCCAATAGAGAGTGGAAGTTCGTCGTTGAGCAAGCGCTTGTGGAAGTAGAGCTCCTTGCGCTCCTCGAGTCCGCGAAGTTTCAGCTGGCGAAGCAGTGCCTCTTTGTCCACGCGAATACCCATAGAACTGAGTTCCAACGAGCGACCAAGCACATCGTCCCAAACGATAATATCGCCGTTCAGACCAAATTCTCCGTGGCTGTTTGGTGTTGTCCAATCGTCGTAGTCTGGAGCGCGGCCGTCGTGTGGCTCGCCATTTTTCAGCGGTCCGCCGATGCCTTCGATAAATACTGCACCAAATTTCTTGGCTATCGCGTTTTCGCGCTCGTGTGGCGTCGTGTTCGGATAGAGCTCAAGAAGTTTTTCGGAGCTAATTATATGGATGGTCTCAGGAAGAATAGGTTTGATTTGCGGGAAACGCTCATACACAACGAACTCCGTGCGACGTATAACAGCATAAATACGCTTAACTATGGCTTCGAGATATTCTATTGTGCGGTCCTCTGCTCCTATGGTTGCTTCCCAGTCCCATTGGTCTACGTAGAGCGAGTGAATATTGTCTAGTTCTTCATCGGCGCGGATTGCGTTCATATCGGTATAAATGCCATAGCCGCGTTCAATGCCATAGTCGGCAAGAATTGTGCGTTTCCACTTAGCAAGCGAGTGAACTACTTCGGCTTTCTGGTCGCCCAAGTCCTTTATGGGGAACGATACGGCGCGCTCCACACCATTCAAATCGTCGTTCAAGCCTGTGCCTTTCAATACAAATAGCGGAGCAGTTACTCGGCGCAAACGTAATTCCGCTGATAGATTTTTCTGGAAGAAGTCTTTTATGGTTTCAATTCCAAGTTCGGTCTCTCTGAGGTCGAGTAGAGATTTATAACCGTTTGGTATTATGAGTTCTGACATTTATAACCGAATTGCAAGTTTATTAATTACGATTTGTTTTTTATAACGCTGCAAAGGTAACAGATTATATTATAAAAGCGAATGTATTATCACTAATTATAAGTTTACTGCACAAATCTTTCATTTTATAACAGATAGCTCGGCAAAAAACGAATAATTATGGAATACAGAGTTTTATGTGCGACAATTATGAATTCGAAGATTGCAATCGCGGTGACATTCCATAAAACGGATTTATATTTGTCACTATAAATAAAACCAGATACAACCTTACATAACATGGCAGAATTCAAGTACGCCCCAATGTTCCAATTGGGCAAAGACACCACCGAATACCGATGCATCTCTAAAGATGGCGTTTCGGTTAGCAATTTTGAAGGGCAGCCAGTGCTCAAGGTCTCTCCCGAAGCACTCGAATTGCTCACAACACAAGCCTTTCACGATGTAAACTTCATGCTCCGCCGCGAGCACAACGAGAAGGTGGCATCGATTCTCACAGACCCCGAAGCAAGCGACAATGATAAATACGTAGCACTCACCATGCTCCGCAATGCCGAAGTAGCTTGCAAAGGTCAACTTCCGTTCTGTCAGGATACTGGCACCGCTATTATCCATGGCGAAAAAGGACAGCAAGTTTGGACCGGTTTCTGCGACGAAGAGGCTCTCGCTAAGGGCGTGTATAATACTTATACCGAAGACAATCTTCGCTATTCGCAAAATGCTCCGCTCGATATGTATAACGAGGTGAACACTCGTTGCAACCTCCCAGCTCAAATCGACATTGAGGCTACCGAAGGTATGGAATACAAATTCCTATGCGTAGTGAAAGGTGGCGGTTCGGCTAATAAGACATATTTATATCAAGAGACCAAAGCGCGTATTCAGAATCCAGGCACGCTCATTCCTTTCCTCGTTGAGAAGATGAAGAGCCTCGGCACTGCTGCTTGTCCTCCATACCACATTGCTTTCGTTATTGGTGGTACATCGGCAGAGAAGAACCTCCTCACCGTAAAACTTGCATCTACGAAATACTACGACAGCCTTCCAACCACTGGCGACGAGACCGGTCGTGCTTTCCGAGATATTGAACTCGAAAAACAGTTGCACGAAGAGGCTAAGAAGATTGGTCTTGGTGCGCAGTTTGGCGGTACGGCTTTCGCTCACGATGTGCGCGTAGTTCGTTTGCCGCGTCACGGCGCTTCGTGTCCTATCGGTCTTGGCGTTAGCTGCTCGGCCGACCGCAACATTAAGGCTAAAATCAATAAAGACGGCGTTTGGATTGAGAAGATGGACGATAAACCATACGAACTCATTCCAGAAGCTCTACGTCAGGCTGGCGAAGGCGACGCTATCAGCATCAACCTCGATCAACCTATTGCCGAAGTATGCAAAGAGTTGTCGAAATATCCAGTATCTACGCGCGTTTTGCTCAACGGCACAATCATCGTAGCTCGCGATATTGCTCACGCCAAAATCAAAGCTCGCCTCGACGCTGGTCAGGGAATGCCTCAGTATTTCAAAGATCACCCAGTGCTCTACGCTGGTCCTGCTAAAACTCCTAAAGGTATGCCTTGCGGTTCTATGGGCCCAACCACGGCCAATCGTATGGACCCTTACACCGATGAGTTCCAAGCAAATGGCGGTTCACTCGTGATGATAGCAAAAGGCAACCGCACGCAAGTTGTTACCGATGCTTGCAAGAAACATGGCGGCTTCTACCTTGGTTCGATAGGTGGCCCTGCTGCTTACCTTTCGAGCGAGAATATCAAGTCTATCGAGTGCGTTGAATATCCAGAACTTGGAATGGAAGCTATTTGGAAGATTCGCGTGGAGAACTTCCCTGCCTTCATCTTGGTAGACGACAAAGGCAACGACTTCTTCAAGAAGATATTGTAATTACTTACATATCAATATTTACGCAAGGGTGCATACGAATTATGCGCCCTTGTTTTTTGTATACATACAAAAAAGGCTGCCATGTGAGTGACAGCCTTCGTAGTTATTTATGTTATAAATAGATATAAATCAGAACATCAGTAGCACGCCGTCGTTGGCAGGAATTTCGAGCTCTAAACCTACGTTTTGAGTATTGTTTACCGAAGTAGGCACAAGTCTGCCGGCATTGCCAAGCATATCATACGGGCGGATGCTCTCGTTCCATGTGCTGCCCATTTCGTGCCAAGCCTCAGCAGGAATTCTTATGTTGATATGCTGCTTGTGGTCGGCAAAGTTTACAGCCACGAGGAAACGGTGTTTGCCATCGTAGCGAATGAAAGCATAGATTTTCGATGCATCTACCGAAATGTGTTGCGTAGACATCATAAGGCCAAATATTTCGCCATACTGAAGCGCCTCTTCTCTGTTGACTGTGTTTAGCAGTTTTGCATACCAGCGACGCAAATCTTGTATCTCTTGCGGAAGTTGCGATTCGTCATAAGTATGGTTGCCAACCCACTTTTGTAGGCTTTCTATGCCCCAATAATCGAAAATGGTCGAGCGTCCATCTTTGCCACTGAAACCTTCGTCGTCCATGCCTCTTTCGCCAAGTTCTTGGCCGAAATAGAGCATCGTAGCGCCGCGCGATAGCAACGTGGCAAGCATCACCGCAGGTTTAGCTTTTATTGCATCGCCAGCAAAATATTCCGATGCTATGCGTTGTTCGTCGTGGTTCTCCATAAAATAGAGCATCTGGCGATTGATGTCGAGCGTCTGGCGCCATGTGTATGCTATATCTGAAGCTGGGCGGCTGCCAGCAACTACGCCGCGAACTACATCGTAGAAGTTTACTTTGTCGTACAGATAGTTGAAGCCCGCCGCAATGTAGTCGCGGTACTTATTCATATCGTATGCTTCGCCAATAAATATGATATTCGGATGCACCATATTTATTTGCGATATTACCCAACGCCAAAATTCTACTGGCACCATCTCCACCATATCTACGCGGAATCCGTCGACGCCCATCGATACCCAATAGCGCAGAATATCGCGCATCTTGAGCCACGTGTCTGGCGTGGGCGAGAAGTGATGTGAACCATCGCGATAATCCACGCCATAGTTAAGCTTCACCGTCTCGTACCAATCGTTGATATTGGGCGAAGTAGTGAATGCGTCGTTTCCGCTGGCTTTGGCAGGGTTTTCTACGTATGGCTCATCGAGGTTGCTGACGGGCGATTGGAATGGCTGTCCAACTTGATAGTAGAAGTTATTATTAGGTGCAAAAGCAACCGAAGTGTCATCGTTTTCGCCAAACTGAACTGGCTTAATTTCAGAATGATAGCAGCGAGCAACGTGGTTAGGAACGAAATCTATAATCACCTTCATACCATGCTGATGTGTACGTTCAACGAGCTGCTTGAACTCATCGAGGCGCTTATCCACATCTACAGCCAAATCGGGGTCGACATCGTAGTAGTCGCAGATGGCGTACGGACTGCCAGCTTTACCTTTGACAACGTTCGCATTCATGTGCTGAGTCATAAACGGATAGTGCGTAGTGGAGGCATGGCGTATGACACCTGTGTACCAAACGTGCGTGATGCCAAGGTTTTTGAGAGATTCAAGTGCTGCATCGTTGATGTCGTTCAACTTGCCACAACCGTTCTCTTCTATTGTCCCGTTGTGTTTGCGAGTTGTGTTGGTGTTGCCAAATAATCGCGTAAACATCTGATATATAACCGGTTTCATGCTGCTGTATTTTATGTTGTTATTGTTAGAACTTTTCCCAAACTTATTTTGTTGCTCCATAAGTTGCAACAATCTCTCTTTCAACGCTTCACGTAGTTCGTTTCGCGAAGACTTGCTATGATTGACAATCTGACACGCTGCATACTTACGGCCTTCGTAGCTAAATATGCCAGCAACGCCAAAGACGCTCTCCATTGAGCCAGTTTTGCCGCGGAAGTTATTCTCGAGCCACGTGCCACGGCCAAAACTACTGAGCGTGCCTTTCGCTCCACTGACGGCAAGTGTCGATTCGTACACGTCGGCAATTGGCATATGGTGCATAGTTACGAGCAACTTGGTGACCTCGCGCGCAGTGACCTCGTTCATTGGCGACAATCCGCTGCCATCGGTAAACTTAACATTTTCGATGCCGTATTTGCTACAAAAATCTCTCAGTGACGCCGCGCCCTTATTCCACGATGTGCGTTCGTCTTTGGCCAGATGCAGTAGTAGCGCCTCAGCAAATAGGTTGACGCTATGGCGGTTGGTCTTAGTGGCAATCTCGGCAATAGTCGGCGATTTATACGTATAAATAAGTTCTTGGAACTCTTTTACTCTTTCTACGGAGCTTTTTGCGATGTTTATGCCGTTGGTTTTCAGTGCGGTAGTAAATGTGCTTGCAAACTGTTCGGGCGTGGTATTGTTAGCAGCCTTCACAGTAAACTCGCCTTTGCCGCTCGGGATATGTCCGTCGATGATTAGCGAGCCATCGTTGGCAAAGTATACGTATGCACTATCGCTGCTCTTTTTGTAAGTAGTTACGTAGCTGCGAATCTTGCTATTTATGCTTGGCGAAGTGTGTAGAACTTTGCTCTCAGCGCCAATGTTTGCGGGCGATTCAAGCGACACTGCCAAAATATTGTCGGCGTATGTGAAATCTGTTGGTACAGCGCCATAATAGTTCGCCTCGTCGCAGCGCAGATGGTGCGAAGGCATTGGCCGCTCGGCAATGTAGCCTGGACAAAAGACGATTTCCGACACGTTAGTTATGCCGCGCTTTTTGAGCTCCTTGGCAAGGTGAGCGGCGAAATTGTTGAGACTATGCTCTGGAAAGTATTGCGAACCAAGCGTTGCATCGGCACGACCGATGATTATGAGCGAATTTGAGGTTTTGTTGTAGTAGACGGGTGTCTCAAACGTAGCATCGGTGCCGAGCGTAGATATTGCGGCCGCTGTGGTGAAGAGCTTCGTGAGTGAGGCTGGCGTCACTTTGCGGTCGGCATCGTAATTATATATTTCCTCGCCAGTCTCAAGGTCGACTATGGAACATACATACGTGGCACAGCTGTCGATGGCATCTGCCTGAACTTTAGCGCTTTGCGTAAATATTGCGGCAATGAGCAAGAATATATATAGTGCGCGTTTCATAATAGCGGCATAATTATTCTGCACTCATCTGTTTATCAAGGAAATAGACGTCGTCGGCGCGTTGAACAAGAATCTTGAATAGGTTTTGCGTATTCGATTTTTCCACATCCATATTCTTATCCTTAAGCGTAGCGTCGTCGAAGTGGTCGAGCGACTTAGAGCACCAAATAAGCGCCATCTCAATGTTGCCTGCGCGTTCGAAATAGACTGCCAAATTGTAAGCCGCTATAGCCTTTTGTTCAGCGCTTCCTTGAGAGTAGGCTTGCAACCAAAGGTCGCGAGCGTTGTCCCATCCATCGTTTTGTATCCAACGTGCGGCATCGGCAAACTCTTTGGGGCGCTGCAAAATAAATATTGGACGCGAGACACGCTCCCACGCTGGCACAAGTTGACGTGCAAACGACTGCGCCAAATTTTCGGCAGCCTCGGGGCAGAGCGTTTTTAGTGTAGGAAGCTGCTGTTCAGCCTCTTCTATAGATTCTACTAAGCACGACGATGTAAGCGTGTCGTGTCGTTGCTCGAAGTCGCGCGCACTGCCATCGGGCATAATTATGGCGAAAGTAGCTTCCGTGGCTACGTCGCGGCGAACGCTAAGATACTCGCCATGGAGGCGCTCGGTGCTTGATGTTGAGTGCGAATAACTAAAGCGACGAAGGGCTACGATGGCTTTCTTTCCATAGCTATTGCAAAGCGAATCGGCCTTCAAACGTAGTTCGTCGAAGTCCATGCGCTGTCTGCAGAGGGCTGCATATATATAATTACTCTGATTGAGTTCCGATGATAAATACGAGCAAACCAACGCCGACAAGTGCTTCGACGCTTCGTTGTCGGGTACAAATTGCGAACAATCGACTACCAAAACACTATCGACGAAACTCGGCAAGGTGTAGTATGCCGGGCAAAGTTGCTCGTAGCGTGCTGTGGTATAGGTGGTTGTCTGGCAACCATCGAGTACGAATAGCAACGAAAGAGCAAAAAATGCAGAATAGAGAGCTTTCACGTTTTTTCTAATAAAAGAGTATTGGGTGTAAATGTACAACTTATCGCAATTAACTATTCATAATTTTCTTATGTGTGGCGCAGAGTATACTCAATACATAATACGTAACAAAAAAGGACCGCCACCGAAGTGACAGTCCTCATTTACATATACTTATAACTTAATTGCTTTGTTATTTATCGCTGCTTTCCACCTTGAATTGATCAACAAGATCTTTCATCTTGAAGGCCATGGTGTAGAGGTCGTGAGCGTTCGTTGCAATCTCATCGGCGCGAGCGGCGGTGTTTTGTGTCTCTTTGTTGAGGTCGTTTATAGCTATGCTAATCTGGTCAGCACCAACACCTTGCTCCTGGCTGCTTGCAGTAATCTCCTTTATGAGCATTGCCACTTGGTGGAGTTGTGGAGCAACGGCGTCGAGGAGTTTGTTAATCTCTTCCGAACCAGAAATTGACTTTGTAGCTGTGTCGGAAACCTCGCGAGCCGTCTCTTGCGTGCGTTCTGCAAGTCGACCAACCTCTTTGGCTACCACAGCGAAACCACGGCCATACGTACCTGCGCGAGCAGCCTCTACTGATGCATTGAGACTCAGAATATTGGTCTGCTTCACAAGGTCGTTTATATCCTTTATACTTACGGCTATTTGGCGAGTGTCGTTCATGCTGTTGGTTGCTTGATGCGCAATAGAAGCCACAGCATTGTCGGCATCGTTCATGAGAGCTTCAGTATGTATAGAGTTGTCGGTATTTTGGTGAATATTGCCCGTCATCTCTTCGAGCGACGACGAAACCTCTTCGAGCGACGCGGCTTGCTTGTTGGCACCGTCGCTGAGGTTGTGCGAAGCATCGCGCAGAATGTTGCTTGAGTCTTGCAGTTTGTCGGCCGTCTTAACTATAGCGCCAATGATGTTGGCAAGGTGTTGCTGCATACGCATCATGCTGTTGCCTAAGCGGTGCACTTCGTCCTCGGTTTTCGAAACGTAGACGGCTTTCGAGAGATCTCCTTCGGCAATGAGCGAAGCCGACTCTTCGAGCGCTTTTATAGGCATCGTCAGACTGCGCTTGAAGTATAAAATTATAACTACCAAACAGAGCGAACCGAAGCCCAACGCTATGATAAGCATAGCTAATACTATGCGCCACGACATCAAGTTGCTCACCGAAACGTCGATAGCAGCATTATATATACCTATGGTAGAACCATCGTAAGTTTTTATTGGGAAGTATGTAGAATAGTACGTATTGCCTGCGAACTTCTCGGTGGTGTATGCATTGTGGTGCGCCACAAACACGGTGTCGTTCACCCAAGAGTTGTTGAGTTCTTTGCCCAATGGCGAGTCGATGGTGTCGGCAATGGTGGTGGCTTGATATACGCCATCGCGCACAATATTTATTTCGCACTGAGCAACTTTGCCTTGCGAGGTAACGAACTTCTCCTTCTCCATACGCGATTGACACACCAATGCGTATGCGCCATAATCGCCATTGGCATCTTTGAAGGCGTGCACAGTAATTACGCACAAACCTTCGTTCAGTAGGTTGAAGTATCCGTCGTATGGCTTGTAGTTGTTGTCGCGTACGTATTGAATGAGCTTGGCCACTTCGTTCATCTGCTCTTCGGTGTAGTTGCTGAAGTTTGTTCTACGAGGCACACCATCGCGGTCGGCAAGCACGTAACCCTCAAACTGATGAAGTCCGCGTGTGGCATTCATCAAGTTGCGCAAGTACGACATGTTTTTGTTGTCGTCGATGATAGTCGTCTTTATGTTAGGATAGACGATAGGGTAGGCCTCAATGTAGTGGCTGAGTCTGCTAATGTCTTTATTGCCCAAAGCTTTCAGCGTCTCCACTTTGTCGTTGAGCTGTACGGCAAAATAGTCTTTGAAGATGTTGTCGAGCGTGCTGTTGACGCTAATGATGTGAGCTGAATTAATTGCAAGAGAAAATAGCGTAATAGCGACGCCAATTTTCCATAGCAAACTACCGCGTATAGTACGCCTTAGCTTGCGTAAAGCACCAGAAATAGGAATCATCGTTTGTTGTCTTGTTTGTAAATAGTCTGTCTACGCAATAGAGTCGTCTCATATTGCGCGCGGCAAAAATACGTATGTGACTCAAAACGTCTAATTTGTATAAGTCAATTAGAGTTAAATTTTCTAAAACGACCCAATCAACGCATATCTTTCTGAAAACTGAAATGCAATTTTTAGTTTTCTGGTTGTACCTTTGCCCGCGAATAGCGGCATAGCTAAGTACTTATATGCTTTTCCCCGCTATATACAATTAAGAAATGGTCAGAAAAATACTGCCGATAGTACTTTCTCTACGTATAGTCATACTTATATTGCTGATACAAAGCACAGTCCTCAGTGCACAGATACGCCAACGAACCTACGAAGGCATTGTGGTTGATGGACGAACAGGAGAGTCGCTGCCACTTGCCAATGTCTACCTCAAGGGTACGCTTATTGGTGTGACGTCCGACTTCGATGGCGTGTGGAAAATAACTATACCAACAAAAGCCGATAGCCTGAGTTTCAATGTTATGGGCTATAAAGATTTGTCGGTTTCGGTAGACCAACTCAAACTCACCGGCAATCTTATTGAAATGTACGAATCGTCGTTCTCGCTTAGCGAAGTCACCGTTTCTCCCGACGATGCGCCACGCCGATTGATGCGCCGTGTTATAGCTGCCAAAAAACGCAACGACCCTTCGCAATATTCACGTGCGAGTTTCGAGAAATATACACGTTGGGAATATGCGCTCAACAATATCAGCGACCGTGTGAAAAACCGTGGCCCGCTGCTCAGCACAACGCAGAATTTCATGCGTATGAGCGAGGACAGCAGCCGTTATTTGCCCGTATATTTTTCAGAAACAATCTCGCGCAACGAAACTCAGAAAGCGCCTACCAAGCAGCGCTCTACCATCATTGCCGACAAAACCCACGGCGTAGATATTTTCAAGCAGTACGAAATAGGCGGATTCTCGAGTTCGCTCGATGTAGATGTCTCTTTCTACGACAACACCGTGAAGCTACTCGGCGCGAGCTTCGTCAGTCCGATTGCCGACAATGCGCTTAATTATTATAAATACTACATCACCGATAGTACGTACGTAGGCGCCGATAGCGTGAAAGTATACACGGTGAAGTATCGCCCGAAGACCGAAGGCAACCTCACGTTCATAGGTACTATGGATATTGAGACGAAATACTACTCCATAAAGCGCATCGACGCTGAGATGCCTAAGAATACGAATATCAACTTCGTGAAGAAGTTCAACATCACATCGACCTACCAGCTTGTTGGCGACTCGTTGCCGTTCTACGATACCAATAATATGGAGATGCATATCGACTATATGCCAGTGGCTTCGAGCAAAAAACGCCTCGAGGTGATGTGCAAGATGTTCAATTCGCAGCGCGATGTGGAGCTCAACAACCTTTCGCCGCTTGCCCTCAGCCATCGTTCGCTCGCATACGAAACACAAAAGTCGAAGAACTATAAAAATCAAGACTCTACGTTCTGGAATATGAACCGTCACCAAGAGCTCAGCAAGGAGGAGACGCAAGTGATGGAGTCGATTGATTCCATAAATAACGTGAAGACAGTCAAGGCTTTCAGTCGTATGGTGAAGCTCGCTATGACTGGCTATTTCGACGCCGGGCGCTTCGAGATAGGCCCTTACACCGAGATGTTCAATACTAACAAAATTGAGGGCATTCACATTGGTTGCGGCGTACGTACGAGCGAAGAAATTAGCGAAAATTGGACTGTGATGACGGTGCTCGGCTATGGCATCCAAAATCATCGCCCCACGTATCAAGGTGGCCTCAGCTATAAGTTCGACTCTAACATGCGCCGAGTGATAGATGCCAACTACTACGACCGTCTCGTGAAGATTGGCGAGAACGAGAATATTCTCTATCTCTACGAAAATATGCTCACCACCAGCGAAACCAATATCGTGGCGCAGATTTTCAAGCGCGAAGAGATAGATGAACTTATGTACGAACAGAAGTTGAATCTCAAATATGATCACGAATGGCGCACGGGCTTGTCGTCGAAGTTGTCGGTGAATCACACATGGCAATATTCGCCTAAGTATTATCCGTTTACGCAAAATGGTGCTGACGTCTTCTGCCTCAAGCGATTCGAGGTCTCTCTCGACACACGTTACAGTTTCAAAGAGAAGTTTATCGATGCTGGTGTGCAGCGTATATATATGTCTACCGACTATCCAGTGGTGCATTTTGTTATGGCTGCAGGTCGCACAAAGGCTGGCGATGTGGAGGGTGATTATGCGCGCATACATACGTCGTTTAAGCACGATGTATTCTTTGGTCAGACGGAACTCAGGTATGCCGTGGAGGGCGGTATGTTCTTCGGCGATCCTGTTCCCTATACCATGCTCGAAATACCGCGTGGCAACAAGACTTACGGATTCTATACCTACGATTTCAACCTTATGAACTACCTCGAGTTCGTCAACGATAAATACTTATATATGTATGCAGACTATTCGCTTGGCGGACGCCTCATAAACCTAATCCCGCGTGCGAGTCGAATAGGATTGCGCGAAGTGGTTGGCTTCAAAGCTATGCTTGGCCATTTCGACGAGCGTCATCTGCGAGTTCTCGACGTTCCCGAAAAGGTAAATGGTGTGAATGGTAGCTATCTCGAACTCAATGTAGGCATCGACAATATTCTGCGCTTCTTCCGCGTAGATGCTGTTTGGCGTGTGACGAATCATAACATCTCCGGCGCACCTAAATTTGGCATCCGTGCGCAGTTCAATTTGAAGCTGTAAGGTTAGGGTAGAGTGGAGAGGGTAGAGCGTAGAGTTTAGAATACATACAGGCTACAAATAACCAATGAATTCGTTCTATAAAATACTATCAATAAGCATATTCGGCTTTATCTGCGCGGACAATCTGTTTGCGCAAGGCAGGAGCCTTGCTTTTAGCTCGGACGTAGGCACAGCCAACGTCCAACTGGAGAGGAAAATATGAGAATCTTTGCAATATTGCTATTATCTGTACTTATAGCCTCGTGTGACGCGAATAGAGATCGTCATTATATAGGCATGGATTACCGCAATTTTAATGGAACGATAGCAGAAAAATTAGCCAAAGCCGTAATACGCGAAGATGTAGAAGATATCAGAGAAGAGGTAATAGCTAACAACATCCCTGTAGACTACAAAGAGCCTAATTATGGTCAAACATTGCTCCATATAGCAGTTATGAACATGAAAGGAACATCGGTAGAGACATTACTGGATTTAGGTGCAGACCCCAATGTACATTGTGATTCAATAAAACAAGACGGTAGTAATGCTGTGACCTTGGCGTGTGAATATAACCATAGGTATAAAAAACAAATTCACATATTAGAACTGCTTTTGAAATACGGTGGTAATCCAAATAGCAGATGTACAGGAGTAACGAAGGATGGTTTCGGGAAATATGTACCATACAGAAACAGCGCCTTGGAGCTTGCAATAAGTTGTACCAACTTTGATCAAAACATAAAGAAAGTGAAATTGCTGTTGAAGTATGGGGCAAATTTGAATGATAGCGCAGCTCTGAGCAATGCACTTATTTTTGATGATATGGAGACAACGTTATTTCTTTTGGAACACGGATGCGACTTTAGGTATGATTGGTCTAGCGAATACGATAAAAAGGATAATATCAAGGATGATATACTATATCGCCTAAGGTGTGTTACCCCCGAATTAGACTCCAAAGATCATAAATTCAAATATAAAGTGATTGATTATCTGAAGGAACATGGTCTGGACTATTCTTCGTCAAAAATACCAGAGCATATAAGTAGTTATGCCAAAAGAGAATACCCATCAAATTGGCAGAATTATTTAGAGAAGTACTAGATAGACAAACTGTCAGTATGAACATCTTTATGTTTTTATATTGTTTGCTTCCAGTTCGGCGTACCCCCGTTCTCCGTAGGCTGTGCCTACGGTGTAGCTAAAAGCAAGGCTCCTGCCTTGCACTATAACTAAACTCTTCATACAATAGCTACAAAAACTCGCAAACCTCTCTGTTTCAACGTCGGAAATTTTCGCCGAGGTCTCGGAACATAGTTTCGCAAGATGCGCAACCCTCGCCGAGGACTCGGAACATAGTTTCGCAAGTTGCGCAACCCCCGCCGAGGTCTCCGGACATAGTTTCGCAAGTTGCGCAACCCCCGCCGAGGTCTCGGAACATAGTTTCGCAAGATGCGCAACCGCCACCGAGGTCTCGGAACATAATTTTGCACGTATCAGTCAGTGTTTTTTGTGCGAGGATTAGTTTTCGTGTGGCTTCTGTGCTAGGAATTCCAATCCGAAGCGGCATTGGAGACATTTGTGCTTCTGGCAATAATCCTTGTAAAGATGTAGTAGGGCTTGAGCTTCGCCCTCGTTTTCTGGCTTCAATCCATAGTTTGCGAATATCTCGAGGCGGCTGTTTCTCTCGGTAGGTATGGCCTTGAGCATATTTATTGTGTTGTAGAGTTCGTCGGTGTTGCCGTAGCGATGGTTGTAGGCGAATAGGTATGGCACAACAGTGTTTATAATTATGAGTCTACGCGCCTGCATACCAAGGTGTTTCTCCGATTTTGAGTCTGAGGTTTTGCCAACTATGTAATGATTGTCGAAATACTTCGATGCGCTGATGTTCAGCTTGTTAATGATAGATTTTACGTCCATGCTAAGTAGCGCCGACTCGAAGTTGCTGCCAATGGCGCCAACGATGGCTGCAAGTTGCGAAATACGTATGGCTGGCATGTTCGATGGTCGCAAGCGCAGTTGTTTCCACAGCGATACGTCGATGGGCGTGAGGTTGAATTTTAGTCGCAAGAATTCATATTCGCGCTGTAGCAACTTCAGATGTTCGTCCGCCTCATTCTTGGCAGCTTCTGTAGACAACATTCCTGCTTGTCCGAGCAAAAGCGCCTCGCGTTGAATGGGCTCTTCGTGCTTCATTAGAATACTTACGGGCGTTCTGCGAGCCATGGCGAGCATCGCTTCGGCGTTGACCACGAAGCCCATCGAGCGCGCAAGTAGGCAGAAAAGCGTTTGTGCCCAATCGCCATTGAATTTGTTGAGAAGTGATTCTACGCGTTCATTCAAAATCTCCATGCGCTCGAAAAGTAGACGGTCGAGGAAACTGTCGCGCGTAAGTTTTTGCAACTGTGGCATATATCCGCCGCAACGTACGTATCCCGAAGCATTTGCCCAATGCGCATATCTATTGTCAATCTGTTCGGGATATTTCAGCTCCATCTCGGGCACTACGCGACCTTTGCTGTCGACAATTGTGCGCCCCGAACTCTTGCCTACAACGTGCAGAATGACATTGTTGTACGCCGCATCTTTATCATGTCGATGGGCATACCAATCGTCTGTTGTGTTGTGAATCTCTATATTGCCAGCCCAAGTGATGTCGCCAATTTTTACTTGCGCGTTGAAGAAATCCGGACCTGCATCAGTATTTAGAATACCTACGTTGATGATGGCAACTTTTTCTCCGCTCGTAGTCTGCAACTCGTTGTTGTAGAATAGTTTGTATTGCCAAACGAAGTGGAGAAGTTGCTCGGTATTCATAGTTATATAGTCTTGTGGTTAATCACATCAAGGAAGTTCTGTCGGTACGAGTCGCCCATGGGCACTTTGGTGTCGCCAGAGAGCAAGATGAGGTTGCGGTCGATGCCACGTACGTAGTAAATATTTATGATGAACGAACGGTGTACGCGCTGAAATTGCGGACTCGGCAGGCGTGCTTCAATATCCTTCATCGTGTATATAGTTAGCACAGGCTTTGGCTGCCCTTCGAGGTAGATTTTTATGTAATCCTTGAGCCCTTCGATGTAGAGAATATTTGGGATATTTATGCGTACGAGTTTGTATTCGCTCTTCACAAAGAAATAGCCCTCTTCTTGCGCGGGCTCTTGCACCGGTTGCTGAGGCGCGTTGACGTTGTTAGCTGCGGTGCGCTCAAGTTCGATTAGGTTGCGAGCTTTGGCAGCTGCGGCAAGGAATTCGTCAAGGTCGAAAGGCTTTAGAAGGTAGTCGACAGCCGAAAGTTTGAATCCGTCGATGGCATATTTGTCGAACGCTGTGGTGAAAATCACTTTTGGCGCATTCTGCCCTTGGAGGCTCTTTATTAGTGTAAGTCCTGAAAGGCCAGGCATTTGTATGTCTAAGAAAATTAGGTCTATGCCGCCTTGCTGAATGCGGTCGAAGGCAGCCTTAGCGTTGTCGTACGAATCGACGAGCGTAAGGTATGGCGTCTGTTCTACGTATGAGCGAACGAGGTCGAGTGCGAGTGGTTCGTCATCGACAACGAGAGTGTTTATTGTTGTGGTCATGCTTTTGTGTTGTTTATAGGTATTGAGAGTGTTGCTGTGTACGTGCTTTCGTCTGTTTCGCCCGAAACGAACGAGGCTTTGTTGCCGTAGAGGATAGATAGGCGTTTGCGCAAGTTGGTTAGCCCGATGCCAGAGTGGCTGCGGTCTTCTTGCGGTAGCGTGGTGAAGCTGTTAGTTACGCTGAATTGCAATTTGTCGTCGATAACCTTTAGCGAGATGTCTATAAACGATTGTTTTCCAGTAACTACGCCGTGTTTGTATGCATTTTCGAGCAGCGGGATGAGCAGAAGCGGCGGAATGTCTACGCCATCAATATTTTCTGAGATGTCGTACGTTACTTTTACGCTGTCGTTCAAGCGTAAGCCCATAAGTATTACATAGTTACGCAAAAACTCCACTTCGGCTGTGAGCGCAATGTAGTTGGCTGTGTTGTCGTAGAGGATGTAGCGCATCATTTTGCTGAGGCTGTGCACGGCTTTCTGCGCATTTGTTGGGCTTTTACTTATAAGTACATATATATTATTTAGCGTGTTGAATATGAAGTGTGGCTGCATCTGATACTTGAGCATTGTAAGTTCCGATGCAAGTTTCTCTGAATGAAGCCGTTTGCGTTCTTCTTCAATTTCGCTGATGTGCGAATTGTGTTTTATTCCAAGCGATGCAACTACGCCTAATGCAAATATTATCAGTTCGTTGTAGAAGAAAATGCTTCGCATACCGCTTGAGGCTCTGTTGCGCTGTTTCTTCTCAGGTTGAGGCGTTTCGGCAGGACGAATTTCGGGTTGTGGAGGCGCATCATTAGCTGCAAGTTTGCTGCGTTCAGGCTTTTCAAGCGTGCGAGCGTCAACTACTTCTTGCTTGTTTCTATTGCGCATTTGGTCGATAAAACTGCCCGCTCCTTGCTGAAACACGTGCAAGAATAGCAGCACAACCACGTTTATAGCTATGAAGTGGATATATTTTTTTCGGTAGAAAAATCGGTCGATAACCCATATATAGTTGATGTAGAAGGTTATGGCTATACTTATAATCATAACCCATAAGTGGCTCATAAATCGAGAGTTGAGCGATTCGTCTTCGATTTGAAGCAACAGAGGGAATAGTATTATGCCACACCAAACGCCTACGTGAGTGGCTAATGTAGACCAACGGAAAGTCTTCATAGTTGTAATGATTTAGACCACTAATTTACATTAATTTCGCACCTATCATCATTTTTTAGAATCTAACGTGCGCTACACAAAATTAACTATATCGCTCAATCCGTATGTTTCGGAGGTTTCGGAAGTTTTTCAGGCTGTTCTCGGACAAAATGGTTTCGACGTGTTCGAAGATACTGCCGATGGTTTCGATGGCTATGTGCAAACTTCCGTCTGGAACGACCTCAACACGCATAACTTTATTGCCGATACTTATGCCGATGTGCTATCGCTTATGGGCGAGGAGTTTAGCCATGTGGCTATGAACTATGCGGCTGCCGAGATAGAAGATCAAGATTGGAACAGCACTTGGGAGGCTGAATCGTTTTCGCCTATCAACGTAGACGATAAGGTCTATATACATAGTCCTATGTATGAGCCTATTGCGGTGGAAACCGACGTTGTGATTGATCCGAAATTGGCATTTGGCTCGGGGCATCACGAGACTACTTGCATGATGGTTCGCAATATGCTCACGTGCGATTTGCGTGGTGCGCGCGTTGCCGACATCGGTTGCGGAACTGGCATTCTGGCTCTCGTGGCAGCTAAGCGTGGGGCAGCGTCGGTGGTAGCTGTGGATATTGACGAGGCATCGGTGGAGAATACAAAACATAATGCTGTGCTCAATAATATTAGTAATATTGTTGTCAACCAAGGCACGGCTTCCGATGTTGTGGGTGAGTTCGACTTGGTGCTTGCCAACATTATGCGCAACGTACTTATTCACGATATGTCCGATTATGCTCGAATGCTAAAGCAGGGCGGAAAACTTGTCGTTAGTGGTTTCTATTCTGCTGATGCACAGATAGTTGCCGATGATGCTGAAAGATTTGGCTTGGTGCGCGTGTCGCAGTTGGCCGATAACGATTGGATGTCGATAGTGTTTGTAAAAAAATAATTATAAACATGCATAAATATCATAGAATAGGCGCAGTGGCTCTCTTGCTTTTGCTGCTGCCGCTATGTTTCCACACCGAAAGCAACACACAAGCTGCGGGCGACTATTTCCCGTCTGACACTGAAGAGTATCTGAAGCAAGTTGAAGAGTTTTTCAAAACCGCAACTGACCGAGTTGGTGCAAAGAATTTCATTGCCAAACTCACTGATTATATGTACAATCCCAATGCCGATGAGCAGTGGCGCGGTGATGTCATAAATATAAGTAATGCGCTCAAACGCATGCGCACCCGCCCAGCGCCAGATTTTATCAATGTGCTGAGTGCGTACATAGATATGGATAACAACACTATGATAGCGGGCGAAAATAGACAAGTGTGGAAGTCGGTGCTCAACGATAAGTTGCATCAGAAAAACAATGCGCAGCGTGCTGTGGTGCGTTTTATGTCTGCCACGCGCGAATATCTGACCGACGGAAGTTTGTGCGTGTCGCCTTCGTCGAAATGGCATGTGACGGGCGGTGTGCCTAAGTTCGAAAATAGAGACGGCCACTTGCTGCTTCACTACAATAATCAGATTCGTCTTGTATGCCTTTCGCAAAATGATAGTATAGATATTGTGCAAACCGTTGGCTATTGTGATGTCGATGAGAAGAAATGGTATGGCACGAGCGGCGTAGTTACGTGGGAAAAGTGCGATTTGCCTGTAAATGAGACTTATGCAAAGTTCGGTGCCTACAAGGTGGACCTCACCAAGCACGATTTCCGCATAGATAGTGTGAGCTTCGTCAATCTCGACTATTTCAAAGATCCTATGTATGGCCGACTTGAACACAAAGTGGTGAATCGCTCCACTAAGATTGGGCGTATGTATCCGAAATTCTTCACCACCCACAACCAAGTTGACGTACTTGGAATATTTCCAAATCTCGATTATCACGGCGGATTCAGTCAAGAGGGCGCTACGTTCCAAGGTTGTGGCGTGAATGATGAGCCTGCCGAAGTGGATATTTATAGAGAAGACACCATATTCATAGTAGCCAAAGCCTACGCATTCAACGTAGATAAAAAAGGTATCGATGCATCGTCGGCTGAGATAAGTATGAAGCTTGCCGACCGCGTGATAGAGCATCCTGGTGTGCGATTCCGTTTCTCAGATGCCAATCACCTTGTGGAGTTAATACGTATGGGCGAAAATCTGGAAGATGCATATTACTACGATAGCTATCATAATGTAAATATTGATGCTCAGTATATTAGCTGGGATATGACCAAAGACGAGATGGAACTCAAAATGGTGGGCGATGCTGCCTTTGGTATAGCCAATTTCGAGTCGCTCAACTACTATTCCGACGACTACTACAATCAACTTCAGGGTATGGAATTCCAGCATCCGTTTCAGCACATTGCAGATTTCTATCGCTTCAACGGCGGCAATCCGTTCTCTGTGGCCGATTTTGCTGCCTATAGACAATTGCCCGAAAGCAGCTTGCGCTCACAGTTTATGGAGTTCTCCTATGCCAACTTCGTCGACTACGATTATAATACAGACGTCGTAACGCCTCGTCCGCGACTATTCAACTACTTGAAGTTCAAGCTCGCTCAGAAGGATTACGATGTTATTCGTTTTCAGTCTGTTACAGATATTCCCGACTTGCGTTCGTACGATCAGCGCAAGATTTCTAATTACATGAAAACCCACGATGCCAAAGACCCGTTTGATCACATCAAACCGAATGGCATCCTCGACCTGAAGAACTACGACATCTTGCTCAATGGCGTGGCTGGCGTACAGGTGTCGAAAAACGAGATGCTCGATGTGGCTATCTACCCCGACAATGGACAACTGAAACTCAAAAAAGACCTCGACTTTGAGTTCGACGGTCGTGTGCGTGCTGGCGATTTGCTCTTCACTGGCGCAGCGTTCTACTTCAACTACAACACATTCAGTATCGATTTGAATAATATCGATAATATGAAAATAAAGGCCGAGACGAACGAAAAGCTTGCAGGTGGCGGATTGCTTACGGTGGAAGTGCCAAACACGCTTTCGAACTTCTCTGGTCATATAGAAATAGATAATCCGAATAACAAATCGGGTAAGAAATACTATCCTGAGTTCCCGCGACTTACGACCGATAAAGAGGCATACGTATACTACGACGATCCTTCGATTCAAGGTGGTATGTATAAGCGCGAAAACTTCTATTTCCGTGTAGATACGTTCACATTCTCGGGCTTCAACCATATCCATTCAGGCGATACGCTACCAATGAAGGGAACGTTCGTCTCGGGCATTATCCCCGATTTGGATCAGCAACTCGTTGTGCGCGACCGCGAACATCTCTATTCGCTTGGCTTCGTCGAGAGTAATACCGAAGAAGGCTTTCCGCTCTACAACGATAAGGCTCGCCTCTATGCCAATGTAGATATGAGTAACCTCGGTTTGCGTGCAGGTGGCGATTTTACCTATATCAACAGCCGCAGCCGCAGCGAAGATTTCCTTCTCTTGCCAGACCGCGCTCTTGCCTATACGTATGACTTCAAGGTCACTAAGTCCGAAAAAGAACCATATTTTCCAGATGTCGACCTCGGCCCACAGTTTGCCTATACCGATAAAAGTGAGAAGATGCACGTGGCAGAAACCGATTTTACCTTCTTGCCCGCCAACGACCAGTTACGCGTGTCGAATACCGATGAGCGCTTCCGTCTGTATAAAAATCCAGAATCTGATAGCGGCTACGACTGTCTGCTCGATGGCGAACTTGTGGTCACGCCTTCAGGTCTTGGCGGTTCGGGTTGTGCAAGCATCCTCGATGCCAATATCGAAGCTCGTTCCATGACGCTTTCGCACAGCACTATCGAGTCCGATTCTACATATTTTGCTACCTATAAATATGACGAAACTAACACGCGCCAGATAGACTTCGGTGGCTTGCGTCACGATATTATCAAGAATAAAGACGACCGCTACTATCATCGCTCGAATGTCGATTCGTATGATGCCGCTGCTAAGAGCCGACCAACAACGATGTTCAATAATATGGCTCTACGCGAGAATGCCATCTTCGATGCAGCTTGCCAAGAGTCCATTGAGATGAACAATACCATCTCTTCAACTCGTATGCACACGCTCGTCGATTTCAATAAGCGCGAGTCATATTCTTATTATACCAATGGCGTTGGTAACAACCAGACTTTTGCCCTTGTGCGCTACATAACTACGCTGAACCGCTTCACGTGGGATATGAAGAATAACCGTATTGTGATTGGTGAACATGGTTCGTCGGGTAACCGTTTCGTATGTACCAAAGAACGCCGCGACTCGCTCAACTTCCTTGTGCCAGTGGCATATTACGACAATACCAATGGTATTCTTTCGTGCGAAGAGGTTAAGCATATCAATACTGCCGATGTTGATGTGTTGCTCGATACTGCTGGACACGTCACCATACGTAAGAATGCCGAGATGGATATGCTACTCAACACGAAACTTGTGCTCGAGTCGAAAAACTCACGCCACGTGATATTCAATGCCAAAACGCAAATCGAAGGAGCTAAGAAATACCACGCTTCGGGCGACTATAACTATTTCAATGCCGTGGGCGATGTCTATAGAGTATTTATGAGCGACATACATACTGATGACAACGACTCTACGGTGGCCAATGGTCGCGTATCAGAAGATGCCAACTTCACCTTCAACCACTATTTCGGTTTCAAGGGCGGAATGCAGATTAAATCTGGTCGTCAGTTCCTATTCTTCAATGGCGGAGCTAAGCTTCTAAAACAGTCGGAGCATGGCCCTAAAGGTTATGTATATTTCGAGTCGCTCGTCAACCCAGCTGAGGTGGTTATTCCTATCGGCGATCGCATAACTAATGCGCCCGTCGATATGAACACGGCTTCGGAGATACATAGAGATTTCCTCGTGCACTATGACTCTATGCATGTATATAGCTCGTTCCTCGAAGGTCATCAGCATCCAAACGACCACTCGCTTTTGCGCTCGCATGGCGAACTCTATTATCACGCAAGTGGCTTCGGACGCCTTGGTGCTGGCTACACCATTACAACGGCTGAGAAACGTGACGACTTTGCGCGTTGGGGCTCGTCCATAAGCTATCTGCCCGACGAGGATAGAATATTTGGTTTTGGTAAAATCGATTTGCAGCTCACTGGCGACGACTATTTCAACGTAGAATCGGCTGGCGACATCAACGACGATCGTGCTAATGGCATTATTACTACCAATATGCTTAGCTACATCGACTTCCCGTTTGCCAACGAACTTGTTACCGATATTTATAACGATATTATCGAGAATGCCACCGTTTCGTGCGCATCCGACACCAACTCTATGCTCTACGAACGCCGTTTGGGTGAAGTGATACAAGATACTGCTGTGCTCAAGATGCTCATGCAGACGCGCCACACGGGACTTATAGAGAATGAAAAAACTAAAGAACAACTACTACCTGCCGAAGGCTCTATCTTCACCTTCAACAACTTGATATTCCGCTGGTATACACCTAAGAAGGCATACATCTGCGACACCACGGTTAACCTCATGATGATGCGCAATCGAAACGTGCTGCGCAAAGTGAAGATGCAGGCCGAATTTGTAAATCGAGCCAACCCTACGCAAAGTAAATTCACCATTTTGCTCTCCTTTGGCAACGACCATTGGTACTATTTCCGCTATATGGGCAACACAATGATGGTGCTTTCGTCGAGTGCCGATTTCAATCAGAAACTGCAGGCCATTCCTGGTCGCGATCGCCGTTCGCGTAAGTATACCTATACGCTTGCTCCTGGTTCGCAACGCAAGAAGTTCCTCGAACAGTTTGGTATAAACGAAGTGAATGATGTGGTAGACGATGCCGAAATAGAGACGGAAGAAATTTCTGAAGAGTAGGGTAGAGCACGCCATTCGTAACTCAAAATTTGCCAATTACTAGTATGGATAATGACTTGATGATGTCGCTAAAAGTGGCGCATTCGTCTTGTTGCATACATACAATTCGTAACTCGTAACTCATACGTATACAGATTGGTATGAGTATTGCATACGAGCCAATTTGCGTTTGCCAAACGAATAATTTGGCGAAAGCAAACCTCTAAATTGCAGATGCGTTTTTGCGCATTCGCGGTCAAAACAATGCATTATGTTTGATGGGAACGATTCTATAATTATTCAAAAAAATAGTAATGGATATTATCACAAGCCCTATAAATAGGGACATTTTTGTAAAAAATCCTTTCAAATAATAGTTTTTGAGTAAATTTGCATGTTTATTTCTGTCAAATTACGAAAAATATAAAGTTAACTCTATATATATCAATTGATTATGAGTTGCAAAACGAAAATATCGGCTATCGTGAGACTGTTCTCGTTAGTTCTTTTCTTGTTTTTTGCTATTGATTCATTTGCGCAGTTCAATCTTGGAACTAAATGCTATGATGTGTCTCTTACTGCGGAGAATAATGCGGTTTACATATTTTCAAATGGTGAATCACAAGGTAGTCATGTCGACTATAGTAACTACTATACTGGTAAGAAGCCTCAGAGTATAACAGCGAGGATAATTTATGCAGGAGGTGAAAGCGTTGATTTATCTGATAATATATCAAAAACTCTCGGTAGTTACTTCTTTTATGAGACAACAGGTACTGGCTCGAAGGAACGTTTGAAGACGTTAGCAATCTTCCCTACGTATGGCTTGCCTACAGAATATTTGGGTCAAACGCTTGAGTTTACTGTCGTATTGGGTACTGGCGCTGGTCAAGTGACTGAAACTTTCACTCTTGAAGTTGTTGGTGCTCCTACTGTGCAAAATTTGAATGATGAATTTGTTCTAAATGATGGAACAGGAGCATATGAGTTGGCGGTATGTCAAGGTGATGAGTTTACAATCTCGATAGGAAACTCAGACCATCCATTTGCTACGGCAGAATCGAATGTTTCTTATCAAGGAAATGAATATAAAGCTACTTATAGTTGGCGCTTGCAAGATGCAATGACGGGCGTTACTTCGGTGTATAAGGATAATGCAACATCGTTTGATGTTACAGATATGACCTCAGGCGATGACACGAATATCTTCTTGTTTACACCATACGTGTACTTGAGCTCGGGATGTTCGGTACGTATGTCTGATTTTGCGGTTCTGTATAGTGCTCCTATACATACTACGGTGAAGTTCAATGGAGTTGAGGGTAATGCATTTGAAGTCTGCGATGAAGATGAAGGCACTGTAGCATTCTCTTTTGTAAGAGATGGATACGCCTATACTGAAGTCAAAATAATGCTTACAGCGACAAATGATCAAGATGCTACTACTTTGGATTTTGGCGAAGATTCGGGAGGTAGCGAGTTGTCATTCTCGCTTGGGGAGTTGAAATCTATAAATGGTCAAAACACTGTTTATACATTCCATTATACGACAATAGATACCGATTCTAATGGTGCAGATTGTACGAAAACCGGCACTTTTACTGTTACGGTAAAAGAGAAAAAGGCAAAGATTACAATGCCTACCCTATCAGACATATGCGAGGGTGGCACTATATATCCAACAGCTACTGTTGAGGGTAAAACCTATTCTGACTACACATTCAGTTGGAAATATGGTAGTACTGAATTCGCAACGGGTGTTTCTGGTTCGTATACATTTGCTGATGGCATCTCTGGTGATCAAACACTTTCGTTCACAGTGTCGAACGATGGTTGTGATATTACCGAAGCAACTACAGTTTATGTAAATGCGCGCCCAGTTATTACACCGAGTGCCGATGTTGAGATTTGCTATGGTGAGTCTACCCCATTAGAGGCAATCTCGAATACTCCTGCCGAATCGAAACATGAAGCTTCTGCTGGTACGACATTTACATGGTCGCCTGCTGGAGGCACGGAATCGACAACGGGAGATAAATCGACATATACCGTAGCGCCAACAACAACTACTACCTATACTATAATAGGTAAGAATAACGATACGGGTTGTACGTCGAAAGAGGCATCAATTACGGTTACTGTCAATCCTCTGCCATACGTAACTAAGATAGATCCTTCATCATGGACGCTTTGCCAGAAAGATCAGTCGGTTACGTTGCAAGCGAGCACTGCTGGTGGCACTGGCTCATTTACCTACAAATGGTCTTGGTCTGATGATGATGGCTCGCATTCGGAAACAACAACAATACCTACACTTACTATAAATAGCATAAACGCCTCAACGCCAGTTAAGATTTATCTAAAACTTATCGACGGAAAAGGTTGTAATAGTAGCGTAGACCCCGACTTCAATATTACGCTGACCATGAGTCCTAAGCCAACAGTGAATGTTGATGATTTCACAATGTGCGATGGAACAACTGGTTCAGGTGTAATTACCGATTATGATGCATCGAATACATACTCGGTTTCTGCTGTAACTCCTGGTGCTCCTGCTGCATCGATTACAAGCGGTGTATGTTATGTTAACTCTAACCTCGGCATAACTGCTGAGTCTAAGTATACATATAGAGTTAAGGTTACAACTGGAAATGGTTGCTCGACAGAAAAGGATTTCGATGTGACCATCAGTCCTATGCCAAACATTACTGCTGCGTCAGACAAGTCGCTCTATTGTGTTGGTGAGTCGGTTAAACTTACAGCGTCGTCGACTACGCCAAACGTCTCATACTCATGGCGCGATAATGCTGATAATGAGATAGCTACAACGGCCAATAAAACACTGTCGTCGTTGACAGTTGGTAATTACTCATATACATTGGTAATTACTAACAAGACAACGGGTTGCCAAAGTAAAAAGACGGTGACCTTCTCAGTTGTAGATGTTCCTGTTAAGCCAATAATTACTGCTACTCTTGATGTTATTTGCAGTGGCGATGCTTCAAAATCAACCACTCTTACTGTGACGAACGCCGAAAGTGGTGTTACATATAGTTGGTACAATCAAGCTAATACGCTTGTAGGCTCGGGTAATTCGCTCACGCTAACTCCTACTGCAACAACTACTTACTATGCAGTTGGTAAGAATGCGAATGAATGTCTATCAGTAAAATCTGAGGCGGTTACGGTTAACTACTATGAGAGCCCTGTAATTTCTGCAAGCAAAACAACGTTTGATGTTTGTAAGAATAACTCGCAAACTCTAACTGTAACAACTTCGTCTACAGGTACTTTGGTATATCACTGGTCTGATGGCGCTGAAACTACCATGGGAACTCACGACGTAACTCCTACATCTTCGGTTTCTACATATACCGTATATGCTGAAGATCAGACTACACATTGTACCTCAAATACCATCACTTTCACTGTAAATGTTTATAGCATTGGTGATATAACGATTGCGCCTACTGAACAAAATGTCTGCATTGGCAACGAGGCGACAATCACGGTAACTGTAACGCCTTGGACAGAAGATGATAAGCATACTTTGGCTATAAATGAATACGACCAATATGGTAGCGTTTCTGAAGGATCTCACAATATTCACAGTGGTGTTACCGACAAATTCGTAGTCAAGGCAAATCATACATATAGCGTTTATGCATTGGTTGTAAATGGAGATGCATTGTGTTGGGAAAAACTCGATGCAGGCATAACCATGTTTGAAGAACCAGACTTCACAATCTCTGGCGAAACTGAAACTTGTGTTGGTGGTTCGTTGACTTTGTCTCCAAATGTTAAGAATCCACTTGCTACATATACATATCAATGGTATCATGGTTCTACGCTTGTAGGCACAACGGAGACCTTGACGATCAGCAATGTAACAGCAGCGGACGCTGGTGAATATTCATTGACAATAAGTGCTCCTGCTGCAAATTGCTCAACTACCAAGAGCGTTAATGTTGTTGTGAATGCATTGCCTGTACCTACGATAGATTCTAAAGACCAAATCTGTAGCTCAGGTAGCACTACTATAAAAACCACTACCAATTACGCTTCATACGTATGGAATGTAAATGGTGGTAGTGACGTAACTGCTTCAACTCTAACGCTTAATGGCGATGATTATGCTCCTGGAAGCACAGTAAATATCAAAGTTGTTGTAACTGATGCTAAAGGTTGTGTGAGTGCGCCTGTAACTAAGAATGTTTATGTTAAGCAAGAGGTTGTTATCACTGACGCCAACAGCACCAAAGATTTGGCTTGCATCGGTTCGTCGGTAACATTGAGTCCTACTGTGACTCCAGTTGCTACTTATACCTATGATTGGTCAGAGTCGACTGGAAAAATCGATTTGTCGGGTAAACATACTGCTTCGATAACCATCGATGATTTGGCTTATCCAACTTCTGGTTCTACTTATACGGTAACTGTTACTGCTACTGATGCTGATAACTGTTCCGCATCGTTCGACTATACTATTAATATGTATAAAGTCGAAGTTGCTGTAGACGGATCAACCAACGCATGTAACAATACTACAGAATCAATCTCTTGGACGGCAACAGCATCGGTTAATCCTACGATTGCTGCTACCAATAAATATGACTTCGTACTCTACAATTCGGCTAATACAGTTGTATACTCTATTGTCGATCAAACGAGCAATGTATATACCCTGACCGCATCGCAAGTTCAGGCACTTGCTGAAGGTAAATACACCATAGTTGCTACTGCTCACGCCAACATTGGTGGCAGTTCGGTTTGCGAAGGCACTTCTGAAGCATTCGACCTTACAATCTACGCTAAGCCTGATGCTACTTTGTCTTCAAATATGCCAACTTGTATTGGAGATGAAATAGCGTTCACCGCTGTAGCTGGTTATGATTCTTATGAATTCCGAGTTAATGGAACAGCAGTTCAATCTGGTTCTAAAAACGTATTCAAGAGTTCATCTCTCAATGCAGGTGATGTTGTTACAGTGACGGTTGCAAGTTCAACTTGTCAGGAAACTTCTGAGCCTTCAACAGTAAGCTATTTAGCAGAGTTTGCTCCTACTTATACCGTAGATAATACTGTCGTATGTAAAGGTTCTTCTGCTACAATTAATGTTACGAGCACCACGCAGAAGATTTCTCACGTGAAAGTTCTTCGCGATGGCGTTGCTATTGTTGATGAAGACATAACGCCTGCGCTCACATATAAATATGTATGCGACAATGTGGTTGCAGATACAGATATTCGCCTCGAATACACAAGCGAAAATAATTGTGCTGCTTCGTCGGAATACACAGTCAAGGTTTACAAGGTTGATGTTGATGTAACTGGCTCGACTACAACATGTAACAATACTACATCTCCTGTATCTTGGTCGGCTGCTGTAACTCCTGTTCCTGTTGCTGCTGATTCATATACATACGATTTCGCTCTCTACGATGCTACAAATACAGCGCTATTCAGTGTGACTGGTCAGACGAGTGAAGATTTTATTCTCTCTGCATCTGATGTTCAGACGCTTGCTGAAGGCAACTACAAAATAGTAGCTACCGCTCACGCTAATTTTGGCGGTACCACTTGCGATGGAACATCTACAGCATTCAACTTGAAAGTTCTCTCTAAGCCTGATAATAGCTTGGATTCAAATATGCCAACCTGTATCGGTGATGCGATTACGTTCACCGCTGTAGCTGGTTACGATTTGTATGTATTCTATGTAAATGATGTAATAGCTCAGTCGAATGCAAGTAATACTTTCACAAGTACAGACCTTGCTGAAGGCGATAAAGTATATGTGAAGATTACGAGCGCAAGTTGCGAAGAGGTTTCTGAAACGAAGACAGTTAGCTATTTGCCAGAGTTTAATCCGACAGTTTCGGTAGACAAAACGCTTATTTGCAAAGGCACAAGCGCAACATTCACTTGCATAACAAGTACTCAACTTATAGCGAATGTTGATGTATATGTTAACGATGTGAAGGCAGACTCTCAGACATTATCGCCAAACGCTACTTCATTTGCTTGGGCTACCTCAACTCTTGACAGCGATGCACGTGTTCGCTTCGAGTTTACGAGCGAAAATGGTTGTAAAGCCTCTTCTGCGGAGACTACCATTGAGGTCTCTCAGATGAATATTGGTACTATCGATGGTGCGTCAACCTCATGTCGCGATGGTTCTGCTACCTACACTATTAGTGGAACTTCAGTTATGCATGGCGCAATAGATAATTTCGTTGCTAATCCATCTGATTATACATATTCATACGAATTGACTATCGATGGTGTTGCTCAGCCAAATCCAACTTCGACTACGTCAACTGTAGATTTGACTTTTGCCACAGCTGGAGAATATAAACTCACCGCAACTCTCACTGAGGTTTCTACTGGTTGCACAAGTTCTACTACTAAGACAATCAATGTTGTAGAGTTGCCATCGTTCACCGTGACGAGCAGCTATACTAAGGCTGGAGACGGTAAGTATTACGTATGTTCAGATCAAAACTTTGACCTCACAGTTATCGGCGGTATGACTGGCGACAGACTTAACTTGGAGAGCGCTACTCATGGTAAACTTACCTTTGATGTTAATGTGGCTGCTTCGCTCACAACTACCGACGATAAGGTGGTAATTGCCGCTGATGGTTCTGGTAAATATCTGTTTACATACGCCGATGACGCTAAGAATGTAGATGACACTTGGTCTATCACGCTCGAAGGTGGAACGACGGATTGCGTTTCGGAGGTTACTACTATTACCGTACATAATTACGCTCCTATTAAGATCTCTGTTCCTGCTCCGTATGTAATTTCAGGTAATACGTTGCAGCTCTGTCTTGGTAATACGGCGACAATCTCAGCTACTTCGTTGAGCGATGATGCTACACCTACATATAACTTCTCACTCGACGGAGGCGCCGCTGTGGCTGGAACTTCGTTCTATGTTACCGGTACTACGATAGGTACTCACACTCTCACTGTAACTCATGAGAATGGTTGCTCAGTTGAACTCACTATAGTTACATTGAATGCGCCTAATCCTGATGCTACTGTTGAAATATATAATGCAGAAACCGATTCGTATAATGCAGCACCATTTAGCACTTCATACTACGAAGTTTGTTCTTCAGATGTGTTGAAGCTAACGGCTACCGGAGCAAGTGCATACACGCTCTCTGTTGACCGTGATGGCGTAGATGTAACATCGATGTTTACCTCTTCGTCAAGTGATGCTACGTTTGCTCAATCGCTCTCGTTGCCATACGATGAAGCATCGGCTGGTGGAAAAGATTATAGTACTTACACTCTTACCTATTCAATGTCAGTAGGTACTTGCTACGATTCGAAAGTTGTTGTAGTTCGTTCGTATGTAATGCCTGACATTACGCTCACCGCTTCGGCTACTACAGCTATCGAAGGTGACGATATTATATTTACTGTTACTCCAAATACTTACGCTAAGTATGAGTTCTATTTGAATAATACTAAAGTAAGTACCGATGATACACAAGCGACTTACACTTTGAGCAACATTCATACTGACACTACTATGGTTGTAGTTGTTACGAATGCTTATGGTTGCTCAGTGACGAAAGAAATTTCAGTGGTAGTTCTCGACGAGATTCTTCCTCGCGATGTGCTCACAAGTGCAGATTACTACTGTGAAGGCAGTGGTCCTATCACTATCAGCGTATCTAACCCACAACCTGGTGTTACATATGTATTGAATAATTGCGCATCATGTGCTCCAATAGAATGCACTGCTGCCAATCCTAATGTAGAATGGAATGTGTTTATTGACGCTGGTACTCCAATACCTGGCGTGAATGGCGTTTCTCAAACCTACAACGTAACTGCTTACTACACGCAACTTCCTGGTTTGGTTATAGATATGAATAACTCTGTAACCATTTCGGAATATGTGATGCCGCAAGCTATTGCCATTACTCCTTACAATCAGACATATAGCGACTGCTACGTTTCAGACGCTCGCATTATTCGCGTGCCAAACTCAGAAGTAAACGTTCGCTACTATCTTATGTATGATGCCGATTTCGATGGCGATTACGACATGGAAATGGGTCCGATAAAAGGTAATGGCTCGATACTCGACTTCAAGGTTGCCGACAAGGTTGGTCAGTATAAAGTTGTCGCATATCAATTCGATATCAACAATGGCGGCCTCCTTTGCCCAGTAGACCTTGATGGTTATGTGAAAGTTGAGTTGCCAAACTTGACAACCTTCACCGCATATTCAGACCCAGCTAACGGTAACTTCTGCTCAACTGGCGACGGCGTAAATATTGTCCTCAATGGCTCTGAGATTGGAGTTACCTACTATTTGATGAAGGATAATGATTACATCATTTCTGGTGCAGATACTACGAAACTTGCTGGTACTGGTAGTTCAATAACATTCGAGAATATCAAGGTTGCTGGTACATATTCGGTGATGAGCCTCAACAAAGGCTGTCTTGTTCCTATGGATGGTTCAGTTGATCTTACTGAATATGCAGCACCTATCGACTACGATTTCTCAGCAACTCACGATGGCTTCTTCTGCTCTAATGCTCCAGGCGTTGAACTCTCTGTTGCTGGTCAGCAAGATGGTTATCTGTACACCTTGTATCGCAACGGCATAGAAATACTGTCAGTTCTTGGCGATAATTCTGGTACTTCACTCCTGCTCTCCGATACACTTACAGTTGCTGCTAATTACAACGTTCGCGTATCTATCCCGAGTGTGGTTGGCGGCTGCGATTTGTGGCTATCCGACACTGTTACGGTAACTTCAAAAGAACCTAGCGATATCGTTTCAATTGGTCTTGGCGATGATGCGGTATCTGAACTCGTAGTTTGCGAAGGCGAGACGGTTAATCTCCGACTCTTTGGTACAACGCCAGGCGCCCGTTATCAGCTCACTTATGTCACCCCAACTGGATTGCAACTTACTTATGGTGTGATGCAAACCGCAGCAGACAATTATCTCGATTTCTCTATCGATCAAGCTGTTGGTGCTGTTGAATTCGGTGTTATTTCTGAGACTGATTACTTCAATAAAGATGGTATTCGCGTATTGACTTGCGAACTTACCTCTACACGTAGAGCTAAACTTGTTGTGGTTAATGGCGTAAATGCTGGTGGCGAGATTGTCTCTCACGAAACTCCTGCTGACGTTACCGACGAATGCTACGGCGAAGACATCATTATTACTGGTGCTCAATCGCAATACCAAGTTGATGATGTAGTAGTAGATTATAAATATACACTCTATCGCTACGAGAACTTGACTGGCGATAACAACACTGGCAATACTGCTAACTATAGCCAGGTATCTATGAACAATTCCCCATTTGTTGCAACTGGAGATCCTGCTCACGATAGATTCTTGAATATCAAGAATAACAATGGTACTTATATGATTCAAGTATCCAATGGCTATTGCTCCGCTTGGTTACCTAATATCATTAATATTACAAGTGATAAGTTTGTAACACAGCAAAATGTTATTGTTGATAAAGAAGTTTGTCATGGTGATCCTGGTAGCATTGTAACTCTTGCAGCTACAGAAGTTGGTGTTACTTATACTCTTATGAAGGCTGTAGGTACAGTCGGCGATGATGACGATATTCAACTGGGTGTAGCTTACACCGCTGTAAATACTGATCCATACGTATTTGCAGATGCTAATAACAATCCTATCCGCGTCTCTCAGACAGGTACTTACTATGTGATTGGCGTTAATTCAAACTCTGCTACGCCATGTCCTACACCAATGGGTGACTTCAATTTCGTCTCTCATGCACTTCCTAAGTCATATCAACTTGTTGGCAAGGAAAATTACTGTGGCTCTGAAACTGGCGTTCAACTCTTGTTGTCGTCGAGCGATGTAAATACTACTTATACTCTCTACAAGGTTGTAGAAACTTCTGCAGATCCAGAACTTCTGCCAATAAGCTCAGTAATTGGTACTGGTGGTGAAATAACATTCCCTGAAGTTTCTGCTGGTATATACACCGCTACTTCAATCAATAAGTATGGTTGTACCTCAAGTATGGACGGTGTAATTGAGGTTACCAATAGCCCTGTCATTGCTCCTGTTTATGCGATGAGTGATGCTGTGGTTTGCGATGGTCAGTACACATTCATATACGAGGCTGCTAATATGGTTCCAGGTCTTACATATTACCTCGTGAAGGGTAGTGCAAGTCCAGAAGTTGTCGACACGGCTGTAGTTGCTTATATGCAATTCAAGGCTACGTCGCCGGACTTCGTTCAAAACCTTACGGAAAGCGGTCTCTACACCATTTGGGCATCGTACGACTACTTTGCTTGTGTTCAGCAAATCGACCAGTTCAATTTGTCTGTTAATAATATAAAGGTTCACAACTTGCTTGCTGCCGATGATAAGTGCGATGGTAAGTTTACCGTATACCTTGAAAATGTTGATGCTGGCGTAGATTACGATGTAGAGTTCGTACTCAAGAATGGTGTTGTTTCTCCTCGCCAATCTCTTGAACTCGATGATAATAATAAGTATTCTGCAACCTATCTAAATGGCGTAGATGTGGATTACGCTGTGGCTTATGCAACTACTCCAAGTGGGTGCAATGTGCCAATGGCTGATACAGTTTATGCTCATGTTTATGCAGAAATAGCTGATCCAGTAGACGCTACGCTTGCTGATCTCACCATCTGCGATGGCGGCTCTGCTACGTTCACTTATGCAAGCGCTAACATGATGAAGGGTGTAACATATTACCTTGTACGTGGAAATAATGCACCAAATGCCAATTCTGCGGCTATTGTAGATACAATCGTAGCTGATGGCGTAAGAGATTTCGAAGTTGAGATAGTTGCCGATGACACTTACACAATTTGGGCTTCTTACGACGCATATAACTGCTTGCAATACCAGAATATCTTCAATGTTGTTGCAGAAACTGCTACGAAGCATTACATAAAACCAATTGCCGGTTCTTGCGATGGCACTGTTGTGGTTGCTCTCGACGGTACTGAGGCTGGTATTAAGTATCTCATTGACATTACACTCAAAGATGGTGTTGTTGAACGCAATACTCTCGATGCTACAGGTTCGTATACATATCTAAACGGTGCTAATGTTGACTTCGTATCTGTATATGCTCTTACGGCTAATGGTTGCGAAATACCAATGGATGTGAATGTTCCTGTTACAGACATCTACGATGGTTCTGTAATAGCAAGAGTCGGTAAGACTTCCGATATTACCATTTGCAGTGGCGCAGCTGCTCAGTTTACATACGACGCGGCTAACATGTTGCCTAACTTGACCTACTACTTGATGAAGGGCAATGTTAGTCCTATTGCCGATGCTACTGCGATAGTTGCTCAGCATACTGCTGATGGCGCTAATATGGAGAAAGTCTTGACCTCTGGCGGTGTCTACACCATCTGGGCATCGTTCGATTCATACTCATGTATGCAACCTATCGACACATTCAATGTCGTTATGATGGATGTGGTTAAGAATCGCAACGTGAATACGGTTGCTTCTTGCGATGGTTCGATGAAGATTGAACTCGACGGTCACGATGATGATATTACTTACAAAGCATACTTCTATTTGAACGATGGCTCAGTAGAGGTTCACGAACTTGTCGATGGCATATATGTATACCAAGATGCTGCTAATGTTGACCACGCGGCTGTGTATGCGTTGTCTGCTTCTTGCGATAGCGTTCAAATGGGCGCTGACGTTACTCCTAAGTTTGTGGAAACTGTAACTGGTGAACTTGCCTTCTTCTTGAATGGCACGGAGGTTACCGAAAAAGCTGCTGAAGTATGTATCGGCTCGAGTGTTTCGTTAATCGGAACTGCTTCTGTAACAGCTGATAATTACATATTCAAGTTTGTTACACAAACCGTCGACACGGCTACGGCATCTCTTGTTGATAAGGTCATTATGACTAAGACTTCTAAGAGCAACATATTTATGCCTAAGAGTTATGAACTTGAATCTTTGGGCGAAAACAGTAATTATGGTAATGTCACTGTAATACTTGGTGTAGAAGCTGGCGAATGCGGCGCTGATAGTGTTGCTTCATTCACGTTCTCAATCATCAATCCAGTGATGAGCGAGCAACGCCTCTTCGCTAAGGCCGACACGACCGAGATGCGTAAAGTACGTTTCGAAAGTGATACCGTTCACGTTCACTATTGCGAAGGCGACTTCGGTGTGAAACTCTTCTACTCTCGTGCAGTTAAGAACGAAATCTATCGTTTGTACAAACAAGCCGACTCTACGATGGTGGCTGACGAAATCCAAGATATTCAGGAAGTGCCAATGTACTCTGATTATGATGTGATTAGTGAGTTGTACTTCGATGGTTGGGGATTCAACGCTGGCGATTCGCTTAACTATGCTGATGCTGGTACGTACTATGTAGAATTCTATAACGAAACGACCGGTTGTACGCAGAGAACTAATACGATTACAATCGTGATGGATCCTTCGCCTATCGATACTACCAACAATGTATACTACATGTTTATCTCTGACGATGGTAAGGGAGAATGGCATCTCGATACTAAGAATGAAAATTATGGTTTGATTGGTGGTTCGGTTGTTCTTGAGAATCCTAAAGCAGGTGTTACTTACGAACTTGTTTGCGCTGAACTTGGTGATCAAGCTCTGCAGCGTAAGACAATTGCCGATGCCGATTTGTATCACAACCTCGTCAAAGGCTCTGCAGTTCCGTCAATACACTTCGATACTATTAGCGTCGAAGGAACATATATGATTCGCGCTATCGATGATATTACCGGTTGCGACGATTATCCAGGAACTGTTGAATTCGTTGAAGATGAACTTATTACATATGATGTCTTCCTCTTCTTGGGTAAGGATGATAACGTTATCTATAAGAACCTTGTACCTAATTTAGGTTCTAAAGGCAATCATAAGTACCTCGATTGGAGTTCGAAGATTGACGTTGTTTGGCAGCCAGTAATTAACGATACGCTTAAGACTCAAGGTGCTCCAGAAATGAGAGAGGTAGAAGACGACGAATACGAAAAGTATGTAGCAGATTCAAGGGGCAACAAGACTGGTTATACAGCGTTTGCAAATAAGGCTAATATCGAGTTCTATTTCGCTCCCGTTACAAAGGTTCTGAAGACTGTTAAGTCAGTAGATCAGGTATCAGATTCAACGCTTGTAACGAGCTATACTTATTTCACAACGTTAGTCGATACGGTAAGTGTTGATTTGAATGCTGAGTATGCTGAAGGTTGCGACTCTGTTCAGTTAGACAATGGCACATATCAGTATTATACTCCATTGACTGGTGTAGAGAAGTCAACTATTCTGAGTGTAGCTTATGATACTGTAAGCAATAAATACTCTGCTTCTATTGAAGAAATTATCAAGAATAAGTTAGCTGAGTATGCACTTGGTTGCGATTCTGATAAGGTGGTTCGTTATACATACTTCACAAAGAATGACACTACCTGGAATACTTCGGTGGTTCGAGATTCTATTTATGGTGAATATGGTTTCTACAACTTGGAAACGCTCGATTTGGAAAAAACTTCTTCTAAATCTGGTTGGTTCAAGTATACACGTCGACCTCGATTCTATGGCACCGAAACTATTCCATATTATGCTGTGAATAAGTTGATGCCGTCAATTCGACGTTCGAATACCTCGCACATTTATGTTCATTGTGGTAATGAGGATACTGGTATCGAGGGCGTTACGTTCACTTTACCGAATGCTTTCTCACCAAATGGTGATGGATTAAATGATACTTACAAGATTGTTATGCCTGGCAATATGACATTCGACAATACAAGATTGAAAGTATATAATAGGTGGGGAACATTAGTTTATGAATCGTCTGGCACGCAATATGGTGTAGATTGTCCGTTCTGGGATGGTACGTCAACAACATCGAATATGGTTACTGTCGGCTCGCATCTGCCTTCAGGTACATACTTCTACGTATTCCAGATAGACTTTATAGATGAATCGTCAGGTTTAACAGCCCATAAAGAACTACATGGATATATTGAACTCAGAAGATAATGCTAAGGATTATGTGCAAAATGGATATTAATATGAAGTCAATATCTCGATATATATTAATCATAATTGCTCTTGGCGTTACCTCAATTTGTAATGCTCAAGATCAGGTGGTATACAATAACTACATATCCAACCAAGGTATACTCAACCCGGCTTATAATGGCACGCGCGATAACATTAGCGGTCTTGTAATATTCCGCAAACAGTGGATAGGTTTCAAAGGTGCTCCATTCACTGGTGCGCTCAACGTACACAGCCCGATTGATGCGGTGCAAAACTTAGGTCTTGGTCTTGTAGTAGAGAACGACCACATCGGTTTTACCAACAACCTTGCTGTGAATGTGGCTGGTTCGTATCGACTGAAATTGGCTCATGGTATGACACTCGCTCTTGGTCTACAACTCGGTTTCAAAAACGTGTTGTACGATGGTATGAAAGCTATGGTAGTCGACTATGGCGACCCAGTTTTTGAAGGTCGTATAAGTAAGTTCGGTTTCAACTTTGGTACTGGTGGCTATCTCTATACCGACAAATTTTTTGCCGGTCTAAGTATACCAAAGTTCTTCTCGAACAAATATGACACCGACAAACAAGAGATTAGAAACGTAGTTCGCTTCAAAGATGTGCATACATATATCTATGGCGGTTATATCTTTGATGTTGACGATATTCTTATAAAGCCTACAGGTTTGGTTCGTGTTGTTCCTGGAGCTCCGCTGACGCTTGATGTGTCGTGCTCTTTCAAGCCGATGAAAGATAACGACTTTTGGGTAGGTCTCTCATACAGAACGGTTTCCGAAGTCGTATTTATGGCTGAATACAGAATAGACCGAAAGTGGACAATTAAGTATTCATTCGATTATTCAATTAGTGATATTCAAACTTATGCTAAGGCTGGTTCACACGAAGTGGGTTTGCAATTCGACTTCTCACCGAAGCGCCGCCCAGGTATTCGTTCAATGCGTTATTTCTAAAATTCTAAAATCTTTGACCAATCCTCATATGACAATGAAATCAATTTACGCTATTTTATCATTGTTCGTTTTATGTGCTCTATCTATAGATGCTTCAGCTCAGAAAAAGGAGCTAAGGCGAGCAAAAGCTTTCTACGATGACGGCGAGTATTATCAAGCGCTCTATTATTATAGCTACGCTTTGGAACTCGGCGGTGAGTTGTCTCTCGATGACAAGAAGAATATTGCAAGGTCGCAGTATTACTTGAATGATATTGACGGAGCTTATGACTCATTCCAGAAACTCGAAGAATCGCTGTCTGGAGATGACATTTTCCTCTATGCATCGACTATCCACCAATTCGGTTTGTACGAAGAGGCCATTACTTGGTACGAGAAGTCGAAAGGTCAAGGCGAAACAAACACTATTCGCGTGAACGATTTGATTGAGTCGTGTCGTTGGGCATTGTCTCACGGTTCGCAGCTCGATTATCGTGTTAACCCATGCTTCGAGTTGAGTAAAAATGGTCAGTCGTTCGGTGTTCAGTATTATATGGGCAACCAGCAAGTTGTCTACTCTTCGGCATCTGAGAATTCACGCAACGTAGACCGCTATGGTAACCCATTCTTGAATCTGTATACCTCAGATTTGGAGGGCGGCGAGGTCGTAGAAAATACAAAACGCCTATTCTCGAAGAAACTTCAGTCGAAATATCACGTAGGTGCAATTTGCTTCACCAGCGACTATAAATACATATACTACACAAAATCGGTTATGGTCGACGATTACGACATCATGAAGATTTTTGTGGCAGAGTTCGATGGTAAAGATTGGGTTGACGAGCGAGCTCTTACTATAAATAGTGATGATTACGACTGCGCGCATCCTGCTCTTACGCCTGATGATAAATATCTCTACTTTGTGTCGAACCGCGATGATATTGGTTACGGCGGCAAGGATATTTACTACGTAGAGCGCAAAGGTCCGAATGAGTTCGGCGAGGTAATAAATGCTGGTGGTAATATCAATACTTACGGCGACGAAGTTTATCCTGTTGTAAGTAAGGATAATAAACTCTATTTCAGCTCTAACGGACATTATGGTTTCGGTGGTTTGGATATTTTCGTTGCGGATAATGTTGATGGTAAATGGCAGAACGTACAGAACATGATGAAGCCATTCAACTCGAACCACGATGACTTCTGCTACATAATCGACCCTGAAGACTCTAATCGCGGTTTCCTTTCTTCTAACAACTATGGCGACAATGCTGAAGACGTTATCTTCTTCGTGCGTAAGGCTACCGAGGAAGACTTCAACATCCAAGCTGAGGAGATGCCGCCTATCATGGGTATGGAGACTCTCATGTTCAATCAGGAAGAACTCGAAGCTCAGCCTGATGAAGAGTTGACAGAACCTGTTACAGAGACAGTCGAGATGCCTATTGAAGAGCCTGTTATTGAGTCTGTTGTAGAGCAACCAGTTGTTGCAAGCGTTCAGCATCCATTTACAACAGAAGTTACAAGTACTTTCAATGCTACTAAGATTTCAGGTGCTCAGGTTACAATTACCGACGCTGCTACTGGAGAATATATAGCTTCGGCTCACACCGATACGCAGGGTCGAGTAACTATGAATCTCGACGGAAACAAAGTCAATGACAAAGGCGATTACAACGTTTCGGTGAAGAAAGATGGCTTCAAACCTAAATCTTTCCTCGCATCGCTCGAAGAGATTGACGAGTTGAAGAATACCGGCATACAATTAACTCCGATGTTCAACAACACCGTGCTCGAAGATATAGGCGGTTTGGTTATCCCATACACCAACGAACTCACCGATGAGTCGAAAGTTTTGCTCGATAAACTTGCTGCATACTTGATACAGAATCCTACGATTGTTATCAAACTCAATGCTCATACCGAAGCTAAGGGCGTTCGCTATAAGAACTTGAGCATCTCGCAGAAGATGGCCGAGAAAGCACAAGAATATTTGATTAGCCAGGGTGTAAATGGTGACCAAGTTATCCCACGCGGCTATGGCGAGAGATATCTGTTGAATCGTTGCCATCGTGGTAAATACTGCGATAAGGCTCAGCACCTTGAAAATAGACGTATAGAAGTTGTTGTTTGGGACGTTCGCAAATAAGGAGATTATGTAAAACACAGTAATTAGCTCAATGAAAAAATCGATTGTTGCAATATTGTTTGTGGCTGCCTCGCTTAGTTGCGCAGCCCAAACTACCATGAATAGTCTACGTACTAATAAGCAAATTATAACCATCGAAAACGGAGTTGGCGCTCCTAAGTACTCAATACAGTTGCTTGCCGTAGCCAACCCGCCCGAAGATGCCAATTTCTTTGCATCGCTCGATAAGGTTTATGAATTTGTATGTTCTGATGGCTTTTATCGCTATTGTGTAGGCGACTACGACACATTTGCCGATGCTAATGCCAATGTAGACCAAATTCGATCGAATGGTTATAAAGATGCGTTCGTAGTAAATACAAAGAAACTTGGCGCATCGTCGTCTTATGCAAAAACAACGTCGGCAGCTGGTGGTAAGACACTCATTGGCGCTGGTGGTCGTAGAGTATCTATTGTAGACGACCGCGACTATGTGGTGCAATTGGCAGCGTTCCGCTATCCGGTTTATTTGTCGTTCTTCGAAGGCATTGAGCCAGTTTACGAGTATCGTTTGAATGATAAGATATTCCGCTATACCACGGCACCTTGCAAAGGCACTGAGATTGAGCAAACACTCAACGACATGATTGCCAAAGGTTATAAGGGCGCATTCGTGGTGGAATTCGACAGATATTCACCATTCAAGATAGAATAAGAAATCAGTAAGTCGGTCTATCGCTTCATGTAAGAGGAAAGTCCGGGCAATATAGAGCACCATGCTTCCTAACGGGAAGATCGCTGCGAGGTGATAGTAGCGTAACAGAAAATTACCGCCACGTATGTGGTAAGGGTGAAAAGGCGAGGTAAGAGCTCACCGAACGCTTGGCGACAAGAGTTGCAATACGCCTGATGGATTGTAAGACCATGTATATTCCGAAGCTTTGCTACACAGCTGCTCGTTGTGGTTGCCTTCGGGCAAGTCGGAAGGGGTAGGTCGCTGGAGGTCGTGGGTGACTGCGATCCGAGATAAATGATAGACGCTCCTTTGGAGTACAGAACTCGGCTTATAGACGGACTGATATTTATAGCCTCGCTACTTCGGTAGTGGGGCTTTTTTGTTGAATTTAGAATGAGAAATGTCAGTAAAAGTGCGCAGTGCGTATAGAGTAGCGTATATGCCCTATTTCGCTGCCGTGAATTTGTAATCTCCGATTACTCTCTACTCTTAACTCCTCTTACTTCTTTATCGTCAATCTTCCGCTATCGTCAATGATGAGACGGCCGTTGTGTTTTGTGCCTTCCTCGTCGACGAAACCTCTGATGACGCCTGTCATTCGCTTCTCGGTGAGAACCTTCAGGTGCGTTGGTGTGATGACTTTATTCATAAATACAAATGGTACGCGGAATGTGCAGCCGGTCTTGTATCCCATGCAACCCCAAGCGCTCTTGCCTTGCACCACTTGCGAACCGCATAGTGGACATTTCAGCGCGGAAATATCTATCGCCTCAGCCTCCATAACTTCCAACGTTAGATTTTTGTTCACATCGAGTTTCAAGCGACCGTCAACTTTGTGACCATCCACAGAAAAGCCTTTTATAATGGCCGTTTCACCCTTCGTAGCGAGTACTTTGGCTTGCGTTTCGGTAATCGTTTTGCCTTGATATTCAAAAGGTATGCGGAAGTTGCAGCCCTCTTTGTAGCCCGAGCAGCCCCACGCAGTGCGACCTTTCAAAATAGGACGGTTACATATAGGGCAAGTCATTGGCGAGTCGGTCTTTTCGCTTCGTTGTGGCTTGGTTTTTTCAATGGCAATGTTCTGCAAGCGCGACGATGTTTTGTCCTCTTCAACTTGCCTAACCACTGCGCTCGAAAGCTGGCGCAATTCGTTGATAAATATGTCTTTATCGTACGTGCCTTGCTCTATCTGTCGCAGCTTTTTCTCCCATTGACCAGTGAGTTCCACCGAGCGAAGCATATCATTCTTGAGTATACTTATAAGCTGAATGCCAGTGCTTGTAGGTTGAAGCGACTTGCCCGTTTTTATTATGTATTTACGTTTGAAAAGCGTCTCAATGATAGCTGCGCGCGTTGATGGTCGGCCGATGCCGTTATCCTTCATCAGTTGGCGAAGTTCTTCGTCGTCGACTTGCTTGCCAGCTGTCTCCATGGCGCGGAGTAGGGTAGCTTCGGTGTAGGGCTTGGGCGGCGTAGTCTTTTTCGATGCAAGTGTAGGCTTGTGCGGTCCGCTCTCGCCAATCTCAAAATTGGGCAATACGGCGTTGGCTTCGTCATCTTTTTTATCGTCGTCGTCCTTTGCCTTTTGTGGGAAGCAAACGCGCCAACCTTGCGTAAGAATCTGCTTGCCATTGCACTTGAATTCAACTCCGTTCGATGAACCTATAACTTGCGTTGTAGATATGTTGCTATCTGGATAGAATACCGCAATGAAGCGTCGTGCAATTAGGTCATAAACCAACTTCTCTTGCCTTGATAGCGACGACGATGGCGTAATATCCGTAGGTATTATGGCGTGGTGGTCGGTCACTTTTGAGTTATCGAACACGCGGTTCGATTTGCGTATTTCGGCATTGAGTAGCGGCGCTGTGAGACTTGCGTATGGCGTCATCGCAGCCATAATTTTCGGAATCTGCGGATAAATATCGTCGCTCAAATACGTTGTGTCGACGCGCGGATATGTAGTGAATTTTTGTTCGTAGAGCGACTGAATGAGGCGCAGTGTCTCGTCGGCGGAGAAACCGTAGCGTTTGTTGCACTCCACCTGTAGCGACGTGAGGTCGAAGAGCGATGGCGCAGTCTCGATGCCCTCCTTTTTTATTACGTTGTTTATTACGAACGGCTGGTCTTGCACTTTGCTAAGCGCCTCGGTAGCCTTCTGCTTATCCTCGAATCGCCCAGCCGATGCGGTGAATGTGGCATCTCTATACACAGTTTTCAATTCCCAAAAATCTTTCGATTGGAATTGCATAATCTCCTGATAGCGGCTGACAATGAGCGCAAGCGTAGGCGTCTGTACGCGACCGATGGAGAGCACTTGGCGGTTTGTGCCGAAGCGAATTGTGTAGGCGCGTGTGGCGTTCATACCCAAAAGCCAGTCACCTATGGCACGCGCACGACCAGCCTCGTAGAGATTATCGAAATCGTGGCTCGAACGAAGGTTGTTGAAGCCGTCGCGGATAGATTTCTCTGTAAGCGATGAAATCCAAAGTCGCTTCACCTCGCAGCGAGTGCCAGCCAACTCCATCACCCAGCGCTGAATGAGCTCACCCTCTTGCCCAGCATCACCGCAGTTGATGACCTCCTCGGCAGTTGAGATAAGTTTCTTTATAACGTTGAATTGGTGTTCGCAGCCTTTGTCACCTTTGAGACGAATCTCAAATTTTTCGGGGTTTATAGGCAGACTATGTATGTCCCAGCGACGCCATTCGGGGCGATATTCGTGCGGCTCTTTCAGCTCGCAAAGGTGACCGAAGACCCACGTCACGGCATAACCATTGCCCTCCATATAACCATCGTTAGCCTTGGTGGCGCCCAAAATGTTGGCAATCTCTCGTCCTACCGATGGTTTCTCGGCTATACAAACCTTCGTCATTCGCTACAAATCCTTTATTAGTTTGCTGCCAATCTCTGAATCTTTAGCTATGGTAAGTTTGTCGGCGAAGTCGGAAATGCGTTGGAAGTCAGCGGTCTTCATCTTTTTGCCCATATCTATCTCGCCTTTGTCCTCTATCATACATATGAACGTGTGAACGTCCATAATATTAATATCGAATGCCGGTTGATACGCCGATTCGTTCTTCTTGTTGTCGTGCGTCTGAATCTCCGATATTAGTCCTATTTCCGTAAGGCGAGCGAGGTTGTTTACTACCAAAAGTAGCGGCAATTGCAATCGTACGGAAATCTGTGCAGGCGTTGGTGCTGGGCGTTTCTGCTCGAAGTCCTTCACTATGCACGTAAGTATGTATAAGGCAATTTTGCGGCGCAGCGAGATGCTGTATTTGCTGGTGTCGGAGTCGAGCGAGCGGGTGTGGTAGTTTTGCGCTGCGAATGCTATCTCGCAACCGAGCATAATTATGTACCACATCGTCTGCACCCACATCAGGAATAGCGGAATGGCGGCGAAACTACCGTAGATGGCATTGTTTTTCGACATACCTATTTGAAAATATAAGTATACGAACTGCGTTGCGAGCAAACCGATGCCGCCAATTGTGCCGCCCAACAGTGCCGGACCAAATTTCACTTTGGTGACAGGCAATATGTAGTATACGAGCGACAGACCAGTGCATATAAGTATGCATGGCGCTATGGTCATGGTGATTTGCCAAACTTTCTTCAGTACGAAGCTATCGGAAATCTGGCTCGACATCTCCACCATAAAGCCACTATATGCTGCCACGGCGATGATGGCGATGATAACTATCGATACGTAATCGCTGAATTTGCGGGCAAGCGAGCGCGATTTCTTGGTCTCCCAAATCTGGTTGAATGCCGATTCGGCGCGTCCGATGAGCTTCATCACTGCCCATATCAACATGGCAAAACTTACGCCTGCCAAAAGCCCATTTTTCATGCTGCTTAGATACTTATCTGCAAACTCGATAAGGTAGTCGGCTATCAATTCCTGACCTTCGAGCGAAGTGCGTATCGACTCGATAAGTATGTCGCCAAAACCGAATGCATTGGCGATGCCAAATGCCATTGCAGCCAACGGTACAAGTGCCAAAACGAGGTAATAGGTGAGTGCCGAGGCTTTGTCGGCACAGCGGTCGTTTTGAAATTTATGCATTGCCAACGCCACTACGCGTGCTACGGTTAGAAGCTGCGAATTGCGTTTGCTTAGGTCCTCATTATGTATGCGCCACATGTCCCTCTTTACAAAGTCGGTTGCGGTGCGCAGCATTTCGATTGGTTTCACTGTCTGGTATGTTTATGTATCTGAAACGCAAATTTAGCGTTGTAAGTACAAAATTATAGAATGCCAATGCAGATTGCGTCAAACTCTACCATTGATAAAAATTAACATTTGACAATAAAAGCCAATAGCATGACAGAATTGTATCGATATGATATGATTTCATGGTGTAAGTTTGACACTAATGTGATTTGTGAAAATTCTCGCGGTTTGATGCGTGTTTAGTCATAAATTGAACCTCGAATTATTCATTCTTATGAATATCGATTGTGCGTCTGTCATAAATACATAACACAATGATGAAAGTAGACTTAGACAAAATAATATTCCTCGACATCGAGACTGTGCCGCAGTTCGCTACGTATGCCGATGTAGATGAACGCGGACAGCACCTCTGGGACGTGAAAGCCGATAAGATTGCGCCCATTGTCGACGGCGAAAAACCAACGTCTGATGCGATATACGACCGCGCTGGCATCTACGCAGAGTTTGGCAAGATTGTCTGCATCTCGATTGGTTGGGTGCGACAAAAAGATGGGCGCAATACGTTTGTAAGTACCTCGTTTTTCGATGATGATGAACGACATCTACTTACCGATTTTGCTACGTTAGTGTCGACCTACTATTCGAATAATGTCATCTGCGGACACAACGTGAAGGAGTTCGACGTGCCGTATATATGCCGAAGAATGATTATCAACAACGTGCCAATACCGAGCAACTTGAATATGTCGGGCAAAAAGCCGTGGGAGAGCAACCTCATAGATACGCTTGAACTCTGGCGCTTTGGCGATTACAAAAATTACACGTCGCTCAATTTGCTTACATACGTACTTGGTATACCTACGCCAAAGGACGACATCGACGGTTCGCAGGTGTATGGCGTCTATTATACTGAACAACCTCACGAAGAGGCACTTAAACGCATAGCTGTATATTGCGAAAAAGATATTTTGGCTACGGCTCAGGTATATTTACGCCTGAACGACTTGCCGCTCATCGACCAATCGAAATCGACTGATGTCGTGCACAAAGATGCACCTCGTTCATAATCAAATAAATAGTGAAATTGTAAAATAGAAATAGAAGATAAAGCAATGTCAGAAAATCATTTTAGAGATAGAAAAAACGCTGTTACCGATAGGTACGAAAAACTCGTCACACTGAAAAACGAACTCACTTTTTCGGAAAACGGATACTACAAACGCTACCGTAACCCAATACTTACGCGTCAGCACATCCCGCTGACGTGGCGCTACGACTTCAACGAGAAGACCAATCCGCTCTTCATGGAACGCATCAGCTACAACGCCGTTTTCAATGCTGGCGCAATAAAGTTAGATGGTCGCTATCTGCTCGTTGCTCGCGTTGAAGGTGTCGACCGCAAGTCGTTCTTTGCTGTGGCCGAGAGCCCAAACGGCGTGGACAATTTCCGCTTCTGGTCGCGCCCCATCACTATGCCACAAATTGATGGTAATCCCGACACCAACGTCTACGATATGCGTGTGACGCAGCACGACGATGGCTATATATACGGCGTGTTCTGCACCGAACGTAAAGACCTCACCGCTCCCGCTGGCGACACAAGTAGCGCCGTGGCTGCCGCTGGTATTGCGCGTACTAAAGATTTGAAGACGTGGGAGCGTCTGCCCGACCTCATTTCGCACGCAGGTCAGCAGCGCAATGTGGTGCTATTCCCGCATTTTGTGAATGGTAGCTACGCCTTCTTCACGCGTCCGCAAGATGGTTTTATCGACACGGGTAGCGGCGGCGGCATTGGCTGGGGACTTTGCAACGACATCACCCACGCTGAAGTGAAGGACGAACTCATCATCGATGCCAAGACTTATCATACTATCTACGAGGTTAAGAATGGCATGGGTCCTGCGCCAATACGTACCGAAAAAGGTTGGCTCAATCTTGCGCACGGTGTACGCAATACCGCGGCCGGACTTCGTTACGTGCTCTATATGTTCCTCACCGACCTTGAACGCCCGTGGGTTGTAACGCACAAACCTGCCGGCTATTTCCTTGCGCCCGAAGCCAGCGAACGCGTTGGCGACGTCAGCAATGTGGTATTCTCGAATGGTTGGATAAAAGACGACGATGGCCGTATACTTATATACTATGCATCGAGCGATACGCGTATGCATGTGGCAGAAACTTCGGTTGATAAACTGCTCGACTACTGCATAAATACGCCCGAAGACGAACTTACTTCCGCTGCTTCGGTTAAGCGAATTAATGAGCTGATTGATAATAATATACAATATATGCACTAAATGAAAAGAATAGTAATATCGACGTTACTTACGTTGCTCGTGTCGGCGTATAGTTGGGCAGTTACGCTGCCGAGCATCTTCTCCGACAATATGGTGCTTGAGCAAAATTCGGCAATCACCATTTGGGGCTGGGGCAAGACGCGCGAGCCAATAGCTGTGGTGGCTTCGTGGAATTCTGCCGACACCATTCGCACAACCGCCGACACCAATGCTAAGTGGAGCGTGCAGCTGCATACGCCTGCTGGTTCGCACGATAGTTATACTATTGATATTATTGGTTACAACGCGTTGGCAATCCACAATGTTGGCATTGGTGAGGTGATTCTCTGCTCGGGTCAGAGCAATATGGAATGGACTGTGAATGCAGGTTTTCGTGGTCGCCAAGAGGTGATAAAAAATCTCTATCGTCCCGACATACGTATGTTTACTGTCGACTATCGCACGGCGGAGGTGGTTTCGCACGATGTTACTGGCCAGTGGCAAGTGGCTAATACGCAGACTGTTGGCAACTTCTCGGCTATAGGCTACTTGATGGCTTGCAAACTCAGTGAGGTGCTCAACGTTGCCGTTGGTGTGGTGAACTCCAGCTGGGGCGGTACACCCATTGAGGTTTGGACAAATCCAACGGCCTACGAGTTTTGCGACTATCTACGTACGGCCAACGAAACTTTGCCTAAAAATATTTGGGGCCCGCAAAAGCCTGGTGCTGCCTACAATGCGATGGTTGCACCGCTCGAAGGCTTCAAATTCTCTTGCCTCGCGTGGTATCAGGGCGAAGCCAATGTCGATAATCAATATGCATACACCGACATGATGTTCTCGTGGGCAAACTCGATGCGCGAACTCTTTGGAGCTCAGTTGCCTATCGTCTATGCGCAGATTGGTGCATATCACTACAATTCGGGCAATGGAGTTGCCATTCGTGAGCGTCAGCGCCGTGCTCTCGACATACCTAACACCGCCATGGTTGTCATTGGCGAACTCTCCGACACCGTAAATATTCATCCGCCATACAAAATGGAGGCTGCCGAACGCTTTGCCAACGCTGTGCTGAACACCGTTTATGGCAAGACGGAGTATAAATATGCGGCACCGCTCTTCAAGAAGATGGAGGTGCAGAAGAACAAGGCGTACATAACATTCGACAATGCCGAAGGTCTGCGCACTTCCGATGGCAAAGCTCCCGACTGGTTCGAGGTGGCTGGCAGTGATGGTAAATATGTACGCGCAACTGCCAAAATTCTCAAAGACGGTAGGGTAGAGGTCTCTGCCAAAGGTGTGGCCGAGCCAGTGAATGTACGCTATGCGTGGAGCGATACGGCTATGCCAAATCTCCGCAATGCTGCTGGTGTGCAGGCTTCGAGCTTCACTACTGCCGACGAGTTTTGATTTGTACAACCACGGAACTCACAGAAAATGCAAGATTCTGTGAGTTTCATTGGAAATACGGAATGTCCGAGAATATTATTTCGTGTGTTTCGTGGTTCAAATTGTCACTTCCGTTTTTGATAAATCGTTATAACACAATTAAATATGAAAAATAGAATTCTCTCCTTCCTTGCCGTGCTGTTGTTTTATTCTATGTATGCAGCGGCGCAAATGGTACCAGTCAATCCCAACGCAACGCCTGAGGCAAAAGCTCTGCTAAACTTCCTATATAAGCAGCGCGGGAATGGCGTCTTGACTGGTCAGCATAGCTATCCGCTCTTTTCGGATATATATATGGAACGTGTTGAAAATCTGACTGATGGCTCGCATCCGGTTGTTTTCGGTCAGGATTTTGGCTACTCGAAACCTAATTCGCTCGACGGCATCAACTTCCGTCAGCGCACCATAGATAATGCTATAAAATGGCACGCAAAAGGTGCTATAATTACGCTTATGTGGCACGCTGTTCCTCCTACAACGGATGAAAATTTTACCACGTGGCAGGGCAAATATGGCGTGCAGAGCAAACTCACCGATGAACAGTGGAAGCAACTCCTCACCGAAGGCACAGAACTCAACAACCGCTGGAAAGCACAAGTTGATGTTATTGCCTTCTTCCTCAAACAGTTGCAAGATGAGAAGATTCCAGTAATCTGGCGCCCATATCACGAGATGAATGGCGATTGGTTTTGGTGGGGCGCACGTCCTGGCAAAGATGGCTACCAAGCGCTCTATCGTATGCTCTATAACAGACTCACTAACTATCATCATATCAACAACTTATTGTGGGTGTTCAATGCCAACGAACTTGGCTCGCCTAACGTAGGCTTCTATTCCGACTTCTTCCCTGGTCACGATGTGGTAGATATTCTTGCAACGGATTTTTATCGTAATGGTTATCAAATGGATGACTACGAGAGACTTACGAAGCTCGCTAATGGCAAAATAATAGCTATCGGCGAATGCGGCAAACTGCCAACGCCAGCTATATTGAAGAAACAGCCAGGTTGGAGTTGGTTCATGTGCTGGAGCGAATTTCTCGAAGTAGATAACGACGCTAAAGCGCGTAACAATATCTATAACAGCGACTTAACTGTTACGCTCGAAGAACTCAACTTAATTACGAATTCCAAATTATGAATTACGAGGTTATCTCCGTTTTAGTGAATCGGAACTCGTAATTCGTAATTCATAATTATATAATAATGAGTGAATTGCAACAAATCAAAAGCGAGATGACGGCCGAATATGACCGCATCATGCAATATTGGATTTCGCAGATGCAGGACGAAGAACGTGGCGGATTTTATGGCGAGCGCGACAAGTTCAACAACCTTGTGCCCGACGCGCCCAAAGGCGGAATCCTCAACGGGCGTATGCTCTGGACATTTTCCACGGCTACGCGTCTCTTCGGCAAACCCGAATATCGCAAGGCTGCCGACCGCGTATTCGAATATCTATGTAAATATTTCTACGATGCTAAAAATGGCGGCTTCTACTGGTCGCTCAATGCCGATGGCACGCCGCTCGACACCAAAAAACAGGCCTACGCGCTTGGATTTTGTATCTATGGTTTGTCGGAATATGCGCGTGCGACGGGCAACAAGAAGGCCGTCGATATTGCTGTAGAAACGTATCATCTTATCGAAAAGCATTTCCGCGACCGCCAGCGTGGTGGATATATCGAGGCGCTTGCTGCCGACTGGACGCCGCTTGCCGACGTGCGTCTCAGTGAGAAGGACGAAAATACGCCCAAGTCGATGAATACGCATCTGCATATTATCGAACCTTACGCCAATCTATACCGTGTTGCGCCGTCGGCCGAGCTAAAAGAGTCGATAGAGCATCTGTTGCAGATTTTTACTGAGAAAATTATCGACGCTCACACGGGCCATTTCAATCTCTTTTTCGATATGGATTGGGCTGTGAAGAGCAAAATAGATTCCTACGGCCACGACATCGAGGGCGCTTGGTTGCTCATCGAAGCGGCTGAGGTGATTGGCAGCGAGGCTTGGGTAGAGGCGCTTCGCCCGATTTGCAAACGCCTAACCGACATCACTCTTGCCGAGGGCTGGGACGGCGACTCCATCTTCTACGAAAAGGTAAACGGCGTTGTGGATACCGACAAACATTGGTGGCCGCAAGCTGAGACCCTCGTTGGACTCACCGACACTTGGCGTCTCACTGGCGACGAGGAATATTTACGAAAAATGACACTCGTATGGCGCTTCATCAGCGAGAAACTCATCGACCGCGAATATGGCGAGTGGCTTTGGCGCGTCGATAAGCAAGGTCGCGACGTCTACAACGACTGCAAAGCTGGCTTCTGGAAATGTCCGTACCACAATTCGCGCGCTATCGCAGAAGTTCTCGAACGCATAAAATCATTGTAGTTATGTATATACGCAAAATATTAATACTTACGCTGTTAGCTATGACGTTGGCATCGTGCAAGCACACTGTTGTGGTAGGAGGTTACGACGATGCAATTTCTATTGTAGGTCGTGTGGATAGTGCCGAGGCGCAAGGTCCGCGCATCTGGGCTCCGGGCGCATATTTCACCTTTGCGTTCAGCGGCGACGGTTGCCTCGTAAATATTGAGGACGAGCAAGTCTATGGCAATGGTTACAACTATCTGGAAGTTTTTGTCGACACTCTGCAGCCAGTGCGTTTCCGTACCGTTGGTCGCTATAATACTATCGTGATTGGCAATGCAGATTTTGCGCCTTCCGATAGTGTTAATTATATACGCGCTAATGAAACTCTTCGTGCTGGTAATCATACTGTTATGGTCGTTCGCGACTCTGAGACGGCTATGGGCTATACGCGCATTTTGAGCGTTGAGGCAGAGGAGGTTCATAAGTGGCAAACTGAGGATAAATATCGCTTCGAGTTTATTGGCAACTCCATTACCTGCGGTGCCGAGGCCGACACAACGGCCACGCCTACAGCTGAATATAAATGGGGCGATTGGCACAGAGCATCAAGTAGTTACGGTGTGCAGACGGCTCGCGCATTTGGTGCGCAATATATGCTCACATCGGTGTCGGGCATCGGGCTTATACACTCGTGCTGCGATATGGATATTACCATGCCAATGGTCTACGACAAGATTCTCTTACGCGAGAATCGCATTCCGTACGCATTCACATTCAATCCTGACATAGTATTTATTTGCCTTGGTCAAAACGATGGCATTCAGCCCGTTGAAGACTTTGTTGGTGCGTATGTAGAATTTGTATCTACCGTGCAGCAGCATTCGCCCGATGCGCAAATTGTGCTTTTGTCGAGCCCGATGGCAAACGACGAACTTGTTGAATATCAGCACAAAGTTCTTCCTCAAGTTGCCGATTTGTGCAAGTCGCGTAATATCAATGTGCATACCTTCTTCTTCTCGCGAAGCTACAATAGTGGCGGCGCCGATCATCCTGACGTTGAGGAACATGCGCTCATTGCCGATGAGCTTGTCGCATTCGTATCTACACTTATCAATAACTAAATAATTATTTATACCGTATGAAAAAATCACTATTAGCCTTGGCGGCGCTCGTCTCGCTGACTGCCAATGCTCAGAAATTCGAGGGACTTGCTATGACGCCGCCTATGGGCTGGAACTCGTGGAACACCTTCGCTTGCGACATCAGTGAAGATGTGGTGCGCGAAACGGCTGACTTGTTCATAAAACTTGGGCTCAAAGATGCTGGTTATCAGTACGTAGTTATTGATGATGGCTGGATGGAGATGCAGCGCGACCCCGAAACGCTTCTCCTCCTGCCCGACAAAAAGAAATTTCCGAATGGCATAAAACCGCTTGCCGACTACGTGCATAGCAAAGGTTTGAAGTTTGGTATATACAACTGCGCTGGCGTGCTTACGTGCGGTGGCTATCCGGGCACGCGCGGCTACGAGTTCCTCGATGCTAAGCAATATGCAGCGTGGGGCGTCGATTTTCTGAAGTACGACTGGTGCTCGACGGGCGCTGGCAATGGCGGTTTTAGCTATCAGCAAGATGCGCGGGCGTCATACTCTATCATGCGCGATGCACTGCGTAAGGCTGGGCGTCCGATACTTTTCAGCATCTGCGAGTGGGGCGACAATCAGCCTTGGCTATGGGGCAAGGAGGTCGGCAACATGTGGCGCGTGTCGGGCGATATTGCTCATTGCTGGGATTGCGAACAGAGCTTTGGCGGCTGGGCATCGCTTGGCATTTGGCAGATAATCCGCCTGCATCCTAACATCCGTCAATATTCTGGTCCCGACCATTGGAACGACTTCGATATGCTTGAGGTTGGCAATGGCATGACGCCTAACGAAGATCGCGTGCATTTTGCCATGTGGTGTATGCTCGCATCGCCGCTGATGCTTGGAAACGACATACGTAAAATGTCGAAAGAGACGCTCGAACTCGTTACGAATAAGGAGCTTATCGCTGTCGACCAAGACCCGCTTGGCATTCAAGGCTTCCGCTTCATCAACGAGAATGGCTTTGAAATTTGGGTTAAGGCGCTTGCAAACGACGAGTGGGCTGTGGCATTCGTAAATATGACCGAGAACACGCGCTCGCTCAACTACGATTGGTCGCATGTATATATAAAAGATGGGCAGTTCAATCGCGAAATCAACTTCTCGCGCGATACGTACAAAATCCGCGATTTGTTTGCGCATAAAGACCTTGGCACAACCGCCACTGCGCTCCGTCGCGACGTTCCCGGACACGATATTGTTGTATTACGCTTATCATTAACCAAATAATTATGAAAGAAAAAATTGGTCTAAGCGAGAAAATAGGCTACGCGCTTGGTGACGCGGCTGCCGGTGGCATCACGTGGAAAGTGATGTCGATAGCTTTCCCGCTCTTCTTCACCAATGTCTTCGGTCTCACCGTGGCCGACACTGCTACGCTGATGCTCATTGCTCGCATGTTCGACGTTGTCACCGACCCGCTCATGGGTAGCCTTGCCGACCGCACTCGCTCGCGTTGGGGCACTTATCGCCCGTGGCTCATCTTTGGCGCCATTCCGCTCGGATTGATTTTCGCATTCCTGCTCTACACGCCCGACTTTGGCGCTGTGGGTAAGCGTATTTATGCATATACATTGTACCTACTTATGATGGCTGCCTACACCGCTGTCAACGTGCCCTATGGCTCGCTACTTGGCGTGATGACTGCCGACGACAACGAGAAGAATAAATTTTCGTCGTTTCGCATGGTGGGTGCGTATGCAATGGGCTTTATCACATTGCTGTCGTTCCCATATTTACAGAAGATGATAGGCGGCTCTGAGGCGCATCAGTATGCGGTGCTTGGCGCGTGCCTTGGTGGTTTGGCAGCTGCTATGACGCTCGCTTGCGGCCTGATGACGAAGGAACGCCTCAAACCCGTCCGTGCCGAGAAATTCTCGTTCAAACCCTTTGCCGATCTTGTGAAGAACAAACCATGGATTTACCTCACGCTCATCGGCATTTGCACCAACTTCTTCAACGGTTTCCGCTACGCCGTGGCTGGTTATATGATTACCTACTGCCTTGGTGGCGATGTCACCGTCAGCGGACTCATAATTAACTATACGGTGTTTATGACTTTTGGCGAGGTTACTTGCATGATTTTCGGCGGGCTTTCGCCAAAATTCACCGAGTGGATTGGTTCTAAGAGCAAAGCGTTCGCTGTAGCAGCCATCATCTGCGCGGCTACGTCGGTGCTTTTCTTCTTCATACCTATGGATGCAGCATACATATGGCTTATGGTTGGTATAGTTATACTTACGTCGGTTGGCGTGGGGCTCTATTCGCCGCTTCTTTGGTCTATGTATGCCGATGTTGCCGACTTTGCCACCGAAGTGAATGGCACCTCGTCGACGGGTTTGATATTCTCGTCGGGCACGATGGCGCAGAAGTTCGGCACGGCAATTTCGGGCTCGCTTGTAGCGTTGCTGCTCGGCTTGGCAGGTTTCATCTCTGGCACTAACGACGCCGGCGAAACTGTCATCACCATCACCGACGAAGAATCGGTGCGCAGCATGATATGGATGCTCTTTTCTATCTTCCCAGCCCTCATGGCAGGCCTGATAGTGCTTTTGCTACGCCTCTATCCGATAAAGAAATAGTGCAGAATTGGAGTAGTAACTTTTTTGCAACTATAAATAGAAAACGCACTAAGGGCAATTCTGTTCGCCTTTAGTGCGTTTGATGTATTATCCTATTTTATCTCTAATAGTTCTCCTTTTTGATTTCGAAGAAACTCTGTGGATGGTCGCATACGGGGCAGACTTTCGGAGCTTCTTTGCCAACAACGATATGTCCGCAGTTGCGGCATTGCCAAATGCAATCGCCATCGCGCGAGAATACTACTTTATCATCGATGTTCTTGAGGAGTTTGCGGTAGCGCTCTTCGTGCTCTTTCTCAATCTTAGCTACGCCGCGCATCTGAGCAGCTATTTCGGTGAAACCCTCTTCTTCGGCTTCACGCGCCATACGCTCATACATATCGGTCCACTCCTGATTTTCACCATCGGCAGCATCGTTGAGATTCTCTACAGTTGATGGTACAGCACCGCCGTGCAGATGTTTGAACCAAAGTTTAGCGTGCTCTTTCTCGTTGGCTGCGGTCTCTTCGAAGATGGCAGCTATCTGCTCGTAACCATCTTTCTTAGCCTTCGATGCGTAGTAGCTATACTTATTGCGAGCCATAGACTCACCAGCGAATGCTTCCAAGAGATTTTTCTCTGTTTTTGTTCCTTTTAGATTTTTCATGGTTTATTGATTTTTCGTTGAGAGGTCTCAAATATGGAAGTTTTCGTCGGTTTTTTGTTATACATATACATAATATGTACGAATTATAAATAAGATGTAAGTTCTGAATATAATTCAAGCCCGACATTCCTAAGGGGAGACGGAAATGCCGGGCTTGTCGCTATATAAAACCAAACTGTATGCTATTGTCGGAGATAGTGTACATATTCGCAAGCGGCGAGTAGCACTGCGCCAACTCCAAAGTTGGCTTGCGAATTGGCGTCGACGGTCTGACCAGGAATGGCGCGTTCGCCAATTGGTTGAACATAGCCAACCTTACCGTCGGATTGAATTGCGGTGGTGGTTAAGTATTTCCACGCGCGTTTTATTGTTGTGCGAAATTCTTTTTCACTTAAATATCCATTGTTGACGCCCCAAAGAATGCCGTAGGTAAAGAATGCCGTACCACTCGTTTCGGGGCCTGGAGCGTGCTGAGGGTCTATCATACTACGAGTCCAATAGCCTTCTTTCTGCTGCGCACGAGCCACAGCACGCGCCAAGCGTACATACTTATCAACAAAGAACTGACGATGCTTATAATTCTGAGGCATATCGGCGAGCACTTTTGCCAATCCAGCAAGCACCCAACCATCGCCACGAGCCCAAAAGTCTTTTAGTCCGTTGGTGCTTTTGTGCTTGGGGTATACATACTTACCATCGCGGAAATAGAGTCCCGTTTCGGTATCGTACATAATACTATCGCAATAGAGAAGGTTGGCGTAGAGCTTGTCTAAGTAAACTTCGTCGCCAGTGAGTTTGTACATTTTCGTCATCACGGGCATAACCATGTAGAGCGCATCGGCCCACCACCAATAGTCGGTAGCAGCAGAAGTTGCTTCGTAGTGCATCACCTCTTTGGCGCGAGCAATTTTACGCTCGTCGGGGGCAAGATTGTAAAGATCGATATAGGTTTGAAAACATATCTGCCAATCGCCAAAGAGTACATACTGCATGCCTTCGCCATAGCGCTTATAGAGCCATTTTTGCGGATCGGGTTCGGTAGCACCTTGCCATTTGTTATGCTCGGCCCAACTCTCAGAATATTGGCGATAGGCTTCGTTCTTGGTCAGAAAATAGGCTTCCATATTGCCTGTGTGATATGCGGCATTGTCCCAAAAAGCACGCACTTCGGGGCTGTTGTTGGTTTGCCAATATGTATTCACTCTGTTTATTAGTTCTACAACATCAGCTTCTTTCCAACGTTTTGCATACATACATAGACTAAACGTTAGACATGTTGCCAGAATAATAATTTTTCTATAGTTCATTATAAATAATTGTTGTTATAGATACTATTTACTTCGCTTCAAATACGACAATGAGGAGATTTACCATCTATCACGAGTTTGAATATCGTCGCCCCAGCGGTGATCTTTTGGGAAAGGCATTCCGCCCCAAGCTTTCACTTGTGTCCAAGGTTGTGCTTCAGATTTCCAAAAATCGTGGTCGGCAGGCAAACCAAGTGGCATAAAGGCAAGCGATGTCATATAGAGAGAACCGTTGTTGGTGTACCAATCGGCTGTTTCGGGTTGGCTACCACAGAAACCAATGGTGAGATAACCCTTCTCGTTGTAGTTCTGCTGATAGTCGAACATGCGATGCATAACCTTTGTGAGAGCAGCACGCACCTGACCATTGCTAAGGTCAGATGGCAACTTTTGATACCACGCCATGAGAGCTAAAGGTTGCAAAGCAGCAAGGCGATAAGGCGTTGAGCGACCAATAACAGGGAAGGTTCCTTCGGGCGAGATGAAACGCTCGAGAATGATAGAGAACTTCTGTGCACGCTTGAGAGCTCGGTCGTAATATTTTTGATATTCGAGGCGAGTATTTGCCTTGGCGTCAATCATGTTTTGAAGAGTTTCGAGATACATGGCATGGAACACATAACTACTGTAATAGTCGAATGCGAAAACAGGTCCGTCGGCATACCAACCATCGCCCACATACCACTCTTCAACTTTGCGAATAGTCATCATTACGCGGAAGTCGTCATATTCCTTCAAGCCCGACGTCTTAGCTATAAAACTCTCTATGATGCTCGAGAAAAGGAACCAGTTGGTATAAGGTGGCTCAATAGAGCGCAACTTTTTGAACTCTTTGATATAGCGATCTTTCGTAAGTTGATCGAGCGGAAGCCATAGTTGGTCGTAGGCACGAATGAACGACTCGGCGATATAGGCAGCATCGACAAGATTCTGACCGCTCACACCCCAGCAGAGGTAGTCGGGGCTATCGGGATCGACCGAGTTTTTGTATGCAGCCAAAGCCCACTCGCGCAGTTGTTTGCGCTGAATGCCTTCGGGCGTATTGTCGTCGGGCAAGGTGAGCCAAGGAGCTATGCCTGCCATGAGTCGGCCGAAGGTCTCCATATAGACCACTTTGCGGTTTCGATTGTCGAAGGATGGCGAAAATTCGGTTTGCATGTTTTTCTGCAATTCGCCTTTAGCCATGTTTTCGAGCACAGGCTGAGCCATTTTATATGCTAACGAGCACCAATATTCACGTTCGGTGAGCTGTTTTGTCTTGTTTTTGGGTGCAGCAATGGCTGGTATTATAAGCACAAATGCTACAAAGAGGGTTAGAAATTTCTTCATCTGATATTATACTTTATTGTATTTATGTTTTTTCTTGAGTTGATAGTTAGTTTGATACGATACATTTGTTTGCCCCACACACCTTGCAAAAGCGGGTCGAGCAGATGGCTAATATCTTCAATTTCGGCAGTCATCTGTTGAGCATCGAAGCTAATGCTATGCTCACCAAGCATCACTTTGCCTACTGCCACTTCGGGTTTTGTGGTGGTGATGAACATCAACTGCGATGGTTGCAGAAACTCTGTTAGTTCATATTTTTCTGTTATGCTAATTCCTTTTCTATTTACACTCAGAGAACGTAGCCAACTCTTCACTTTAGCCTCTTCGGGATAGGCTGCTGCTATGTCGAGCGTAAGTTTACCATTGCCATGATCCAAGACCTTGGCAGCGAATTGTTTACCATCTTTTTCCGACACGCCATTAATCTTAGGCAAATTGTGATAGTCGGACTGCATGGTCCAGATGTCGTAGCGCGACGAGCTGAAAGTTTTGGCAGTGTATTCGCCCACTCCAACATCAATTAGAAGAGGCTCGTTGTGGGTATATACGATGAACGAGCCAACATCGTTGTGGTTATGACTTTCGCCATTCGTGCCACCTTTCATAGCAACAAACAGGTTGTCACGACGAGCCGTCATGATTTGCAAATTGGACAACCACACATCGGGTTGTTGAGGCTCGATAGGCAACTCATTTTTATAAATATTTATATGGCGCAACAGCATCAACTCGCGACTAAGCGTAGGGAAATTGCCACTCTTGTCGTAGAGCTTTGCGGCATTATTCAGAATATCTTTCTGTTTGCCTATGTAAGCTGCGAATTGGCACATTGACTTGTCACTAATAAAAAGTCCGAAAGGATATACTACATTGACTTGTTGCAGGGTGCGATTGTCGTGAGCATCGGCAAAATTGACACAATAGTCGTTGCCAATGTAAGTCTTGTATACGTACGAAGCCATATTGCGCATTTTATCGGTAATAGGCACTTCGACGCCCGCTTGCTTAAGCCAATAGAGTATTTCGAACATCGACGCTGCAGCTCTATCCCAATAACCAGGACCTTCGTCGCAGCCGCCATCTTCGGGGTAAGCATCAACAAAAGCTTGCAAAGCTTGCACAATCTGCTCCACTGCTTGCATCTGTTTGTCGCGATTGGTTTCGCATAACAATACACACGAGAGCCAATTGGAACATATCCACGGATTCCAGTTCATGCCAGCCTTTTTCCACCAGTAGTTATGCTGCAAAGCTGGTTGCAAAATGCGGTTTTGCACCTCGTTGCAAATGCGTTTCCACACATCGGGAGAGAATTTGTCGAGTTGTGGACGTAGCATATATGCAGACCAAACGATGAGGTTGGCAGTTTCGGCATTGAAAAGGTCGACCTCTTGCAGTTCGGTGAGCGGTATGCGCTTGCCATAATGAGCAGGAATGCCCCACCACGTCTCTTCGCAAAACGCGCCCAACCCGTTTATTATATCGGGAGTAAAACGTCCCTTGCCCTCAATCACTTCGGCCATAACAAGTGCCGCCAACTGTCGCCGTTTCTCAAAGCAGATGGCTTCGTAGTTGACGCGATTGCCAGTTATCTTGTTTTCTGCAAACACGGTCCACGGAAGTACTGTCCAGGGTTTGCCTAAATATTGCTCGCCATAGCTAATATAGCTCTGACGCATTGTGGCAGGTATACTATCGGTCCAATAGCTATCGCCCACCTGTGGCATAGGCTGAAAACTCTGCGGCGCTATGAGCGAAATGAATATGGAAACAAGAGTGTGAAACACGATGTTAATTATGAGTTACGAATTATGAGGTACGAGTTTAGAGTGTAAAGTTTAGAGTAAAAAGTTAAGAGATGTTAGTAGTTACGAGTTAAGAGTTTAGAGTGTAGAGTTGCTAGCTTTCAACTCTCAACCTTGAACTCTCAACTTTGAACCTTCAACTTTCAACTTTCAACTTTCAATTTTTGAAAAAGTGGAAGCGGTTACGTGTGTGAGCAACCGCCTCCCACATTACTTATAAATAGAAACTTATCACATAATCAATTATATCCTGGATTTTGTTCAATCACAGCGTCCTTGTTGAGCTGAATCTCGGTGAGAGGGATAGGCAAAAGGGCGTTGTAGTCTTGGTATCCCTCGATAATCTTCTCGGCAGGAGCAGTTTCGATGGCTTGAGCTTTTTTGATGCGTTCGCCAAGTGTGCCAGTGCGTACGAGTGTCATACGGCGATTCTCTTCGCCAACGAGCTCACGGATACGTTCATCGAGGATGAAGTCGAGAGTTATGTCACTTGCACTAACAGCGCCAAGAGTTGCATCGCCTTGCTCTTCGCGAGCTGTTTTGAAGGCACGGTCGCGCAGCACGTTGATGTCGGCAGCTGCACCAGCAGCATTGTTTTGGCGGAAACGAGCCTCAGCACGCAAGAGGTAAGCCTCGCCAAGGCGCATGAGAGGCCAGTCTTTTACCATGCTCCAACCAAAGTCGTCGGTTGGGTCGTATGCGCCCCACTTGGTGGTGTGCGGATACATAACGTTGAGTGTATCGGCCTTGTGCCAATAAACACGATCGCCAGTTTTGATGGTTACTTTCGTTGCACCTTCAGTGTTGTCGTCAACCCAGAAGCCATCTTTTACCGAAATCTCTTTTTCTACGCCGGCTTTATTGGCATAGAGCATACGGCGAATATTGTGGTTAGAGTTGCGCACGTCGTATTTTTCGATACTATTTTGGTTGAAAGCTACGTGTTTTACATAGTTGCTTAGGCGCAAACGTCCGTTGCCACGACCACCAAGCGAATCGGCATTAACCATGAAGTCGCTCAGTTTGTGGAAAGCTGCCACCCAGTTACGACGTTGCTGCGGAGCATTAATAGTACCACCCGTTACGGTATTGTTATACTCCATTTGGAAAATCCAGATACCTTCGGTGTTGCCTTGCGAACGGCGTTGGTTGCCCCAGCGGAACATATCGGCATAATAGTCGCCTGCTTCGCCAGTGAATTTGCCGTAGCGCTCTTGAATAAGTTTGTAGTTGCCTTCGCTGATAGTAGGTGTTATCACCTCTTCTGCTTTTTTGAAGTATGAGTTATCGCGCATACCTATACGTAGGAAAGCTTCTGCAGCAAGCATACGAGCGCAATCTTTATTTATGCGGCTCTCAGTCTTGGTTTTGCCAACTTCGGGCAGATTAGCTATAGCGTCGGTGAGGTCGGCTTCGATAAGCTTATCAACCTCGGCTACAGGCTGACGTGTGAGGTCGGTGCGTGGCGTGGTGATAGGCTCGGCAATCAAAGGAACATCGCCCCAAAGGGTAACGAGCATATTGTAAGCGTATGCACGGAAGAACTCAGCCTCAGCTTTTTCTGCTGCCGTAGCATTAGCATCAGTGATGATGATGTTGGCTGCGCTAATTATGCCGTAGAGGCTTCCCCAAGTGTGGCTCACACCACCGTTTTGCGAGGTGAGTTGTGCATACTTATAGAAAGGCGTTTCTACACCTTGCACATCGCCCGGAGCGCCCACGTCGGTACCATCTTGCCAACAACCAACGTAACCTTGCTGGTCGCTCCAACCCCACATTTGGGCATATTTATAATGCAATCCTATCACCTTTGCATTTACGTCCGAAACGTCGGTGCCGTATTGCGAATACATTTCTTCGTCGAGATAGCTATCGCTACACGATGTGCCAGCAATCAAGGCAGCTGCGCCCGATGCTGCGAATAATATATGTTTTAGTTTCATAATAATACTAACTATTAGAATGTTACGTTAAGACCAAACACTACGCTGCGTGTCATAGGATATGAATTTTCCCAACCGCTCCAACCACGTTGAGTTTCGGTTGATTCTGGGTCCCAGCCAGTCCAATCGGTCCAAGTGGCGAGGTTGCGTCCGCTTACGTATGCCTGCATAGAGCCAATGTGCATAGCATCGGTCACATTCTTGCCAAAGGTGTAGCTGAGTGTCACATCTTTCAGACGGGTGTAGCTTGCGTCTTGATAGAATCCGTAGCCATACTGGTTAGAGTTCTTGTTGAGCGAGCGGAACTCGTTGCTGCGGTTTTCTGGAGTCCAATAACCGATTTCAGTTGTTGTGTTGCGTCGGCCCATTTCGTCGCCAGCCATTGCAAGGAGAGCGTTGTTGCGTTTGAGGCCTTGAGTGGTTTGAATGAATACGCTGAGTGTCCAATTCTTATATGTAAAAGTGTTGGTCATACCACCAATCCATTTAGGAGCCGTTTGACCTTGAACTTTCTTATCGTCGGCTGTTATCTTGCCATCGCCATCGAGGTCGGCAAGTTTTACGTAGCCTGCTTGTGCATTAGGATCCCAATTGAGGTGGTCGCCACGCTTTATTTCATCTTCTTGCCAGATGCCGAGCATTGTGTAGTCGTAGATCACGCTGATAGGCTGACCGATGAACCAACGGTTGCCGAGGTCGTCTTTCTTATCGCCATAGAGGTCGACAATTTCGTTTTTGTTCCAAGAGTAGACGATGCTTGTGTTCCAAGAGAAATCGCCGATAGCAATATTGCGAGTATTGATGGTGAGTTCTACACCTTTGTTGCGAGTCTCGCCCATATTAGCATACGTACTGCTGTAACCAGTCATGTCGGTAAGGTTGCGCGAGAGGAGCAAATCGGTAGTGCGCGACTGATAAATATCTAAGTTACCTTGAATGCGATTGTTGAGGAAACCGAAGTCGATACCTACGTTGAAGGTTTTGGTAGTCTCCCAAGTAAGATCGTCGTTACCCAAGCGGCTATTTGTGGTGAGTGCAGCCGTTGCTTTGCCATCCATAGCTAACATGCTACTACTCATCTTGCTCAAAGTAGAGTACTGACCGATGGCTTCGTTACCTGCTTTACCATACGAGAGGCGGAGCTTGAGGTTGTTGAGCACGTCGAGGGCATTCTCCATAAAGCTTTCGTTGGTTACGTTCCAACCAAGAGCAACCGAAGGGAATGTACCATATTTCTTGCCATCGCTAAAGACACTCGAACCATCGCGACGAACGGTGAATGTGAAGAGGTAGCGGCTGTCGAACGAGTAGTTCAAACGACCCATTTGCGAGCAGGTGGTATAGAGAGTTTTCTCTGATGAAGCATTTTGTGTTTCGCCCGAGTCGAGGTTGTCAGAGCCAAGGTCGTCGTTGATGAATTTGCTTGCGCTCGACTGATGCTCTTGCCATTTCTTGCGCGAAGCAGCATATACACCAGTGAGGTCGATGTGGTTCAGGCCGAAATCTTTTGCATAGCTCAAGATGTTTTCTGCCACATAGCTCTGAGTTTCGGAGCTATACATATAGCCATAACCATTGTTATCGTTCTGCTCGCGACCCTGATAGTGGTCGTGGCGAGCGCCTATGAACGCGTGACCATAGCTAAACTTATATTTCAAGCCATCGAGAGGACTCCAAATCTTACCAAAGTTGAGGTCGGCATAACCATTAAGGTTGATGTTCCACTGGCGGCGTTCGTCGGGGCGAGTGGTGTTGAGAAGTGGGTTAGCCCACAACTGCTCCGAGTACATAGGATAGATACAGTATGAGCCATCGGCTTCGTACATCTTAGCGTATGGCGACATAGCCTCTGCGTTTACGAAGTTAGCGCGACCACCATCGCGGTTGTGAGACACTACAAAAATGTTGGTACCTACGGTGAGGTAGTCGGTTACGTCCATATCGAGGTTGGTGCGGATAGAGTAGCGTTTGTAGTCGAAGCCCTTCACAACGCCTTTCTGGCTCATGAAGTCGCCCGAAACGAAATACTTCACACTCTCGGCGCCACCATTGATGCTGATGTTGTGGTCTTGAATGATACCCGTGCGGGTTACTTCATCAATCCAATCAATCTCTTTGCCTGCAGCCTGAGCTTCAGCTTCGTTGGCGTTCTTTACATAGGCGTTGTACATAGTCTCGCCTTTGTTCTGTGCGCAATAGTCTTTGTAGCGCTGTGTAATCTGCTCGCCGTTGCAGAACTCAAGATTGTGAGTAAAGCCCTCAACGCCAATATAGCCAGCGTAAGTAATCTTAGCTTTGCCCTCAGCACCGCGTTTGGTTGTGATAAGTATAACACCATTAGCGCCGTTCATACCATAAATAGCAGTAGCCGAAGCATCTTTGAGTATTTCCATACTCTCAATATCGTTGGGGTTGATGTCGTTGAGCGTACCATCGCTCTTGCTGATAGGCACACCATCGACAACAATGTATGGACCAGTAGAAGCATTGATTGAGTTGCGGCCACGGATAAGAGCCGAAGGAGCATCGCCAGGAATGGCACTCGACTGCTGAATGGTTACACCAGCCGCAGCACCTTGCACAGCTTGAAGCACGTTAGCCACAGGCAACTTGCTCAGTCGATCTTTGTTGATAGAAGTCACCGAACCAGTGATGTCCGATTTCTTCTGCGTACCATAACCAACGACAACCACGTCGCCCAAGAACTCCATATTCTCGAGCATCACAAAATTAATAGTCGACTGGCCAGCTACCTCTGCCTCTTCGTCGTGATAGCCGAGGAAACCAGCCACCAACGTAGCATCGGTAGGTACGCCATTGATAGAATAATTACCGTCAGCATCGGAAATTGTACCTTGTGATGTTCCTTTGACCATAACTGTAGCACCCACTATAGGTTGACCATCAGAGTCGGTCACTTTTCCTTTTACATTACCCGTCTGTTGTGCATTTATAGGTATAAACGCCAGACAAGATGCCAAAATCGTCAGAAGAGTCATCTTCCTTCGAAGGCTTTTTAGATAACGTTTCTCCATTAGAATAAGTTTTTTGTTATAAATATTGATTTTTGATTTGGTCCATTGCGTCTGTTGATACCGCAATGTTTACGAACTCAAAAATCTGTTAATAAGTGATAATCAACGTCTCCTTATCGTTATTTCATTTCCCTAAATAGTTAATAAGGCCGATTCTGGGCTACGAATTATGATTTGATGGGGTGCCGAACGTATGTGTCATAGAATTCTTCGAATTTATGTATGTCGTAGCAGTGTTTTTCGCGAAACAAAAAAGGCAACTCTCCAATGCGGACGAGTTGCCTTTGTGATATTGTATGTATGTAGAACTATTCTACTTGAGCTGCAATTTTCTTAGCAATGGCTTTGAATTGCTCTTCGGACAGTTTCACGCGCTCATTTTTGAAGTTCATCTGCGCCTCGCTCTGCAGTGGCACAAGGTGAATGTGGGCATGAGGCACGTCGAAGCCAAGCACTGCCACGCCTACGCGCTGACACTCTATAGCCTTCTTCTGGGCCTTGGCAACCTTCTGCGCAAACTGCATCATCTCGCCAAGTAGCTGTGGCTCAATGTCGAATAAGTAGTCTACTTCTACTTTGGGCACTACCAATGTGTGTCCCTCGGCAAGCGGATTAATATCCAAAAAAGCGTAGAACTTATCGTCTTCGGCTACTTTGTACGACGGTATTTCGCCTTTTATAATCTTACTGAATATTGTAGCCATAATATTTATAATGAGATGTTTACGATTTCGAACGTCATCAATCCAGATGGTACTTTTATCTCGGCTGACTCGCCAACTTTTTTGCCGAGCAAACCTTGCGCGATAGGCGTAGAAACGGCAATCTTGCCACTCTTGAGGTCGGCCTCGGTGTCGGGAACGATGGTGTAGGTCATCTGTGCATTGTTTTTAGGGTTGCGTATGGTGACCTTAGTAAGAATCTGCACTTGCGAAACGTCAATCTTAGATTCGTCCAAAATGCGGCTATTGGCAATGGTTGCTTTGAGTTGCGCAATTTTAGCCTCCAAATGGCCCTGAGCCTCTTTGGCTGCATCGTATTCTGCATTCTCCGAAAGGTCGCCTTTGTCGCGAGCTTCAGCAATCTGGTTGATTACGTTCGGACGCTCAACACCTTCTAAGTATGCTAATTCATCGCGTAGTTTTTTCAAACCAGCTTCAGTTACATAATTTACTGCCATATTTTTTCCTCCAATTCGTTTGTTTTTTGTAGTAGGTATTGGTCTTGCATAGCGTAAAAAAAGAAGAACCCTGAAATTACTCTCAGGATCCCCGTTCACTTTCAACTATGACATTGGCAAAGGTATTAATTTTTGTTACGAAATAAAAAAGATAAATCTTCCGCAGTTTTTTCATTCTGCTGTTGGAGGTGTTGCTTTGGATGGGATTTTCCTAGTTGACTCGTAACTCGCAATGGGGAATTCGTAACTATTGATAATTTTGCTCCCCGAAAAATTCTACCAGTCTATGTGCGAGTGCAAACTATATATACTTATCATCTTTTTACTATTCTCTAATCATATTTATAGCGAGGTAGATAGCAGAACCGATTTGCCATGTCGATACGTAGGCACGCTAAGTATGGGCTCGGCGTCTGACGAAAACCGCAGTCTCTTTTTCGACCACAAAGGTTTGTTGTGGGTGGGTACAAATTCGGGGCTCAAATCCTTCGATGGCTACGAGGTGCGCGTATTCAAGTCTACGGCGGCTTCGCCAAGTTTGCTGCCCAACAATACCGTAATATCTATTTGCGAAGATGATAATGGCAACATGTGGATTGGCACACGCAACGGCCTTGTACGTATGGATATGCGCACGGGTGAGACGCGTACATATAGCAATATTCGAGGTGTGTCGCGCATAACATACGCTTTGTTCACTTCGCGCGATGGCACAGTGTGGATTGGCAACGATCATGGCCTGTCGCGCTACGTGCCCGAATCGGATTCATTTGTGAACTATCGTGATAGTGAGTCGAAAGTAATTATGCCCAATGGCGAGGTGAGCGAGATGGACTGGTACAGCGTGAAGTCGATTGTAGAAGACCAGCAGGGCAATCTCTATATAGGTACATGGGATTCGGGGTTGCTGCGCTTCTCGCCAAAGGACGAAACTTTTGTGGCCTATCCGAAACTCAACGAACGCAATTCGGCTTATTCGCTCTTTATCGATAGCAAGCAACGTTTGTGGGTTGGCACGTGGGGCTATGGATTGGTGAGGATAGACAATCCACTCGAAGTCGATAGCCTGAAGATGCATACTTACAATCAGGGGAAGGGTAGTTTCGACACCTTCTATACCGTGATTGAAGACCCCGTGACGCGTACCATCTGGGCATCTACGCGCGAGGGTGTAGCCATTACCGATGTCGATGGCGATATTGATAATATACGTATGTATACAACATGTGACAATGGCGGCCAGCAACTGCGATTCTGCAACAATATGGCTACCGATGGCAATGGCAACATCTGGATTGAAACGCTCAACGATGGTATTGTGCATATAAATACAAAACATTCGTTGTTCGGCTCGTGGAATCTTTCGTCGCATGGCTACAATCTGCCGGTCAACTCGGTTTGTTCGGTCTTTGCCGACTCGTGCGAGGTGTGGATGACGATGAAGCCATACGGCATTGTGTGTGTAGACAGGCACAGCGGCAAAGTGCATTTCAATCGCGACATTCAGGAGTTTTCCTCCATGCCCGACGATTTTATGCATACCAGCATAACCTCCATTCGCAAAAATGAAAATGGCGAGATTTGGATGGCCAACAATAGTTATGGCATTGCGGCTTATAGCAAGGGAAAACGTGTGCGCCACTTGACGTCGGTGAATACGCCGTTCATTGCCGATAATTATGTAAACGCGCTCATGAGCGATAGCAAAGGCGTCATGTGGATTGGTCAAGGCGGAGCGCTTAGTGTGGCTTATCCCGATGGCAATGGCATGCGTCTGAAACTCACCGAGGGCGATGCGGACTTCTCGGCGTGCGACGTGCGTAGTTTTATGGAGGATAGCCGTGGATATGTATGGGTAGCCACCGAAGACAAAGGCATAATACGTATAACAAACGGCAGCGCCAATGAACTGACGTCGCCAATTTGCCACCAATATTGCCCACAGAAGGGTAATTATGTGGTGAACGATGCCACCTCGTGTTACGAAGATTCGCACAAACGCATCTGGGCAATATCTAACAGCGGCGGACTCTTTCTGTTGGACGAAGAAAGCGATTGCTTCGTGTCGGTGAACGATAGATACAACATACCCAGCGACCGCATTTTCACTATAAATGAAGATTCCTACGGCAGCATTTGGCTCTCGGTGGACAACGCTCTGATTCGTTTCCGCCCCGACGACGAAAGCCATTGCACCATCTATGGCGAAGACGATGGATTGACCGACATGCTATTCTTCCCCAACGCCTCGTTTCAGTGCCACGACACGCTTCTGTTTGCTTGCCAAACGGGATTCCTCTATTTCGATGCTGCGCAACTCAACAAGCCTAAGGAGCGCCGCGCCGAACGTCTGATCGTTACCGACCTTCTTCTCGACGATGTGCGCTACGAGCAACTCGATTCGTCTGCACGCCTCGGTATCTCTGAACTTATGCCAAGCTATACCGGCAAAGTTACCATTCCCGCATCGGTAGATAAGTTCACGTTCGTCTTTGCTCTGCTGTCGTACAATAGCATTTCGCAAATCACATATTCATACAAACTCGAAGGCTACGACGCCGATTGGCAAAGTGTGGCTCATAGATACAATTCTGCCACCTTCCAGAATATCCCTGCAGGCAGCTACACGCTTCGTCTGCGCGCTACCGATGCTTCGGGCATAACCATCGAAATTCCGCAAGGCATAACTATCGTTGTGCTGCCGCCGTGGTACGCCTCCGACTGGGCGCGTTTAGTCTACGTAATTATTGTGGTGTTTATGCTCATTGCCTTCGTTAAGTGGTATCGCCACCGCGTGTTGGTGCGCAGCCGCCTACATTTGAACGAGATTCTTATAAATATTACGCACGAACTACTTACGCCCTTGGCTGTAATATCGGCATCGGTTGATGTGGTGCGTGATAAGACTCCCGATTTTAGCCATACTTATGCGCTGATACAGAATAATATAACCCGCCTGACGCGTCTGCTTCGTCAGATATTAGAGATGAGCAAGTCGCAGGCTGGGCAATTGCGTTTGCTTGTAAGTAGCGGCAATCTGTCGAAGTTCGTAGCTGATACTTGTCAGAATATCAGTGTGTTAGTAAATAGAAATAACTGCACGCTGAATATGAATATTGCGCCCGATATAGAGGCGTGGTTCGACCCCGACAAGATCGATAAGATTCTTTACAACCTGCTGTCTAATGCGCAGAAATACAACCGTCCAGGTGGCGCGGTGACCGTCACGCTTACTACCACCGACGATAATAAAGATGCCATACTCACCATAGCCGACCAGGGCGTTGGCATAGCTCCCGACAGGCTGAAACGCCTCTATACACGTTTCTTCGATGGCGACTATCGACGCGTGAATCAGACTGGTACGGGCATTGGCTTGGCGCTTACGTACGAACTTGTGGAGCTGCATCGTGGCACCATCTATTGCGAAAGTAAGGTCGATGTTGGCACTACGTTTTCCGTAGTTATTCCTATAAATAGAGATGCATACGCCGAGAGCGAGATAGATAGCGAAACCAAAGTTAGCGTTGTAGATATGCCGAGCGTAGCCAACGAACAAAACGCAAGACCCGATGCCGCACCTATGCCCGACGATGAGCAATATCACATACTTATAGTGGAGGACAACGACGAACTGCTCGAGATAATGGTGCAGCTGCTCTCGAAACGCTACCACGTCTTTACTGCGCACAATGGCAAGCAGGCGCTGAACACCATAAAGCGCGAAGAACTCGACCTCATTATTTCGGATGTCATGATGCCCGTGATGGACGGATACGAGCTCACGCGCACCGTGAAGAACGACCCCGACTATTGCCAACTCCCCATCGTGCTACTCACCGCCAAGGTGCGCGCCTCCGACCGAAGAGAAGGCTTCGAAATTGGCGCCGACGAGTATCTCACCAAGCCTTTCAGCCTCGCCGAACTGCAGCTACGCATAGATAATATTATTGCCAATCGCGAACGCATAAAGCAGCGTTTCGCGGCATCGCTAAGGAGCGCAGCCACCGAGTCTGCCGACGAGCACATTAGCAACCCCGATGAGGTTTTCTTGCAAAAAGCCATCGAATGTGTCGAGCGCAATATAGAAAACTGCGACTACGACCGCGATGCGTTCTCGTTAGACATGTGCGTAAGTTCCAGCACACTATACAACAAACTGCGCGCACTCACTGGCAATAGCATCACGGGCTTCATTACGTCGGTGCGCCTGAAGCGTGCATGCGCCATAGCCAAGCAAAATCCACAAATAAGCATTGCCGAACTCTCGGAAAAGGTTGGCTTTGCCACGCCTAAATATTTTTCGAAATGCTTCAAGAAAGAGTACGGAATGCTCCTCCGCGAATGGCTTGAACAGGAGAATTGAAAATTGAAAGATTCTCGCACTGAAGAACACAGATGACACGGACAAAACGGATTATAAGGATACGTTCAACAAGTGGTGGCTTGTCACCTTGTTAGGTATTGATTATTGTGCTATGCTATAATATTTTGTGGAATATGCAGAAAGACAATATATTAGCTATCCAAAGCTAAATATCAATTTCTTTGTTATATATATATTTGTACGCCTTGCGCAAAAGTTAACATTGGCTAATATTGCTTTGCAACCTTTGCTAAATGAGAAACCCAACAGAAATAAGTAATAATTTGAACATTAAATAGCCATGAAATATTTTATTCTCCCATTTCTCAGTTTGTTAGTGCTATGCACGCAGGCCAAGGCTGATTGGTCGCTAAGTGATGATGGCACGCTGTCTATTACGAGTAATTATGATTATTATAATTTTTACAAATACCCGTGGCATGGTCAGTGTGAGTCCATCAAAAAGGTTGTTATAACAGAAAGCGTTACCTCTATCGGCATGGCTGCATTCTATGATTGCAGCAGTTTGGCGAGCATAGAGATACCATCAAGCGTCATCTCTATCAGCGAGCGTGCATTCCGCGGTTGCAGCAGTTTGGCGAGCATCGAGATACCTTCGAGCGTTATCTCTATCGGCAAGTATGCATTCTTTGGCTGCAGCAGTTTGACGAGCATCGAGATTCCATCGAGTGTAACCTCTATCGGCGAAGCGGCATTCAGTGGTTGTAGCAGTTTGACAAGTATAAAAGTAGATGCGAATAATACGGTATACGATAGTCGCAACAATTGTAACGCTATAATCGAAACCGCAAGCATCGAATTGATAGCAGGATGCAAGTCGGCAGTAATACCAAACGATGTCACCTCTATCAGAGGGTATGCATTCTATGGTTGCAACAGTTTGATGGGAATCGAAATACCTTCGTGCGTTACCTCTATCGGTATGGATGCATTCGCTGATTGCAGCAGTTTGGCGAGCATCGAGATACCATCAAGCGTCATCTCTATAGGCGCGCGTGCATTCCGCGGTTGCAGCAGTTTGGCGAGCATCGAGATACCTTCGTGCGTCACCTCTATCGGCGAGTTTGCATTCCGTGATTGCAGCAGTTTGACGAGCATAAATATACCTTCGGGTGTCACATCTATCGGTGGGTATACATTCTATGGTTGTAGTAGTTTGACGAGCATAAATATACCTTCGGGTGTCACATTTATCGGTATGCAAGCATTCTATGGTTGCAGCAGTTTGACGAGCATAAAAGTAGATGCGAATAACATGGTATACGATAGTCGCAACAATTGTAACGCCATAATCGAAACCGCAAGCAACAAATTGATAGCAGGAGCTAATTCAACAGTAATACCAAACGATGTCACTTCTATTGGTATGGATGCATTCGCTGATCGTAGCGGTTTGACGAGCATCGAAATACCATCGAGCGTCATCTCTATCGGCAAAGCGGCATTCAGTGGTTGCAGCAGTTTGTCGAGCATAAAAGTAGATGTGAATAATGCGGTATACGATAGTCGCAACAATTGTAACGCCATAATAAAAACCTCAAGCAACAAATTGATAGTAGGATGCAGGTCAACAGTAATACCAAACGATGTCGCCACTATTGGTGAGTATGCATTTCGTGGTTGCAGCAGTTTGACGAGCATTGAAATATCTTCGAGCGTTACCTCTATCGACGAGGGTGCATTCTTTGGCTGCAGCAGTTTGACGAGCATCGAGATACCATCGGGCGTTACATCTATCGGCTGGAGAGTATTCGAAGGTTGCAGCAGTTTGACGAGCGTTATAAGTTACATAACAGAACCTGCAACTTGTGACTACTGGATTGGGTTAGAAAGTTCACAACATATATTCATACCTAAAGGAACAGAAAAAGCATATAAAGCGGCATGGGGATATTACTCCTACGTAGAGAGATGAGTGAAACGACTCTCTGTTTGCCGTAGCGTCTCGCTACGGCTATGGTAAAAGCAAGGCTCCTGCCTTGCCGCAATGACAGAGGATCATGCCCCAATGTCCCTGCCCAAACAGCACCTCCGCTGGCTGAGCCTGTCGAAGCGCCAAAAGCCTTTCGCGCCTTTTGTAGTTATTTATGAAATAGCTTTTATACTGCTCCCACGCTGCACTGACCTTCTCCTCTGGCAGCGAAGCGATATATATTCTTGAGAATATTTTTTTGAAACAACATAGATAGAGACGTATTGTTTATTCCGAGCACTAAAGTAACTCCATTTGACCATTTATCATTCTACAATAAGTTTGAATATGTACGCCAATCCCGTAGTCGTCTAATCTTGTAATTCCCTAAACCCCTAAACCCCTAATATAATACCGTAAGCTCGTCAGTTCCCATTATGTTTTCTGCATTTCCAAAATTTCAGACAATCGCATAAGCCCCTTGTAAGCCTCGCGTAAGCCCCTCGCAAGCATATTGCCGCATAAAGGCCATATAGCGCACCATATCGCATTTTGTAGCGACGTAGAGCACATAAGCGCATCATTTGACATCAATTGGCGTCATTTGACATCTTATCGCGTGCAAACGCGTTTTATTGCCCCAAGGCCATTTGCTACTTAAACCGCCCATCGAATCCATCGAAATCCGCTAGAACGGAAACCTACGAAACCCATCAACCGCATGTAGGGACGCATCGCGTGCGTCCGATAATTGATCTCATTGCGGGAAGGAATGTTTCGCTTCGCTCAACATGACAACATTGA
>JAFYCM010000012.1 GCA_017539645.1 Bacteroidales bacterium
GCCTCCAGACCTTTGTCTATCGCACTTTTCAGCAAGACGACCTCGCTGGTATGGTGCGCGGTTTGCGCGATATTTATACAAACCATGGCGGCCTTGAAAGTGTACTTACTCCTCGCGATGGCGAGAATGTAGGTGATGCTTTCGCGCGTTTTCGCCGGCTGATGTTGCTGCATCTGAGCGAGCGAACCTATAAGCATATAGCTAATTATGAATCGGGAGCAGCATGCAAGCGCCTAAATATGTATCTGCGTTGGATGGTGCGTTCGGCGCGTGGAGGAGTTGATTTTGGCTTGTGGCACGGCATTAAGCCTTCGCAGTTGATGCTCCCTCTCGACGTACATACCGCGCAAGTTGGTCGGCAATTTGGGCTGCTCACTCGCAAACAAAACGACTGGAAAGCTGTAGAAGAGATAACTGCGCGTCTTCGCACTTTCGATCCGCACGACCCTGTCCGCTACGACTTCGCCCTCTTCGGCCTTGGCATTTTTGATGGCTTGGGAAAACCGGAAGTTAGGAATTGAAAGCTTCGCGCAAGAATTCAGCTAAAGCACTCGTGCTCAGGTGGATTTCATAAAGCCGGAATGTTACTAACGACAAATGAAGGGTGAATAAATAATGAAATACTTCAATATTATTACTTTGCTTGTGGGCTTAATTGTGAATATAGCCTTATATGTAGCCTCGCCTACAAATATTGGGATTGGTATTTCGGGAAATGGTGAAGTTTCGGCCGTTGGTAACATAAACGAGGTTGGTGATAAAGATGGTTATTGGTTTTATTTGGATAGTTGTGATTCAAAGAAAATTACGACGATTGTAGGTTATTACTCCGGTAATAAAGCAGATAGTTTATGGGTGCAGTTTTATGGAGATACTTATCCTGCAGTATATGCATCATACTATATGACAAATGATAGTGCTCGAGGCTTCTATTATACATATGATGAGAATGGACATTTGAAAAGAATGTTTTATGTATATCCTAATCAAGTGAAATTAGAATGGAAGTATTACGATGACATAAAAACAGATAGTATGCTATGGGCTCCATGTTATCATTCGTTAGGAGAATATGAGAAAGAGTGCTTTAGTGAACTTGAAATACAGCCATTTAGTACTATATACGCAGATGTTATAATATTTGATATTGCATTATTGACTCTGTTGTTGGCTGTTAATCTTATGTCTATGATATTGGATAAATGCTATAAACAGCCAAAACAATGAATATCAGACGCTAGATGCAGAGAAATAACTATGCAAAAAAGGAAACTACCCAAATAGTTTGCTATGCTAAACCCGATTGCGGCGCTACTCTGCTATACTGATGGTTTCTATGATGGTAAATATAGAATTACTTCCTGCCGCCGTTTATAAACGCGAAGAACGAAGGCAAGTATTTGCGTAGGAGTATACCTATTATCGTACTGATTGATATAGAGATAATTGCTCCTACAAAATAGATTATCAATAATTGAAAAGAATTATTGGTAGGTAAAAGGTGGACTAATACTTTTTGTGTAGCCATAACTATTATTGGCGCATGAGCGGCATATACAAAAAACGAGTAGTGAGACAACTCTTGTAAATTACTATACCGTTTTTCAGGAACTAATAATAGTTTAGAAAATTTCAATGCAATAATTACAGCAGATGCCGTTATCAACCAATGTAGAAGATTATTGGATTCTGGCAGACAGAATGTTGTGATAACGCAAAATAAGAATAGAGCACTTACTTCAACATATGAGATTTTGTCTGCTTTCTCAAATATGTTTATGTCATATATTCCCCAATATAGTCCTAATACATAATAGAATATCGCTTTGTTCAAATGATGATCGAAAGGGCAATTACCAAGTATGGAGAATAGCGTGACTGCCATAAACATTATGAACGGACATTTTTTGATAGCCCTAATTATTATCGGCGATAGTGTAATAAATATGAAAAGATCTCTTACGAACCAAAAAGGGACAGCAACCAAAGGCGCCCCCAAACTCTCATCTGAAAAGCCAATGATACGATGAAACCAATCTTTTGCTGACCACGAGTAATATAGTTCGTTAGAATTGGTGAGGATTTCCGGATATTTATAAGCAACCAAAGATTTTCCTACAGAGAAAACCAATAAATAAAATCCCACCCAAAAGCAATATGGCACGACCAAAGACTTTATTCGTTTGGCAATAAGCGTATTATATGTATCGTTCTTCTTTACTTGTAAGTATGCTGCGAACATAAAAAATAGAGGCACTGCACAACTCGCTATGCCGCCATTAATCAACTGAAAAACAAACTGGTATATTACCGATTGTGATGTGCTATTTTCGGGTAAGAAATCGTGAATATTTATGTGAATAAAAACGACAAGCGTTGCGAGAATGTATCGCAAACTTGTAATTCGCTTGGATGTTTGTTCGTCAATCATAGCTTATCTTTCGTAAGTAACATATCTATATCTCAACCCTGATTTCTCGTCTGTGGCGTAGTCCGTGGTTTCGGAGATGTGCCAAAGCGTCTTGTCGATGGTGGGGAAATATGTATCTGCCTCGTCGAATGTGTAGTCTATCTCGGTAATTATGAGGCGATTGGCCGATTGTATAAATAGATTGTAGATTTCGCCACCACCTATCACATAGAGTTCATCGTCGGCAGCTTCGTCGATTGCTTGTTGAATGGTTTTCACCACAGTGAAGCCCTCTTTTTGCCAGTCGCTTGAACGCGAAAGCACAACATTTTTGCGGTTTGGCAGAGCACCTTTGGGCAAAGCTTCGGCAGTTCTGCGTCCCATAACTATAGTATGCCCTGTTGTGAATTGCTTGAAGCGGCGAAGATCTTCGCGTATGTATGCCAATTGGTCGCCTTTGTTGCCTATGGCATTGCGTTTGTCGATGGCTACTATTATACTAATCGTTTTCATCGTACTTATACAGAAACTTCGCCTTTTATATGTGGATGTGCCAGATAGTCGACAAGCTCAAAATCTTCATATTTGAAGTCGTTGATATTCTTCACATCGGGGTTTATCTTCATTTTGGGCAGTGGATAAGGCTCGCGCGTAAGTTGAAGCTTAATCTGCTCAATGTGATTCAGATAGATATGAGCATCGCCAAGCGTGTGAACGAAGTCGCCAGGTTGAAGGCCACACACTTGCGCCATCATCATAGTTAGCAATGCGTAAGAAGCGATATTGAACGGCACGCCGAGGAAAATGTCTGCCGAACGCTGATAGAGTTGGCAACTGAGGCGTCCGTTGGCTACGTAGAACTGGAAAAGTATGTGACAAGGCGGCAACAGCATTTCGTCGATTTGCGCAACATTCCATGCGCAAACCAAGTGACGGCGCGAATAAGGATTGTTCTTTATGTCGTTTATCACGTTGGCAATCTGGTCGATATGTCCGCCATTGTAGTCGGGCCACGAGCGCCATTGGTAGCCATAAATAGGACCAAGTTCGCCATCTTCCTTTGCCCATTCGTTCCAAATACGTACGCCGTTATCTTGTAGATATTTCACATTCGTAGAACCCTGAAGAAACCACAGAAGTTCGTATATGATGCTCTTAAGATGAAGTTTTTTGGTGGTAAGCAGCGGAAAACCTTGGCTCAAATCGAAGCGCATCTGATGGCCAAAAACGCCAATTGTGCCCGTGCCAGTGCGGTCGGTTCGTTCAACGCCCTCTTCGAGTACGCGGCGTGCTAAATCGAGATATTGTTTCATAAGTATGCTGATTATAATTAGTCCAAAAGGCGGCGTAGCCAGCTCACTTCGCGCAATGGATGCTCAACTTTCTCGAGGTCGCTGAGCATATCGGCAGCGGTGGCGTAGCGTTCGGCAATGCCTTTCGTAAGTATTTCTTCTATTTTTTCAGGCTTCATACGACGTGGAGGCAACGGAAACGACTCTTTGTTGGCTGCTCGCTTAAGCACAGCAAACAACTCATCTGTCATTCGTGATGGCTGCTTCATTGGGTATGTAAGCATCAGATTTATAAGTATTTCAGGATTACAATCGGTATACGGAGCTTTACCCATAATTAGCTGAAACAGAGTTATGCTAAGCGCAAACAAATCCGACGATGGCCCCACTAAATGGCTATAGTGCAAAAGCATTTCGGGGGGCGAATAGACGAGCGCAAACGACGAGCGCACGCCACGCTGACCTGGATAATTTGCACACTGCTCAAAATCTATTAGAACAGCTTTCGAATAGTCTACTGTCGTAGGGTCTTCGTCTTGACCATGCGGCACCACAATATTGGATGGTTTCACATCGCGATGCACAATTCCAAGGGCATGAACAGCACTCAAAGCCTTCAATACGGCTCGTCCTGCATCCAAATATTTATGTTCGTCTACTCTACGATAGAGCTCCTTGTTGGCAAAAATCGTCTTGAGGTCGGTTCCTTCTACATAGCGCTGAACTACATACAAACAGCCATCGGCAGCCACAAACGACTCTAAAACCTCAGTAGCATTGGGGTGATGCAGTTGCTTAAGCCTATTTATTATATCGAGTTGATTCGGGCCGAAGTTCGTAAGGCATTTTATAGTTACGCGTTCGCCATTTGCATTATGACTAAGCATAACACCACCATGCTTGCCACGAGCGCCCAACGCTCCCTCTATTTGATAAGTAAAGATTGGGCTTTCAATGGCTTCCATAGCTATGTCTATTTATGGTTATAGCCTAAAATGCGCAACATATCCTCAGGGCTCTGTTCGTCGTTGAAGAGATAATCGGTTATCTGACCATTCTCATCGCGGTTGATAACGACGTGCTTAGGCGAAGGAATCAAGCAATGCTTAATGCCACCATATCCACTCAACGAATCTTGATAAGCGCCCGTGTGGAAGAAGCCGATGTAGAGAGGCTCTTTTTCGCCTGGGTATACACAAGGCATATACACCTGTTGGTTAAGGTCCTCAGTGTTGTAATAATCGGCATGGTCGCATGTTATGCCGCCAATATTTACACGCTGGTATGAATGATCCCATTTGTTGATAGGCAGCAAGATAAACTTCTCGCTAATACCCCAACTATCTGGGATTGTGGTCATTAAGCTATTATCTATAAGATACCAAAGCTCAGTATCGTTCTGTTGTTTAGTCTCTACAACTTTGAATATCACAGCGCCCGACTCGCCAACGGTGTACTTACCAAACTCGGTGATGATGTCTGGCTCGTCAATCTCTTCTGTAGTGCAGGTCTCGGTGATGCTGCGAACAAGTTCGTTGACGATGTATTTATAGTCGTAGTCGAAACTGAGGTTGTTGCGTATAGGCAGACCTCCGCCAAGGTCGATCATGTGGAGGCTTTCGCACTGTTTTTTGAGCTCTGCATACGAAGCCAAAGCCTTGCGGAATACGCCCCAGAAGTAGAGGTTGTCTTTGATGCCGCTATCCACAAAGAAGTGGAAAAGCTCAAGGTTGACGTGCGGATTGTTCTTTATCTTCTCGTTGTAGAACTTCACAATATCGGATGCGCGAATGCCAAGGCGCGAGGTATAGTAGGCAGCTTGCGGCTCTTCGTCGATAGCCATACGTATACCGATGTTCACACGCTCGCCATTCATCACTTCGAGAAGACGATCGAGTTCACCCATCGAGTCGAGTACGGTGATGCAGTTCTTGAAACCAAGTTGCTGTATCTCCTTTATTTTCTGGAGATAAAGGTCGGTTTTGAAGCCGTTGTTCAGAATAATAATATCCTTAGAAATGGTGCCCTCTTCATAGAGTTCGCGCACAATGTCGAGGTCGTAAGCCGATGACGTTTCAAGTTGAACTTGATACTTCAAAGCCTCTTTCACCACAAAACTGAAGTGGCTACTCTTAGTGCAGTAGCAATACTTATACTGACCTCTGTAGCCCTGCGTCTTGATAGCCTTGCTAAAGAGGTTGCGTATACGTTTAATCTGTTCGCCAATCTTAGGTAAGTAGGTTATTTTCAGTGGGGTACCATACTTATCGATGATATATTTAAGCGAAATGTTGTTGAAAAACAGATTCCCATTTTCCAAGTCGAAACCATCTTGAGGAAAATAGTACGTCTGGTCAATAAGGTCGAAATATGTACTTTTCGTTCTCACTAAACCTCTGTTTATAAGTGTAATATAAAGTATAAGATGATTATCAATTCAACCATCCGATGATGGTTTGGCTGCCAACTACGCTCTGCTTCATAGTGGCATCGATTTTAGTGCCAAGAGGTAGATACATATCTACACGCGAACCAAATTTTATGAATCCCATTTGGTCCGACTGACGCACCTTCTTACCCTCTTCGGCGTAAGTAACAATACGACGTGCCAATGCGCCTGCTACCTGACGAATGAGTATTTGTTGTCCATTTGGACGTTCTATCAAGATAGAAGAACGTTCGTTCTCTGTAGACGATTTAGGCAGCCATGCTGCTTGGAATTTTCCATTGTGATGCTTGCTTAGTTTTACTTCACCACTCACCGGATACCAATTGATATGTACGTTGGTCACCGACATGAATATCGATACTTGCAAGCATCGTGTTTTTAGAACTTCTGGTTCATCGGTTTCTTCTATCACTACCACAGTGCCATCGGCAGGGGCCACAATAGCGCCATCGTGGCGCGTAGCTTTTCTGCGTGGACTGCGGAAGAAACTGGTTAGAAACAGCAAGAATGCCCCAGTAACTACTAAGATTATCTCTTTGGCAAGTGTGCCCGATACAAACTTGTAGTTGAGTAGGTTTATAGCTACAAAAATTATTGATGCTGTAACTATGGTTGTTGTTCCCTCTTTGTGAAGTTTCATCTTTCTAAATAATCTATTGATGAATAACTATGTGAAAAAGTAGTATAGCAAACTAACTATAGGCACTGCAAACATTATTGCATCAAAGCGGTCGAGTATGCCGCCATGGCCAGGAAGAAGCGTACCACTATCTTTTACTTTTACTGAGCGCTTAAACATCGACTCGATAAGATCGCCAGCTGTGCCTATCACCGCTACGGCTAAGCCCGTAATTATAAATATGGTTGTAGGCATTATGCTTGTGTATATAGATAGAATGTAGGCAGCCACCATCGTGAGCACTACGCCTCCTATGAATCCTTCGATGGTCTTCTTGGGCGATATGCGTTCGCAAAGCTTGTGTTTGCCGAGCGTTACGCCGGTTATGTATGCGCCGGTATCGTTCACCCAAACAAGCACAAACAGCAGCACTACGGGTTTCCAGTCGTATACACCATTTTTGAATGCCAAGAGGTTGAAGAGCGCAAATGGCAAACCTATGTATATGGTAGAAAGCAGCGTAAGTGCCACGTTTTGCAATGGATTCTCGTTTTTGCAGTATAGCTCAACGATGAATACCGCCCATATCATCACTACTATGGCAAGTAGGAATCGAGGGTCGTAGTGGTTGAAGTATATAAGGAATGAGAGTGCGAACGAAACAACGTTGACACCAAGCACCGAATAGAAATGCGGCGATAGGCCTGCAGTGCGTATCATGCGGCAAAATTCATTGGTGGCAAGCGACACAATGCAAACCATCAACATGGCGTATGTAACTGGACCCAGCAGTAGTGCTATACCTATTACAGCTATGAAAATTATGCCTGTTATGGCGCGTTGTATAAAGTTGGACATCTCGTTGTTCCCAAAAATTCGTTTTCAGTGCACGCAAAAGTACACTTTACAAACTGAAATGGCACATAAAAACATTAACCTTTTATCGTCTTCCGAATTTTTTATCGCGGCGCTCGCGTCTGTTACGTGGTTCACCGCTCCAATCTTCGGATTTTTTGCTGCGATGCGAGTCTCTTTTGCGGTCGCGATCGCGGTCCCTGTCGCCTCGGCCAAATGGCTTGTTGTCTGAGCGACGTGGCTTGCGTCTGCGTTCGGAGTTGTCGCCGCCATCGCGTGGCTGAGCTTGCTCTACTATAAGTTTGTAGCCATTGAGCACTTGACCGTTCATCGCAGCAATAACTTGCTCGCCATATTGCGCATCCACTTCTATGAACGAGAAGTTGCGCATAATATCTATATGACCGATAGCGATTTTGTCGTCTACGTGGCGCATGAAGCCATTCACTATGCTCATCAAATCGCCCGGACGCAGGCGGTCCATCTTACCCATATTTATGAATAGACGCATGTAGCTACCATCGTTGGCGCGAGCAGTGAGCTGTTTGCGGTCGTAGACGTTGAGGTCGGCGGCATTCTGATAGTATGAGTTGACGGTCTCGAATTCACGAGCTACAAATTTGTTTATGAGCTCTTCCGAAGAGAACTTCGACAAACGCTCCATAATGCCTGGAAGGAATTGCGACACGGCCGAAGTTTCGTCTACCTCTTGCTTCTCAATCTCGTCGATGAAGTGCTGGAGCTTAGCTTTGCAAACCTCTTCGGCAGTAGGCACAAGGCAGCGTTCGAACTTCTTGTTCGACATCTTCTCTATCTGACGAATCTTGCCAAGTTCGCGGCTATGTACTATAGAAATACTTATGCCCTCCTTGCCGGCACGACCTGTACGGCCGCTTCGGTGGATATAGACTTCGGGGTCGTCGGGTAGATTGTAGTTTATTACGTGCGTAAGATTATTTACGTCGATACCGCGCGCAGCCACGTCGGTAGCTACGAGGAGCTGAAGGTGGCGCATACGGAAACGCTGCATCACCATATCGCGCTGAGCTTGCGAGAGGTCGCCGTGGAGTGCGTCGGCATTGTAGCCATCGGCAATAAGTTTGTCGGCAACATCTTTGGTCTCTTCGCGTGTGCGGCAGAATACTATGCCATAAATATCGGGCACAATATCTACGATGCGTTTCAGTGCCAAATATCGGTCCGAAGCCTTCACTTGATAATATTGATGCTCAACGGTGTCGGCGCCTTGGTTAGTCTTGCCTATACTTATTTTTATAGGGTCGTTCATGTAGCTATTTGCAATTTTAGCTATGAACGGCGGCATGGTAGCCGAGAAGAGCATCGTCTGGCGTGTCTCGGGCGTCTCTGCCAAGATGGTTTCGAGGTCGTCTTTGAAGCCCATGTTGAGCATTTCGTCAGCTTCGTCGAGTATGAGCCAGCGGATTTCGCCAATGTTAAGACTACCACGATTCATAAGATCAATCACACGACCTGGCGTACCTACAACGATATGCGCCGGACCACGTAGTGCTTTTATTTGCGTACGTATGTCGCTACCGCCATAAACGGGTACAATCTGAACGCGTTCGCGGTACTTAGCAAAAGCCTTGAGGTCTTTAGTAATCTGTAGACAGAGTTCGCGCGTAGGGCAGAGCACGAGGGCTTGCGTATGCGCAGTTTGGTCGTCGGCAAGTTGAATAATAGGCAAGCCAAAGGCGCCTGTTTTGCCGGTTCCTGTTTGTGCCAATGATATTACGTCGCGACCACCATTGAGAATTTCAGGGATGGAACGCTCTTGCACTGGCGTTGGTTGCTCGAAGCCAAGTTCACCTATGGCTTGAAGCATTTCGGTCGAAAGACCGATTTCTTCAAATTTTGACATCTTGTTCGGTATTGTTATCCCAATTCACTTTTTCGATATACACCCTTCCTGCCCAGCGCTTTTTGCCGGCTCTCCTTCGTGACGATTGAATAATCAATACCGAATTAGTGTTATGAGATAGTTAAAATTCGGAGCGAAAATAGAGGTATTTCCATTTACTTTGTAAAACATTAACCTTAATTATAAAATATGAGTTTGGTTATCATATTTATGGGCGTCTTATACTTTGTGGGTCACTTGCTTACCCACATTTTCAACCGTTCTAAGATTCCCGATGTACTTATACTTATTCTGTTTGGTATAATTATAGGTCCGCTGCTTCGTTTCGTCACCCCCGAGGAGATTGGCACGATGGGCAAGTTGCTCACTTCGCTTGCTCTTATTGTGATGCTTTTCGAGAGCGGATTGAATATGGAACTCAAAACTCTCATTCTCTCGGCACGTCAGGCGCTCAACTTGTCGTTCATATCGTTCTTAATGTCGGCGGCGATAGTCTTCTCCATAATGTATTTCGGCTTCGAATATTCGTCGTGGGCAAGTGCGCTGACGGGTTTCATCTGCGGTGGCACGTCTTCGGCGGTTGTCATACCTATGGTGCGCGCTCTCAAGGTCAGCAACGAGGCATCTACAATAGCCATACTCGAATCGGCGCTCACCGACGTTTTCTGTATAGTGTTTACGCTTGGCGTGGTGGATAGCTTCGACAGTGGTGAGTTCGAGATTGGTAAAATCATCGGCAACCTCATTTCGTCGCTTGTCATGGCATCGGTCATTGGCTTGGTGGCTGGCAGTCTTTGGCTATATATCATCGATAAGGTGCGCATCTATCCTAACTCACAGTTCGCCACCTTCGCCTTCATGTTCATCGTGTACGGCATTGCCGAAAAACTCGACTACAGCGGTGCCATAGCAGCCCTGGCGTTCGGCATAATTATGGGCAATAACATGGTGGTCTACAGCGTCATGCGTCGTCTGAATATCACGCGCGCTTCCGTTGGCGTTGTCACCGATGCCGAAAAGATGCTCTACAAAGAGATTGTCTTCTTGCTGAAGATTTTCTTCTTCATCTACCTTGGCATCTGCATACCATTCAATCAGATGCACCTCGTACTTATTGCGCTATCTATCGTTATAGGTATATATACAATGCGACCCTTCGTCACCAAACTGCTTGTGAAAAAGCGCACTACGCCCTACGATCGCGAGATTCTCTCCGTCATGGTGCCCAAAGGTTTGGCTGCGGCGGTGTTGGCAAGCGTACCTATTCAACATGGTTTGGCGGAAGGCGGTGACGTTCAGACTATTACGTACAATATCGTATTTATAAGTATAATAGTGACCTCGGTAGCCATACCTATCATTGAGGATACGCCAATGGGCAAGATATTCCGCAAGTTCTTCACAAGTAAGTACGATGTTGAAGAAGAGCAAGACGACAATAAAACAATGGAACTTCACGTAGACGATTTCACACGATGAGCAAGACAGACATGGTAGTTATTTTGGGCCCTACGGCGTGTGGCAAGACAGATTTTGCCGCCCATCTCGCACTGCAACTTGGTGGCGAGGTAATCAGTGCCGACTCGCGTCAGGTCTATCGTGGAATGACTATAGGTACAGGCAAAGATCTCGCCGATTATAATATTGATGGTCAGCAAGTTCCATATCATCTTATAGATATTGTCGACCCAGGCGAAAAGTACAATGTCTATCGCTATCAGACCGATTTCTGCGATGCATACGCCGATATAACCTCGCGCGGCAAATTGCCCATAATGTGCGGTGGCTCAGGACTTTACATCGAAGCCATATTGAAGGGTTACAAGATGCTCAGCGTGCCGCCCAATCCCGAACTGCGCGCCTCGCTCGAATCGAAGTCGCTCGACGAACTCGCGCAGATTTTGTCTTCCTACAGGCAATTGCACAACAATACCGACACCGACAACCGCCGTCGCGCCATTCGCTCTATCGAGATTGCGGAATATTATCGCCAGAATCCGGAGCAAGAGAGTGCCGTGCCGCCTATGAATTACACGGTTATCGGTCTCGACATCGACCGCGATTTGCGCCGCGAGAAGATTACTCGCCGCCTCAAAGCCCGCCTCGATGAAGGTCTCGTCGATGAGGTGCGCGCCTTGCTCGACTCAGGAATTTCTGCCGACGATCTGATTTATTATGGTCTTGAGTATAAGTTTGTTACGCTCTACGCCATTGGACATATCTGCTACGACGATATGTATAATCTACTCGAAATAGCTATCCATCAGTTTGCCAAGCGCCAAATGACGTGGTTCCGTGGCATGGAGCGTCGTGGCATACATATAAATTGGCTCAATGCAGCCCAACCCATGGAGGTAAAACTTGCCGAAGCGCGTCGCATATTAGGAATTGAAAATTGAAAATTCGTAACTCGTAATTCGTAATTCGAAACTCGTAATTCTATTGCTTACCTACTCCGACTACATAGTTTCGCGTTTCGGTCACAAGATGCAGAAAATCGCTATCGATGCTGGCTTCACCTGCCCCAACCGCGATGGCACTCTCGGCACGGGCGGCTGCGCATTCTGCAACAATCGCTCGTTTAGCCCTACATATTGTGCGCCCGACAAACCTGTTACTCAGCAGATTGACGAGGGTATCGCGTTTTTTGCCAACAAAAGCAGCGGCGACGGCTACATTGCCTATTTTCAGACATATAGCAGTACGTATGGCAACACCGCCGACGTTCTTCGCCTCTACCACGAAGCACTTGCCCATCCGCGCATAAGCGGACTCATCATCGGCACTCGCCCCGACTGCATAGCCGACGACCTCCTGCACGAACTTGCCGACATAGCTAAACGTACATACGTATGTATAGAGATTGGTGCGGAGAGTATTTATAATGAGACACTTGCGGCGGTCAATCGTTGCCACACATGGGAGCAGACGCAAGATGCCATTCGGCGCGTTGCTGCGGCAGGAATCAACGTTGGTATTCATCTGATTATGGGGCTTCCGGGCGAATCGCGCGAGATGATGTTGGCAGAAGCTGACGCCGTGTCGGCTCTGCCCGTGAGGATAATTAAACTGCATCAGCTACAGATTGTGCGCGGCTCTGCCTACGAGCGTAAATATGCCGAAGAGCCCGAGTACTTTAGCCTCTTCACCGCAGATGAATACGCCGACTTCTGCGCACGCTTCGTTCGCCGCCTCCGCCCCGACATAGTGGTGGACCGCTTCACCAACCAGTCGCCATATAAATATGTCATAGCACCGCGCTGGGGATTGAAAAATTATGAATTCACACGCCTCGTGGAGAGTAAATTGGATAAATACAATCAATCACCGAATGAAACGAAAGAAAACTAATTCGTTTCAATTGTGAACTGACACGCTACGAATGAAACGAATTATAAATTGTATTAATTCGTTCAATTCGGTGATAAAAATCTGTTCAATTCGCATTTCGCTAATGTTACATATCCGCCTAAACGAATGACACCACTATTGCCCAAATGTAACATTTTCGAAAATCCGCTCAAGCTGCGCTACCAGTGTTCCTTATTTGCAAAGTATTGAATAATAGTACGTTATGCGTCTATGGGTATAAATGCCTATTGACAAAAAAGGCCTCTTATTTGACAAAAACGAATAAATATTGCTACCATTGCCTCCGTTTTTGAACAGGGGAAAACGACACATACTTGTTTCAAAAAGTTTGCAGAGATGAACACAATTTTCAAACATGCGCTATTAACAATAGCCACACATTTTTGCGGAATAAACTCTACGAAGCGCGGCTGCGGGGCTGTGCTGAATGGTTGTGTTCTCTGTAGCGGGTATATGTGTTATTGTTCTGATATTCAGCAAATTACCCCCCCCGATTTTTTATCATATCTAAATAGCAAATTCTTCATTCAGAATTCTTCGCCTTAGGGGTGTTAGAATGTCATCCTGAGCGCAGCGAAGGATCTCCGTTGACCGTTGTAAGGGATTTGTAATCCTCGACCGAACGAGTAGCGGATTTGAAATCCGCCTGAATAAAATAAAATCGACATAAACAATTAATTATAAAATAAAAAAAATGAAGAGAATTTTACTTTTCTTGTTTGCCATTACGCTTGTAGCGCAGGCGTGGGCATTAGAACAAGTCAAAATTGGTAATCTATGGTATGAAATAACAGAAGGCGAGCCATATACTGCCAGATTGATAGGCCATCCGAGTTACGAAAATCTCACCAACGACCAATACGTTATTGTTTCGCCATTCAATTATAATAACCATGTGTATACTGTAACAGAAATTGGTTCTACCGCGACTTCGGGTTGTTATGAAAATCTGACTTCAATAACAATTCCTGAAGGTGTTACTACAATTAAGCAATCTGCTTTTTCGAGTTGTTGGGAATTGGAGTCAGTTTCTTTGCCTCAATCGTTGGAAGTTATTGAGGATGATGCATTTATGTATTGTTCTAATTTAACGTCTATAAATATTCCTAATACAATCAAATTTGTGGGTAATCAAGCATTTGAAGGATGCCCTAATGATTTGTTTGAGGTGTCAGGCAATTTGAAATACGTAGGCAATAGCACAAATAAGTATATGGTGTTGATTGGACGCACAGAAGAATTGGCAACTTATGAAATAAACGAGAATTGCAAAATCATTATGAACTATGCTTTCGCATGGAATCAAGACTTGCAAACAATAACTCTACCTAATTCTATTACAACAATTGAAGACCATGCATTTTTTGACTGTTCAAGTTTGAAATCAGTAAACATCCCTACATCAGTTGCAACTATATATAACTTCGCGTTTTTGAGTTCTCCCAATGTTGTAGTTTTATGTGAATCTGCAAGCAAACCTAATACTTGGAAAGAAGAATGGTATTATGGATTGGAAGAGAGCCAGATTATTTGGGATTACAAGAATATACCTATTACGACAGCTGTAAACGATGAGAACCGCGGCTCAGTTACTGGCGCAGGAAAATATGAATATGGTAAAACGGCAACGCTAACAGCAACTCCTAAGAGCGGTTATAAGTTCGTAGCGTGGAGCGATGGCAATCACTCCCAAGAGCGTCAAGTGACTGTTGCGCCTAACCTGCCAACTTTTACCGCATATTTCTATAGCGAAGATCAAGATACTTACGATGTTATAACCTCAGTCAAAGGTCATGGATCAGTTTCGGGCGACGGTATTTTCCTTGCTAATGATGATGTAGAACTCATCGCAACGCCTGATAATGAGAAACTTTATCATTTTGTAAAATGGAGCGACGGCAACGAAGAGAATCCTCGCTCGTTCAAGGCAACTGCCAATTTGACAGTTACTGCAATTTTTGAAGGTCAACAAGTTGTTGTCGGTGATAATACAAATATCGAAGCCATTGGCGAGAATAAGGATAACTGCACGTTCCACCCAACTGTAACTGGTCGCTATACCATTTCGATAACTAACACCAACGTGAGCAGTTCGCCATCAGGCTACATAATAGATGATGAAGGCAACAAATTGGCTGTGGATTTCCCATTTACATGTGATTTGGAGAAAGGCAAAACCTACCACATCAGCACATACTATTCTGATGCTGAAACTGAGGACAAGATAACGCTTACCATAGCAGACCCATTGATTTCTATTTTGGCAACAACAACGGGCAATGGTAAGGTAAGCGGTAGTGGTGTGTATGCACACAACTCATCAGCTACACTCACGGCAACGTCAAACGAAGGCTACCATTTTGTTGCTTGGCAAGATGGCAACACCACCAACCCACGCACAATCACGGTAACCGAGAGCGCCACCTACACGGCAACATTCGCTATAAATGAATATGAGATTGCAGTTGCAGAAGTAGCCAACGGCTCAACAACTGGTGCCGGCACTTACGAGCACGGCGAAACCGTAAAACTCACCGCTACGCCTGCCGAGGGCTACCACTTCGAAGGTTGGGGCGACGATAACACAGAGAACCCACGCGAGTTCACGGCTACTATGGAATTGAACCTCACACCATCATTCGCCAAGAATACCTACACCGTGAGCGTAGAGCATGAGAACGGCTCAATCACTGGCGATGGCACGTATGAACACGGCGCTACGGCTCACCTTGTGGCAACGGCAAACAGTGGCTACGAGTTCGCCAGCTGGAGCGACGATTGCGAAACGGCAGAGCGCGACATTGTGGTGACCGCGAACATCACGCTGCGTGCGATATTTATCAGCGAGGGTCAGCACCTTTATAATATCAAAGTGGCTGCTACTGAGAATGGTACGATAGCCGGCGATGGCAAATATATCGTGGGCTCTACCGCTACACTTCACGCATACGCTGCTGAGGGCTACCACTTTGTTGGTTGGGGCGATGGCAATACCGACACATTGCGCGTATTTACCGTGAATGCCGATATGAACCTCACACCGACCTTCGCTATAAATACTTACACCGTAAGTGTCGAAGAGACTGAGAATGGCTCGGTTAGCGGCGCTAAGACCTACAACCACGGCGACAATGTGAAGATTGTAGCTACGGCAAACGAAGGTTACCACTTTGCAGGTTGGAGAAACGGCGAAATGGCAGAAACGCTCGAGTTCACCGCAACGCAGGATACAGTATTGGTACCATCGTTCGCTATAAATACCTACAGAGTGACGGCTAAGGCTGAGAACGGTTCGGTAAGCGGCGTGCGCACATACACCCACGGCAGCGAGGCAAACCTCACGGCATACGCAGAATATGGCTACCACTTTGTGAAGTGGGCAGATGGCGAGACCAACGAGATGCGCTCGTTCATCGTAACGCGCGACACCACTTTCACCGCTCTCTTCGAGATAAATAAGTATAAAGCAACGGTGACCGAGAGCGCACACGGCACAGTAAGCGGTGCAGGCGAATACACCCATGGCGAGTCGGCGACCTTCACCGCCACGGCAGATGCTGGCTACCAGTTCCTCTTCTGGAGCGATGGCGGCAAGGTCAACCCACGCGTAGTGAAGATGACGCAAGATGTTGATATTCGTGCAGTCTTCTCTCTCGAAGGTAAAGGCGCATTCACCATCACTGTTGGTTCAGATGGCAACGGCACTGTGAAAGGTGGCGGTATGTATATCGAGGGCGAAACGGCTACCATTAAGGCAGTTCCCGAGAGCGAAGCATACCACTTCGTAGCTTGGAGCGATGGCAGCAAAGAGAACCCACGTCAAGTGGTTGTAAGCGAGAATAGTACGCTCCGCGCAACGTTCGAGATAAATACCTACACCATCACCGCAACAATGCACGAAAATGAGTCTGAGCGTGGCGAAGTAACTGGTGGCGGCACCTATAGCCACGGTGCAATGGCAACCATCAGAGCCGTGCCTGCTAAGGATTATCGCTTTGTGGAATGGAACGATGGCGTGATAGACAACGTTCGCTACTTCAACGTGACAAAAGACGAGAACTTCGTTGCACACTTTGCACCGGCAGTTGGCACGGACACCGTATATATCACCATTCACGATACGGTATATATCGAGGTTCACGACACTATTTATATCCAAATAGAGACCAACCCGACACCAGTAGTAGAGCACACGGCAGCTAACCTCAAGGTTTATCCAAACCCAACGGCAGCTTACATTACCGTGAATGCCGACCGCGACTTCTCATACGTCCTCTACGACATCAACGGCACACCAATCCGTCGCGAGGAGAACGCAAACAACTACGTTGTAGATATGTCGGGCTATCCGAAAGGCGTGTACCTGCTAAAAACGTCTGACGGGGCGGTACATAAGATAATGAAGAAGTAAAAAGAGTAGAGAGTAGAGCGTAGAGGGGAGTGTAGATGCATTTTACACTACTCGCTACGCTCTCCACTATACACTAAAAAAGGACTGCTCCGTAAAGGAGTGGTCCTTTTTTCATAGCTCCGAAGGAGCGTTCATAGCACAGGCATGGGTGTGAACCCATGCTGATAAACAAACCATGCCGCCGTTGGAGGGAATTTGCAATCCCCGAACGAACGAGTAGCGGATTTGAAATCCGCGATTCACAGACGGCGGATTAATACAAAATCCGCCTGAACGAAGGTTTCTGTCATCCTGAGCGTAGCGAAGAATCTCCTTGCGTTTTGGGGCTTCTTCACATGCTCAGAATGACACCTCTAAGCCGACTCGACCAAGGAATATCTGATTACAAATCCGCCTGAACGAAGCACTAAAAATGTCGTATGTTTGTAATCATAATACAAAGCCCGACTAATATGAGCCTATGAAACTCGCTCTATTACAAATGGACATCGCGTGGGCTAATCCCGCCGAGAATATCAAAAAAGCCGCATCGCTTATCGAGAGTGCGCCATCGGCCGATTTATACGTATTGCCCGAGATGTGGAGCACCGGTTTTGCTGTGGATCCTAATGATGCATACGAAACTGCAGATAGTCAGTCGCTTGCGTGGATGAAGGAGACGGCTCAGCAACGCAATGCAGCCATCTGTGGCAGCATAATTATTCGCGACGATGCCGGATTTCATAACCGACTTTACTTTGTAAAACCCGATGGCTCAGAGGTTTACTACGATAAGCGACATCTCTTTACGTATGGTGGCGAACACAAACGCCTTCAGCCTGGAACGGAGCGCGTTGTGGTGGAATTTCGTGGCGTGCGCTTCCTTATTTTGGTCTGCTACGACTTACGATTTCCCGTCTTCAGCCGCAACAATAAGCAAGATTACGATGCGTGCATCTATGTGGCGTCGTGGCCAGTGCCGCGCATCTCCATTTGGCAGACACTCCTGCGTGCGCGAGCCATCGAGAATCAGAGCTATGTCATTGGTGTAAACCGTGTTGGTAGCGACCCGACGTGCCAATACAATGGTGCCAGTGCCGTCATCGATGCGTATGGCAAAAGCGTTGCCGCTTCCGAAGAAAACAAAGAATCGATAACCATCGCCGACCTCGACTTTGATCGCCAACGCTCTTTCCGCCAGAAATTTCCCGTATTAGACGATGCCGACGATTTTGTGCTGTTGCCCTCGAAAATAGAACGCTGATAATAGTCTCCGAATCTCTAATTCAGAGATTAGTGCACAAATTATTTCACTGATAGAACAGCGTGAATCCAAAATTCATAATTCATGACTTGCGGAAGATGCGCAGCACGGCGTAGGTAAGTAGTGTGCTTATTGCGCCAATGACGAAAGCCAAAATCACGCCGCCGAGTATGTATTGCAGCAGACTCTCGCCTATGGCTTGCATGTTGGCAGTTTCGAGGCTCACAAGGGTGGGCTTGCCGAGAATCTTACCACCAATCCATAGACTTGTAAATATTATGAATGGTATGAGCGGCACTTGGCTGAGATTCGAGAATATAGCTACAAGTAACTTGTTGAGCCTCAATATGTATGCTACAGCAAGCGCAGCCACAAGTTGAAATCCCCAAATGGGCATGACGCTAAACATGCAACCCAAGCCAACCGATGCGGCGAGGGTGAAGTTGCTCTCGTTGCTATGTATGAGGTGTCTATCGATGAAGCGCACGAAATTCTTTGGGTGCAGCAGATGCACAATCTTCTTTGGGTAATACCAGAGCAGCGCGCCGCAGAGCAGAATGGTGTTGAGCACGCTTATGCGGCCAAAGTCGCGCAAAGGGCGAAAATGCGACACTCGGTCCTCGGGATAGATGACTTTTATAGGTACGTTGAGCACACGCACGTCGCGCCAAGCCATACGTACGATAACCTCTACCTCAAACTCGTAGCGCGGCGAGAAGAGTCGCAGGTTGGTCATCTTCGCGAGAGGGTAGAGTCGGTAGCCGCTCTGCGTGTCGGTGAGCGTTTGTCCCGTGTCGACCTTGAACCAGAAATTGGAGAATTTGTTGGCGAAGGTGTTTTTCTGCGGCATACCGTTGGAGCGAAGGTTGCGTGCACCAACAAGCAGGCTGTCGGGGTTGGCTTTTATGGCATCTACGAAGACGGGAATGTCGTTGGCAAAGTGCTGACCGTCGGCATCGATAGTTATGGCGTAGCGGAAGCCCATATCGGAGGCGCGGGCGAGGGCAGTGCGTAGCGCGTAGCCTTTGCCACGGTTGAGCGCATCGGGGTATTCGATGAGCGTAATGTCTGAGCGATTTGCCAAACGAGTGTGGGTGCTATCGGTCGAGCCGTCGTTTATAACCAAAATGTCGGTGGCAAATTGGCGTACGTCGGCAATGACGGCTTCGATGGTGTGTTCGTTGTTGTACGTAGGTATTATAACGCAACACTGCAGCGCGCGTAGCTCCGTTTGGCAACTCTCGGGTGTCATAGGCTAAGCGAGTGTAGCTTTTATTTTTAGTAGCGATGTACCCGATGTGCTGGATACTTCGCCAGAAAGATTGTTGTCGTCGAGGTCGAAGCAGACGTTGATGGCTTCGCCGTTGGGCACGATGGCTTGTATGTATTTCACGTCTTTTATGTAGGCAAAATGTGTGGTTCTACCAAGTTGGCGTTCGGCACATTCGCGTATCATCATTAGAGACATCACGCCTGGCACAATGGGGTTGCCTGGGAAATGACCTTCGAACACGCGGTGGTTTGCGTTGATTTTTACGACGTATGAATGTCTGTTGCCGTCGCTGCTATTGCTGATGATGTTATAGAAATCGACCATGGTTAATTCCGAGTTTTGAATTCCGAGTTGCGAGCTTCAGTCTTTGAACGCAGATTCTGCGAATAACTATAAAAGATTGCTGAGACTCGTAATTCCTAATTCATAATTATAGAAACTTTTTATCGTCAATAGGTTTGTTGAATTGTTTGTCTGTAAATATATACGATGTGGCATCGCCGTTGCGCTCTACCATACGCAGCACTTCGAGGGTGTTGTCGGCCTTGTTGAAGCGCAGCACAACCTCTTTCATGTAGCGCGTCACGCGTTTGTTGGTGGGCGTAATAGCTATGGTAAAGTATTGCTTATCGTCGTAGTATTTCGCGTTGGAATGTGAGGTGAGGCCATCGAAATCGCCCGTCATGCACGCGGTAATTATGCTGCGTAGCTGCGTCAGTGCGGGGTTCGACTGCGGCGTGGCTTTCGTCTGCTGACTTGCCACATCTACGAGGAAGAGTTTGTCGGTGATGACTATGCGGCTGTTTGTAGGTATGCCCGTTTCGATAGCTATCTTGCCACCATCTTTCTGCATATAGAAATTGCCTTCCGACGAGAGTCCAACGGCTATCATCTTAGTCTGTTTGCTTATCGTCACTTTGCTCGTGATGGTCGACGTCTGTTGGCACGCGGCGCTAAGTGCTTTCAACTGTTCGGTGGCGTCGGCAACAGTGGTGCCGTAGTCTTGTGCAAAGCAGCCAACGGAGAAAAGAAGAAGTATAATCGAAAATTGAAAATTGAAAATTGAGAATTCAGAATTCATAATTCAAAATTGAAAATTCACAATTCAACTCGTAACTAGTAATTCAAAATTCATAACATAGGGCCACCCCGAAGAGCAGCCCTACTGTAACTTTTATTTTTTTATTTACTACTTACTCGTTGTTCACGTCGTTGATAGCCTCCGAGACGTTGATTATGTAGTCGCCCATACGTTCGCACTCCTGAATGAAGTCGATGAAGTATACGCTGGTCTCGTATGAGTACTTGCCGTTCTTGATATTCTCGAAGTTCTCGGCCTTTAGTTGGTCGCGGTAAACGTTGATGCGGCTCTCAATCTCTTTAGCAGAAGCGAGGTCGGCGTTGTAGTCGCTATTGCGCAAGTTGTCGCGCATGATGCTTAGCGCCTCTTCTATCATGCTGAACATGAGGTTGATTTTTTCCGACATCTTCTCGGAGTACTTGAAGTTGTTGCTGCGCATGCGGTTGAGCATACGAGCCATGGTGTAGTTGCTATCACCTACGCTCTCAAGTTCGTTCACTATACGTAGCATAGCGCGAGCCTTGCGTCGACCTACATCGCTCAGTTTGCCTTGATTGATGCGGGTTAGGTAGTTGGCTATCTCTATCTCTACGCTGTCGCAGGTGCTTTCGTATTTTTCTACTTTGGCGTAGGTCTTCACAAATTTCGAGTCGGAAATATCTTCGTTGAGCATCTTCTCTACGAAGCCAAACATCTTTTTGGTATGCTTAGCGTAGTGCGAAATCTCCTTTTTGGCCTGAATGAGCGAAAGTTCCGAGGTCGACAACATACCAGTGGTGATGAACTGAAGGTGGAATTCCTCTTCCTCGTCGGGCTTAGTGGGGAGAATCTTCATAACCATCTTCTCGAGCACATCGGGTATCCATATAAATATCAGCGCGTTGATAGAGTTGAATATGGTATGGAATATTGATAGTGCAAGAGGAATCGACATTATGCCGCTCTCTTCGTAAGGCGATACGCCCATAATATCTACGGTGATGGTGTTGACGAGCGAGAGCATAGGATAGAACACCGGAATGACCCAAATGGTGCCAAGCACGTTGAACATGAGGTGTGCCATAGCTGCGCGGCGTGCCGATACGTTACCAACGGCCGCTGCGATGTTGGCCGTTACGGTTGTACCTATATTGCTACCAAGTACCATGGCGGCTGCTATCTCGAACGATATTACGCCATTGACGCACAGTGCAAAGACAAGCGCCATAGATGCTGCCGACGACTGCACGATGAGCGTAAGTATGGTGCCCACGAGCAAGAATATAAACATCGACAACATGCCTTGGTCGGTGTATTCGCGCAGGAATGCGAGTTCTGGCTCGTTGCCGGTGAAGTGTGGCACGTTCTGCGTCAGGAAGTCGAGACCCATGAAGAGCAGAGCCAAACCGGCAATGAGTTCACCTATGGAGTGCAACTTGTTGTTTTGCGAGAAGATAAGCGGCATTGCAATACCTATGGCAGGTAGCACGAACGCTTTGAGGTCGGTTTCGAAGCCTAATATTGATATAAGCCAACTGGTGACGGTAGAGCCTATGTTGGTACCAATAATTACGCTGATACTCTCGCGAAGAGTGATAAGTCCGGCATTTACAAAGCTCACCACCATGACGGTAGTAGCCGATGACGATTGCACCACCGCCGTAACCAAGATACCTGTAAGCAGGCCAAGGAAGCGGTTTGATGTTATGGAAGAAAGAATGTTCTTCATGCGTGCGCCCGCAACTTTTTGCAAGGCCTCACTCATCATCTTCATTCCATAAAGGAAGAGTGCAAGAGAGCCAATAAGACTAAGTAAACCGGTAATTGTATAGTCCATGAATTACGATTTTGTTATTGGTTAAGGTTTAGTCATGAAACGCGTCAAAAGTATAATAGGAAATCGAATTTTGGAAATTGAAAATGAGGCGTTCGTGATGAAGTATAGTCATTTGGCGGAGGACGTCTCTATCAGCTTTGCTTTTCAGAGCACATATATACTTATTGTCACCTAATTGAATGCGTTTATAGTAATTAGAATTCGTCTGATTTGCGATGGCTATGTTTTACTAATATGTATTCTGTTTCAAATGCATAAAATCAACATACTCCCCCCCCCAACATTTACACGACATGCCATAAAAAAGTGTTTGTGATTAGAAAAATTGGTATTTTAGCAGCGAATACACAACAAATACTTCGGATAAGTAGTTCGGAAATCAGTAAAAAACACAACTATTAGAGTTTGAAGTTTTGTATTCTGTTTTTTGAGTAGAGATGTTTTTATGCGAAAAATCCAAAGAGGCAACTCTGCGTATATGTTTTCGTATAAACGCATACTTGTTATTGGATAAAAGGGCTATTTACTATGAATATTTTACACGCACGAAGAATTAGTACGTTGCTCGTACTAATCAACTTAATTCCTTCTGTAGCATTTGCTCAGTATGGCGGCACTATGTCTACCTCGTTGGATGGTAGTGGTACGGCAGTGGATCCGTATAGAATCTCTACGGCGGCCGATTTGTATTATTTTGCCGACCGCGTAAACAACGATTACAACCACTATTTTGAGTCACATGCAGTGCTAACCGACGATATTGTTATCAACTCAGGCACTTTCAGCGCCGATGGTAGCTATTCGGGCGGTACGCCATATCAGTGGACGCCAATAGGCACAAATACAAACAGTCATCATTATAAAGGTACGTTCGATGGCGGCAACCATACTATTAGCGGCTTGTATATTAACTCATCAGCCGATTACCAAGGCTTGTTCGGCAGTACATCTAATGCAACTATATCTAATGTTACCATAGTCAATTCGTATATCAAATCAACAAGTTCGAATGTCGGTGCTATTGCAGGCCAAGCCACAGGAGGTACTATAACTAATTGTCATAATACAAGTGGTGTTGTTGGCTCTTCTATAGTTGGTGGTATTGTAGGTCTTACGAGTGCTACAATAGTCGATTGTGACAATACGGGTAGTGTCGAAGCCACAACAACTTCTACTTCAGATGAAGGAAAATTGGGCGTAGGTGGTATAGTTGGTAAGACCAGTGGACGTGCAGTAGTGACGGACTGCCACAATAATGGTACAATAAAAGGCAGTAGAATTGTGGCAGGCATAGTAGGTAATGCATATTATGGTGTAGAAATATCGCATTGCTACAACGCTGGCGCAGTGACAGCAACTAAGGGTTGGCAATCTGCTGGTATTTTGGCTCGAGGGCAAATTGGAGGTACTGATAAGATCTCTTATTGCTGGAATTCGGGTGCGATAACAAACTTGGCGAATGGTGAAATGGGTGGCATTGTAGGTTGTGCAATGCCTGGTATTGTGGTGGATAGTTGTCGAAATGTAGGTGTCATAACAGCTAAATCTTCTCATATCGGTGGTATTGTTGGTAATTGTAGCCAGGCTAAGACATATACCATTACTAATTGTGTGAACGAAGGTTCGATAATAGTTACATCTCCATCGAGCGATGCGTATGCTGGCGGTATAATGGGTAATAACACGGGAACCGTCACGATAGAAAATTGTCATAATAAAGCAGATATAAACGTAGCAGGCGCTAAAGTTGGCGGTATACTTGGTAGTGGTGTTACTATTAATACCATCAGCAAAAGCCATAACGAGGGCAACATTCAAGGAACGAATCAAGTTGGTGGCATTCTTGGCAATGGTGTAGCCGACCTCAGTGAATGTTATAACGTGGGCAACATTCAAGGAACACATCAAGTTGGCGGCATACTTGGCAGTGGTAGCAAGACGATAACCGAATGCTACAATACGGGAAATGTTACAGCAACGTCGACAGGAACGAGCCCTACTAACAATGGCGTGGGTGGTATTTTGGGTTATGCATCGGCTGCCATAACGATAACCGATAGTCACAACTCGGGTGCTATTAGCGGACATATTAGAGCTGGCGGTATAGTAGGTAACGCGTACAGTTCCCCAGTAACAATTACAAAATGCTACAATAATGGCAATGTTACCGCAACAGGCTATTATGCTGGTGGTATTGTTGCTCAAGCAAAATATGGTAATGACGCTGGTGGAATATCATACACATATAACACGGGCACAATAACAGCCCCGAGCAATCTTGGTGGTATCGTGGGTTATGGTGGCTACGATATGAAGATTGATAGCTGCCGAAATGTGGGGGCAATATCGGGTTCTACAAGCACCATTGGTGGTATTATTGGTACCACATATTTGGGTCGAGAAACCATTTTGCACTGTGTGAACGAAGGCACAATAACCCTTACAAGTCCTGCCGAGGCTTCGTACGTGGGTGGTCTTGTTGGTTTCAGTGGTTCTGATTGTGTAATTCGCGGAAGTCAAAACAAGACAGATATAAATATTGCAGGTCGTCAGATTGGTGGTCTTATAGGTCATGCAGAATCGAATAGTACGGTAGATAGTTGCGCAAACTATGGCAATATAACAAGTGCGGTTGCAGTTACAGGCTCGAGCGCAACGGGTGCAAGTGGTAATGCCTTTATAGGTGGTATAGCAGGTTACTTTTATGGTGGCACAATTAGTCGCACGCAGAACTATGCTGAAGTTGTAAGCACGCACAATGGTAGTTCGGCTACAGCGCGTGGTGTTGGTGGTTTTGTTGGCTTTTTGAACAATACCGTAACTATTAGCAACTGCTTGAATATGGGCAATGTGGCGGCTGCATATTCGCGCATTGGTGGTATTGTGGGCAATAGTAACCAGAGTAGTACCATAAATATAGACCATACATATAATAAAGGTACGGTTACTTCGTACCGCGATGGCTGGATTGGTGGTCTCGTGGGTTATACAGGTTGGCTAAAGGCGTCGTATTGTAGCAACCAAGCAGATGTTAATGCTGTAACATGGGGCGTAGGTGGTATTATTGGTTATAGCAATTACTATGTAATAATAGATAGCTGTAGTAACCACAATGCAATATCAGGTAAATATAACATTGGTGGTTTGGTTGGCTGTTCCAATAACTACAATGGTACTGTAACTAATAGTGTAAACAAGGGAAATATAATAGCCACATCAGGCGATTATGCTGGCGGTTTGTTGGGTTATGCTGATAAGACAAGTATTTCGCATTCGTACAACGAAGGATCGGTGTCGGCGGCTGGCGTAAACTACGTTGGTGGTTTGGCTGGTTCGAGTGCGAGTGTGTCGTATAGCTACAACCATAGCGCTGTGAGTGGTAATAAATATGTAGCTGGTATCACGGGTAAGAAGATTACGGTGAACCAAGATTGCGCCATGGCTAAGCCTACTCTCATAACCAATTGCTACAACGTTGGGGCGGTATCGGGTTCAACAAGTGTGTTTGCTATAAACGAAGCTAAGTCGGAGCATAGCTACTATCTGACTGGCACGGCTACCGATAATTATGCAACAGAAGCAACGGCTGATGATTTCTCAAGTGGTCGTGTGTGCGTGGGACTCAACATTTCGCAAGCCGATGGTCAGACGGATTTCTACCAAACGCTTGGCACTGACGATTATCCTGTGCTCGACGATGCTCACAGTGTGGTCTATTGCACGGGTCAGGTTATGTGTACGGGCGCTGTTACTGGCACATGCACCAATACATACGGCTCTACGGTTTCATCCATTACGCACAGTTGGCTGAGTAACGGACTTTGTACCGTTACGGGCGAGGCACACTATGATATGGAGATTAGCAAGATTGGCGATGTATATCAGATAGCAGATGCTGGCGACCTCTACCTCTTTGCCAAGAAGGTGAACGAAGGCGAATACGATGCAAAGGCCATACTCACTGCCGACATTGTGGTGAACCTTGGCACGCTCAGTAGCGATGGTACATACACACAGTCGGCTGAAGGCGAGACGCTTGTGGAGTGGATACCTATTGGCGACTACGCTTCGTGCGATATGAAGATTTTCAAAGGCTCGATAGATGGCGCGGGATTCTCGATAAGTGGCTTATACATAAAGCAAACATCTAAGAACTATCAGGGCTTCATAGGCAATGCGAATGGTGCTACGGTGAAGAACCTCACTATAAAGAATTCATACATACAAGGTGCGTATTATACGGCTGGCGTTTGTAGTTGGTCGTCAGGTCGCATGACTATTGACAAATGTTACCTCGATGACGATGTATACATAAATGGCTCATACTATGTAGCTGGTATATTGGCATATAACAACTATGCAGGCACCGAAGCCGCTCCGCAAGAGATAACCAATTGCGGAAATAGTGCAACAATTACAGCAACCAATAGTCATGTCGGCGGTATATTGGCCAATAGCCCATCCGACAAGAACTATGTATACATAACCAATTGCTACAACAAAGGTGCTATCACCGGTAAAGGAGAAAACATAGGTGGTGTGGCAGGTTATACATATAGATATAACCGTTTTACCAATTGCTACAACCGAGGCACTGTAACAAACACATCGACGAGCACTTATACAGGTGGTGTTGTGGCTACTACGGGCATAGGTTCTACACTGACAAATTGTAGGAATGGCCAATTGGCAACAATCAATTCTAAAGGTGCGCAAGTTGGTGGTATAGCTGGTTATGTTGGTGGAAATAGCACCGTTACCAACTGTGTCGATTCAGCAGCAGTTATTGGTGCCAACCAAACTGGCGGTATTGTTGGTCATGCGGATAACTACAATAGCAATGGCGTGTCATTTGCCGATTGTAAAAACTATGGTGCTATTACGGGTAAAGATTACACTGGTGGTATTGTTGGTTATGGACTAAACTATGATGCTACTACAACTATAAACTGCACCATCACACACGCATTCAACTATGGCACCATTAGCGGCTCTAACTACGTAGGTGGTATTGGTGGTACGCTTGTAGGCACAACTACATATTGCGAAAATGCAGCTGAAATAACGGGTACGGGCAACTACGTTGGTGGTATAGCTGGTGTGCTATGTTATCAGAGATTTATAACGGCAAGTGCCAATTTGGGCAATGTGTCGGGTAATAACTATATAGGTGGTATAGCTGGCTATCAGACTTCGGCAAGCAATAGCGACAATGCATCATCGGCTAACGATGGTTGTTCGTCGACGGGAAATACAACGTTCTATATTACAAGTTGCTACAACATAGGCACTGTCACCGGCAACACGGCACGTGCCATTGCACTTTGCGGCTCGGGCAAGGGACAATATTATTGCTACTACCTCAAAGGCACTGGCGAAGATGCGTATGCTATGGAGGCCGATGTGGAGCAGTTCAACAATGGTTGTGTGGCACAAGGCATGAACGCCTCTACGCAATATTGGCGCCAAAACCTTGCGGGTAGCAACATCGACGACTATCCAACATTCGACACCACGCACGATGCCGTTAGCGTAACTGGTTGTGCGCCGTATAAGGCTTCGGCGAACTATCCGAGTGCAAATATTCCATCGGGCGATGGCTCGGAGGCTAATCCATACCTTATATATACGGCAGCCCAGCTCTATCGCTTTGCCGAGATAGTCAATGCAGGTCAATACAATGCTTGTGGTAAACTTATGGCCGACATAAAGGTCAACGATGCTACTTTCTGCACCGATGGCTCGTGGACGAGTGCAACGCAAACAACTCTCTACGCTTGGACTCCTATCGGCGACTACTACACATGTAAGAATTGGATATATACTGGTACGTTCGATGGCAACAATCATACTATCAACGGATTGTATATATATAGCTCATCGCGTTCGTATCAAGGTTTCATCGGTTATGCGAAGAATGCTACGGTGAAGAACCTCACCATAGAGAATTCATATTTCAACGTAGGCGCATATTCAGGTGGTATAATTGGTTATATGGACATGGCTAAAAATACTACGCTGAACTTCAACGACTTGCATAATAAAATTATAGTTATAGGTACGAACAACTTTGTGGGCGGCGTTGTAGGTCGTGTAAACAATAACTACGATGGCGTAGCTGTAAACTTCACCAATTGCTCCAACGAGTCTGATAGCGTAAGTGGTTTGGCCTACACAGGTGGCTTGGTCGGTTATATGCCGCAAGGCGCCACATTCAACAAATGCTACAATACGGGTAGTGTAGTATCTACTCGGGTGGGTAATACAAGTAACCCGTGGACGGAAGTGTGCGTAGGTGGCCTGTGTGGTAAGATTAACAACGATAAAGCAACCATTGGCACGTTCGTCGAATGCCGCAACACTGGGCGCATAGTGCTTAGCGGAACAAATGCATTCTATGCTGGCGGTCTTGTCGGGCGGTCGTGCAATGGAGCATCTTTCGATAGGTGTTACAACACAGGTGCCGTAGAAGGTAGTCAGAATTGTGCTGCAGGTCTTATTGGCTCTATCAACGTAGCAAACAAGACGCTGACCATAACAAATAGTTACAATACGGGCCGAATCTCCAATCGTCAGGGCTACTACGTTGGCGGATTGTATGGTGGCGACAAGAATAATGGCAGCGGTGCCATAACCATAATTATTAGAAATAGTTACAACACTGGCGACATAGTTAGCGAGTGCAACGCCGTACAATTTGTCGGAGGTCTGTTTGGTGCTAATGGTGCTAAGTCGGTAACTATAGAAAACTGCTACAATACGGGCAACATAACTACTATTAACGGACAATATGTTGGCGGTCTTTACGGTTACACAGGAAATCCAGCAACTATTAACGATAGCTACAACACTGGTTCTATTTTGGCAGCCAACTACACAGGCGGATTGGTAGGTTTGTTAGAGTCCACTCTTAGTATAAGAAATGTAGCCAATAGAGACGGCAACATAAAAGCTGGCGCACATGTAGGTGGTTTGTTTGGTCGTGTGACTGGTGCTATTACGCCAACGGGCAATATATATTGCGAAGCCGACACCGTATTGGGTACAAGTGAATATGTAGGTGGCTTGTTCGGCTCTTTAGGTGCGGCTGTCACCCTTACTGGTGCTTACAATACTGCATACTTACAAGGTACAGGAGCACGAGTCGGTGGCTTGATAGGTTCGGCCGACAATTCTGCCACACTTACAAATTGTTTCAATGTTGGTGACGTGAAGAGTGCTGGCGAGCGCGTCGGTGGTTTGATTGGTCATGTGACTGAGGCCGCTACCATACGTAACTGCTACAACGAAGCCGATGTGTCTACCACGCGAACTTCAAACAATTCTAACGTGGCAGGTTTAGTAGGTTATACATACAAAGGCATATCGATATATGATAGTTATAACCGAGGAGCAATATCGGGCAAGAGCAATGTAGTAGCAGGTTTGGTAGGTTATACTAACGACAATACAGGCACGTTGGTGGTAGAGAATAGCTACAACAAAGGAATATTGACAGGTACGGGTTACATTGGTGGCGTAGTTGGCTATGCAGAACGAGCA
>JAFYCM010000071.1 GCA_017539645.1 Bacteroidales bacterium
AAGGCTGCGGTAATTGCGATGTGTGTCATACGCCACCTCAGATGTTTGACGGAACGACCATCGTACAGAAAGCCCTATGGGCCATTGTCCGTCCGGAGGAGAAAATCGGATTCACGCTGATCGTGGATATTCTGCGAGGCACGCTGTCGCCTGATGTGGTGAGCAACAAGTATAACGAGATAAAGACCTTTGGAGCTGGACGCGATATTTCTGCTCGCGACTGGCACGACTATCTGTTGCAGATGCTGCAGATGGGATTTTTTGAGATAGCCTATAATGAAGACCGGCATCTGCATATCACGCCATTGGGACAGGAGGTGCTTTATGGGAGGAAAAATGTACAGCTCGCCATTATCAACCGTGAGGAGTTTACCGTGAAGTCACGCAGAAAAAAACAACGTGAGGAGCGAGAAGCAGAATGGGCTGCAGTTGGGCAAGGACAATCGGGTGATTTATTCAGTCGTCTGCGTGAGGTGCGACGTCAAATGGCATCAGAGATAGGCAAGCCAGCCTATATCATTATGTCCGACAAGTCGCTGCAAGACCTTGTGCTGAAACGTCCTACTACATTAGAGGCGATGGCGGATGTGTATGGCTTTGGCGAATATAAGGTTAAGGCTTACGGAAAGCCATTTATCGAGGCTATTAAGCAGTATATGAGTGATAGTTTAGATTTGCCATTTCCCGATGCAGCAACATTTGCAGAAGTATCTTCTGCTCATATACCACCAGAACCAACTTCATATATGGAACAGCAAAAACAACTTCATGCAAACGCTTATGCACATTGGGATGATGAAGAAGACAAGAAACTCACAGAATACTGTAGGCAAGGGCTCAGTACGTCTGAGATTGCATCTCTGATGAATCGTAATATAGGAGGAATTACATCACGCATCAAAAAACTTGGGCTCAGAGATGATGAGTCAAGCATAGTTGTAAATTCAGCAGGGAAGAGAGATAAAAGCGATGATTATAAGCAGAATTTGGATCGCATTATTGAGATGCAAGCTGATATAAATAGGCAAATTGAAGAGCTGCTCAAGAAAAGAAGTAATAGTGATGAACCATAATATTCAAAGCAATAGTATATAGCAAACCGAAGAGAAATACGAAACAGCAGAATTCCTAATATTCCAAATAGAGGGAAAGAAACGAGCTGTTGAGGTCTATTATAAGAATAAGTCAACTATATCGCATGGCTTAGTATAGGGGGGGTATACAACAGAAACAATAGCAACGTTTAACTATAAAAAACACTTCTATGTAGGAGTATTTGAATTTATATAAGTACTTTTGCCACCGACTCAGTAAATGCCGATGTCGAGAAGGGATATAATGACTTCGGCTGGATTTTTATAGTGAATTATGCTTGAAAAATATGTAAAGCAAGTCGCATTTACATCTCACGATGATTTTATGCGCAATTTTAGGGTAAATGTGCCCGAAAATTTCAATTTTGGATATGACATTGTCGATGGATGGGCTGCTATAGAACCCGAGCGTAAAGCTCTTCTTTGGACCGACGACAATGGTAATATGCGTCAATATACCTTCGCAGATATAAAAGAATATTCCGATAAAACAGCATCATATTTTGCTTCGCTTGGCATTGGCAAAGGCGATATGGTTATGCTCATACTTAAACGCAACGTAGAATTTTGGTTCTCCATAATAGCATTGCATAAGTTGGGAGCAGTAACCATTCCTGCCACTCATTTGCTAACCGAAAATGACATTGTCTACCGCACCAATGCTGCATCAATAAAAATGATTGTGGCTTGTGGTGATGAACCAGTTCTCGAACACGTAAAGGGTGCTTTGGCGTTGTCGCCTTCTGTTCAGCATGTTGTCTCTACAGGTCCTCTCGTGCCTGACGGCTTCGACGATTATCAAGCTGGCATTAAGAATGCAAAGCCTTTTGTACGTCCAGCTTTTGTAAATACTAACGATGATATTTCGCTTATGTATTTTACTTCTGGCACTACGGGCGAACCAAAGATGGTTGCACACGATTTCACCTATCCTCTTGCGCACATCGTAACAGGATGTTATTGGCACAACCTAAATAAAGAATCGCTTCACCTCACGCTTGCCGACACAGGTTGGGGAAAAGCTGTGTGGGGTAAATTATATGGTCAGTGGATAGCAGGTGCTAACGTATTTGTATATCACTACGATCGTTTTCATGCCGAAGATGTACTCAAGATGATTGAGAAGTATAAAATAACTTCGTTTTGTGCACCTCCCACAGTATTCCGCTATATGTTGCGCTCCAACATCGCATGCTACGACATCAGTTCGCTTAAATATTGCACCATTGCAGGCGAAGCTCTCAATCCGGCCGTCTATGAAGAGTGGTATCGTTTGACAGGCATAAAGATGATGGAGGGATTTGGACAGACGGAAACTACGCTTACTATAGCTACTTATCCATGGATAGAGCCCAAGCCTGGATCAATGGGTGTTGTCGGTCCACAATACGACATAACACTCATGAAACCCGATGGCACTATAGCCAAAGCGGGAGAGCAAGGCGAAATAGTTATAAATACGCATGGCAAAAAGGTGCTCGGACTTTTCAAATGCTACTACCGCAATGAGGCGCTTACTAAAGAGACCATCGTAGACAATTACTATCACACAGGCGATATTGCTACGTGTGATGAAGATGGCTATTTCTGGTTTGTTGGTCGCAAAGACGATGTTATAAAGAGTAGCGGTTATCGCATAGGTCCTTTTGAAGTAGAGAGTGCCCTGATGACGCATCCTGCAGTGCTCGAATGCGCAGTAACTGGCGTTCCTGACGAAATCCGAGGTCAAGCTGTGAAAGCAACTATAGTGCTAACCAATGAATACAAAGCTAAAGCCGACGATACTCTCGTAAAGGAGATTCAGGAATATGTAAAGACTGTTACCGCTCCTTATAAATATCCACGAATAATTGAATTTGTAGATGAATTGCCTAAAACCATCAGTGGCAAAGTGAAACGAGTGGAGATTCGCAACAAAGACCTCCAGAAAGCAAAATAATCATACATACATACATACAAAAATGAAACGCCTTGAGTCCGTACGATTTGAGGCGTTTTTTATTGTATTCTTGAACCCATTACCAGTAAAAAGTAGGTAAACATACATCGTAGAATACTACATAGTCTTAAGCGAATCTTTTGTGTATATTTGCCTACATATTCTATCAATAGAAACAGAATGAAGACGGCATTTTTAGCTCTATCGTTAATACTTACGACGCTTGTAGCACACTCGCAAAAACCAGAAATCACCCGAGAAATAGCCGATAATATCGTTAGCTATCAGAATGCAGATGGTGGCTGGCCCAAAAACATCCGTTGGTTCGATGCTAATGTTCGAGCCGATTCGGTGAAGGCTACTTGTAGCGACTCCTATCAGAGATCGACGCTCGATAATAGCACCGTTTTTCCACAAGTGGCGTATCTCGCTAGTGCATACATACAATTCAACGATGAACGCTACCGCAAGGCTGCTCTTGCCGGCATCGATTATATACTTAGCATTCAGAAACCAAACGGTGGTTGGCGCGGCTGGGACGTTGATGCAATTACATTCAACGACGATGTTATGACAGGTCCGCTGAACCTTTTCTTGGATATTGATACTGGCAACGAAGCCTATACATGGATCGACAAAAAACATTGTGAGCAAATTCACGAATCACTCTACAAGGGCATCGATTTGGTGTTGCGCTGTCAGTACAAGCAAAATGGTCGCCTCACTATTTGGCCTCAGCAAGCCGATAATGAGACTCTCGAACCCGTTGGCGCACGCACGTTTGAACTTCCAGGACTTGCTGCCACAGAGTCGGCTAAGATTCTGAGGCTACTTATGCGTTTGCCAAATCCGAGCGAAGAGGTGCAGACATCGATCCACAGCGCTATTGATTGGCTCAAGGATAACGCTATTTATGGCATACGTATAGAGCGCCCACTTCTCTCCGAAGAAGATCGCAAAATAGCCAACGAAACTGCCGACCGCGTTGTTGTAGCCGACGAAAAAGCGCCTCGCATCTGGGCTCGCTACTACAACCTCGACGATAATCGCCCATTCTTCTGCGGCCGCGATAGCAAGAAGAAATACAACCTTGCAGAAATAGAACTCGAACGCCGTGCAAATTATGGCTGGTATAGCTACGAAGCCGAAACGACTATTGCTATGTATGTAGATTGGGTACGCCAGCGCAGCAAAGTTCGTATACATACGATTGGCGATTCTACTATGGCCGATAAATCTTTGCGTAAGGGCAATCGCGAACGTGGTTGGGCGCAGATGCTTCCGGGCTTCCTAAGCGAAGATGTGTGCGTAACTAATTATGCAGTGAATGGTCGTAGCTCGAAGAGTTTTATCGACGAAGGACGTTGGCAGACAGTGCTCGACAACCTTCAGCCGGGCGACTATGTTTTTATACAATTCGGACATAACGACGAGAAAGCCGACGAGAAACGCCACACCGACCCAGAGACGACATTCGCCGAAAATCTCACACGTTTCGTGCGTGAAGCCAAAGCAAAAGGTGCTAAACCAGTGCTGTTCAACTCCATTGTGCGCCGCAATTTTGCCGAAAAAACGCCCACTGCCGACGCCGTAGCAGCCGACGATCATCGTACGTATAAAGTGCCAACTGTGCAGGAGGGCAACGTGCTTGTAGACACTCACGGCGACTATCGAATTGTGCCGCGCAAAGTTGCTGAGCGCGAGGGTGTTCCGTTCGTAGATTTGAATGCCACGACGCACAACCTTGTGCAGAATCTTGGTCGCGAAGGTTCTAAGGTGCTATATATGTGGATAGAACCCAATGTTTGCGAGGCTTGCCCCAAAGGGCGTCAAGACAATACGCACCTCAATGAACATGGTGGTCGCGTGGTGGCGCAGCTTGCTATAGACGCTGTGGCTGAGCAGATTGCGGATTTGAAGCCTTACGTACGACACTACGACATTGTAGTTGCTAAAGATGGTAGCGGCGACTTCTTCAAGATTGCTGATGCTATGAATGCTGCTAATAATATTGATAATAAGCCTGTTACGCTACTTATTCGTGGCGGATATTACGACGAGAAAGTGTCAGTTTCTAATAAAAACATAACCATTACTTACGAGAAAAATGTGGTGGTAAATAAGTAAATATCAGATATTTATATGGATATAAAATGGAGAAATAGAGAAGGGGTTGTCTATAGCACAGCTTCCGACTTTCAATATAAAACAAACGAAGAACCCGAAGAGGAAGACATTGAGCCATCGAAACAGAACTTGCGCGTGATGCTCGACAAACGTCAGCGTGCAGGTAAATCGGTTACGCTTGTGGCAGGTTTTGTAGGTTCATCGGCTTCGCTGAATGAACTTGGGCGCAAGCTCAAGCAGGCGTGCGGCGTTGGCGGTTCGGCCAAAGATGGCGAAATACTTATCCAAGGCGACCATCGCGACAAGGTTGTTGCGCTGCTCACACAGTACGGATACAAAGCAAAACGCGGCAACTGATGGAACCACTTGCAGAGAGAATGCGTCCGCGAACGCTCGATAGCTACATCGGCCAACAACATTTGGTCGGCAATGGGGCTGTCTTGCGTCGCATGATTGATAGCGGCAACATGTCGTCCATAATCCTTTGGGGACCGCCTGGGGTAGGGAAGACCACGCTCGCCAAAATCATCTCTGCGCGTCTCGAACGCCCATTTTTTCAGCTCTCGGCAGTCACTTCGGGTGTGAAAGATGTGCGCGACGTGATAGAGAAGGCTCGCAGTTCGCGTTTCTTCAATACAAATTCGGCAATTCTCTTTATCGACGAAATTCATCGTTTCAATAAAGCCCAGCAGGACAGCTTGTTAGGAGCAGTTGAGGAGGGCGTAGTTACACTCATTGGTGCTACAACCGAAAACCCTTCGTTCGAGGTTATCTCGCCGCTTTTGTCGCGTTGCCAAGTGTACGTATTGAAATCGCTGGAGCACGCGGAACTCATTGCGCTTGCCAAGAGTGCCATTGAAAACGATGCGGAACTCAAGAAGCATAATATAGATATACGCGAAGAGGCTGCTCTGGTGCGATTTTCGGGTGGCGATGCACGTAAATTGCTCAATATCCTCGAGTTAGTGATTAATTCGCAAATTGGCGAAGAGGTCATAATTATCGACGATAAACACGTTGTAGACGTGTTGCAAGCTACGCAAGCTACCTACGACAAGAATGGCGAGATGCACTACGACATCATCTCGGCTTTCATAAAATCTATTCGTGGTAGCGACCCCGATGCTGCTATTTATTGGCTTGCGCGCATGATAGCTGGTGGCGAAGACCCCAAGTTTATTGCGCGTCGCTTGGTCATTTCGGCGTCGGAGGACATTGGGCTTGCCAATCCCAACGCGCTACTAATGGCAAATCAAGCGTTCGATGCGGTGAACAAAGTCGGCTGGCCCGAAGGTCGCATCATCCTTGCCGAAGCGACTATCTATTTGGCTACTTCGCCCAAGAGCAACGCTGCATATATGGCAATAAACAACGCCCTCGATTTCGTGCAAAAAACTGGCGATTTGCCCGTGCCGCTTCATCTGCGCAACGCTCCTACGCACTTGATGGAGAAGATTGGCTACGGTAAAGACTATAAATATGCCCACGATTTCGACGAACACTTTGTGTTACAGCAATATCTACCTGACAATATCGCCCATAAGCGGTTCTATATTTCGCAACCCAATGCTGCCGAACAGCGCATTGCCGAGCGAATGAACCACCTTTGGGGTAACTATAAAGAATAAGTATAAAAATGAAATACATCTCAATTCTTGCCGTTGCAATACTCTTATCTGTAACAAGTTACGCACAGCGCTTGCTGTTCGATTCACATACCATACTTACATCGACATCGCTCGCCATTGGCTACGATGACCTTACATCTAAATACGTTGCCGATGGTTTGCCAGTAAAATCGATTGAAAATATTTTTCAATTCCTTGAAAATAAGGATAATGCGATAGGCGAACGCTTGGCTGTGATTTGCGCTTGGGGTTGGTCTCCATACTTCACTTCGCAGCATCGTGCTGACGAGTTTTTTACATACTTATGTAAGAAAAAACGCTACAAAAGTCTCGAAATCTTTGCCGAGAAAGCTCCGTGGGATCAAGTGCTCTGTATGGCTTACTTGATGGCGCTCGACAATATCGATAATATGATTATGCCAATTAAGTTGGCCAATCAAGCGGTTTTGCGCAATCCTAAGAGCTATGCTGCACGGTTCGTCGGTGCTATGCTCAGCGCGCACAATTCGCTCAAGACCGATTGGGGCGGTGTATATACTATTATGGATGGCGTGCGCAACCTTACTGATGTCGACGAAGATATTACCAAAGCCGTGAGAGATAATGTCTTCGCATATTCGGATAGCTATAAACCGTATGCAACTGGCGAAAAGACTGCACCAAGCATTCGCGAACAGAACGAGACGCTCGCCAATATGTTCAAGAACTACAATGGCTTCGTCACCGTAGATATGTTGCGCGCTCAGCGTGTTGCCCTCTATGATATGATTACGCCGAGCGACTCCACTCTTACCGAAATTCAGCCTGCTATGGCAAAGATTGCTTCGAGCACCAATGGCTCGTCGCTGCTCGACAATCTCTTCGAGGCATTGCTCAACGAGGATTTGTCGCTGCAAGGGCGTTTGGCGATATGTAGTACTATATTCCGCTACAATCCAGCCGATTACGCTGCTGCCTTTGCATATTATTTATATCAACGTAAAACCATCGTTTCGCACGCCGATCTTTTGAACGTCTTGACGCCGCGAGCTCTTGCGTGCTACTACTATTTATGCCTACGTAAATATCCCGAAGGTCTCGACTATATGACGTTCAATGCCGTTGGGCGCAGTGTAATGGAGAATAAAGATACGGAGCAAGCAGTGCGCGTGATGTTGCTTATGGCACAGTTGAACAACGCTCTGATGAACGAAGATTGGTGCGGCGCGTCGATGATTTTCGACGATGCTTGCGCTACCGACCTCATGACCGAGCGCAACGTAATTGGTGGCATGTTTGCCTACGATTTGTTTGAATATATGCATCAATGCTCAATGCAATGCGCTAAGACTGAGCCTATTGCTCGCAAAGTGTTCGATGCCGCCATGGAGAAATACGACAAGCGCGACTATCAATCGGCATACACGGGCATTGGCGAGGCGCTGAAACTCTATCAGAGTCCGCGATTTATGTATGCAAAAGCCATCGTTGCCTATCTGCTCAATAAAGACGAAGAGGCTATGGAGGCGCTCAACTTCTGCATTCAAGAGAAATACAACGTTGCGGCGGCACACTCGGTGATGGCCGAAATATTGCAAATGAAGCATAAGTATGCCGAATCTATTGTGCACTGCGATTCGTCGTTGGCACACAAACCAGAGCAGCCACAAGTGCTCTTTATGCGAGCTATGAACCATTCGCAAATGAATAAGCATAAAGAGTGCGTAAAAGATTATGAATCAATACTTAAGCTTCGCGATAAAGTTCAAGATTTCGACTATGCTGTTGTATACAACAACCTTGCATATTCGCAGATGCAGCATGGTAAGTTGGAAGATGCCATAGCGCCTGCTGCTGAGGCACTTGCACTTTCGCATAACAAGAGCTACATACTCGATACGAATGGCGAATTGCAATACCGTTTGGGTAATTACGAGAAGGCAGTTGATTTTATGAATCAAGCCATAACTATTGATAGTCTGACTAATAAGAAGACTTCTAACTCGTTCTATTACAGAGGTTATGCGCTTATGAAACTTGGTAGATTTGCTGAGGCTGCACGCGATTTGAGCGAAGTGGTTGCTTTGGGCGTTCCTAATGTTAGTAGAAAACTTAAGAGTGTGCAAAAATCAGCGCTAAAGACACCCAACGACAAGCAATTCTACTTCGTTGTAGATTCGCCAAAGGTGTTGCTCAATGGCGATACTGACGTGAGAATCAAGCAGGTAGTGTGTACAGATAAGTATGTAATGGTAACAATGTCGTGGACAAATAGCCAGTTTGATGAGGGCGTATATTCCATAAAACCAGAGTCTTACATCATCGATGCCGACACGGGCGAGAAGTATCAGATATTCGCAGCTAAGAATTGTTCTTTTGCGCCTTATCGCACTCCACTAAAACGAGGCGAAACGGCTGAATTTCAGCTATTCTTCCGTGCAGTGCCGCGCGATACCAAGAATATCCACTTCTTCGAGTCGGAAGATAGCAACTGGAAGTTCTTCGGCATCGAACTGAAAAAGTAGTATGGTATAGACAATGGAACATGCCCCCATTGTCGGAAAATTATAAATTTGCTTACATAATTATAGTCCCACATGGAACACTTCACATTTCTCGGAACAGGTGCAGCAATGGTTACGCAGTGCTACAACGCGTGCTTCACCATAGCCGACGACGATGGCGATATGTTTCTCGTCGATGGTGGTGGTGGCAACGGCATACTTACGCAGATGGAGCGCCTCGGACTATACAAAGCCAATCGAATTCGCGCTATTTTCGTCTCGCACAACCATTCCGACCATATTCTTGGCGTTGTGTGGGTGGTTCGCGCCATCACGCAGGAGATAAACAAAGGACGCTACGAAGGCAACCTCACTATTTATGCGCATCAGCGCTCGCTTGAGGCTGTTCGCAATATCTCTCAGTATGTTATGCAACCTCGCCTCTGGGCACTTTTTGACAAAAGAGTCATATTTATGCCAATCGAAGATAGGTCTGAATGTGACATAATTGACCGACATTTTACGTTCTTCAATATAAATAGCAAAAAAGAGCTCCAACATGGTTTTGTATGTACGCTTCACGGTGGCAAACGCCTTGCTTTTACTGGTGACGAAAATGTTAAGGATGAGCTATTTACGCGTATTGAAGGTGTAGACGTACTTGTGCAGGAAGCCTACTGTGCTCAGCGCGACGAAGCTGAGTTCCGCCCGTTTGAGAAATCGCATGGCACGGCGCTCAACTCGTGTCGCGTGGCGGCTAATGTTGGCGCGGCTTCCACCATACTTATACATACCGAAGGTCGCAACTTGCAGACGCGCCGTCAAACCTACATAGCGGAAGGACGCACCGTCTACAATGGCAAGATATTTGTCCCCGACGACCTCGACGACATAAAACTCTCTGATTGTATAGATTAGAATATCATTATTTATGAATATACCATATTCTGAAAATCTTAAGCGAGTTATCTACCAAGGCCGTGTTTTGGCTCGTAACCTTGGGCATAACTACATAGCACCAGAACATCTGATGCTTGCGCTTCTCGATTCGAGCCCCGAACAAGATGCCGAAATGGCGAATATCCTTTCGAAACTTAATATCAATAGTGCCGATTTGAAGCACGATGTTAAGCTCGCATTGGGTTCTGGCTCGTCGATTACCACCACGGCTACTATCGATGAAATTCCGCTGCTCAGCACCACCGAACGCATCATGCGCATTGTTCGCTTGGAGGCTTCGGCGCTTCGTCAGACGGTGGTAGATACGCCGCACCTCTTTTTGGCTATTATGCACGAATCGAACACTCGCGTGCAGCAAATACTTAATAATTATCATGTTACGTACGATCGTCTGCTCTCTATCATCGACAATCGTAAGGCTAAGGAGACTAAAGACTCCTACCTAAACGATGATGACGACGAGGAGGACGGACCGTTCAGCAGCAGAGGCGGCAGTAGCAGCGGCGCAGAAAACCGTCAGCGAGCCGAGAAGAAACCTGTATCTAACTCCGATACGCCTGTGCTCGACAACTTTAGTACCGACATCTCTAAAGCTGCCGAAGAGGGCCGCCTTGACCCTGTTGTAGGTCGCGAAAATGAGATTGAACGCCTTGCGCAGATTCTTAGCCGCCGCAAGAAGAATAACCCAATTCTCATTGGTGAACCAGGCGTAGGTAAATCGGCCATTGCCGAAGGTTTGGCGCTGCGTATACACAGAAAAGAGGTGTCGCGTGTGCTGTTCGACAAGCGCATCGTGTCGCTCGACCTCGCGTCGATTGTGGCTGGCACTAAGTATCGCGGACAATTTGAGGAGCGCATCAAGGCCATTCTGGGTGAACTTTCGCATTCGCCAAATGTGATTCTCTTTATTGATGAGATACATACGCTCGTTGGTGCTGGTGGCGCTACTGGTAGTCTCGATGCTGCTAATATGCTCAAACCTGCTCTTGCACGTGGTGAAATTCAGTGCATTGGTGCAACTACGCTCGACGAATATCGCCAATACATAGAGAAAGATGGTGCGCTCGAACGCCGTTTCCAAAAGGTTATGGTAGAGCCAACTACGTTCGACGAGACGGTTCAAATCCTTCGTAACATCAAGGATAAATACGAAAATCATCATAACGTAACTTACACCGACGAGGCTCTCAAGGCTTGCGTAGCGCTGACCGAGCGTTACATGTCCGACCGTCATTTGCCTGACAAGGCTATTGATGCGCTCGACGAAGCTGGTTCGCGTGTACATATCTCAAACATCGTTGTGCCTCAGAACATTGTTGAGATTGAGGCTCAAGTGGAGACGCTCAAAAACAACAAACTCAATGCTGTGAAGGCGCAGAACTTTGAGCTTGCAGCAAGTTTCCGCGACCAAGAAAAACAACTCAGCGAGAAACTCGTTGAAGCCAAAAATGCTTGGCAAAACGAGCTAAAAGAGCATCGCGAAGTGGTTGATGACCAGAAAGTTGCCGAAGTGGTGGCTATGATGACTGGCATACCTTTGAAACGTGTGGCACAAGCCGAAAGTCAGAGACTGCTTACGATGGGCGACGAACTGAAGGGTTCGGTTGTTGGTCAGGAAGAGGCTATCTCGAAGGTAGTTAAGGCCATTCAGCGCAACCGTGCTGGACTCAAAGATCCAAATCGCCCAATTGGCTCGTTCATCTTCCTTGGTCCTACGGGCGTTGGTAAGACGCACCTCGCACAGGTTTTGGCTAAATACCTATTCGACACCACCGATGCACTCATTCGCGTAGATATGAGTGAGTATATGGAGAAATTCGCCGTGTCGCGTCTCGTGGGAGCGCCTCCGGGATATGTAGGCCACGAAGAGGGTGGTCAGCTGACCGAGAAAGTGCGCCGTCGCCCTTATTGCGTGGTGCTTCTCGACGAAATAGAGAAGGCTCACCCCGACGTGTTCAACCTCCTTCTGCAAGTGCTCGACGAAGGTCATCTTACTGATAGTCTTGGTCGCAAAGTGGACTTCAAGAATACCATCATAATTATGACGTCGAACATTGGAAGCCGCGAACTCAAAGAGTTTGGGCGCGGTGTTGGTTTCGCTCAAGAGAACCGTCCAAGCGATGCCGAGCATTCGAATGCCATACTGCAAAAGGCTCTCAAAAAAGCCTTCGCACCCGAGTTTATCAACCGTATCGACGATGTGATTATCTTCCAAGAACTTTCGCGCGAGAGCATTATGCAGATTATCGACATTGAACTTCGCGGCTTGACCAAACGTGTTGAGGCTATGGGTTATTCGCTGTCGGTCACCGATGCTGCTAAGACGTTCATCGTCGACAAGAGCTACGATAGCCAATATGGAGCTCGACCTTTGCGCCGTGCTATTCAGAAGTATATCGAGGACGAACTTGCCGAACTCATCATCGAGGCACAAGTGAAGCAAAGTAGCAAGATTGTAGTCGATAGCGATGGTGAAAAAATAATTACAAAGTGCGAATAATTACATTATAATACATTGACAATGAACAGATTGAAATTGATATTATCGTGCATTGCTATATTTATAGGCATGGCGTCGGCAAACGCACAATTTCCATTCGGAATGGGTGGCGGAACTGGCAAGACTGCTACAAATGCAAAGCGCGAGATGCGTAGCGTAGATGGCTCATACACAAAGATTTTGGCTAATAAAGGTTTGAATGTAGCTATTCTGCAAAGCGACAAAAACGAGATTGAGGTCATCACCGATGGCTGCCCGACTTCGGACGTAATTACTGAGGTGAAGAAGGGTGTTCTTACCATAAAAATGAAAAAAGTCACCAAAGGTTCGGCAGTTCAAGTGAATGTTAGCTTGAAAGACTTGGAGTCGATAGAGGCAAAGCGAGGCGCGTCTATCAGCACCGAATGTGTCTTCGTTCGTAAAGGTACGTTCAACGTAGAAGTTGATGCGCAGAGCGAGGTGGAACTCGAACTTGAGTGCGACAATCTTGTGTTGAAATCGAACTCGGGCAAAGCAGTCCTCACTGGCGAAGTAGGCTCAATGACAGCTGATTTGCGCGGTGCAGTTGGCGATATGTCGCTCGATGCCGAGAATCTGAAGGTTAAGACTATCGATATGAAAGCTACGAGTGTGAATGCTGTTGTTAGCTTCACCGAGAGCCTCAAAGTAGATGCTGTGGGTAGCACCATTAATTATGTAGGTGACAAAGAAAAAGTCTCTGCTACAACATCTTACGGCGGTAAAGTGGTGCCTAAAAAATAACTTTTGCAAGGTGCTATGAAGTTCAGTTCGTTGCCGATAGGTAGAATGCATTGGCTAACAATAGTTTTGCTTGCCTTGCGTGCCATTCGCGACGGATATGATGCTATAGCAAACTTTATAATGATATTCAACCTCGTAACAGTTTTCGGTGGCGAAGTTGAGCCGCGTGCAGTGTTAGGCGTAGCCATTCCGCTACTTATCGTGTTGAGTATCATACTTATGTTTATGATAAAAAATAGGGCAGGGCTGATTATTTTCAGCTTTGCCCTTATTATTGATACCATCATTGGCGTTGTAAGTTTCGATGGGTGGTACAAACTTATGCCGTTGGTTGGCCTTGCACTCTTCTATTTTGTGGTTATGCGATTGCCCAAAGATGGCGTTCATTGGTATTCGTACACTGATGCAACGGATTGAAACTGAATAGTGTACTTTTATATTCTAAATCATTGTAAATCAGATTTGTTTGTGTTCAATATCCGACAATATTTGCGCGCAGATGACACTGATTATTTTTTACTAATGAATGGTTAACTGAACTTGCCATAAATATTTATCACTATATTCGATAGTTGTAAACAAAACGAATACAAAAAACAGAAACAAGATAAAACTATTAACATACTGAGCTTTACGCTCTTATTCTCTATTCTGTAAAGTCTGGTAAATTTTCACAAGTAGCGAGAATAAGCGAGCGAGAGGTTCACGCCTTAGGGTGTGAGCCGTTTCGTGCTTATTAGCTACAACGGTTTACCAGAGCCGACAGAATTAGATAAGCATTTATGAGAAACGGTTTACGCCTTTTCTTTTTTGCTTAGTAGAAGCGGAGCTAACGAGCTGGTAAAACTTCTAAACTAATTTACTATGAAACACATTTTATTGATTTCCATTTGCTTGCTCTTCACCATGCAGGCAAAAGCCGCTGAAAGTGGCGAAGGCTGGAGCCTCAGCGACGATGGCACACTTACAATTTCTGCTAACTTTAGTGGCTCAAGGGAATACTATTACCCCTGGTGGTATTCATATCAAGAATCCATAAAAATGGTAATTATTAACGAGAGTGTTACATCTATTGGCGATTATGCATTCTCTGGTTGCAGCAGCTTGACGAGCATAAATATTCCGTTGAGTGTTACATCTATTGGCAGATCTGCATTCTATGGTTGCCGCAGACTCACGAGCATAAATATTTCTAAGGGTGTTACATCTATTGGCGAGTATGCATTCTATGATTGCCGCAGCCTCACGAGCATAAATATTCCGTCGAGTGTTACCTCTATTGGCGAGAGGGCATTCTCTGGTTGCAGCAGCCTCACGAGCATCACTATTCCGGAGAGTGTTACATCTATTGGCGAATGGGCATTCGATGGTTGCAGCAGCCTCACGAGCATAAATATTCCGGAGAGTGTTACTTCTATTAGCTATTGGGCATTCGAAGGTTGCAGTGGCTTAGAGAGCATAAAAGTTGACGAGGATAATGCAAAATATGATAGCCGTGAT
>JAFYCM010000072.1 GCA_017539645.1 Bacteroidales bacterium
ACTGCCACCGCTGTGCTCCTTGCGCCAATAGCTATGATGAGTGCGCAACAAATAGGTATGAACCCAATACCATTCCTCTTTGCCGTGTCGATAGCCGCATCGATGTGCTTTGCGTCGCCATTCTCTACGCCGCCCAACGCTCTGGTGATGCCAGCCGGCAAATACACCTTCATGGACTACGTGAAGGTTGGTCTTCCGTTGCAAATAATTATGGGCATAGTTATGGTGATAGTGTTGCCACTGCTGTTCCCGTTCTAAATTTTCTATACATATAAAAATGACAGGTTTCTACACAGTATTGCTACTTATAATATCCAACACGTTCATGACGCTTGCGTGGTATGGTCACTTGCGTTGGGGCATGCCGCAGCCGTTAGTGCGTTGGGGAATGTTTGGCGTCATCTTGGTTAGCTGGGGCATAGCCTTCTTCGAATATTGCTTCCAAGTGCCGGCCAACCGCATAGGTTTTGAAGGCAACGGCGGACCATTTTCGCTATGGCAACTCAAAGTAATACAAGAAGTTATATCGCTAAGCGTATTTACAATATTTACACTCTTAGTATTCCGCAACGAAACGCTCCGCTGGAACCACGTGGTGGGTTTTGTGCTGCTGATTATGGCTGTGTATTTCATATTCAAAAAGTAATAGATGATTGATTTTCAGCGCAAGAAACTCAGCAACGGACTAACCGTAATAGTTCACGAAGACCACAGTACGCCGCTGTGCGCAGTAAACACGCTCTACAAAGTAGGTTCGCGCAACGAGCAGCCGCATCTCACTGGCTTCGCTCATCTCTTTGAGCATCTGATGTTTGGCGGCTCGGTGAATGTGCCCGACTTCGACAAAATTCTGCAAGCTACGGGCGGCGAAAACAATGCCTACACCACTGCCGACTACACCAATTACTACGAAGTTGTGCCAGCGCAGAACGTCGAAACGGCGTTTTACCTCGAGAGCGACCGAATGCTCAGTTTGGCTTTCACGCCCAAGAGTCTCGAAGTGCAGCGCAAGGTGGTCATTGAGGAGTTTCACCAACGCTACCTCAATCGTCCGTATGGCGACATAGGCCACTTGATGCGCGATATTTCATACAAAGTTCACCCATATCGCTGGCCGACTATTGGTTTGGACGTGGAGCATATTGCCAAAGCTACTATGGACGATGTTCGCCAATTTTTCTTCGATAATTATGCGCCCGACAATGCCTATTTGGCTGTGGCTGGCAACGTAGATACGGAGAAGATTTTCGCCCTCGCCGAGAAGTGGTTTGGTTCTATAGAACGCCACGCCGTACGCCGCGAAATAGCCGCAGAACCTGAGCAAACCGAACGCCGCGAGATGCGTGTGGAGCGTGAAGTGCCATCAGATTATCTGGCTATAATTTGGCACATCGGCGACCGCCTCTCGCACGATTTCTACGTTGGCGACATAGCTACCGACATTCTTGCATACGGTTCGTCGTCGCGCTTGATGCAGCGACTTTGCATCGATAATAATATATGTAGCGAGGTGAATGCTACGGTTGGTGGCAACATCGACCCGGGAACGCTCATGCTGCAAGCTGTACCTATGCCTGGTCATTCGCTCGAAGAGGTAGAAGATTTGCTCTACAAACAACTTCAGCAACTTGCCAACGGCGACATCTCCGACTACGAGTTCCAAAAGGTGAAGAACAACGTCTATTCGCGTCAACTTTTTGACAACGTAGATGTTAAGAACAAGGCTGCAAGTCTTGCGCTCTACGAAATGTTTGGCGATGCCCACATGATAAATACCGATCCGCTACGCTTGCAAAACGTAACTATAGCCGAAATATCCGACTTTGTGCAGCGCACATGCGACCCAAGCAAAGCATCTGTACTTTACTATAAATCGAAACAATGATGAACTCCTTAGATAGAACCAAAGCGCCACAAGTATACCCTATCACGTTGCCCGAAATTGGCTATTTCGAAAGAGAAACACTTGCTTCGGGAGCTAAGCTATATACGCTTCGTGGGGGTTCTCAGCCTATTACGCAGATAATATTTAGTTTCGATGCTGGTAGACGCTGCCAAGATGCGCAGACGCTTGCCAACACCACGCTAAACATGATGTTCGAAGGCACTACAACGCGCACCACTGCTCAGATTTCTACCGAAGTGGAGTACTACGGCGCCGACCTCAACGTGGATTCCAATATGGACAATGCGCGCATTTCGCTAAGCGCACCAACCAAGTTCATCTCGCAAGCCTTAGAGGTGGTTGTCGACTGTCTGCTGCACCCTACATTTCCACAAAAAGAGCTGACACGCTCCAAAGATGTGCGCTCAGAGCAGCTGAAATACAACCTTATGCGTTCGGAATATGTAGTTGGCGACGTGATGAAGTCACTTGTTTGGCCCGAAGGCTGCGACTACCGCATACCACTGACGCACAAAGCAATTCACGCTCTTAAGCGCGAACAACTTATAGAGTTCCACAAGAATTTCTTCACGCCCGAAGGCTTGAGCATATTCGTAGCTGGTCAGCCCGACGAGGCTGTGCTCGATATGCTTCGAAATATATATACGCAGCCAACGCACAATGAGCGCCCTGCATATATACCGCCGAAACGCAACGCGCCCGATGGCAAAGTACATACTAAGAAACTGCCACAGTCTACGCAATGCACCATACTTATGAAAGCAGAAGGCGTGACAGCCAAACACCCCGACTACACCGATTTGTCGATACTTATAGCGCTTTTCGGTGGATATTTCGGTTCGCGCCTTATGAAGAATATCCGCGAGGACAAAGGCCTTACGTATGGCATATCAGCAAGCCTGATTTACGACTCGAAAACGGCTTCGATAAACGTGCAATCGTCGGTGGATAGCGAGCGCTACAAGCTTGTGATTGACGAGATAAAGAAGGAGATGCAACGTCTTATTGACGAACCCGTAAGCACCGAAGAACTTGAGCAGGTGAAGAGTTATTGCCGCGGTTCGGTGGCCAGTGTATATTCCGACATTTTCAACACCGCGCGCAACCTCGGCGGCTTCATCATCGACGACCTGAGCGAGGATTTTGTGAAGGTGCAATGGAATAGCGTGGACAACATCACCCCAGCACGACTTCAGCAACTCGCTACCCAATATCTACGCCCAGAATTGTTTCATATAGCTGTGGCGGGAAATGTGTAATGAATAAAATAATAAAGGGCTGTCTCATGACAGCCCTTTATTGTATTCAGTGGAGAGCGCAAAGTGTAGATTTACACTCTACTCTCTACCTTCTTCTTTACTTTTACTTCACCATCATTCCCCCATCTCCATCTCGACATACTCGTTACTAGCCCCCCATTTCTCCTTATACACTTCCGTCGTCCCCTCAGGAATGCTTATAGTCAGCCTACGAAAATCATGACACTTCGCCGGCACCTTCGAATAGCTCGTCACGCTCTTCAACCCGCTGCAGCCCATGAAAGCTCCCCATCCTATGCTCGTCACGCCGTTCGGTATCGTCACGCTCGTCAGCCCGCTGCACAAATGGAAAGCCCAATCACCTATGCTCGTCACGCTCCCAGGTATCGTCATGCTCTTCAACCCGCTGCAGCCCAGGAAAGCACTCTTGCCTATGCTCGTCACGCTCCCAGGTATCGTCGTGTTTTTGCAACCATACATGAGAGTGCTCGTCGCTGTCTCTATTATCGCATTGCAATTGCCCCTGCTGTCATACTTGGTGTTACCACCCTCTACCTTTATGGTCTTTAACCCGCTACAACCACGAAAAACCTCATCACCTATGCTCGTCACGCCGTTCGGTATCGTCACTCTCGACAACCCACTGCAATCATAGAAAGCCCTATCACCTATGCTCGTCACGCTTCCAGGTATCGTCGTGTTCTTGCAACCATATATGAGTGTGTTCATCGCTGTCATAATTATCGCATTGCAATTGCCCCTGCTGTCATACTCGGTATTGCCTTCCTCTACCTTTATTGTCTTCAGACCGCTACACCGCTCGAAAGCATCCTTCCCTATGCTCGTCACGCTCCTCGGTATCGTCACGCTCGTCAGCCCACTGCATCTAAAGAAAGCATCGTTACCTATGCTCGTCACGCCATCCGATATCGTTATCTCCTTTAATCCGCTGCAATTAGAAAAAGCCCAATCCCCTATACTTGTCACGCTTCCAGGTATTGTCACGCTCGTCAGCCCACTGCATCTATCAAAAGCAGAATTACATATGCTCGTCACGCTATACTCTTTACCATTGTTCGTCACTTTCGCTGGTATTATCAGATCCCCTTCAACAGTTACGTCTTGCGCAACCGTCACGACGGATGGCACGCTCGCCACTCCACCCACAACATCTTCAATTTCCTCTTCTCCCCCGTTTCGCGCGACCGTCACGCTCTTTCCGTCCTTGTTCACCGTATACTTCAGACTCCCGACGACGAATTCCTCCGCCCTCATCTGCATCACCACCATCAGCCAGCAGACCACCATCACTAATGCCTGTTTCATTACACTTGTTTTATATTTCTACTCTATTTCTTAACCCCAAATTACGCACTTCCACCTATCCCGCCAAATTTTTGGCGTATAGGTCTATAAATTACGCCTCCGATTCTGTGCGAATGGGAGGCGTAATCTTGCTATGCTTGAGTCAAAAATCTATGTTACTCATTTGATATATTCAGCTATAAACGATTGTATTTCTGCAAGTAATTATCTTCTTTACTTCTTCTCGCTCTCTCTGAACATGAATTTGTCACCACTCTGCTCTACTATCGTGCGATAGTATTGTGCATTGTAGCCTGGCCATTGAGGTGAGGCAGGATTGCCATCTTTCGTTCTATCGAAAACGCCATCGTGCTCTGGGTGGACATTGCCATCGTTATACTTAACCATAAGGAACTCGCCCAACGATTTCCATGAATCGACCACCTTGTTGGTTTGCTCAGCAGCAAATGTGTTAGCCACCATAGCGCGCATAGTTTTGTCTTTTGAAAGCTCTGCCATACGCTTATCCATCTCCAACACTGCCTGATCGAGTTCGTCTTCGAGCTGAACTTGGCGTTTGCGTATGTCGCCTATCATAATATTATAACGCGAGTATGCCATATTTGCCACCCAGTTGAATATCCAAAAGGCAGAATTCCAACTAAATGTGAGCATATCGGCTGTGCCTTGAGCAAACTGAATTGGCACAACTGTAGTGCTTGTATATATAGGCACAAGCACCGATGTATTGGCATCATCGCAACCGAACCAGATGATGCCGCCTGCAGCATTGTCGCTACGCATTTGACTAACAAACCAGAAACCTGTTTGCTGTGTAGCTATGGCGCGCTCGTGTAAATATGTCTTACCATCGACCTCGTATTCGAGAGGACGCCAACGATAAGGCACGCCGAAAGGTCCAGCTCCGACATCTTGAGTCATATCCATTGCTGTGCCCTCGTAGTGGTCGCGCATAATATTGGTGAGTTCGCGACGTGTGATTTTGTGATCGGGCTTTATATACAACGGCATACGCTCGTTGCTTATACCGAAAGCGTAGTCGGCATACTTATCCATCTCGGCGTTCATCTTGCGGAATCCGCTCCATACGCGAGCTTCGCAGCAACGCTTTGCCTCAAAATCGAGTGGATTGAATGCGTCGGCAAAGCTGAAAAGGCTGTCGGCTTCGGCGTTGAAGTAGCCTTTTGCACGAGCGAAACTAATCAGGTCCGGTGCATAGAGACAATTCTCAGGGTCGTTGAGCGGGAAGGTAGTTATGCGCGCTTGGTTGGCATGACCGCTAACATAACCATCGGGAATACGTACGGCAACCCAGAGAGCGCCCTGTTCGTGCGAACCTTTACCAACCATCTCCATAATCCAAGCTTCGTTGGGGTCGGCAATAGAGAACGACTCGCCGCCGCTGCAATATCCGTATGCAGCTACAAGCGAAGTCATAACACGAATGGCTTCGCGGGCGTTGCGAGCGCGCTGCAGTGTTATATATATAAGACTTCCGTAGTCTATTATGCCTGTGGTGTCTACAAGTTCATCGCGACCGCCAAATGTTGTCTCACCAATGGTAAGTTGGAACTCGTTGACGTTGCCCACAACGGAATACGTATGAGCCACTTGCGCTATCTCGCCTAAATATTTATTAGTATCCCATTCGCGAATGGCGAGTTTCTCGCCGCGTTTGTGGTTGGCTGCGGGGAAACGGTAGAGTTCGCCGTAGAGTACGTGCGAGTCGGCAGCATAAGTAACCATAGTGCTACCATCGGCCGAAGCGCCTTTTGTTACGATAAAATTCGTACAACTAAATGCCTGTGTAGCAAATGTCATTGCAAAAGCACAGAGCGTAATTTTTGTAAGATTCATTTCGTGTAATTAATCAAGTAAAGTATGTTCTACAATTATTTTTATTCCTAAACAAATCAGCATTGCACCGCCAACAATTTCGGCTTTCGAGCCAAATATGTTGCCCATTTTCACGCCTATATATATGCCTGTGAGCGAGAAGAGTATCGTAACTATGGCTATAATTACAATGGCAGTGCGTAAGTCGATGCCAACAAGTCCGTAGCTCACGCCCACAGCCAACGCGTCGATGCTCGTAGCAGTGGCAAGATAAAGCACCGAGCGCATTTTACTGAGGTCGGTATGCTTCGTTTCGCCCGACTCGTGGAAGGCTTCGTAGATCATTCTGCCTCCTATAAACGCCAACAATGCAAAGGCTATGTAGTGGTCGACGGCGGCAAGCGATTCGCCTATTTGCACACTCAGCCACCAACCGATAAGCGGAAACAATCCTTGAAATATTCCGAACGCTAAGGGCACTTTGAGTAGAGTTGCAGGTAGGAAACGTTTCTGCTGCAGCCCAATAGTTATGGACACTGCGAAACTATCCATGGCAAGCGCAACAGCCAGTAGTAACGATGTTATAAACGACATGTTGTCGATGGTTTTTGTTGGACGCAAAAGTAGTAACTAAGTAGTAAGTAAAAAGTATAAAGTAAAAAGTAGATACAATGTCAAAGGTATCGATGTCGGAAATTTTCAACGAGTCACGAAAACGCTTTTTCGCACGTATGCAGAAATTTTCATTGAGTCATGAAAACGCTTTTTTGCACAATGCGGAAAATCCATTGTTATAACTAAATGGGAGTTTCGCAAGTTGCGCAAGTCCCAATCAGTCATAAAAATGACTTCCGCACGTTGCGAAACAGCCATTCAATCATAAAAATGCGTTTTTCCACGTTGCGCAAGTCCCAATCAATCGTGAAAATGGCTTCCGCACGTTGCGCAAGTCCCACTCAACGATGAAAACATAGTTTCGCAAGTTGCGCAACCCCCAACGAGTCGTGAAAACGATTTTTTGCACAATGCGGAAAATCCATTGTTATGACTAAATGGGAGTTTCTGACGCTCAGAAACTCCCAACTCATCGTGAAAATGCATATCTGACGCTCAGAAACTGCCATTTCACGATGAAAGCATAGTTTCTGACGCTCAGCAAGTCCCAACGAGTTGTGAAAATGCCTATCTGACGCTCAGAAACCCTCAATCAATCGTGAAAACATAGTTTCTGACGCTCAGCCACCCTCATTCAATCGTGAAAATGCTTTTTCGCACGCTCAGAAACCTTCATTGAGTCGCGAAAATGGCTTTGTACACGTTGTCATTATGAGCGTAGCGAAGGATTTCTATGAGACGAGATTGTTCGTTGCACTCAGAAACGAAGTTCATCGATAGCCAATGACAGAGGCAAATTTTCAATTTTCAACTTTCAATTGTCAATTTCTATTTCGACAATTCAGGGTAGCGAATGCGCGTGTGGTAGACGCTCTTTAGCTTCTCCTTCATCACGCTCTTGGCCTTCGAGATGTCTTTGAAAGTTATCGGCGCGTCGTTGTATTGCTTCTGCGTAATCTGGCCATCTATAATCTTATCCACCAGCGCGTCGATGCTCTCATCGGAGTATTCGGTGAGGCTTTTGCTGCTGGCCTCCACGGCATCTGCCATCATCACTATAGCTTCCTCCTTGGTTGTGGGCGTATGGCCCGAGTAGGTAAACAAGCGAGGGTCGGGCTCTTCGCCGTTGTGCGCGTTGCGCCACGATATGTAGAAATAGCCAGCCTTGGTTGTGCCGTGATGCGATTCAATGATGTCGATTATCTGCGTAGGCAGGTGGTGCTGCTGCGCTATCTTCACGCCGTTGGTGACGTGCGAAATAACTATGGCGGCACTCTTCACGAAATCCATACCAGCGTGCGGATTGATTTTATTCACCTGGTTTTCGGTGAAATATAGCGGCGCTATCATTTTACCAATATCATGATACATAGCGCCAGCGCGCACGAGCATAGCATTTGCGCCAATCTTATACGCCACAGCCTGAGCCAAATTGCCCACTTGAATGGAGTGCTGGAAGGTGCCCGGCGCCTTCTCGGCCAACTCGCGAAGTAGCGGGTGGTTGGTGTCGGAGAGTTCCATCAGCGTGACGTCGCTCACAAACTTGAAGGCGCGCTCGAATATGTATATCATCGGATAGACCATCAAGATGAGCGCTGCGTTTATCACGAACATCAATATTATGTTGATATTATGCACGTTCAGCTCGCCTGTGTGCCACAAGTTGTAGCCTAAGTAGCATAATAGGTACGAGCCCAACACCACAAGCGACGTGCGCACCAACTGCACTCTGCGTGTGACGTTGATAAGCGTAATTATAGCCAAGATGCCCGCCGGAATGTGCAGCAGCAAAAAGAGTTGGCTATTGTAGGCGAAGAACGATATAATGAGTATGGTGATGGTATGTACATACATAGCCAAACGCGAATCGATGAAGATTCGTATGATTATGGGTATACACGTGAATGGTATTATAAAACTAATATTCAAATGTTTGTGCGCCATAAATCCAGCACCTACAACGAATATCAGCATAATTAATAGTATGAAATTTATGTAGCGCAAGTGCTTGAATAGCTTGCGGCGGAAGAAGAAGAGGAACAGGAACACGCACGACAGCAGGCTATAGACAATGAGCAGTTCGCCAAGGTTGATAGCCCACGTGTCGCTGGCGGCGTATTGCGTCTCGTAGATGCGGCTAAGCGAGTCGAGGACGCGTGCTGTGCGTTTGTCCACAATCTCGCCAGTGGCTATTATTTTTTGACCAGCGAGCACCTTGCCGTTCGAAAGTGGAATGTTGCTCATGCGCGCCGTCAGTTCACTTTGCGACTTCTCTATATCGTATTTTATGTTCGAAGTTATGAGCTCGTTTATCGGCAATCGGTCCACAAGGGTTTGCGTCCATTGGTTGTTGCCAAAACGATTGTTTAGGTCGTTCACAAGGCGCATAGTTACTGTGGTGCAGGCCTTTGGGCGTGTGTAGAGTTCGTCGAAACTGAAGGGCTCCAAAATATTGCCCGTGATAATCATCAACTCGAAGGTAGCAAGTTGCTCATCATCGATATTATCAGGAATATCTATGATGCCGATATTATATACCTCGGTGAGGTGCTGAGTGAGGCTCGCAATGGTGAAGTTGCGCACCGTGTCGGTATCGATATTTATTGGGCTAATTATCTCGAACTTACCAGCGTAAGCCTCGGCCGTATGTAGCACTTTGGCCCTAATCTCTTCGGCATTTACAGTGTCGCGATGGTAGTACGGGCGGAAAAATGTGCGCACACTATCCTCCTCGGATGCAAGTTCTTCGTCGGTTTTGAAAATAGGTATGTCGAACGGCGCAATCACCGTCTCGTGACGCCAAGGCCGTTGCAACTCATATTCATAATTATACTTATCGACCTTCGGAAACGACAACACCATCAGCAAACCCGCCACAACAAACGCCGTGATGCGGTATACTGGCTTATAGAATCGTGTCCAAACCTTTACAAACTTCTCTTTATCAAACATTGCTATATAATTACGAGTGTTTTTTGTACAATGAGATCCTTCACTACACCCAGGATGACATTAACAACTTTCAATTCTCAATTATGAATTATGAATTTTCAATTTTCAATTCTCAATTTTCTTCTTCACTTGGCTTGGCGAATAACCAAACTGCTGGCGGAACTGCTTACTAAAATACTTCACATCTTGGTAGCCAATTTCGTACGACACTTCCGACACATTGAACCCTTTGCGCAAAAGTTGGTCGGCAATCTTGAGCTTTATTTGGCGAATAAACTCAAGCGGGCTCTGACCTGTGAGGCTCTTCATCTTGTTGTAGAACACCGTGCGGCTCATGTGGAAGTGGTCGGCAAGCACGTCGACCGAAATATCAGTCTTGTAATTATCCTCGATATACGACACAAGGTCGTGAATGAAAGCATCATCTTTCGACGGAATATTGATGTTGACCGTCTGATTTTTACCCTGATTCTCGTCGGTCGAGCGTTCTTCCGTCTGCGCCGTCTCTTGGGTTTGAATACCAGTCAACTGGCGCACAAGTTCCTCACGTTTGCGAAGTAGGTTATTCACCACAGCGCGCAGCTGCTCAAGGTTGAACGGCTTAGTTATGTATGCATCTATGCCCATATTGTAGGCCGCAGCAATGTCGCTCGCAGCGGTCTTGGCAGTGAGGGCAATAATAGGTATGTGGCTCGTCTCGAAGTCCTGCTTGAGGTTGCGTATCATCTCCTCGCCGTCCATCACAGGCATCATCATATCGGTGACTATTATGTCGGGCGTCTGCTCTTTGACTTTGGCTATTGCCTCCTGACCATTCTCCGCCTTGCTGCATACGTAATCCTTGCCAAACGACTCGATGAGATAATTCAATATCTCCATGTTGTCCTCCACTATCAGCAAGCGTTTCTTCTCGCCGTCAGCTTGTGGCGCAGCGTCTACTGACGTCGTGTCCAACTCGTCATCTTCGCTAACCTCCGTAATAAGTGAGCTATGCATCGTCTGCTGCTCTTCGCGGAAGGTTATCATCGGGTTGCCTTCCAAGTGCTTATATCCGTTGAGCAACTTCACAACAAACGTAGAACCTTGCCCCACCTTCGATGTCACGAGCAAATCGCCGCCGTGGAGTTTCACAAGTTCGTACGAGAGCGACAAGCCTATGCCCGTGCCCGAATATTCGTTCGCTGCCATTATAGTGTAGCGCTTGAAGAGCAGTTTGGGGTCGACATTAGGAATACCCTTTCCTTCGTCAGCCACGCTAATCAAGGTGTAGTCAGCATCTTGCTTCACCGACAATGTCACGTGTTTGCCGCCATCGGTGAATTTTATTGCGTTCGACAGCAAGTTGTAAATCACCGTGTCCATCTCGGTGGTGTCAATCCACACGGGGTTAAGAGATTCGGGAATATTTATGTCGTATATAATATTCTTATGGTCGGCCAATGGACGGAAATTGTCGCCAAGCGTACGCACAAATTTTCCCAAATCTACTTCCGACACATGCAACGTCATCTTCTTGTTTTGCACCTTACGGAAGTCGAGTATTTGGTTTACGAGCAACAGCAATCTGTTGGCATTTCTCTTTATAAGCACCAATTGATTATGCTCTTCGCCCGAAGGTTTGTTGCTCAGCAGCGTGTCGAGCGGCGACAAGATGAGCGATAGCGGCGTACGTATTTCGTGAGCTATGTTGGTGAAGAATTGCAGCTTAATCTCGTTCACCTTTTTCTCCACTTTCAGCTCGTGACGGTAACTATTTATGCGCCAAACTATCCTCGTAATTATGAAGGCAATAGCTATTGTTATTGCTATGTATATAAGTATGGCAACAACGGTTTTGTACCATGGCGTACTTACAATGATGGTAATCTCGCGCGGCGTGTCGCACCAACTGCCATCGCTATACGTATGCTTCAGCAAAAATTTATACTCACCCGACGGCAAACTTGTGTAGGTGGCGCGTGTAGAATTGCCCACGTAGTTCCAGTCGTCATCGATGCCTTTGAGCATATATGCATAGCGAACATTTGTCGGTTCGGTGAAGTCGAGAAGTTGATATTCTATGGTAAAGTTGGGCTGCAGATAGCTGAGGTTTACCTCTTTAGCCGTAGTTATACTCTCGCTAATTGGAGTATGCTCGCCAATCTCCGCATCTTTATTCGACACCAGAAGCCGCGTCAATGCGAGTTCGCCTTTATATGGCGTAGTGGAGAGCTGCGAGGGCGTAACTATCAAAAATCCGTTGTAAGCACCTATGGCTATTTTGCCATTGTGGAGCTTTGTGCTGGCCGCCTCGGTGAAGCAGTTCAGGCTCATTCCCGATGCTTCGTTGTAGGATATAATGGCTTCGGTATCGGTATTGAACTTCGAGAGACCATTCTCCGTAGCCACCCAAATATTTCCGTCGTTATCCTCGGTAATGCTGTATACAAAGTTGTTGCAAAGTCCGTCGCTCAGCGTATAGGCGGTGAAGTGTGCCGAACCATCTTTGCCAAACTCAAGTTTATTGAATCCGCCGCCATCAGTAGACATATAAATATTATGATGACGATCTTCGAGAATCATATTTACATCGTTGTAGCTCAACGAGTTTGCATCAGTTTGATGCGTATATAATTTGAAGTCGATTTTGTCGCTATTAAGTTGTTTAGCCGAAGCGCTGCAAACGCCATTTGTAGTGGTAACCCACAGCGTGCCATTGCTATCTATAAATACGTAGCGCGCTTTCTCAGAAGGCAGGCAGGTATTCGTTTTGTCGAACACGCACACTTCTATGCTGCTACCGTTACGGCGAATACGGTCCACGCCACCGCCATAATTTGCCGCCCATATGTTGCCATATTCATCTTGTGCCAAGCGATAGACGTTGTTACCCGAGATTTTGCTTTCTGGCGTTGTGGCACTTGTGCAATGCGACTCGTCGATATGTATGAACGTAACATTTGCCGTAGCTATGTTGCCAAAGTCTATCTTCTCGCTCGACGTAAATATGCCAGCGCCCTTCGTAGCCAACCACAAATAGCCTTGGCGGTCGAGGAAAATCGAATAGACAAAGCCTCTAATCGTCTGATTGTTATTAGTTTTCAGTCCATCGAGAACACGAATTATGCGTCCATCTTCACTATAAATATGTATTTTGCTGCTTTTCGTCGACACCCAAATATTGTTGGCAGGGTCTTCGAAAATTTGGCGCACCATGTTGTCGTTCTGCGTGATTGGATTGTTCTCTGGCACAACGGATTTGAAGGCATCGTTTTTCATAATTACGCGCGCCAAGCCACCTCTGTACTGCCCCAACCCGAGCCACAGCTGCCCCGATTTATCCTGCGCTATGCCATGCACCACGTTCGACTGAATGGAGGTCGGATCGTTTTTGCGGTTTACATATTTCTCGAATGTCTTGTGAACGCGGTCGTAGAAGAGCAATCCGCCGCCATGCGCACCAATCCAAAGGTTATCGTTTTTATCCTCGAAAAATTGCAGTCGTTCAAGGTCGATACTTACAGCCAACTCATTGGAAATAAGCTGATAATATTCTACTTCGTTATTATCAATATCGTATCGAGTGACGCCCGGCTTTTGCGTGGTAATCCAAATCTGGTTGTATCTATCTATGTAAATATTATCCACAACGTCCTTGCCGCGTCCTTTGTAGTTAATCTCTATGCGATTGCCGTTATGTGGCGTAACTATATAAGCATAAGCGTCGTAGGTAGTTATGAGCAGACGACCATCTTTCAGTGCGCGGACATCTTTAGTGCTGCGCTGCTCAAGGAAATTGAACACGGCGTTTTTGCCAAAATTCTGCGTGGCATTGTCGTATACAAGAATGCCATTGTTCATTGTGGTGAAATATACCGCATTGCTCGTTGCACCTATGCAGCCACCAAATTCGTAGTCGCCATAATAACGCTTCGGATTCAGGTCATTATCAACAATTTGCGCACTACTAAGCAGCATTATTCCGTTCGAAGTAGCTATCCAAAGATTGCTGTTTTCGTCCTTGAAAAGGCCCTTCACCACGGCACTACTACCCTGCTCTTTTCCGCTATTTATGGCTATGTTGCCGACCTCATATTCGCTGTCGTCATCATTATACGTAAGCACATACAACCCGCTTGCTTCCGAGCCTACAAATACCAATGTATCAGAATATTGCAAGAAACAAGTTGCCACATCACGAAGGTTGTCGTTCTCTACAGGAATTATATTGAACTTCTCGCTTCGCTGGTTGAGGTAACGATACGTACCATCGTAAGTTTCTATCCAAATGAATTCTTGCGCATCTTCCCATATAGATCTAACTCTGAGCGAGTTACTGCGCGTTGCCCAAGTATTTTCGTCCTTGAATGTGCGGAAATTTTTACCATCAAAACGGTCGAGCCCATTGCCCGTACCTACCCAAATAAAGCCTCTCGAATCGCTCAGCAGGCTATAAACTGTGCTTTGCGAAAGTCCCTTCTCGGCTCCGTAATATTCAAATCGAATTATTTCTTGCGCTTTTGCACTGCTCAGAGCAGTAATTATGAAAAACGCAAAAAGCGTTCGTATTATGCTGATTTTTATTGGGGTTAAGAAGTTGAGTATGTTCATTATTATCATTTGTGAATTTACACAGCAAAAGTAACTAAAAACCAATGTATATAATTACGAATTACAAGTTACGAGCAACGAGTTTTTGAACACATATAGACACGGACAGAACGAATTTTCACAGATTTTCAATTTTCTATTCGTATTCTTACTACCTTCGCGACTTGAATAAAACCTTCAGTTTTATACCCACCTTGGAATTCATCACTTTCTTAATCTTTTATATATGAAAATAAATCATTTACTAACTTTTTTTGCGGCATTGCTTTGCGCTGTGGCAGCTAATGCAGCTGATTATGAAACATTTGTGGTAGACAACATTAAGTATGCTATCACTGGAGAAGACATTGTTATTGTATGGCGTGGCACAGATGAACTCGCTGGTGAGGTATCGATTCCCGCTACAGTAACTAATAGCGAAACGGGAACGACTTACACAGTAACGGCTATTGACAAAGAGGCGTTCTATAGGAACAGCAACATCACTTCTGTAACAATTGCCGAAGGCATAAAAAAAATTGGAGACAATGCCTTCACGTACACAGGTATCAAGTCGATAGTAATACCATCAAACGATACTTCAATAAGCGACAACGCATTCGACTCATGCATGGATCTCGATACTATAATAGTATTGAATAAAGACCTCACCATCTCGACGTCTCAAATCAATGATAAAGTTGTAGTTCTATATCCATACACCGTTACTCTCCCAGAAGGTACTACGGTAAGATCTGGAAAAGTTGTAAGACAAGTTGGTAATAAAGTATATGTATTACCAAACGAAGACGGCGTTGCTTCACTACTCATTTCTGCTCCTGAGACTGGCTATACCTATACCGCCGACGAATCGGTTTGCACGATATATATGAAAATCTTATGCGACGTTTCTGGTGATGTAACCATTGAGCGCGTTGTAGACAAAAAGGATTTGAAGTACGAGCTTGACTACCTATCTGAGTACCAGAGCGATGCGCTATCTGGCACAGGATACTTTACCGCAATTGCAGAATACATATCGAGCATCGTTTCAGCTCAAGAGGCTGTATACAACGATGCAGACGCTACGCCAACCGAAGTTTCGAACGCTGTATCGAAACTCGTCACATTGAATAACAAACTCACCATATACAAACAGGCTGCAAAAGTGTTCTACAACGCATTGCCTAAGGTTGAGAATTTGGAGCGCTATACATCTCTCACAAAGAAATTGAGCGACCTCAAGAATGATGTTACTACCATCGTAACCGGCGATAACTTAACATCAGATAAGTTTGACGAACTCCTTATGGCCACTGCAATAACAGAGGACAATGCAAAGAGTGATATATTGAACGTTTACTCAGCTACATACAACAATGCAACGACTCTATACACAAGCCTCACCGAAGATTTCGCAGGCATGGAATACTATGCAGAAATCATTGAAGCTCTCGGCAAAGCTATCGATGAAGCTATAGATGTACCAAGCAACCACAACTATATGGATGAGAAGATAGAGTATTATATTGATGCCGAAATAGCACTCTACAATGCTTACGTGGCAGCCAACAACGCTATTGAGGCAATGAGCACAGTAACTCCAGATTGCAAGGTTATCGTAAGCAACAGCAACGAAAGCGATGTTTGGTACGACCTCAACGGTCGCCGCTACCAAGGCAAACCAGCAACTCGCGGTCTTTATATTCACAACAATCAAAAGGTTTTGGTGAAGTGACTATGAAAAGTAAGAAGTAAAAGAGTAAAGCGTAGAGTACAGAGAGTAGTGTAGATAGTATTTGTAATTACACTACGCTTTTACGCTCTCCACAAACACATAGAGCTGTCACGATGAGTGGCGGCTCTTTTTTGTTTCGCATACACATACATGAAATTTGTTCGTACATAAATCGTACATCGTACCTCGGAAATGGTATTTCAAAATAACTTTGAAGTCACATTTATCATGATTTTATGAGTCAAAATTGTTTTCAGTTTCATATCGAATCTGCACCAAGCGATGTCGTTTTCATAAACGCAACTAAACTGCTAAGTAGCAACGATTTACTTGAACTTCGTGCAGCAATTCAACCATCTACATACGTATGTTTTGCAGCTCTTGAGAAGCAAGTCGAGATAGAGCCATCTGCCGTTGCGCGCCTTACCGCGATTGCCGCACAGACCAACGCCACGCTTGTCTATTCCGATTTCTACGAGATAAAGCAGGACGAACGCCTCTCGCACAAACTCATAGCTTGCCAAGAAGGTAGCCTCCGCGACGATTTCGATTTTGGTGCGCTATATCTATGCCGCAAAGACGTTGTACTCGATTCAATTGCAGAGTATAACAATTTGAAATATAGCATATTGTATAGCATACGCCTTGCAGCTATGCGACGCGGAGTGGTGCTTCATATACCAGAATTTTTGTACGTATGCCGCGAAAACGACCTGCGCAATTCTGGCGAAAAGCAGTTCGACTACGTAGACCCGCGCAACCGCGATGTGCAAATAGAGATGGAGCGCGTATGCACCGACCACCTCAAGAAAATCGGGGCTTTCGTCGATTATAAAAAAATTCATAGCGTCAAGCCAGAAGGCGATTTCCCCGTTGAAGCATCTGTGATAATTCCCGTGCGCAACCGCGCGAAGACTATTGCCGACGCCATCAACTCGGTGCTTAGCCAAAGTTTCGATGGCTCGTTCAACGTGATTGTTGTCGATAACCATAGCAACGACTGCACTTCCGACATTGTTGCATCTTTTGCAAAGCGCGATTCGCGTGTGATTCATATCATTCCCGAGCGCACCGATTTGCAAATTGGCGGCTGCTGGATGCAGGCGGTGAACGATCCGCGTTGTGGACGCTACGCTATACAACTCGATAGCGACGATTTGTATGCCGACAATTCTACTATCAGTCAGATTGTTACAAAGTTTCGCACAGAGCATTGCGCCATAGTGATTGGTAGCTATTCTATGGTCGACTTCGATTTGAAACCGCTGCCGCCTTTCACCATCGACCACCGCGAATGGACCGATGACAACGGCATGAACAACGCATTGAGAATTAACGGCTTAGGTGCGCCACGAGCATTCGTAACCTCTCTCCTGCGCCAAAATCCTCTTCCGAATGTTAGTTATGGTGAAGATTATGCCATCGGACTGCGTCTCTCGCGTGAATTCAAGATCGGTCGCATATTTACGCCTATTTACCTATGCCGCCGCTGGAATGGCAACTCCGACGCCGCGCTCTCCATCGACAAGGTAAATGCGAATAATTATTACAAGGATTCCATTCGTACATTCGAAATTCTTGCTCGTAAAAACCGCGCAAATGATTGATATTGATTCGTTTATAGACAAGCAACTTCATTGTTGGACGCTCGCTGCCGATAACTATCGCAACTTGGAAACCGTTCGCCAACGCGAGATTGATGCCGATGGCGCGCACTTCGTTTTGCAGTTCAACCCATCGCGCATTCGTTCCACGGCTGCCAAAATTTCCACTGCCGACATAACGAAACGCCCATGTTTTCTCTGCCAACACAACCGTCCTCAAGAACAAATTACTATAGATTGGCATAGCTACGATATTCTTGTAAATCCGTTTCCAATATTCAAAAAGCATCTAACCATAGTTAGTAAAACGCATGAAAACCAAACGGTTTTGAACTATATCGACGATATGCTTCGCCTTGCTGCCGAAATGCCTCAGATGGCCATTTTTTTCAATGGTGCAAAGTGCGGCGCATCTGCTCCCGACCATCGTCACTTCCAGGCTGGCAATATAGATGCTTGGCCATTATTTGATGATTTTCAGCGCAATAGCAATCTTATCTCTTCACAAAATGGACTCTCAATTTACGAGACAACAGGTAACTTTAGAAAAGTTTATAGAATTGACATTGATAATGTAAATAGCGCAGATTTTGTTCGCGCTGAAATATTGAATTTACTTGAAAAATACTCTCGCGACGAATCAATGTTCAACCTCATAACTACGTATATTAGTGGCATTTATAGCATTTACGTAATTATTCGTAAAGCTTTTCGCCCAACTCAATATTCAGCCGAAGGCGATGCACAAATACTCATTAGTCCAGCTTCTGCTGAGGTTGGCGGCATTTTGATTACGCCACGCGAAGAAGATTTTCTAAAAATCTCAAGTAGCGATATAAAAAATATATTCTCGCAAGTCTGTTTTTAGCTTCTTATAGAATGAAGACAATTGAAGAACCAATAATATCCGTCGGCGTAATGTCGGCAAAGTCGATAAAAGTTTCGTTTTCCGACACTTATAAATACTACAACGGAGCAAAATACATTTCCGGAACACACGTTTTTAGCATAGAGAATGGTCACTTGCTACTCGACGGGAAGGCAATTGACGCTTCTAATAGTTTAGATTTTATTGCAAACGATTCAAAATCTACTTTTCAGCTTCACGACGTAATTATTGGCATTGGGTTCCATTGGGAACGAGCAGAAAAGCAGACGTTTTCGGGAAACATATCTATAGTTATAGATAACGATAAATTAGTAGCTATCAACAGATTGCACATTGAAGATTATCTTTTTTGTGTAATTGCATCTGAGATGAGCGCTACGTCGTCGCTTGAGTTACTCAAAGCGCATGCAGTGGTGTCGCGCAGTTGGCTCATGGCACAAATCTCGCGTCATAATGATATAGCCGTACACTCCAATGATGACGCGGAGCGCGGCTTATATGTACGCTACTACGACCGCGACGACCACAAACTTTTCGACGTCTGTGCCGATGATCATTGTCAGCGCTATCAGGGACTTACGCGCGCAAACAACCAAACCGTTCGCACAGCCATCGACGCAACTCGCGGAATGCTAATCACTTACAACGATGAAATCTGCGATGCTCGTTTCTCGAAATGTTGCGGCGGCAAAACCGAACTTTTTGAGACTTGTTGGCAAGATGAGCATAAAGATTATCTGCTCTCATTTATAGACAACTCACAGAATAGCAACGACTTAGACCTAACAAACGAAGCAAACGCCATTTCTTGGATAAAGTCCGAACCTAAGGCATTCTGCAATACAAAGAATTCAAAAATTCTAAAACAGGTTCTCAATACTTACGATCAAGAGACGCAAGATTTTTATCGTTGGCGAGTGAGCTATACAGCCGAAGAACTCTCTGAAATTTTCAATCGCAAATCAGGTTTGAATATTGGCAAAATACTTGACTTCGAGGTAATTGAGCGTGGTCCATCGGCTCGAATAAAACTTCTAAAAATAATTGGCGAAAAACGCACCGTAACTATCGGCAAGGAACTCGAAATTCGCCGATTACTTTCGCCGTCACACCTCTACAGTTCTGCATTTATAGTCGAAAAATCCACTGACGGAGAGACATTTACGTTCATCGGTGCAGGTTGGGGGCATGGCGTAGGTATGTGTCAGATTGGTGCAGCAGTTATGGCAGAAGAAGGATTCGACTTTTTGCATATTATTCAGCATTATTTTAGAAATTCTAAAATAGAGAGACTATGGAACTAACCAACGAGACAACGCCTTCGCTTACCCTTTCGCAGTTTACAGCACAGATAAAAAATGCCGTAAATAGCGCTAAATTACTGGCCTGGGTGGTTGCCGAAATCTCCGAAATAAGTTTTCGAAATGGTCATTGCTACCTCGACTTGATTGAAAAATCTGAGACGAGCCGCAATCCGATTGCAAAAATTCGCGCAAACATCTGGGCATCAACTGCATATCGCATCTTGCCCAAATTTACGCAAGAGACCCAACGCGAACTGCAAATCGGAATGAAGGTGATGTTCCTCGCGCAAGCTTCGTTTCACGAACTCTATGGCATCTCGCTAAACATTATCGACATAGATGCAAACTACACTCTTGGAGACGTTGAACGTCAGCGACTTGAGACACTTCGTCAATTACAAAAAGATGGCGTAATTGACATGAACAAACAACTTCAGTTGCCAATTTCACTTCAACGTTTGGCAATAATTTCGTCAAAAACTGCAGCAGGTTATGGTGATTTTTGCAATCAACTCGACTCAAACAAATATAAATTCAATATAAAATACGAGCTATTTGAATCGCTCGTTCAAGGTGCAGATGCAGAGCGCACAATCATCGCAGCGCTCGACACAATAGCAACATTTTCAGACAAATACGACGCCGTCATAATCATTCGCGGCGGTGGAAGTAAGGCCGATTTGGCTTGTTTTGATGGATATGAACTTGCCTCGAATATCGCGCAATTTCCGCTACCTATAATTACCGGCATTGGTCATGAACGAGACAACTCCGTGGCCGACGTTGTTGCCAATACTCGCATGAAGACGCCAACTGCTGTTGCCGAATTTATCATCAACCACAATCTATTGTTGCTCAACAAGATAGAAGAATTACGCCTTGATATTCAAAATATTGCAAACGACCATCTATCCAACGAGGATATTTATATAAATCAAACATACTCCAATTTGAATACGTATGTAAACAACTACCTCTCAGCGCAGGAGAGTAATGTTGCACACCTTCGTGAACGATTTATGCTGAATGCCCAAATGCGCATATCTAACGAGCGTAACTCGCTAAATAGCATCCAATTACAGCTCGAAAACTCTGCTCGTGCATATATAAAAGACGTAGCTCACAAGTTGCAACAATTTGAATTGCAATTAGATGCAATAAATCCTAAACGAATTTTGAATTTGGGTTACACAATCACCGAGAATAATTCTAAACGCGTACGCTCTACTGCCGATGTCGCTTCGGGCGATGAGATTATCACTATCACAGCCAACGGCAAGATACGCTCGAAAGTCGATTAACGCACGCGACCGCCAGCTATCCACGTTCGCATGTAATAATCTGAGTCTAACTCACTTACGACTACACCTTTAGATGTGCTGGCGTGAACAAATTTGCCATTTTTCAAGTAAACGCCCACGTGGTTTGGCGTGGAAGAATTCTTACCATCAGTACGAAAAAACACAAGATCGCCAGCGCGTAACTCGCTCTTTTTTATCCTATTGCAGTTTTTCGATAGAATTTCTCCAGACTGTCGGCTGATAGTTTTGCCGTAAACAGTTTTGTACATAATGTATGTAAATCCCGAACAATCGACGCCCGCGCGCGATGTGCCGCCATATTTATATGGTGTTCCAATCCACGAAGCCGCTTCGGAATAAAGTTTCTGATTGTCAGACGAAGTAACTTGAATGCCCAATTTTTGAGATATTGATGACAATGAACCACCCGACGATGATTTCCCGCCGCCATCATTGCTGTTGCTCCTTTTCGTTGATTTCCCGCCAGAATCTCTGTTTATAAACTGATCTACAGTCATTTTACCACCGCTCACAGCATTCTTCGACGAGCCGCAACTCGTCAAAAATACTGCTACAACTACAAGGAGAGCGATTGTTAATATGTGTTTTGTAACTTTCAAAGCGGTGCAAATATATTTCACAATTGTTAATTCTCAATTGTTCAATGCATTTTTACTCAATTATTTATAGTGATTAGTTTCTTCGGTTCAAATTAGACAAAAAAAGGCTGTCTCGAAAGACAGCCCTATATTTCTACCTGCCATAAAATGACAGTCGTATATACTGTTTATCAATACTTTGGCGTAATATGCAGATTGTAGAAGGCGAACGATAATAAATCGGCGTTCTCTTCAATCCATTTAGATGTCGGTTTGCCTGCGCCATGGCCTGCATTCGTTCCTATACGAATAAGTATTGGCGCTTCACCTTGCTGATGCTCTTGCAACGTAGCGGCAAACTTGAACGAGTGTGCTGGCACAACGCGGTCATCGTGGTCGCCAGTAGTGACGAGCGTTGCAGGATATTTCACGTCGCGAATGGTGTGGAGAGGCGAATAGCTGCGCAAGTTTTGGAACATTGCCAAGCTATCTTCGCTCGTGCCGTAGTCTGTTGCCCAATGACGGCCAATGGTGAATTTGTGATAGCGCAACATATCCATAACGCCAACCGAAGGCAGCGACACGCCATACAAATCGGGACGTTGGTTAACTACAGCACCAACGAGCAGTCCACCGTTAGATCCACCTTGCAGCACTATGTTGCCAGCTGTAGTGTAACCTTCTGCAACCATATATTCGGCAGCGGCAATGCAGTCGTCGAACACATTCTGCTTGTTCATCAATGTGCCCGCGCGATGCCATTCTTCACCATATTCGCCACCGCCGCGAAGGTTCATCAAACAGAATATGCCACCTTGCTCAAGCCACAATGCACGTGCAACGCCAAAGCCTGGCGAGAGCGAGATGTTGAAGCCGCCGTAGCCATACATCCAAACCTTGTTGCTACCATCGCGTTTGATACCTTCTTTATGTACTATGAACATAGGTACTTTAGTTCCGTCTTTGCTCGTATAGAACACCTGTTTGGTTACGTAGCCGCTACCATCAAAATCAATGTTCGTTTCTCTATAAACTTCAGATTTATTGGTATTTACATCATATTTATAGATGGTAGTAGGCGACGTGAAGGTATTCATAGTAAAGAACGTTGTAGCGTCGTTCTTGTCATCGCTGAAACCTGCGGCAGTACCAATTTGCGGCAGCTCAACGTCGTGTAAGTATTCGCCATTGAGTGTATACACTTCAAAATGGCTGCGCGCATCTTTATTGTAGCCCGCAATCAGCTTGCCCACTTTGACGCTAACCGACGAAAGCACATTCTCCTTTTCGGAAATCACCTCAATCCAGTTTTTGCTTTCTGGTTTTGCAGGATCGATAGTTACAAGACGATATTTAGGCGCATCGAAGTCGGTTATAATCAACAGTTTACCATCACAAACATCGACAACAGAATAGTTATTATCGAAATTATCTACGATGCGTTCTACAGGGCCATCTTTGCGCAAATCTTTGACGTATAGCGCATTGCCTGAAGTAGATTCGTATGCATAAATTATCAGCATCGACTCATCGTCCGATACGTCAACGTTGAACATGCGGCTTGGATTCTTTGGGTCTTCGTAGATAAGCTTGTCTTCTTCTTGAGAAGTGCCAAGTTTGTGGTAGTAAACCTTGCAATACTCGTTGGCCTCGGTGAGCGCATCGCCTTCGTTTGGCTGCGGGAAACGCGAGTAGAAGAAACCATCTTTATACCACGGCATCGACGAAAATTTCACCCATTCTATGTGGTCGTCGAGAGTCTTGCCGGTTGCTATCTCCTTCACATAGAGCTCATTCCAGTCCGAACCTGCTTTAGCTATGCCGTAGCCAAGGTAGCATCCATCGTGCGATATTGAGGTGGTAGAAAGAGCCACCGTACCTTCGTCGGACATGGTGTTGGGGTTAAGCAGTTCAACCTCCTCACCGCCAAGCGTTTCGCTATAATAGAGTACAGATTGATTCTGAACGCCATCATTTTTATACCAGAAATATCTATTCGCGCGCTTGCTCGGAGCAGACATTTTGGGATAATTATATAGTTGCTCCAAGCGTTTTTTCACCTGGTCGCGAAACGGAATTTTTTCTAAATATCCAAACGTCAGCTTGTTTTGTTCGCGCCCCCACTCGGCAGTCTCTTCAGAATTGTCATCCTCGAGCCAACGGTATGGGTCAGCCACTTGTTGACCGAAGTACACATCGACGGTATCAACTTTTTTTGTCATCGGGTAATTCATTTTGTTTTGTTGGCAGCCCATCGTCATCAACGCAAATGCTGCCAGTGGAACAAGTTTTCTATACATATGATTTTATTTAGCGGCGCGAAAGTAGCTATAAAATCATTATAAATAGTGGATTATTGATTGCGAATTGAAACCACAATCCACCGTTCCACTAAATAATTACATATAAATAACAGTAAAATGAATATTAATTCTCAAGCTGCCCATGTAGCAGCCGTAAACAACGATTTTTGAACTCTATTTGAACGTCGTTCAAGAGTTGTTCAAAGAGCGTTTTATCATTATTGAGAATATCTATGCACTGCTCAGGCGATGTTGCAAGATGAGTAGTGTTATATATATATACTCCTGATTCATAATGTATTATAGTGCAACTAACAGCTAACGAGAATAATTCCCAAGACGTTTGATATGCAAAAGGAACAAATGCAACAGACGAGTTAATCTGCTGATAGCGAACATATTTACTATAAATATGAACATCGCAAAAAAGAGTATCATTAGCGTAACGCGGATGGCGCAAGCAGATGCGATGGTCCTCTGCGCCAATATTCAAAGCCCACCATTCGACTGGAGCATCGCTATTTTCGGGCATAGGTACGTATGGCAACGAAAAGATTAGCGCAACGTGTCGCTCGCGAGCAATATTGGCAAGGTGTTTCAAGTTTTTACGAAAGACGTCTGCGGCATCGAGGACGCTATTGCTTGAGAGGAGCGAGTACATTTTGTCGATAGCAAGAATATCTACAGAGCCACTATTTATTAGGCGTTTGGCAACATCGAGCGCCTCTTCGCTCGATTGCGCTTTGGCATATATAAGATTATCGTCGACGCCACACTGACGCGCCATGGTCGACAGAAATTCATCTTCGCAATCGATATATGCCGCGACGAGGTTACTTTTCTGCGCATTTGCCAATATCGTAAGTAGCAGCGCTGTTCGCCCCGACGATGTTTCGCCCACAACGCTCACCACATCGCCCGATGCGATGCCGCCACCAGCCAACCAATTGAAGGCGAGCAATGGCGTAGGAATGGCTATTCTCTGTGGACTTGGCATAAACATAAAATCTCGGTCAGTCAAAATTAATCGACCGGCCGCGTAATCGTATCATTTTTATTTAGTTAGTGAGGACAAAATTTTCCAGGCAATTATACGCACCACTCAAATAATAGCAGCAATAAGAGGTTGCACATCTTTTGTAGACGTACAACCTCTCCTCTTTGCAGCGTAACTATAGCTATTGATTTATAGCGATTTAATTATTTTATACACAAGAAAGCCTAATAAAACGAGCACTAAGAACGTTATGGTGCCACTGACAAAAGGCATAGGCCAATGAAATATAAACGGAATGGAAGCAATTGGCGTAAACCACATCGCAAATGCCAATACTATAAGCAATAAAACGATTTTCTTTGTTCGATTGCTTTTCCTTTTTTTGTCTTGATTGTCATCTTCGCCATCCTTTCCTGAAGTCTCGCCATCACGCTTTTGCTCGTTTCGAATCTCCTCTTCAAGTGAGTCGGGTGTAATCTCTTCGCCTTTCATCAGAAGTCGATCTCGTGCAGTCTGAGCTTCTGGTGCAATTATCCACATAACTATATATACTAAGCCAAGCGGAAGAGGAACTGTAAGACACGCAACAATAAATAGCACGCGAATCAATGTAATATCATTAGCTCCGAAATAGTATCGCAAACCGCTAAGCACGCCACCAAGTTTTTTGTCTTGTGAATCTCTGAAGAGTTTGCGTGCTGTTTTGTTCTTCTCCTTGCCATCTTTCTTGTCAGTTTCCGACTTGCTTTGCGCTGCATCGTTGCTTGTCGTTTCGTTTTCCGACAGTTGCTCAGGTTGACCTATCTGTTTCAAGATGGTTTTTATGGTCATAATATCGATTGTTTCCACACCTGCTTCCTTGCGCTCCCAAAGCAATTCAGCAATGCGATGTTCAATATCATCGGCTATTTCTTCGCCACCATCTTGTTGGCTAAATCGATGCTTAATGTCGGCTATATATTCCTCTAATAGTTTGCATGCATCTTCGTCTATAGAGTAGATGGTGCCGAACATGTTGATGTTTATATTCTTTTTCATATCTGATTAATTGTTTGGGTTTGTATTACGTAATATGTTAACAGTTTTTTCAAGGTTAGTCCACGATTGGTCGAGGACGCTGAGAAATTCTTTTCCTTTTTCTGTAAGGTTATAATATTTACGTGGCGGACCGTAAAGTGACTCTTGCCACTCATAACCTATGTATCCTGAGTTTTTCAGTCGCGTAAGCAGTGGATAGAGCGTACCTTCTACCACAATGAGGTCTGCTTGTTCTAACTGCTTAATAATGTCAGCAGAATAAGCTGGTGCTCGCTGCAATAGAAGCAAAATGCAGTACTCCAACATTCCTTTGCGCATTTGCGATTGGGCGTTTTCTGTATTCATGCTTATTAACATTTGGTTGAACATCGGCAAATATATGCATCAACATAGTATTATGCAATACATAGTAGTATGTTTTTGACAGTAAAAGGCTGCCCAACCGCTTCATTGGGAGAGTGGGATAAAATATATTGCCTTATAAGAATTTGAATATCTGACAGATAACAAAAAAAGGTCAGTCGAAAATAATCGACTGACCGTGTATACATATATATGTATGTACTAATTATTTATGCTCGAGTTGAAGCGTCTTGGTGGTTTGATCGGCAACTTCAGACGGACCGAAGTATTGGATTGGACCTGGGTATACGTATGCAGTCTCGATAGCCCATTCGTCGCGTTTAGAAGCGAAGAATTTGAATGGACCACCATCGAGCTTAACGAGAGCCTTTTGGATAACAGGCTTCATCTTACCGTTACGTTTCTCCATGTTCATCATTGCGGTGATAGGTATACCACCAGCGAGCCATTCAGCAGCAGGTTTGGTAGTGTTGCGAACCGATGACATGTAGCCAGTCTTGCCACTTGCGATGAGCAATGCAGCTACGCGACCGAGTGAGTAGCAGTAGTCGGCATCGAAGTTTGAAGGAGCTGCGCAACGACCTTCGTAACCGAAGAAGTGGTGCTGAGTAGCGAATTTGCCAACGAACTTACCCTCTTTCTTCCATGCTGCGAGTTTCTTAGCAACCATTTCGGCAAGGAGCTGCTCGGTTTCGATGAGCGAAACTTGCACGTTGCCGTGTGGGTCGCGCTCGAGTGCGAGCTGTGTAGACACTGCGGTAGGAAGGCTCTTGAAGAGTGCTGCATTCTCGGCAGAGAGATGTTTAACTACGTAGTCAATCTTGTCTTCTGCAGCAACTTTGTCGAATTCTGCTTGGTTAGCAGCAAGCATATCGTTGAGTTCAGAGATGAGTTTCTTGATAGCAGGAATGAACTCGATAAGACCTTCTGGAACGAGTACGGTACCGAAGTTCAAGCCTTTAGCAGCGCGGTTTGCAACTACTTGAGCTATGTATGTAACAACGTCGTCGAGAGTTTGGTTCTTTGCCTCAACCTCTTCGCCGATGAGGGTTACGTTAGGCTGAGTTTGAAGAGCTGCCTCGAGGGTAACGTGGCTGGCTGAACGACCCATCAATTTGATGAAGTGCCAGTATTTCTTAGCTGAGTTAGCGTCGCGCTCGATGTTACCGATAACCTCAGAGTAAACTTTGGTAGCGGTATCGAAGCCGAACGAAGTCTCAATCATTTCGTTCTTGAGGTCGCCATCGATGGTCTTAGGACAGCCAATAACCTGAACTCCAGCATTCTTAGCTAAGTAGTATTCAGCGAGTACGCAAGCGTTGGTGTTAGAGTCGTCGCCACC
>JAFYCM010000013.1 GCA_017539645.1 Bacteroidales bacterium
ACCACCTTCGTCACGTCGGTGATGATGGGCTCTTCTTCGTTCTCGGGCAGCGTGGCCATGAAGTGGCTGGCCAGTGGAGCATAGACGCTGAACTCCACTTTCTTCGGGTCTACGAGCACAAACTTCAGTTCATTAGGATGCTTCTTATATAATAAAGAGGTGATAATGGCATTCAGACCGACCGACTTACCCTGACCCGTTGCACCTGCAACAAGCAGGTGGGGAATCTTAGCCAGGTCAGCCATATAGACTTCGTTCGTAATGGTTTTACCGAGAGCGATGGGCAGTTCCATCTTTGCCTCCTGAAACTTCTTCGAGTTTAGTATGCTTTCCATCGATACGATGTTGGCCTTCTTGTTTGGCACTTCAATACCGATGGTGCCCTTACCTGGCATCGGGGCAATGATACGGATGCCTAAGGCAGCGAGGTTCAGCGCGATATCGGCCTCCAGGTTCTTGATCTTCGAGATGCGCACGCCTTCGGCAGGAGTAATCTCGTAGAGCGTAATCGTCGGGCCGACCGTGGCTTTGATTTCCTTGATGGCTACACCAAACGAGTTCAGCACTTCCACAATGCGCTGGTTGTTGGCTCTGATTTCCTCCATGTCAACCTCTGGCTTGCCCGAGTTGTCGTATTTCTTTAGCAGGTCGAGCGTCGGGAATTTATAGTTCAGGAAGGGCTCTCGCGGGTTGATGGGCGTCTTTCTGATTTCCTCTATGGTCAGCGTCTTGCCTTTGGCCTTATCCTCGTCTTTACCCACTTCTACGGTAAGCCCGCTTTCCCCGTCAGCCTTCGCTGGCGTTTTCTCCTTGCTTCCTACTTCTTTCTTACCTGTGGGCAGGTCGACAACCACAGGTGCTTCTGCCTCGTCGTCATGAGGCAGCGGGGTGGTGTCTATAACGCCTTCATAGACAGGTTCCATCTTGTAGCCCAAATCCTCGGAAGTAGAAGCGTCAGCATCTTTCGCCTGATTGTTGGTGACGGTGAACTTAATCTTAGAAGTGAGGTATTTCACTGGATTCAGCGCCTTTCGGATGACCTCTATCGTCTCAGCACTCAGATAGGTGAGAAATGCCAAAGCCACGAGCAGCAGAATGGCTGTCAGTCCTGGTGGGCCAACAATGTTCTCCAACTGCTGCACGCAGAACAGACCGTGATTGCCACCGGCATTGAACACCTGATCGCCCATAAGAGGTGTCAGGAATTTAGCCATGGTTACCGAACTCCAAATCATGACGAGTGCCAAACCGAAGAACCATTTCAGCAGGTTCACTTTGTAGGCTCGCATGAGCTGCAGGCCAACAAGCACGATGAAAACGGGAATGAGGAAGGCTGCCAGACCAAAGTTGACGGTGATGAGCGTGTAAGCCATGATAGCACCAATGCTGCCGCAATAGTTGGCAAATTGATGTTCAGAATTCATCCATTCGCCTGGCCGTAGGTCTTCCAGCAAACTTTGGTCGGCCTGTCCGGTAGTGAAATATGAAACCATTGCAATCGTCAGATAGATTGCCAGACCTACTAATATCAGTCCGAGGATAAAGTCGGTTTTCTCGTTGCTGAGAATATTCTGAAATCCGACCGCTTGCCCAACGTTTTTAGGCTTGCGTTCAGTCTTTTTCTTTGCCATAATGTCCTTTTTTATCAAATTTAAGTGCAAAAATAGTGGAAAAAACTCACATTCGTTCATATTTTCGCACTTTTTTTCTAATTTTGCACATTGATAGCGATAAAAACGATGAAAAAAGTCATTTTTAATAAGTTTCCTAAGCAAGAAATAGCGCAATTGCCAGTTGTCAGTTTTCCCGGTCGCATTGTTGTCATACTGTCGGCCGGCGAAGCCCAAAGAGCAGTTGACTATTTGCTCAGCCAGCCCATTCTCGGTGTCGATACCGAGACGCGGCCTTCTTTCCGCAGAGGCGATAAACATTTGGTCTCGCTGCTTCAGGTTTCGGCTGACAATATTTGCTTCCTCTTCCGACTGAATAGAACTGGTCTTACGCCTGCCATTGTCCGTCTGCTTGAAAACACCGACGTTCCTATGGTGGGGCTTTCTTGGCACGACGACATTCTCTCGCTGAAAAAGCGTGGAGAGTTCAAACCGGGCCATTTCATCGATCTTCAGGACATGGTGGGCCGTCTCGGCATTGAGGACCTGAGTCTACAGAAACTATATGCTAATCTCTTTGGCCAGAAAATCAGCAAGCGGCAGCAACTGTCCAACTGGGATGCCGACGCACTCAGCGACCGCCAAAAGCTCTATGCAGCCACTGATGCGTGGGCATGCATACAGCTTTATCGGGAGATGAAAAGGCTTGAAGAAACGGGCGACTTTGAATTGGTCAACGTCATTGAGCCTGCAGAAAACGATCATCAACCATCCAACAATACTGAACGCAAATGAATTATAAGGCAGTTATCTTAAAACGTGGAAAGGAAGAGTCGCTTCGGCGTTTTCATCCTTGGGTGTTCTCTGGTGCCATTCAGCGTGCCGATGATGGCATTGAAGAAGGAGAAAAGGTCAGAGTGTTGACAGAAAACGGCGATTTCATCGCTGTTGGTCATGCTCAGGCAGGCTCCATTGCCGTCCGTGTGCTCTCGTTTTCTGATGTAGCTATCGACGATGCTTTCTGGGAACAGCGTCTTCGTTCTGCCTTGCAGATGCGCGTAACCATCGGCCATAATGCCGATTCGGCCTTCCGTCTGGTTCATGGTGAGGGCGACAACCTGCCGGGACTCATCATCGATTGCTACGGCCAAACGGCTGTGATGCAGGCTCATAGCATTGGTATGCACCTGGATCGCTTCGATATAGCACGTGCCTTGGTGAATGTTTCCGAGGGAAAGATAGCCCACATCTATTATAAAAGTGAGACCACACTTCCTTTCATGGAACCCACCAACGGATTTCTCTATGGCGGAACCAGCGAGAATATAGCAACGGAGAACGGTCTGCGTTTCCGAATCGATTGGCTCAAAGGCCAGAAGACAGGCTTCTTCATCGATCAGCGCGACAATAGGCTGCTTCTCCAGCACTATGCACAAGGGCGTAGCGTGCTCAACATGTTCTGCTATACGGGCGGTTTTTCTGTCTACGCCATGCGAGGAGGAGCGAAGCTGGTCCATTCTGTTGACAGTAGTGCCAAGGCTATTGAGCTCACGCGGCAGAATGTTGAACTCAATTTCCCCGGCGATGCCCGCCATGAAGCATTTTGCGAAGATGCTTTCAAGTACTTGGAGTCACAGCCAAAGGGCGCCTACGACCTTATCGTGCTCGACCCGCCGGCATTCGCAAAGCATCGCGGCGCCCTTCATAATGCGCTCAAGGGTTACACCCGTCTTAACATGAAAGGCTTCCAGGCTATTCGTCCTGGTGGCATTCTCTTTACGTTCAGCTGTTCTCAGGTTGTCACGAAGGATCATTTCCGCAATGCTGTCTTTACGGCAGCTGCACAGGCTCGCCGCAATGTGCGCATCTTGCATCAGCTCCACCAACCTGCCGATCATCCTATTAACATCTATCACCCAGAGGGCGAATACCTGAAGGGACTTGTTCTCTACGTGGAGTGATAGACGACATCGCCTCTTTGTCTTATGAAAGGATTCGTTGCAAAAATCAGCGGTTTCATCGCTCACCACCAGCTGTTAGACCCAGACAAGCGCTATCTTGTTGCGCTTTCGGGTGGTGCCGATAGCGTGTGCTTGCTACTGGTGTTGCAACAACTGGGCTACAAGCTTGAGGCCGTTCATTGTAATTTTCATCTTCGTGGCGATGAAAGCGACCGCGACGAACAGTTTTGCGAAGCGCTTTGTAAGGATAAGAACATCCCGTTTCATCGGGTTCACTTCGATACTCGTACCTATGCAGAGGTGCATGGTGTGAGCATCGAAATGGCTGCCCGAGAACTGCGCTATCATTACTTTTACCAACTTTTGCAAGCCGTTGATGCAGAGGCTGTTTGCGTGGCTCATCATCGTGACGATATTGTAGAAACCGTACTTATTAATTTACTTCGCGGAACAGGCCTTCGCGGGCTCACAGGCATCGCAGCAAGTGCTGCACTTCCTACCCCTTCCGCCGACCAGAAGGCTCGCCAATTGCTGCGTCCGCTACTTGCCGTCGGCAGGGAGGAGATTCTGCAGTATCTTGATTCCGTTGGGCAAGACTATGTGACCGACAGCACGAACCTGCAAGACGACGTATTGCGAAACAAAATCCGCCTTCATGCCTTGCCGCTATTGCGTGAGATTTCTCCCGCTGCCAGCACGAATATTGCCCGTACGGCCCGGTATCTGGCGCTTGCCGAACCGCTTTTCGACGAAGCCATCGAGCGGCGTCGTGCAGAAGCTTTAGTAGTCGATGAAACCGACGATTTAGTTGTGTTCAGTCTTGAAAAGCTGCTCGACAACGAGTATTTCCTCTATGAGTGCCTACGGCCCTATGGCTTTACGTCGGCTCAGGTAGAGTCCATCAGCTGCTCTGCATTCTCTCCTGGCCAGCAATGGTTGAGTCCTACTCATACGGCGGCTGCCGATCGTGGCACACTTGTCGTTTTCCGTAACGACCATCCTCGTCTGGGCAGCCGGCTTCAGCCTCGCAAAATGCCCATTGAGGGTACCTACGACCTTGGCCCCATGGGGCGTTATTCCGTGGTAATTACAAAGCAAAAATCCTCCATTTCATCGGACCGAAAGTTGGCTTTTCCGATTGACAAATCTCCCTTTGTTGCTTGTCTTGACGCTGATAAAGTGCACTTTCCACTCACGTTGCGCCCCATTGTCGAGGGCGACCGTTTTCGGCCTTTCGGCATGCGTGGCAGCAAACTGGTCAGCGACTATCTCACCGACATTCATTGCTCGCTCTTTGAAAAGCGTTGCCAGCTCGCCCTGACCGATGAAACGGGCGAAATTCTTTGGCTGGTAGGACGTCGTACCTGTCAGCAGGCGGCTGTGACAAGCGAAACCCTGCGGTTGCTGAAAGTGAGCCTTCTGGAGTGTTAATCCCCTCTTTTTAAGTTTTTTAACCCCTGCATGTAGCGAGTTTTGATTAAAATTCATAATTTTGCCCCCAGAATGTAGTGCTTTGGCTCTGCCGCTGGCGCAGCACTTACCACTTTTCCCCGTGGAACTGTTGGTTCTGGTGCAGCGCGAGAGGAAAGTCCGGGCAGCATAGGACGCTCCACTTCTGAAAGTAGAAGCTGTCTGCGAAGGCAGGTAAGGGTAGAAGAAAACAACCGCTCCGCTTAAGGGAGTAAGGGTGAGAAGGTGGTGTAAGAGACCACCAGCCGGCGGGTGATCGTCGGGCTGTGCCCACTGGAGGCTGCAAGTTCATGTAAACCATCGACCGAGGGTTGTCCGCCCGAGTGAAGCAATTCAGCGATGGAGGGTAGAACGCTAGAGCCGCAGGGCGACCTGCGGAGTAGATAAATGGCAGGCACCTGACAGCCTGTGGCGTCAGGAACAGAACCCGGCTTATAGAAGCACTGCATTCTTCTTTTTAGGATAATAACTCATTAAAACGACTCAATATGGAAATGCCGAACCTTCCCGATTTTATGAAATACAAGGACAGATTCTCCAAAGGCGGATTTGTCGAGAAGATTTCCCGCATCGCCAAGCGGGCAGGTGTGAAGCTTGTCTATGCTGCACTCATCCTCTATTACACGTTGGAGAGCGACAAGGTGTCGCTGAAAGACAAGGCGACCATTATTGGAGCACTGGGTTATCTCATCAGCCCGCTCGATGTAGTGCCCGATGCAATACCTATTGCAGGTCTTTCTGACGACCTGGCGGTGCTCATTTATGTGCTTAACCGCGTTTGGGGCGACGTTTCAGATGACGTGAAAGCCAAAGCCAAGGCAAAACTAGCTCAGTGGTTCGACGACGACGAGATTATGTCAGCCGACGATGTGTTTAACAGCGATCCCAACGACACGCCCGTCTGAACAGTGATTTCCTCCGCACTTTAGCAGGCAAACCAACTTGTTGATTGCATTACCCCGTTTTGGTAAAAGTGTTACCAGGACGGGGTAATTTTTTTACCATAGCTTGGTAATATCATTACCACGTACTGGTAAACCATGTACCACGTGCTGGTAAACCATGTACCACGTGCTAGTAAACCATGTACCACGTGCTGGTAAACCGATTACCACGCGCTGGTAAAAAGTTGGTAATGTTCTTTTGTTTGATTATTTGCTTAGTTCCGCTTTCACTAAGGCAACAATTTCGTCGGTTTCATCGGGCGTAAACCAGTGAATTTCAGGGTCTCGCTTGAACCACGTGAGCTGTTTCCGCATATAGCGACGCGTATTCCCTTTGATTCTTTCCACGGCTTCCTCCAGCGACCAAGTGCCATCGAAGTAGAGGAATAGCTCTTTATAGCCGACGGTGTTGAGTGCATTCAGATGGCGCAGGGGATAGACGCTTCGGGCCTCGTCGAGCCAACCGTCTGCCATCATTTGATCGACGCGACGATTGATACGGTCGTAGAGCTCTTCGCGCGGGCGGTTGAGTCCGATCTTCAAAATGCGGAAAGGACGTTCCTTCTTGCTGTTGGTACGGAAGGATGTGTAGGTCTTGCCTGTCATGTGACATATCTCTAACGCATGGACAACGCGTCGGGGATTCTGTTTGTCTACGACGGCATAGTGCTCGGGGTCAAGTTTTTTAAGTTCTTGAACCAGAGCGGGTAACCCTTCTTCGGCTAAGCGTCGCTTCATCCACGTTCTGGTTTTGTCGTCAACCGTCGGGATGTCGTCGATGCCATTGCAGACAGCATCGATGTACATCATGGAACCGCCACTCATGAGTGCGCAGGGATGAGACAAAAACTCATTTTGGATGATGTTTAGGGCGTCCTGTTCGAACATGGAGGCACTATAGTAGTCCTGCAGATGATGGGTGCCCACGAAGTAGTGCTTCACGCGTGCCAGTTGCTCTTTCGTAGGAGCTGCTGTGCCGATTGGAATCTCGGCAAAGATCTGGCGCGAATCGGCGTTGATAATGGGAACATGAAAAGTGTCGGCAAGACGAATGCAGAGATCCGTCTTGCCGACACCTGTAGGCCCGAGGAGTACGACGAGTAGGGGGTTACTTGATGATTCCACGTTGGGAGTTTTCTACGAAGTCGATGATGTACTGAATCTCGGGTGTCAGCGGCAATACTTCCTTGATTTGGCGGATAGCATCGGCACGCGTGAGATTGCCCTGATAGATGATTCGATAAGCTTCGTGGATGTTCTGAATGGTTTCGGCCGAGAATCCGCGACGGCGCAGGCCTATGAGGTTGATTCCTGCATAACGGATGGGCTCTTTGCCTGCAATGATGTAGGGCGGAATGTCCTGCGAGAAGCGGCTGCCTCCCTGAATCATCACGTAGGAACCGATGTGGCAGAACTGGTGGCAGAGCACCACGGCTGAGATAATGGCAAAGTCGTCGACCACCACCTCGCCGGCAAACTTGGTGGAATTGCCGATGATGCAACCGTTGCCCACCACGCAGTCGTGGGCGATATGCATGTTCTCCATTAAGAGATTGTTGGAGCCAACGATGGTGGTTCCCTTCGATGCCGTACCGCGCGAAATGGTGACGTTCTCACGAATGGAGTTGTTGTCGCCAATCTGACAGGTGGTCACTTCGCCCTTGAACTTCAGGTCTTGGGGCTTTGTGGACAGGCTGGCACCTGGAAAGACTTCGTTTCCATTGCCGATGCGGGCACCCTGATTGATGGTGACGCTGTTCTGGAACACGTTGTTATTGCCTATGACGACATCGCGGTCGACGAAGCAGAAGGGGCCGATGATATTGTTGTCGCCGAGTTGTGCCTCGGGATGTACGTATGCTAATGGATGAATCTGATTCATAGAAAACTATTTGTTCTTTACGATTTGTGCGGTGAACTGAGCCTCAGATACTACGTTGTCGCCCACGAAGACATAGCCCTTCATGGTGCTAACGCCGTGACGAACGGGATGGAGAAGCTCTACGCGGAAGAGGAGCGTGTCGCCCGGAACCACTTTCTGGCGGAACTTCACCTCGTCGATGCGCATGAAATAGGTCGACCATCGCTCGGGTTCCTCTACTTGACTAAGCACAAGCAGACCGCCACACTGAGCCATGGCCTCCACCTGCAGCACGCCAGGCATCACGGGCTCTTCGGGGAAGTGGCCAGTGAAGAAGGGTTCGTTGGCCGTGACGTTTTTCACGCCGACGATATGCATAGGTCCCATGGCGATAACCTTGTCGATGAGCTGCATGGGATAGCGGTGGGGCAGCAGCTGGCGAATGCGGATATTGTCCATGATAGGTGTCTGGTTCGGATCGTAGAGGGGAGCCTGCACCTCGTGTTTCTTGATTTCCTTGCGCATCAGACGGGCAAACTTATTGTTGATGGTATGCCCGGGACGGGTAGCCACGATGCGGCCCTTAATAGGACGGCCGATGAGCGCCATGTCGCCAATGATGTCGAGCAGCTTGTGACGAGTGCACTCGTTTTCCCACATGAGGGGCTTCGGCTGGATGTAGCCAATCTTCGTAGCATCCATGTGAGGTACTTTCAGCAGATCGGCAAGATTGTCGAGTTGCTGCTGGCTGACCTGACGCTCATAGATAACGATGGCGTTTTCGAGGTCGCCGCCCTTGATGAGGTTGGCATCGAGCAGCGGCATGATGTCGCGTACGAAGACAAACGTACGGGCGGGAGCAATCTCCTTCGTATAGTCATGAATGTCGTCGAGCGTAGCGAACTGGCTGTTGATGAACTTCGACTGGAAGGAGCACATGGCCGTGACGGAGAATTCTTCGTCAGGCAAAATGGTGATGCACGACCCGCTTTCTTCGTCCTTTACTTCAATTTTCTTGCGAATGATATAATAATCCTTCTGGGCATTCTGTTCTTCGATACCCACTTCCTCGATTTTTTCCACATACATAATGGCAGAGCCATCGAGGATAGGGAACTCGGGACCATTGACTTGGATAAGGCAGTTGTCGATGCCAAGGGCATAGAGAGCCGAGAGACCGTGCTCAACGGTAGAGACGCGAACGTCGCCCTGGGCAAGGACGGTGCCGCGCTGAGTGTCGACCACCTTTTCGGCTAAGGCTGTAATAACGGGTTGTTCTTCGAGATCGACGCGCTGAATGCGGTAGCCGGTGTTCTCGGGAGCAGGATTGAACGTCACGGTGAGGTCCAAACCTGTGTGCAATCCTTTGCCTGAAAGCGAAAAACTGCTTTTGAGTGTCTTTTGCTTGCTTGTTTCCATATCGGGATAATAAGTTTTTTTACGATTTCTTGAGTTCTTCCACTTCTTTCCGCAAAGCTTGTAACTCCTTGTACATTTCGGGCAGGCGCTGGAAGATGACCTGCGACTTGAAATAGGCTCGGGTGTTCATGGGCGGAGTACCGATGAGTGTCTGGTTTGACTCGATGCTGCTGGGCACGCCCGACTGGGCTCCAAGATTCACGTGGTTGCCAACAGAGATGTGGCCGGCAATGCCCACCTGGCCGCCGAACATGCACCACTGTCCTACCTTCGTAGAACCAGCGATACCCACTTGAGCAGACATCACGGTGTTCTCGCCGATGTCGGTATTGTGGGCAATCTGCACGAGGTTGTCGAGTTTCACACCCTTACGAACGTAGGTGCTGCCCATTGTCGAGCGGTCAACACATGTGTTGGCACCTATCTCTACATCATCCTCGATGGTGACGATGCCAATCTGAGGTATTTTGTCGTATCCATGAGGCGTAGGAGCAAAGCCGAATCCGTCGGCACCGATGACACTACCGGCATGCAGCGTCACACGAGAACCGAGGCGGCAATCGTGGTAGACGACAGAGTTGGGGTAGAGGATGCAGCCATCACCCATAGTGACGTTTTCACATACGACGGCATGAGGATATATCTGGCAGCCTTTACCCACCTTTACACCGTCGCCAATATAGGCAAATGCACCCACATAGCAATCTTCGCCAACGGTTGCCGACGGCGAGATGAATGCTAAGGGATCAATGCCTTTTTTCTTCGGTTTCATCGACTCATAAGCCTGCAGCAGATGAGCAACGGCCTCGTATGCATTCTTTACTCGAATAAGGGTGGCGGGAACTTCGCGCTCTAACTGAACACTTTCGTCGATGAGCACCACCGACGATTGAGTATCGTAGATGTAATGAGTGTACTTGGTATTAGAAAGGAATGAAATAGCACCAGGCTTTCCTTCCTCGATTTTTGCAAAAGTGCAGACGGTGGCATTCTCATCGCCTTCGACGCGTCCACCTATCATTTGCGCAATTTGTAGTGCTGTAAATTCCATATGATGCGTTTAAAACTCTGCAAAGGTACATATTTTTCTTTAAATACGCTGATAACAAAGGTAATATTTACGGATTTTTTTGGAAAGTAAGGAAATATTGAATAGTTCCGAGGCATTTGCTATGTCTTTCACGACGTAATTAGTGTCATTGCCTTCATCATCGTTTTTGCCTTTGAAAAGGATGTCGATTTGGTCGTCGCTTGGATCGTACATGTCCTTTTGGATGGTATTGACGCTGATGAGATAGGCAGCATCTTCAAAGGACACATGGAAGGCATCGGCAAGCTGTTGCTGGAGAGTGGATACTTCGTTGTCGGCAAAAGGCTCCTCGCGCACTTCCACTCGGAAAATGCGTCGATCGGCGAGGTCTTTGGCCAAGATGGAGAGCACTCGATCCGTATGACTCATCCATGTCTTGACAGAAGCCCAGATGTCGTTGTCGTCGAGAAGTTCATAGTTGGCCAATGCTTGCGGGTCGCTTTCGAAGCGGCTGGCATCGACGTCGTTATAAAGGAAGAAGCGAAGGGCAGGCGTTGCAAATACCTCTTCACCCTTGTGAGCCAGATACTTGGCGCGACGAAGCAGGTTGACGAGTGTCTTCTCGTAGGCAACCGTGGTCTTGTGGAGATACACCTGCCAATACATGAGTCGGCGAGTGGTGAGATAGTTCTCGATAGAGTAGATGCCTTTTTGTTCAACCACGAGACGATCGTCGACAACGTTGAGCATCTTGATGATGCGTGCCGATCCGATGTTGCCCTCGGTGACGCCGGTGAAGAAGGAGTCGCGCCGGAGGTAGTCGAGTCGATCCATGTCGAGCTGCGAGGAAATGAGCTGATGGAGGAATCGCTTGGAATAGTCGTCCTTGAAAATCTTGATGGCGAGGTTGAGTGCTCCATTCATCTCGTGGTTGATTTCCTCCATCATCATGATTGAAATCTCTTCGTGGGAGATGTCGCGGATGAGCGTATGCTCAAGGACGTGAGAGAAAGGACCGTGTCCGACGTCGTGAAGGAGAATGGCTGCCTTCAAGGCTTCGGCCTCGCTATCGAAAATAAAAATGCCTTTCTGAGAGAGAGACAAAATGGCCTCACTCATCAGGTGGAAAGCACCTAATGAGTGTTGGAAACGGGTGTGCTGAGCACCTGGATAGACCACACTGGCCATGCCCAGCTGCTTGATGCGCGAAAGTCGCTGAAAGAGACGATGCTTAACGATGTTGAGCAGCAACCCGCGAGGCACCTTTATGAACCCAAACACTGGGTCGTTGATCACTTTGTATTCATTCATTTATCATTTCCCATGTATGGCCGAAAACACTATCCGAGCTTTGCGAGTTCGGCTGCCATCTGTTGCTGTATTTCGCGGGCTTTGTTGGCGGCAATCTCGGCAAAATGCTCGTCGCTGGAGGCATAGATGATGCCACGTGAGGAATTGACGAGCAGTCCGCAATCCTTAGTCATGCCATAACGGCACACCTCCTCGAGACTTCCGCCCTGAGCACCCACGCCAGGCACAAGCAGGAAGTGATCGGGAGCCACGCGGCGTACGTCCTTGAACATCTCGCCACGCGTAGCACCCACGACGAACATCATGTTCTGCGGCGTACCCCATTCCTGCCCCTTGCGCATCACTTTCTCGAAGAGTCGCTCACCATCGGCGTCCTGCATGAGTTGGAAGTCGAAGCTTCCCTTGTTGCTCGTGAGGGCAAGCATGACGACCCATCGGCCTTCATACTCGAGGAAAGGTGTCACCGAGTCTTCACCCATATAGGGGGCGATGGTGAGGGCGTCGACGTCGTATTCTTCAAAAAAGGTACGCGCGTACATTTTACTTGTATTACCGATGTCGCCACGCTTGGCATCAGCGATGATGAAGTGGTGCGGATGGCGCTCACGGATGTACTCGATGGTCTTCTTGAAAGCTATCATGCCGTGAATGCCATGAGCCTCGTAGAAAGCGAGGTTGGGTTTATAGGCCACGCAATAAGGCGCGGTGGCATCGATGATGGCCTTGTTGAACTCGACGATGGGGTCGTGCAGGTCGAGCAGATGGGCGGGTATCTTCTTGGCATCGGTGTCGAGGCCAACGCAGAGGAATGACTTCTTCTGGAAGATTTGCTGGATGAGTTGTTCTCTGGTCATGGTTGTTTCTTTTATTTGTTGTTGTGATACAACAACATAAGGGACGTTTAGAGTTCTGATTCTTTCATGCGCTCGGCGTTCTCGGCCACGGTGAGGGCATCAATCATGGGCTGGATGTCTCCACCCAGGAAGCCCTGAAGGTCGTGGGTGGTGAAGCCGATGCGATGGTCGGTGACTCGACCTTGCGGGAAGTTGTAGGTGCGAATCTTGGCCGAGCGGTCGCCGGTGGAGACAAGGCTCTTGCGACGTGAGGCGATGTCGTCGACGTACTTCTGGTGCTCTTTGTCATAGATGAACGTGTAGAGTCGCGAGAGGGCGCGCTCCTTGTTCTTAGGCTGGTCGCGCGTCTCAGTGCACTCGATGAGAATCTCTTCGGTTTCGCCCGTGTTGGGATTCTTCCACATATAGCGCAGGCGCACGCCCGATTCCACCTTGTTGACGTTCTGACCACCGGCGCCACTGCTTCGGAACGTATCCCAGCTGATGCGAGCCTGCTCCACATTTACCTCAATAGTGTCGTCGACAAGCGGCGTGACGAAAACCGAGGCAAACGATGTCATTCGCTTACCCTGTGCATTGTATGGCGACACGCGCACAAGTCGGTGCACGCCGTTTTCGCTCTTCAGGTAGCCATAGACGGTGTCGCCCTCTATATTCATAGTAACGGTCTTGATGCCAGCTTCGTCGCCGTCTTGCAGGTTGGCAATGCTCACTTTGTAGCCTTTGCTCTCGGCCCATCGCTGATAGAGGCGCATGAGTTGCGAAGCCCAGTCCTGACTCTCGGTGCCACCGGCACCAGCCACAATCTTGAGCACAGCGCTCATCTGGTCTTCCTCTTTTTGCAGCATGTTGGCGAGTTCGAGGTCTTCTACGCGTTTCGAGGCATCGGCAAATGCAGCGTCGAGTTCTGCTTCGGTGGCAGAACCGTCTTTCAGCATTTCGGCGGCAAGTTGTAGCTCTTCCACAGAGCTCTGCACCGCTTCATATCCAGAAATCCAACGTTTGTTATTCTTTACTTTTTTCATGTGAGCTTCGGCCTTCTTGGCGTCGCTCCAGAAATCGGGGGCTTGGGCTCTTAGTTCGTCTTCTTCGAGCTCCATTTTTCTACGGTCGATGTCAAAGATACCTCCTTAGCGCTAACTCACGCCCGCTGAGATCTTTTATCTGATCTTGTGTTACCATTATCTGTTGTACGTATATATATGTATAAAATTTATTCGTCTAATGATGTCAAACCTTCGGGTAGGCAGAACTCTATTTTGCGCTGCTCTTGGTCGATGCTATTTATGAGGTCCTCCGTTATAGGTATGAGAAGTTCACGCCCATTGGGTCGCTCAATGACGAAGAGCGGATTCACACCATTCATATTATCAATAGAGACAATCTTGCCAAGCAGACCTTCGTCTACGTCGGAAGCTTCGTAGCCAACGAGCAGACCAACAGCCATATCGTCGCTATCGGCATCGTCGGCAGGATTTGTTTGTGCCTCGCTGCGGTCGATGTATACGCGTTGACCAAGCAGTCGGCGCGCATATTCTTGCGACGGAACGAGGTTGAGCTTAACTATGCTCTCCATATCGCTCTTGGCGCGAAACATATCCACCTCGAACGGCACTGGCGCGCTGTCTATCTCTATCTGTATGAAATGACGGTCGAGAAAGTCAATAGTAAAACCATCGTCGGCTCTTACTATTATCTCTCCTTGAGTGCCGTGGAGCTTAACCACGGTGCCGCATTGCAAAAGATTGTCCGTTGGCGACGTGCTCATTTCTATTGGAATACTATTGATGCAGAGCGCGTGGTGGCTGTAATTACAATCGGGCCATCACCCTCGTTGAGTTTCTTCTGCTTGGTTGTGCCTTTTGCCATAAGGTTGGCTTTCTTGTTCTCGGTGCAAGCAAGTTTGAACGTCAACTCTTTCTTGTCATTGGTGAGGCGCATGTTTATCTTGCCTTGGTCGCTTACAAAGTCGCTCGATGCTGTCAGCGTAATGTCTTTACCTCCAGATATTTGTCCCTTGAACGACTCTATGTGCATCTCGCATTTCACTTTGAAGAAACTCAACGCGCCTGAGTAGGTTTTGGCTTTTATAACGCCCTCAACATCAGTGATTTTTGCTGAGCCAGAACTTACATCGAGATTCAAATCGCCTCTGACGATATTTATATCCTGATTGCCCGATGTAGATTTGCTTTTCAACGAGCCATTCACATTCGTTGTGGTTATCAATCCGCTGATAGTCTCACAGCTGAGCGAGCCTTCAATATTGTTGGCTGTTATAGTGCCGCTTGCAGTCTCTACGCTGGTGTCGCCCTTCAGGTTTTTGAGCGTCACTTCACCGCTGCGTGTAGCGAGGTTCAGTTTGCCATCTACGCCCGACGTACGTATCTTGCCGCTGTTGCTCTTCACGCTGATGTCGGCAACTTTTACGTCTACAATATCTACATAACCCGATTCAGTTTTCACCTCTACCGCTACGTTAGGCGAAACGGCAAGTGTCAATTCTCCAGCAAACGACGATTTGGCTGCCGTAGATACCGAAACGGAGATGTTGGCAACGCCATTGGCTTCGTCTACAATAACCTTGTAGTCGTCGCTCTTTTCCATGGCTTCGAGTTTGCCTACGAGTATGCTGTGTCCGTCGGTTGATGGGTTGATTACGATGTGACAGAACTGTCCATCGATATTTATTTTAGTTGCTTTCAGGTCGAAACGCTGCTCGAACACCGTGAGCATATCAAATTTCTTTATCTGAGCCCCTGCGCTAAGCGTGCATGTGAGTAGCAAAGCAAGCAAAATTTTTTTCATCGGTCCTTCTATTTATTGTTGTTGAAAATGTCTCCAAAAACGGCGCAAAGATACTCACAGAAAGTTTTATTGAGCAACCTGCGTTATCGCGTTTATAATTAATTAGTTACCTATTGTAGATATGAAATGTATTCTTACCAAACGAATATGTTCTTCGGGATAATCATCTTCGCCGAGCTCTTTCAACGCTGTTTTTATGTCGTCGGTGTCGGCCTCTTTGAAGTATTCAAAGATGTCATCGAACTCGTCTTCGTCAAGTTCTTCGTCGATGAAGTATTTGATATTCAGCTTGGTACCATTATACACAATCGACTCCATCTTCTTTAGCAGTTCATCGAACTCGATATTTTTGTTGTCGGCAAGTTCGCGGAGATTTCGTTTGCGGTCGGTGGCAGTAATTATCTCAATCTTGTCTTGAGCGTTCTCGTTTCCGAGAGATTTCACCGTGCCACCCATTGGGCGTTCAATCTCGTTTTGCTCCACATGGCGCGCAATGAGTTCCACAAATGGTTGACCAAACTTTTTCGCTTTGCCTTCGCCCACGCCAGGAATGTTGGCTTGCAACTCTTCTATGGTGATAGGGTAATACGTCGACATTGCCTCCAATGCTGCATCGGAGAATACGGCGTAGGGTGGCACGTGCATCTTGGCACCAACGTCTTTGCGCAGCGACTTCAACATGCCGAAGAGCTCATCGTCCAATGCTGCGCCACCTGCTGCGGCTTCGTCGTCGGTGGCATTAGAATAGTCGCGGTCGAGGGTGAACATCAGCTGCTGCGGGTGTTTTTCGTAGGCAAGAGCCTTATCCGAAAGTTTCAGCACGCCGTAATTTTCTATACCTTTTATTATGTATCCTTGCACGATAGCTTGGCGCACAACGGAGGTCCAGAAACGCTCATCTTTATCCTTGCCGCAGCCAAAGAGTTCGTGTTTGTTGTAAGTCTCTATGTTTTTATTCGTCTTGCCTATCAAGAAGCTAACCACATCGTCGGTTTTGAAACGACCGTTTATCTCGCTCATAACGGAGATAATCTTGAGCATAGAATCTTGAGCGTTGAAGCGCTCTTTGGGCTGTTTGCAGTTGTCGCACGCGCCGCAGTTGGTTTCGGTGTACTCTTCGCCAAAATATTTCAGCAACGTTCTGCGTCGGCAGTCGCCACTCTCTACGTATGCAAGCGTCTCGTTAATTAGCTGACGACCAATCTCTTGTTCGCTGATTGGCTTGCCTTCCATGAAGTTTTCGAGCTTCTTTATATCCTTATAACTATAGAAAGCTATGCATCGACCTTCGCCACCATCACGTCCTGCGCGACCGGTCTCCTGATAGTAGCCTTCGAGGCTCTTAGGTATATCGTAGTGTATTACGAAACGTACATCGGGTTTGTCGATACCCATACCAAAAGCAATGGTGGCGCATACCACATCTACCTCTTCCATAAGGAATTTATCTTGGTTGGCAGCGCGAGTGGCAGCATCGAGTCCGGCGTGATATGGAGCGGCTTTTATGCCATTCACTATCAGCGTCTGCGCCATCTCTTCTACCTTTTTGCGGCTTAGACAGTATACTATGGCCGATTTGCCCGGATTGTTTTGCAGTATATGTACTATCTCCTTGGTAGCGTTCACTTTGGGGCGTACCTCGTAGTAGAGATTTGGGCGGTTGAACGACGATTTGAACACCGTGGCTTTGGTCATGCCGAGGCTCTTCTGAATGTCTTGCTGCACTTTGGGCGTAGCCGTAGCGGTGAGAGCAATGACGGGCGCTTTGCCAATCTCGTCGATGATTGGACGAATGCGGCGATATTCAGGACGGAAGTCGTGTCCCCATTCCGAAATACAGTGTGCTTCGTCGACAGCATAGAACGAGATTTTCACTTTGCGCAAGAAGTCAACATTCTCGGCTTTGGTGAGCGATTCGGGAGCTACGTAGAGCAACTTCGTCTGTCCGCTCATCACGTCGTCTTTCACCTCTTGAATGGCTTGCTTGTTGAGCGACGAGTTGAGGAAGTGGGCAATGTTGTCGTTGGTGCTGTAGCCTCGCAGTGCATCTACTTGATTCTTCATCAAGGCTATGAGCGGAGAGATGACAATAGCTACGCCATCGCCTATCAATGCAGGCAACTGATAGCATAGCGATTTGCCACCGCCAGTAGGCATAAGTACAAATGTGTCTTTGCCGTCGAGAATGTTGCGAATGATGGCTTCTTGGTTCCCTTTGAAAGTATCGAATCCAAAAAATTGCTTCAGCTTGGCTGTCAAATCTTGTTCCATATTCAATAGGTATTTTCGACAATAGTACGAGGTTTCTTTTGGTCAGTTTTTACCCAAATTTATAATATCCTCTAAATAAAGCAAAACCAAAATTGCACGAGCGAGGCTTTCTGACGTACTTTTGCATACGTATACATAAATTAATAATGACATGAAAGTTCAAGTAGGCGACAAAGTTAGGTTCCTCAACGAAGAGGGCGGTGGCATAGTTACGCGCATAGAAGGCACGTTGGTTTTTGTGGAAGACGAAGATGGCTTTGAGATTCCTACCACGCAATCGCAAGTGGTTGTGGTGGAAGAGCGTTCGGCGCAAAAGACTCAAGAGCAGCAGCGCAAGACCGAAGAGCGCCGCAACGAGCAACAACCCATCGAGGAAGAGCCCGACTTCGACTTCTCGCCCGATGCTGCCGACGAGAACAATCCGCGCTTTGCTGTGGCTTTTACGCAAGATGGCAACTCGGGTTTTGTGCGCCTTCATGCTATAAACGATAGTAATCTGTATGCATTTTTTACTATTATGCAGCAGGTCGATAGCGAGAATGTTACGCTTGTGTCGCATGGCACGCTTGAGCCCAATACGCAGATAGAACTCAAACGCTTCGACCCGCGCGCTCTCGATGGTCGCAAATGGACCATTCAGCTGCTACTTTTCCGCCGTTCGGGTGTATTTGTGCCGCTGCCGCCTTTCTGCGAGGAGGTTGTCATGCGGTCGGCTCGCCTCGTGCGCGATGGCAGCTACCAAACCAACGACTACACCGACGACCGCGCCATAATCATACCTATTATAAAGGACGAATTCGACGTGAAGATGGCGCAGCTACAGAATATCTCTACGCGCGAATTGGCTGAAGCTAAGCCCATTGCAGCACCTAAGCCACAATCGAAATCGTCGAAGCCGAAGAGCGATACGCTCGAAGTAGATTTACATATTAATCAGTTACTCGAGACCACGGCGGGCATGTCGAATGGCGAGATGCTCGAGGTGCAGCTCGATACGTTTCGTCGCACGATGGATGCCAACGCCAACAACCACGGACGCCGCATCGTATTTATACATGGTGTAGGTAACGGTCGCCTAAAAACCGAACTCCGCCGCGAACTCGATCGTAAATACAAGCAACATACGTATCAAGATGCCTCGTTTCGCGAATATGGCTATGGCGCTACGTTGGTGATTATAAAGTAGGAGATATATAATAATACGTCGTGGCGCGCCATACATATACATAGACCTTTCCGCAATATTTTTCCTATCTTGCGTGAAAGAGTCTTTTTTGTGCTATGACAATCTCTCCATCACGAATAAGAGTTTTCATAGTTATGGCGCTGTTCATAGTTATGAATTCTGTGTGTGCTTTCGCGCAAAAACGTGCGGATGCAGCGCAAGTGGAGTGCTGGAAAATTCTCAAATATCGTCAGAGTACATGGGCTATGGACAAGGCTTTGCCCGCCGACGGAATGATGTATATTACAGATAAATACATCGAAATAGATTGCTATCAGATTAGGCTATATCTGCAAATTCTCAAGCTGAATAAGTACTCGTCGAATTACTATAGTATCGACGTGGAGGATTATGACGCGTTCTACAATCATGTGGAGGTGCGTCAGGCTTTTGGCTCGTCGAACAAGAAAGATATGTACGTAATCATTGGGCAGCAAGACGATGAGGGAAATATGCATTCGTCCATAATACTTACTTGTCGCTCGATGACTGCTTCGCCTAACAGACAGCGGCCTTCGGGTGGGGCTCGAAAGTAGATTTCGCAATGGAGAAATACCTGCAAATACTTAAGCAATATTGGGGCTACGACGCATTTCGCCCGCTTCAGCCCGAGATCATAAAATCTATTGGCGAAGGTCGCGATACGCTGGGGCTTATGCCTACGGGCGGCGGCAAATCCATAACATTTCAAGTGCCTGCGCTCACCATCGACGGCGTATGTATTGTGGTTACGCCGCTCATTGCACTCATGAAGGACCAAGTGATGGGCTTGCGACGTCGAGGAATATCGGCTGCCGCGCTCTACACGGGCATGACGTTCGATCAGATGAACGTGGCTATGGATAATTGTATTTATGGCGCGTGCAAGTTCCTATACCTATCGCCCGAACGCCTCTCGACAGACTTTTTCAAGGAGAAACTTGCTTACATGAAGGTGGGTATGCTCGTGGTGGACGAGGCGCATTGCATATCGCAGTGGGGCTACGATTTTCGCCCGTCGTACTTGGCTATTGCCCAAATTCGAGAATATCTGCCCAATGTGCCAGTCTTGGCGCTCACGGCCACCGCTACGCCCGATGTGGCTAACGATATTATGGCGCGGCTGAACTTTCGCAAGCCGAACCTTTTCACGAAGAGTTTTGCGCGACCAAACATCGCCTACATCGTGCGCCACTGCGACGAAAAGGAGCAGCAGATGGTGCATATTCTCAATAGTGTGCAGGGTAGCGCTATTGTATATGTGCGCAACCGCCGCCGTACGCGCGAACTGTCGGAGTTCCTCGTCTCGCAGGATATAAATGCCGACTATTTCCACGCAGGGCTCTCCGCCGACGAGAAGGACCGTCGACAACTTAGCTGGACCGAGGGCAAGACGCGTGTCATAGTATGTACGAATGCCTTTGGCATGGGCATCGACAAGCCCGATGTGCGCGTAGTGATTCACATGGACGCGCCCGATAGCCTCGAAGCCTATTTCCAGGAGGCTGGTCGTGCTGGTCGCGATGGCAAGAAGTCGTACGCCGTTTTTCTCTGGAATGCTGGCGATCCGCCCAAACTCCGCCGCAATGTGACGAATAGTTTTCCGCCCATCGACGAGATAAAGAAGATTTACAACTCGTTTTGTAACCGCTGCGTCATTGGCGTGGGCGAGGGCGGCGGCTACTCAACAATGTTCGACATCGGCGACTTTTGTACCAAGTTTCACTATTCGCTCAACAATGTCCACTACGCATTCGACTTGCTCGATAATGCTGGCTACTTAGAATACAACGCCGACACCGACCTGCCTTCGCGACTGATGTTCACCGTCGACCGCGACCGCCTCTACGACATAGAGCGCTCATACCCCGCCCTCGACGATACCATAAAGGCTTCTCTGCGTCTCTACACTGGTCTTTTCGTCGAATATGCCATTATTGACGAGAAACGTATTGCGCGCATTGCCGAGACAACTCGCCAGAAGGTCTACGAAGATCTGAAGATGCTTGCACGCCTTGGTGTGGTTAGCTACAACCCGCGCAAACACGCCACGGTGGTGGGCTTGCGGCAGAATAGGGTAGAGGATCGTTTCATACATTTCCCTAAAGATGTTTACGAGTATCGCCTCGAGACCGCCCGCCGACGCAGCGAGAGTGTAATTAACTACCTACAGACAAGTAAATGCCGAAGCCAGCAGCTCTTGGCATATTTCGGTCAACTCGAATCGGAACCGTGCGGTCAATGCGACGTGTGTATTGAGCGCGCAAAACAGTCTAATAATGAGGAGTATATATACGAGAAACTTCGCGCTACGCTCACCGAGCCGCTTACATACGATGAACTTCTAAAACGCCTTGAGCCCGTCAATAGCAAGCGACTAAAGACAGTCCTCCGCCGAATGCTCGATAGCGAAGAGATCCTTTGCGAACAAGATATATATCGATTGCCTTCGCTCTGAATATTTATCGCTTCTTGAAGCGAATTTGAAATTCCCTCGAATCCGATTGTTATAATGACTGTGGATTATCTTTTGAGCTAATTGCGTGCGCGTTTTATAATCATAGATATATATTTGCAAGATAACTTATAAGTTAAGAATGAAGCAAGAGTATAGCATAGAACTTCTTGAAGAATACGAAAAGGTCAACTTTTATAGTATTCGTATGAAAGGTGCGGAATTGACAGAATTGGAATCGTTCTTCGAGAAATTCCCTGAAGGCTGTGAATATGATGCAGAGGTTGATGTTATTATATCTTGGCTTGACCACATAGCAGAACGCGGGGCGTTAGCTCGTTACTTTCGTCCCGAAGGTAGGTATGGCGATGGCGTTGGTGTAATTCCAATTGACGTAGGTAATAAGATTAGGTTGTATTGTCTGCGTCTATCTGATAAAATACTCATCTTTGGTAATGGCGGAGTGAAAGATGCTAAACGATGGGAAGAGAGTGAGGCATTGGCGCCGTATGTAAAAATGCTTATAGATACAAGTAGATTTATTTCGTCTCGTATAAAAGACGGAACTATAGTTGTTATAGATAAAGAAATTGTTGGCAACCTAAATTTTTCGAGAAATGATGAGAAGTAAAATATTAGAAGACCGGAGGAAACATGTAAATCCAAAGGTCCGTGAATCGGTTGATTTATCTTTTCGTATAGTAGATAGAATAAGTGATATTCTTGAGGAGAAGGGGTTACGACAAAAAGATTTGGCAGCCAGATTAGGCAAGAGCGAAGCAGAAATAAGTAAATGGATGCGGGGAACTCATAATTTCACTATAGAGACTCTCGTTTCCATAGAAATTGCACTCGATGCGCCTATTTTGCAAGTATACCATAACCCTGCTGAGATGGCAGAAGTTTGATTTCATCATTCAATGAAGGTTTCTGAGCGTGCGAAAAAGCATTTTCACGATTGAATGAGGGTTGCTGAGCGTCAGATACGCGTTTTCATGACTGATTGGGACTTGCTGAGCGTCAGATAGGCATTTTCGCGACTGATTGGGACTTGCTGAGCGTCAGATACGCGTTTTCACGATTGATTGGGACTTGCTGAGCGTCAGATATGCATTTTCATGACTGATTGGGGGTTGCTGAGCGTCAGATATGCATTTTCACGATTGATTGGGACTTGCTGAGCGTCAGAAACTCCCATTTAGTCATAACAATGAATTTTTCGCACTGTGCAAAAATCCGTTTTCACGACTCGTTGAAAATTTCCGACATCGTGCAAAAAATCATTTTCACGATTGAATGAAAATTTCCGACATACTTGTATTTAGAGACGTTGCGCGCCGCGTCTCTACATACCATCACAAAAAAGGCCGCTCCGAAGAGCAGCCCAAATTTTCAACTTCCAATTTTCAATTTACCCTTTCCGGATGCCATCAACAAAAGCTTTTATAGCCTCTTCCGAAATGCCGTGCTCTTTTATGTGGTTGACGAACGCCGTACCTATTATAGCTCCCGAAGCGTGTGCACAAGCATGACGGAAACCTTCGTTGTCTTTCACACCGAAGCCAATCATACGCTTGTTTTTTAGTCCAAGCGACGAGACGTGGTCGAAGTAGCGGCTTCGATAACCTTCGCTTGTTTTGATGTTGCCCGTTATACCAGCCGAAGCTACCATATATATAAAGCCATCGGCATTGTCGTCGAGGAACTTCATGCGGTCATCGGGCGTCTGTGGAGCTATGAGCGGAATGTTGTGCAATCCGTATTTTTCGAACAGCGCCTTGTAGTTATCGAGGTACTCTTGCCACGGGAGGTCGGGCACGATGAGCGCATCAACGTCGCAGGCCGCAGCATCGCGCAGGAAGTTTTCAACGCCGTAGTGCATAATAGGATTTATGTAGCCCATCAGCGTCACGGGCATAGTTATGGTCTTGCGCATGTCTTTGAGCTGCTGCATAAGTACGTGGAGCGTCATACCATTGTTGAGCGCGTCGAGGCTGGCGCGTTGTATCACTGGGCCGTCTGCCAAAGGGTCGGAAAATGGCATACCTATCTCCACGAAGTCGACGCCTGCTTTTTGCAACGCGTTGAGCACCGTCATGGTGTCGTTGAGGTTGGGGTATCCTGCTGTAAAATAGATAGATAGCAATCCATCTTTCTTGCTGAATATATCGTCGATTCTGTTCATCGCTTATTTATCAAAAAAACGTTTCAAATAAGTAGCCATATCCTTATCGCCACGGCCAGAGATAGTTACAACGACATTGTCGTCCTTCTTGAACTTGAGTTTTGGCAGTGCCGCCAAAGCGTGCGACGATTCGAGCGCCGGAATGATGCCCTCCTTCATAGTTATGAGGCGAGCTGCAGCGAGAGCTTCGTCGTCGGTAGCCGAGAGCACCGTTTCGCGTCCGCAATGAGCAAGGTATGCGTGCAGCGGGCCAACGCCCGGATAGTCGAGTCCAGCCGAAATAGAATATGGCTCAATTATCTGTCCATCATCGGTTTGCATAAGCATGGTGCGGCTGCCGTGAATGATGCCTTCCGTACCGCGCGCTATGCTGGCTGCCGTCTCTCCACTGTCGAGACCAAGTCCGCCAGCCTCCACAGCAATGAGTTTGACGCTCTCATCGTCGAGGAAGTTGTAGAACGAGCCAGCCGCGTTGCTTCCGCCACCAATGCAAGCTATCACGTAGTCGGGGAGTTCGCGTCCGGTGTGCTCCTTGAGCTGTTCGCGCATCTCTTTACTTATGATGCTCTGCAGGCGCGCCACGAGGTCGGGGTAGGGGTGCGGACCAACAACCGAGCCTATGACGTAGAATGTGTCCTCTGGGTTCGAAATCCAGTCGCGCAGGGCTTCGTTGGTGGCATCTTTCAGAGTGCAGTTGCCGCTTGTAGCAGGCACCACCTCGGCGCCTAGCATACGCATACGAGCTACGTTAGGCGCTTGGCGTTCAATGTCGAGAGCGCCCATATATACTTGGCACTTCACGTCGAGCAGTGCGCATGCCGTAGCCGTAGCCACGCCATGCTGACCAGCGCCCGTCTCAGCAATGATGCGCGTTTTGCCAAGCATCTTAGCCATAATTACTTGGCCGATAGCGTTGTTGATTTTGTGCGCACCGGTGTGAGCCAAGTCCTCGCGCTTTAGGTAGATATTTGTTCCGTATATATTGGAAAGTTTTTCGGCGTATGTCAGCGGCGTTGGGCGACCAACATAATCTTTCATCAGCTGAGTGAATAGCTTCTGAAATTCGTCGGACGCCAGAATTTTTAGGTAGTTCTGCCGCAAATTCTCCACGTTAGGGTAGAGCATTTCGGGAACCCACGCTCCACCGAAGTGGCCATACATACCATTTTCGCTTACAGAATATTTTCCCATGGGGTTATGTTATAAGTAGTTATTTGTTGCTATGATTATCTGATTTTACCGAGCGCTTTGTTGAGCAACTCGTAATCTTTTATTCCAGGCGCCGATTCGAATCGACTGTTGAGGTCGATGCAGTAAGCGCCACTTTGAGCAGCCATATTTATATTATCGATATTTATGCCGCCCGAGAGAAACCAAGGCTTTCGCAATGGTTGACGCAGTATCAGTTGCCAGTCGAACTCTTTGCCCGAGCCGCCATAACTGGGTGTTTTGGTGTCGAAAAGGTAGTAATCGACAAAATCTTCATACGCCCAGATGTGTTCGAAGTCGTGCTCGTCCTCGATGCTGAAGGCCTTTATAACCTCGAAACCCGATTCGCGCAGCGCGTGGCAGAGCTCGGGTTTTTCGTTGCCGTGCAGCTGAATGGTTTGCAGTCCGTAGGTTGCCGCCACTTGACGAATCTCCGTTTCGGTGCTATTTACAAACACGCCCACTCTATGTACGCGCGACGGAATGATGCTCAGCATATCGGGCTTCACTTTGCCCACCACGTAGCGCGGCGATTTGGGATAGAAGATGAAGCCTATGTAGTCGGGCTCAAGAAAGAGTATGCGGCAGATGTTGTCGATGTCGGTCATGCCGCAAATTTTGATTTTTACTTGACTGCGTTTTTCCATGCTATTGAATATTTATTGCAGAAATCGATGCACGTTGCCCCAGGATTTTCGCTCTTCATGAACGTCTCGCCAATCAAGAAACCATCGAACCCTTCGCTGCGTAGGTGTATCATTTCATCGATGGTACGTATGCCGCTTTCCGAGATTCGTGGCATCTCATTAGGCAAGAGGTGGCTAACTCTGATGGAGCGCTCGATGTCGACTTCGAAAGTACGCAAATCGCGGTTATTTATGCCAGCCACCGTCACGCCATCTGTAACATAATCCGTCTCGTCTTCGCCGTGGAGTTCCAGCAGCACTTCCATGCCGAGGCTTTTGGCGAGGCTCGCAAAACGTTTCACTTCGTCGCGCGTAAGTATGGCGGCAATGAGCAGAATGGCAGAAGCACCATTGGCGCGCGCCTCCACAATTTGATATTCGTCGATGACGAAATCTTTCCTCAGCACTGGAATGTTCACCGATGCAACGGCTTCGCGGAGGTCTGCCAACGTACCGCCAAAAAAGTCGGTGTCGGTGAGACACGATATGGCGCTCACGCCCGCTTGCTCGTATTGTGGCACAACATCCTTGGGCGTTATGTTGCCCGTATGTATGAGCCCCTTCGACGGCGATTGGCGTTTGAACTCGGCTATTATGCCGTTGCGCCTGCGTATGCTTTGTGCAAATGGCAGTGCTTTGGGCGCATCGCCGAGTTGGCGTTCGAGCATTGAAATGGGCTGCGTGCGCTTGAGTTCAGCAACAATCTCGCGCTTTCGAGCAACTATTTTTTCGAGGTAATTCATAAATATTTATGCCCTACGAATTGAGTTCGATAAACTTCTTGAATGCGCCGAGAGCCTTCTTGCTTTCGAGCGATTCGCGTGCAATATCAACACACTCCAAGATGTCCTTGCCTGGGTCGAGCGTCTGAATGGCGAAAGCCGAGTTGGCAAGCACCACCTCTTTGTGGTCGATTTTTGACGTGCCTTCGAGTACGGCGTCGAAAAGCTTCACTGCCTCCTCTTTCGTTCTGCCGCCTTCGAGGTTCTTCGCATCGGCGATGTTGAGTTTTATGTCGCTTGGCTTGAAAATCTTTTCGTATCTATTATTGGTAATCTTGAAGTCGCCAGTGAGCGAAATCTCGTCGTAGCCATCTATGCTCGTCTCTATGCAATAATCTATGCCAAGTTTTTGGTATACAGCATTATAAAGACGCATCTGGTTGAGGTTTGCCACGCCCAAAAGTTGGCATTTCGGTAGCGATGGATTGACAATCGGACCGAGCAAATTGAAGCAAGTTGGGAATTGCAAGGCCTTACGAATTGGCGCTACGAACTTCATTGCGCGGGCGAAGAGCGGCGCGTGTAGGTATGCGATGTTAGCTCCATCGAGCGAGCGTTGAAGTTTTTCGCGGTCGTTGGTGAATTTCACGCCATGCTCTTCAATCACGTTCGATGCGCCGCTAACCGATGTTGCTGCATAATTACCATGCTTAACTACCTTATAGCCAGCACCTGCCACAACGAAGCAAGCGCAAGTAGAGATGTTGAACGTGTTCTTTTGGTCGCCGCCAGTGCCAACGATGTCGATATATTTTTCGGCATCGAGAGTAGCCGGAACGCCCGTTTCGAGAATGCCGTCGCGGAAGCCGAGAAGCTCGTCAACCGTGATGCCGCGCATCTGCAAGCCAGTCAAAAATGCGGTTATCTGTTCGTTAGGAACTTCCTCTTTGGTTATGGCTATCAGCACTTCCTTCGTCTCCTCGCGTGTGAACTCCTGCTGGCTGAGCATTCGAGCGAGAATATCTTTCATCATTATTGACATAATATCTTTATTATTAATGGTTTATGAAATTACTAAGCATGATTTTACCTTCTGGGGTCAGCACCGATTCGGGGTGAAACTGAATGCCGCGAATGTCGAGCGACGTGTGGCGCAGCGCCATAATATTGCCATCGGGACTGACGGCGGTAACCTCAAGGCACGCGGGCAAATTCGCCTTGTCGACAACCCACGAGTGGTAACGCCCAACCTGAATTTCGCGCGGCAGAGTGCTGAATATGTAGTCATCTACAACGATTTGCGCGGGCGTCTGCACACCGTGATAAACATCGGATAGATTCGTGAGCTTTGCGCCAAAGTATTCGCCAATCGCCTGATGTCCAAGACAAACGCCCAGAATAGGTTTCTTGTCTTTATACGTATCTATGACCTTCAGCAGCAGTCCAGCCTCCGACGGAATGCCAGGACCTGGCGAGAGTACAATTTTGTCGAATTTCTCGAGGTCGGGAAGTTCAAATTGGTCGTTGCGCACAACGGTAACATCGGCGCCAAGTTCTTTCAGCAAGTGCGAAAGATTATATGTAAACGAGTCGTAATTATCTACTATTACAAGTTTCATAATACTGTAAATATCAACGTGTTATATATTACATCTTCTCGGCCATAAATATTGCCTTGCGCAGTACACCGAGTTTGTTGTTCACCTCTTGGAGTTCGTAGTCTTCGTTGCTCTTAGCCACTATGCCGCCTCCCGCCTGAAACCACAATTCGTTGTTTCTGCTTACGAACGTACGTATGGTAATAGCCTGATTTAGTGAGCCGTCGAAGCCAATCATACCTATGCAGCCGCCATATGCGCCACGGTTGTGAGGCTCAATCTCCGAAATCAGCTGCATGGCGCGAACTTTTGGCGCACCAGAGAGTGTTCCTGCTGGAAACGTGTCGATGAGCGTCTTTATTGGGTCGGCATTCTCGTCGAGTTGCCCACTCACGCGGCTCACAAGGTGAATGACGTGGCTGTAGTATTGCATATCTTTATAGAAATCTACCTTCACACCGTGGCAGTTGCGACTAAGGTCGTTGCGAGCAAGGTCGACAAGCATGACGTGTTCGGCGTTCTCCTTGGGGTCGTTGCGTAGGTATTGAGCATTCTTGGCGTCCTGCTCGGGGTCGCCGGTGCGCTTGGTTGTTCCAGCAATCGGGTCGATGTATGCCTTGCGCTCGCGGCCATCTATGCGGCAGTGTGTCTCGGGCGATGAGCCGAAGATGCGGAAGCCGCCCATATCGAAATAGAATAGGTATGGCGACGGGTTGATGCTACGCAGAGCGCGGTAGAGCTTGAAGTCGTCGCCCTCGAAGTGCTGCACAAAGCGGCGCGAAAGCACAATCTGGAAGACGTCGCCACGCAAGCAGTGCGCTATGCCTTTGCGTATGTTGGCTTTGTGTTGCTCGTCGGTCAGCGGACTTGTGGTATCGCCCACGGGGTGGAAGTCGTATGCAGGAATATTGCTGCGATTCATAAGCTTCTCTATGGAGTCAATCTCGCTCGTTTCGCCTTCGCCAATCAGATTTATAATCTGCATCTGGTTTTTGAAGTGGTCGAATGCCACTATCGATTTGAAGAGTACGTACAAAACGTCGGGAGCATCGTTGCGCTCTTGCGTCTCGTCCTTCACCGCGATGTTTTCGAAGTAGCGCACGGCGTTGAACGAAGTGTAGCCAAACAGTCCGCAGTGCTCGCCATTGCCCTCAATATCAAACGAATGGAGGAACTCGTTTATAGCATCGTCGGTGCCATAAGTATTTGAGATTTCGTGCGTAACGGTCTTGTTATCAGGAAAATCGAGAATTGCTTTGCCGTGCGAGATTGCCACTTGCGCAATTGGGTGAATGCCTATGTACGAACGCGAATTTTCGCCGCTATGATAGTCCGAACTCTCCATCAGCGCGCTGCATGTGTATTGGTCGCGCAGTCGCATATATATACTTACGGGCGTATACAAGTCGCCAAGTATCGATTTTGCTTCGGTTTTGTATTTATATTTCATATTCATTGTTATGTATTAATCGATGTTTATGCTAAAAAAGAAAGCCCTACCAAGCAATCTCGGTAGGGCTCTGTATTTTACTGAACAATGGGAATGTCAATAAACCTCATCTCCGAGATTGGAAATAAGACTTACGCCACCACCATATTTTGTTCATTGATGTCATTCTTGTTTTTCTTTTTTTGATGCCGCAAATATCAGTTAATTTATTTTAACATGCAACGCTTTTTAGTTATTTACGTGTTATGCGTAACAAACATACCGAGTTATTACTCTGAGGCTTGCTTCATGCCCTCGAAGAATTTTTGCTGTAGCTGTTTGGCTACGATGTTGTTTGGATTCAAGCGAATGGCTTTCTCGAAGTTTTGCATCACATCGAGGTAGTAGAGCCTTCCGTTTTGAGCCGGATTTTGCACAATGCGCACCATGTATAGGTATCCGCGTAATGTGCAAAGGTCCGATTGGTCCGCGGTCATACTCTCCATTTTGTTGATGGTTTGTTCAGCATCGGCGAGCAGCGCCTCTGTGGGTTCGGCTGCGGGATTCATAATCGCGAAATTCAGACTTTGCAGCGCCATTTGATATTTGGGCTGAATGCTGTCGGGAAACATTGCGTCGACGCGCTTGAGTTCAGCCACACAGTTGAGAAAATTCTCGGGTGACGGCTGCTGCAATTTGCTAAGCGATTGTCCGATAAGAGCTTGCATCTGAGGCTGTTGCGCACTGATGCTAATTGCACACATTGCGAAGAAGGCAATGAAGACGAGTTTAGAAATTTGAGATGTCATAAGCTTTATTATTTATGAGTGAAACAAATATTCCTATGTAGAAAAAACGGTCGCGAGTGGAAGTAACAGACGCATTACCAGTATCGTAGCCATAGATATTTGTACGGCCAAGGATGTTGCTAATAGACGAATAGACGATAATCTTAGGATTTACGAGCATGGTGATATTGGCATCGAGGCTGTTGTAGTTCGGCGTAGTTCTCGTAGCCGTTTGACGTCCTGTAGCAAACGAGTCGGCCAAGCCGAAGATTATTTTGCCCAAGCTATATTTTGCTGTCATACGTACGTTGTGCCGAGACGCGTAACTTGGCGTGCGAGGTGCATCGTAGTCGAGGTAGAGGCGCTTGGATTGGTTGAACGAGTAGGATAGCGTGGTGATGAGGTTCTCCGTCAAAGAATGGTTTTCGGCAAAAAAGTCGATGCCGTGGCTCGTTCCGTAGCCATTGTTTTCATACGTATTATCAACAAGGAGTGGCAGTCGGCTATATTTTTTATAGTATGGCTCGATGCGTAAAAGAGTTTTGTTATGGCTGTATTGTAAACTAATAATTGCGTGATTAGCAGTGTTTTGCGATAATCGATAATCGCTTTGGGCTATGTAGTCGTCGGCGGCAGTTTGACTATATCTGCCAATCATAGCCGAAATTTGGAACTGCTTGCTATGTACGAAACTAAGCGTCGTGCGAGGCATCAGCAACCAACGATGGTCGTAGCTTGTGTTCTCGGCGCGTGTGGCAAGTGTCAAGAACAACTTTGGCGCAATGCGTATTTGAGCATCAATATGAGCTGCCGTTAGGTTGTATTGGAGCTCGTAACAACTTTGGCCATAGCGTTTTGTGCTATTTCGTATATACTCTTCTGCGCCAACAGACATCTTCAGTGCGGGAGAAAACAACTTACGAAGTTCTGCCTTTATATGTATTTCGTTGCGTCGATTGTGATAGTGGTCACCAGCGGTCAATGCATCATCAATATTGCTAATAATCGACGAGTTGGCAATGCCCATAAATATGTTGCATCCCTTGCCAATGTTGCTTTTGAACGTAGCATTAGCATAAATATTATGCTCGTTGAGTGAGAGAGCTCTCTCGTCGATTTGTTGTCCCACCGTGGTGAAGTCGTAGCCTACGTATGCCTTTGCTACGCTCGTCTGCGACAGTTCGGCTTTGTATTGCGCTTCGCCCGACAGCTTGCCATAGGGACGAGTCCACGAGCAGCGGTCGGGGAAAATAGCGTTGTAGAGGCCCAAGCTTGTGTAGTCGGCATTGAATGAGAGACTGCTATTTTCGAACGACTTTGTGCCGCCTGCATTCCAGTCTACAAGCGATGCACTGACCCCAAGTTTGTCGCTTTCTGCCACATCTTTTGTCTCCATTGGCAGCACGGCCGAGAGCGCTTGTCCATATTCGCCGTTGTAGCCGCCAAGCGAGAAGTTGATGCCTTTGAATAAAAATGGAGAGAAACGACCACGAGAGCCATTATTATTTACGTTAGCCGTGTATGGCTCGAGTACATGCATGCCATTCACAAACGTCTGACATTCATCACTTTCGCCGCCGCGTACATATAACTTATTGTCCTCGCCAACCTTTTGCGTGCCAGGCAACGTCTGTAGCGCAGCCACAATGTCGCCACACGAATTGCCTGCCAGCACCACATCGAGTGCATCCATAGTTTTGAAGTTGTCGCTCTTGCCAAAACTATAGTTGCTCGCAGCCACCACCACTTCGTCTATCGAGGTGGGGCGTTCGTGCATACGTATATTTATATTGCTATGGCTTGTAGCTGTCAGCGTAAAATCTTCATAACCAACAAATGACGCGCGTAGGGCCATTTCGCCAGTTTTGTCTGTATGAAAAGAGAAGTGTCCGGTGGAATCGGAGAGAGCGCCATCGATAGTTCCTACTATAAATACGTTAGCGCCCACAAGAGGACCGCGATCATCGGTGACTACGCCCGAGATGAGCGTCTGCGCCGAAATTTTGCATGCGCACATAAGTAGCGCGATTGTATGTATCGTCAAATGTTTCATGCTGCAAAGACAGACATGAAATTTTGCACTACCAAATAGCTATGACATACGACTAAAATGGCTGACGGATAACTATTTCGGCGGACGAAATGCTACGAAATGATGACGAATGACTACGCTATGTATGAGCGAAGTTTGGGTACGTATGTACGAGAAACTGGCACAACAGTGTGGCAATTTTCAAACGTAAGTTGATAGCCATTCGAATTGCCTTGCGCCGACGAAATGTTGTTTACGTTCACCGCAAACGAGCGATGACATTGGAATATGTTTTTATACTCTTGCAAATCGTTGAGAGCAGAAGATAGCGTGGTGTGCAGTTCGGCTACTATAGCTTGCCCATCTTTAGCATAGCAGACGGCAATATTGTTTTTCTGTGCTTCTATGTATAGCAAGTTGTTTATGGATATTTGCAAGTCGCTACCTCTGACGTTTGTGTCGTGAATAGTGATAACTATGCCTGACTGTTGCTCCGACGTCTTGTCGATGAGCAGCTCCAATTTGTTGCGCAAATACCGATGATAGTCGACACTCACACTTATTGTACTTATAATTATGCCGATTATAAATGTCCAGTACATAAATAATAGGCAGACTTCAAGCGTTATAGCATGAACAAAAATGAGTGAAAAGACTATGCTATTGCATGCTCCAATAAATAGGATCAGAGAGAGAATCATCAAGAGCTCGTGCCAAACGCGCCAAACAACAACTTTTTGGCAAATCGGCTTTGACACTAAGTGAAATACTACGCAACAACCAAACGAAACGCCCCCAAAAAGCAGCGCAACTAAGAATTTGTTTCCTGAATACATATTGAAGCCAAATGGCTGCAGCAGGTATAGTATCAAGAATACAAAAGAACAATAAATGGCATTGTCTTTCAGCCAATTATTGTTCTGTGTTAATGGATATTTACGTAGTAGGACGAACAATGTCAATCAATCATTATTCTTTCATAATTAGCGCCACTGCATACGCCGACGCTCCGATGCCTTCGCCTTCGAACGAGAGTTTTTCGGTCGTCGTTGCTTTCACCGACACTCTGTCGTCATCGATGCCGATAGCTTGGGCAATCTCGTGCTGCATCTCCGGAATGAGGTCTTTGAGTTTCGGTTTTTGCATAGCTATGGTGCTATCGATATTACTTACGCGATAACCCTTTTCTGCGATAATCTCCACGCAGCGGCGCAGAAGTTTTCTGCTATCGATGCCCGCGAAATCGTCACTATTATCAGGGAAATGGTAGCCGATGTCGCGCATAGCAGCAGCGCCGAGGATGGCATCGCAAATAGCATGAATCAGTACATCGCCATCCGAATGAGCCACCCAACCTTTTTCGTATGGCACTTTCACGCCACCTATGGTCAACGTCAGTCCCTCTTCGAGGCGATGCACGTCGTATCCGTATCCAACTCTAATGTCGAGCATAATCGTGATTTATCGTCTGCCGTTGTTGTTGCTACCATTGCGAGCAGAAGAACCGCCCATGTTGAATGCCTTGCCGAGGTCGAAGCCAAGTGTGATGCGTACGGTGTTGGCAAGAGCGCTGTTGGCATTCGAGTTGCCCACCGAGAATATGTACGATGCAGCAACGTCAATCATTTGGTATTTCAAACCCAAGCCAATGGTTGCGTATTTCAAGTTGCCTTTGTTTTCGTGGTTATAGTGATAACCACCGCGAGCAAAGAACAAATCGTTGTATGAATACTCTATACCGCCCTGCATATCAATCTCTTGGAGCTCTTCTTTTGCGCCGCCAGGAGCATCGTTGAACGAGTGGAATATAGCCGACACAACCGACTTGTCGTAGTATTCATCTCTACGCGAGCTGGTAGACTCTGCAACACCATCTTCGTTAGTATTACGATAATTAGGTGTAGGCACAAGCAACTTGTTGAAGTCGACAGTCGCGCCAACTTTGTTGTAGCGGTCAATCTCGTATTCAAAACCAACGCCGAGACGCATATTGGCTGGCAAATACTGATTGGTAGCACCATTATCGTAGGTGATTTTTGTACCTATGTTAGAGATGTTGATACCAGCCATAACAGTGGCGTTGTTAGCACCCAAGCGGAGCGGCTTGTTGTAGTAGAACGCGAGGTCGGCAGCGAATGCATTGCCAGCCGAATAACCATCGTCGTCTTGCTGAAAACCGAGGTCGGAGTGTATGTAGCGCAAAGCCACAGCGCCCGAGAAGTTGTTCGATATAATATTGAATATGCACCGTCGATACAGAACTCATTAGGTTTGTAGGTACCTGTTGTGTTGCCGTCTTCGTCAGTAAAGATGAGGTCGCCAAGCGAGAAGTAGCGAATAGAGGCACTTATAGTTTGACGTTTGTCGAAACGATAATAACCAGCCATATAGAAGAGGTTTATGTCGTTGACGAGTTTGCGCAACCACGGCGTAACTGAAAGAGAGACGCCGCTGCGGCTATCCATAAATGCATATTTAGCTGGGTTCCAATATTGAGAGTTTACATCGGGCGAAGTAGCTACACCAGCGTCACCCATTGATGTTCCTCTTGCCTCGGGGGCAATATTTAGCATCTGTACGCTCGAGGGAATTGGGTTGTAGTCGTTTTGTGCTGAGGTTGTTATGCTTATTATAGCCATTGAGGCTAAAAGACATAGATTCTTTACATTTCTCATTTTTTATATATGTTCTTCCTTTGATTACTGATAGTTAATATTATGTCGTCAAACGTATAAACGAGTCTTTTTGACTTTTATTGTCTACTTGATTAATAATTTTTTGTTGAAGCTTCCGCTGCGCCCCGATTCGTCGCTTACGTATACATCTATAATGTAAATACCTCTACTCAATGTAGCTGTGCTTGGTAGTTCGTTTACCAAGTTTATCACATCAGATTGCCCTTGTGTAGCAGTTGTCGAGATGGTCTTTTGCGCCATTATATGACCGCTGGCGGAATATATGCGAACTCTTATATTCAAGCGAGAACCTGTAGCATTATGAGTGAAGAATAGACTCAGATCGCTCTTTTCGCTTATGTATGGGCAAGGGAAGATGTCTGTCGTGCCAAAATTGATATCGCTCTTGCTATCGACAGAGAATTCAATTGTAGTATCCGAAGAGTTGTTGGCATTGTCCCATGCTTTGAGTGTCAACGTGTAATAATTGTTGTCTTCAAGTGTAGGTAGCGTATATATGAGCGAGCCTGACGTGTAGCTATTTTCATCGTAGGAGAAGTAGCTATTCAGGTTGTATGGGTTGTCGCGGTCGTCGTTCAATACAACGGTAATGTTGTGTCCGATGCCTTCGCCACTTGTATTTATGCCCGACTCGTCGCTAAACGTAGCATGTAGGGTAGGCGTAGTGCCAGTCGTCTCTCCATTTTCAAATTCTGGGTATTCAATCCATGCGGTTATCTTCGGACCAATAGAATCACTTGCAGCCTCAGCATCCATACCACCAAGAAGCAGCATGTTTGTTGCACCTCGAGCCTCAATGTCGTTGTTCGATACGGCATAATAGCTTATTCTACCATAACCTTCGTCGGTGTAGCAATCTTTCGGCAAAGAAACTATCACTTCGAACTGCCCATTTTCTACCGTAGTTAAGCCATTGTATAGTATACTGTTATAGTTCTCGAATGTATATACCTCACTAATAAGGCCTTTAGTTTGAATCGTGTTTTTCTTGTTATAAAGAATAACATTTACTTGACCATTGAAATCATTCAGAATATTGCCTTGTGCATCTCTGATTGAGCCTTTTATTCTGTTTGTAGATGGCGCTTTTATTGGTTCATCGCAAACATCGAATGCGATTCCGTTTATGCTATCTGTACTAATAATATTGTTCTCGTTGTAATCCAAAGTAATAGCAGGGTCGCCAATCAAGAAATATTTCAATGAATTGATGTTGCCGATGGTCTTTTGCTTTGCATATTTCACAGCGTCGCCAACAGTATAGCGTTTGCCATTACTGTCAGAATCAAGCACTCGACTTAGAAATGCACGAGCAATTTTGTAGTTGTAGTTGCTGTAAGATATTCTGCCTGCCGCGAAACAGCCAATAGCACCGCAATTTTCACCTAACGTCATATATTTCGACAAACTTGTTATACCTCTGTCAAATGAAGCAGTGTGACATGCTGCACTCATTACGAAAGGATATTTGCCGTTATTATTCCATGCGTTATAATCAGTTACGTATAACAAATATTTAGATGACCATCTATTTTCTCCTCCGTGTCCAGTATAAGTGATTAATAATGCTCCATTATCAAAAGCTGTCTGTAAGTCATTTATCGCTTGATAATAGCGCGGACCACTTGTTGTGTTTGTTGACGAATACGCTTCTTGGTATATTTTCGTTTCATTCAACATAGGATATTTATCGGCAACTAATTTGGCGTTTTGATCTGAGAAAATTAAGTGTTCGTTGTTATCATCATCATCACAAGCAAATACTGCGCGAAGTTTCCAATTGCTTTTTTCAAGAGATGTTAGGTATGCTTCAACTTTGTTTACAGCCATAGTGGCCTCTTCTGTAGAGATGACTGGGAATCTGCCGATACCGACATCAACAGTACTTATCGTTTCTGTATTCGGTTCACCTTCTCCGTCTTCTAACCAGCCAAAAAAGTCATCCGTTGAATATGTGTTTATTCTATATAGCGATTCTTCTGATTGGTGTGTAGGTATGCGGTTGTCTGGATATTTATCACCATAGTTCAAATTATCGTACGAACCATTGCCAAATAGAAGAACAAATTTTAGAGAGTTGCTGCTTTCTTTGCCATTGTTGTACACCAATCGTATGTAATCTCGTATCGCTGTTGCTTCGCGCTTACCTGAGGAGAACTCGTTATAAATGGCATCTACATTTACCGCGGCGCAATTGAGCCCACTATACGTTGCGTGAAGATTTGCTAATCGTTCTGCCTCCAATTGAAAATCAGGGTGATATATAATAATGTAATCAATATTGTTGGTTGCGTGTAGGTCCTGATTCGCAACATCCTCTACATAAGTAGGTTCTTCAAATTTGCCGTTTCGCTCAAATGCAACGAATTCTTTTACCGCACCCTCAGATGTAAATTTTGCATGACGCGTTGAACCAGAATTCGTCGTTTTGATGTTTTGTGGCTTTGTTGGGTCATCGACATTCCACACAATAGTATTGTCGCTTGCACCGCTAATGGCGTAGTCGATTATGCATGAGTCACCGTAATAGATAGATGAACTATTTCTAAACAGAAGCTCACTTCTACTATTCATATTCAATTGTGCGGAAACAGTTATTTCTGCATAGTCTAAACGAACTGTTGGCGGGTAATTACTATTGTCACCAGTGTTAACTTTTGCATTTATTTTTACATTGTAATTATTGATGGCGCCAGCGGATGATTTTATACTTACTTTATTAGTGTTAGCTACAAGTCCAGTAGTAGTCCAGGCTATAGGAGCGACGCTATACGTTCCAACACTATCATCGTTGAATATAATAGTATAGTTAGTGTTGGAAAATGACCTTGCCATAAAACGAAATGCCATTCTGACTTCAGTATCTTTTGTTGCTCGTGCATCAAGGGAGAATGGTAGAGAAAGAGAACTGTTGGTTGTGGTGAATTCCTCTCCAAAAAATTCTTTTCCTGAGAGAAGAAAGTTGAAACTATGTAACTCATGACACGCTCTATCTTCATACGTATCTAACGTTATAGCAGCTTCTTCTGAAGAGTAGTCGACAGTGGCGGGCTCTTCTGATGGCGTTGTACTATCCGTTATAAAATAGTATGAGTACTCATCTTGTTCGTTCTGTGTGAAATCATAAATATCGTATGCGGCGTTGTATTCCCAAATTGTTGTGCCTTGCGCATAGAAGAGTATCGCGTCATCTCTACGTATTACTGGAAGTTTTGCCAAATCGTCGATGCGCGATGCGCTATTTTCGAGAGGAAGTTCTTTGCCGCCATTGCCATACACCGCAATCTTGCTCATGTCTGAGAAACCCATTGACGATAGTGCGGATTTCGTTAGCATTTTTATACCAGAGTCTTTTATTCGTACTTTCACCCATTTGCCAGATGCTAATACCGAGTGCTTGGTTTGCGATGCGGCGTCCGTATATATGAAGAATAGTAATACCGACAGTATTGAAAATAGTCTCATATTTATATAAGGTATTCTTGTTCGCAAAAGTAGCATAAGATTATTATAATCTTTATCAACTATAATTATTCTGTTTTTTTGTTATTGTGAGACAATAAACGAGACTTTTTTTCGTTGTATTGTGTAACAAGCAAAAACAAAACTATATCTTTGCGAATACTAAATTTGTGTTATTAAGTATACACACATCTAACATTTTACGGAAAATTGAATAAGTAAAATATTATGAATTTGAAGTTCAGTCAATTAGTTACAGCGTCGTTTGTCGTAGCTCTTTGCGTGTCATGCTCGTCAAAGAAAGGTGGCGACGGCACTTCATCTGCTACGGGTTGGAGCTATAACGATCCGGATTACGGATTTGAAGTAACAACAGTCTCTGAGCAGGAAACCGGTCCTGGTCTTCGCTTTATTGAAGGTGGTACCTTTATTATGGGACGTGTTGAACAGGAAGTTGCGTTCAACTGGGATAATGTTCCCCGCCGCGTTACGGTGACTTCGTTCTATATCGATGAGTGCGAGGTTAGTAATGTGAATTATCGCGAATGGCTCTATTGGATTTCTCGCGTCTACAACGAGTATCCTGATCAATATAAGATGGCGTTGCCTGACACGCTCGTTTGGCGTCGTCCTATGGCATACAATGAGCCATACGTAGAAAATTACCTCCGTCACCCTGCTTACAATGAATATCCTGTTGTAGGTGTTAGCTGGCGTCAAGCTTCTAACTATTGTAAGTGGCGTACCGACCGCGTAAACGAGAATATTCTTATCGCCAATGGTGTGCTCGATCCTAACTTCAAGGATCAGCATGGTGAGGATAATTTCGATACAGAGGCTTATATGTACGGTCAATATACTGGTGCTCCTTCTGAGGAAAATCCTTATACGGACCTCTTTACAGAAGAACCTCGTCAGGTGCGTCTCGAAGATGGATTGCTATTGCCTAAGTATCGTCTCCCGACCGAAGCTGAATGGGAATTTGCAGCTCTTGGTCTTGTAGGCAATACAGAAGATGAGCGTCTTTCATCAAGAAAGATATTCCCTTGGAATGGCCACGTTGTTCGTAACTCTGAAGATGCAGTAAGAGGTCAGATGATGGCGAACTTTGTTCGTGGTAATGGTGACTACATGGGTACTTCGGGTAACTTGAACGATAAAGGCGATATTACCGTTGACGTTCACTCATATTGGCCAAATGATTACGGTTTGTATTGCATGGCTGGTAATGTGAACGAATGGGTAGCTGATGTATATCGTGCTCTTACCAACGAAGACGAAGAAGAGTTCAATCCATATCGTGGTAACGACTTCCAGCAGAAAGTTCTCAATGAGGATGGCTCTGTAGCAGAGAAAGACTCTCTTGGCCGCATCCGTTATGCTCGAGAGACCAAAAAGTCGATAGGCAATCGTAAGAACTATCGTGAAGCCGACAACAAGAACTACCTCGATGGTGATGCTCGTTCTAACCAAGCTCTTGGTGGTGATTGGACAAGTTCAGAGGCAAATACCGAAACCATGTACCGTGGTACTCCTACGACTACAGACCTTTCGAGCCTTGTAAGCGATAGAGTTCGTGTATACAAAGGTGGTGGTTGGCGCGACCGTGCATATTGGTTGTCTCCAGGTACTCGCCGTTTCCTCGATGAAGAGGAGAGCCGCGATGATATAGGCTTCCGCTGTGCAATGACCCGCGTTGGTAGTCCAATTTCTGGTCAATAAGAAACTTATAATTTGAGATATGGGGTTGGAGGTTTACTCCAGCCCTTTTTTTATTTGTAGTGATGGAAAATCTTTATAAACACTATTTGAACTCCACCGGAGTTTCTACTGATACTCGCACAATTTCTGAAGGTTCGTTTTTTGTGGCATTGAAAGGCGAAAACTTCGATGCAAATGAAATGGTTGACTTGGCGCTCGAAAAAGGAGCTTCTCATATTGTTACCTCTAATAATAAGTATGTAGGCAATTCGAAGGTCACCGTCGTTGAGGATACATTGAAGACGCTTCAGCAACTTGCCGCCTACCATAGAGATCAATTGTCTATACCTATTATAGGTATTACTGGTACGAATGGCAAGACTACAACGAAGGAACTTGTAGCTGCAGTTCTCTCGAAAAAGTATAATGTGATTGCTACCAAAGGAAACCTAAATAACCACATCGGAGTCCCATTGACGTTGCTGAGTATCAATGATAATCATGATGTAGCAGTTGTTGAGATGGGTGCTAATCATCCTGGTGAGATAAAAACTCTTGCTGCTATGGTGAAGCCGACGTCTGGATTGATAACCAATGTAGGAATAGCTCACATAGAGGGTTTTGGCTCGTTCGAAGGAGTGAAAGCTACAAAACGAGCTCTGTATGAACAGGTTGCAGCTGATAATGGTACTATATTTATAAATAGTGATAATAGTAATCTCGTTGGTATGTTGCCCGAGAACTTCGATAGGCTTATTTCTTATGGAACCGATGCTGAGAATTGCATTGTAGATGGGCATTCGGTTGGTGATGGCGAAATGCTTGAGCTTGAGTGGCGTTTCAATGATGGTATATGTCACAAAGTAGCCACTAACCTCACGGGTGTCTATAATCTCGAAAATGTATTGGCTGCGGCTACCATTGGTTGTTTCTATGATGTGCCAGAAGGTGATATTTGCCTTGCACTTTCTGAGTATAAGCCGACAAACAGCCGTTCACAAGTCGTGCAAACGAATAAAAATCGAATAATTATTGATGCTTACAATGCTAATCCATCAAGTATGTCGGCCTCGCTCGAAAATTTTCAGCATCTTCAGCATAAGCATAAAGTGCTGATTCTCGGCGCAATGCGTGAACTTGGGTCTGCGCAAGATTCCGAGCATCTATCTCTTTTGAATAAAATATCTGCAGTTGATTACGATGAAGTCTATTTAGTTGGTAATGAGTTTGCTAAATTCGCAGAGCAATTCCCTCGCTACCATTATGCTGAGGCGGCAATTGACATAAAAGATGAGATTTGTAAGTTGAGTGGCAAATACATATTGCTAAAAGGCTCAAATTCAAATAAACTCAGTTCTTTGGTTGAATATTTATAAATAAATAGATAGATATCGAAATGAAACGTTTTCTGAAAGTTGAAGATATTGGCGATCTCAACATCGCATTGAAAGAAGCTGCCGAGGTGAAGAAGACCCCCTTCGCGTGGCAGAACTTGGGTAAGAACAAAACTGCAATACTCATATTTTTCAACTCGAGCCTACGCACGCGTCTCTCTACGCAAAAAGCAGCGCAGAATTTGGGAATGAATGCCATTGTGCTCAATGTTGGTACGGATTCGTGGCAACTTGAGACTGAGATGGGCGTTGTGATGGATGGCAACAAGAGTGAGCACTTGCGCGAGGCAATTCCTGTTATTGGCTCGTATGCCGATATTATCGGCGTTCGCTCATTTGCGAAGTTCGAGAGCCGCGAGTTCGACTATCAGGAGACTATTATAAATCAATTTCTTGAGTATTCTGGGTGCCCTGTAATTAGCCTCGAGAGTGCGACGCGCCACCCATGTCAGGCATTTGCCGACCTCATAACTATTGAGGAATATAAAAACAAGAAGCGTCCGAAGGTGGTTCTGACTTGGGCTCCGCATCCGAAGGCGTTGCCGCAAGCTGTGCCTAACTCATTTGCTGAGTGGATGAAGGTTGCTGATGTCGATTTTGTCATTACGTGTCCTGAAGGCTATCAACTTGCGCCTGAGTTTATGGCTGGCGCTCATTATGAGCCAAACCAGAAAAAAGCGCTCGAAGGTGCCGATTTTGTTTATGCAAAAAACTGGTCGTCCTATGAACAGTACGGACAGATTCTGTCGAAAGATATGTCGTGGACGATTGATGCAGAGCACATGTCGTGGACGAATAATGCGAAATTTATGCACTGCTTGCCAGTCCGTCGTAATATGATTGTTACCGACGAAGTGATAGATAGCCCTAACAGCATAGTTATTCCTGAGGCTGCCAACCGCGTAGTGTCGGCGCAAGTTGTAATTAAGCGAATGCTCGAAAGCTTGTAAATATGAACGTAACTATAATAAAGGTAGGCGGTAAGGTTGTCGAAGATCCTACGTCGCTCAACGTTCTGCTCGACGATTTCGCTAAGATTAGCGGACCGAAAATCTTGGTTCACGGCGGTGGTCGTACGGCTACGAAACTTTCGGCTGACCTCGGCATTGAGGCAAAGATGGTCGATGGTCGTCGCATTACCGATGCCGAGACGCTCAAGGTGGTGACGATGGTTTATGCCGGTTTGGTAAATAAAAACATCGTTGCGCAGCTACAAAAACGTCAGTTGAATGCGATAGGTTTTTCGGGTGCCGACCTAAATATTATAAAATCCGTCAAGCGCCCAGTTAAGAACATTGACTACGGTTTTGTAGGAGATGTGGTTGGCGTACAAACCGACGTTCTACTCTCGCTGATTAAGCAAGGTGCGACGCCTGTAGTTTGCCCGATTACGCATGACGGAAATGGCCAATTGCTTAATACTAATGCCGATACAATAGCTTCGGAGCTCGCGTGTGCATTGGCTTCCGAGGTTGATGTTACGCTCGTTTACTGTTTCGAGAAACCTGGCGTTTTGCTTGATGCTAATGACGATACGTCGGTAATATCAAAACTCAATTACGAAACATTCAAGCAGCATCAAGCGTCGGGAGTTATAGTTGAGGGTATGATTCCCAAACTCGACAATGGTTTTGCTGCCATTCGCAAAGGAGTTCGCAGCGTTGTAATTACAAATACTGATGGTCTGAAAAACGACAGCGGTACGCATTTGATACTATGAAGTCAATCAACGAGTTGCGAGAAGAATCGATAGCATTGTTGCAGCAGATGATTGCTACGCCGTCTGTTAGCCGTGACGAAGCATGCGTTGCCGATGTCATTCAGCAGTTTATGCTCGATAAAGGATTGCTCGTAAATAGACAAAACAACAATCTGTGGATTCATAGTAATAACTGTGCAGACGATCGCCCTACGATTTTGCTCAATTCGCATATAGATACCGTAAAACCCGCAGCCGGCTACACTCGCGACCCGTACCAGCCAACCATCGAAGGCGATTGTCTTTATGGTCTTGGCAGCAATGATGCTGGCGCGCCAATGGTTTCGTTGCTTGCGGCGTTTCGTTACCTCACGCAAAAGGAGCAGCCATATCATCTTATTTATGCATGCACTGCCGAAGAGGAGGTTAGCGGTAAGAATGGCATCGAAAGTTTGCTTCCGCAACTCGGCCATGTCGATTTGGCGATAGTTGGAGAGCCTACGTCGATGCAACCTGCTGTGGCAGAGAAAGGTCTTATGGTGCTCGATTGTGCTGCATACGGCAAGAGTGGTCATGCGGCGCGCAACGAGGGTGTGAATGCTATTTATGAGGCGCTGCCAAATATTGAGTGGTTCCGTACATATAAATTCGACCGTATTTCACAGTTCTTGGGACCTGTAAAAATGTCCGTAACCCAGATAAATGCAGGCACGCAGCATAATGTGGTTCCCGACGTTTGCCGATTCGTGGTGGATGTGCGCGTAAACGAGTTGTACTCGAATGTGGAACTTCTCGAACTGATAAAGAGCCATACATCGTGCGAGGTGAAAGAGCGCTCAACTCGACTAAATAGCTCCTCGATAAGTGCCGAGCATCCTATTGTGAAGCGCTGCATCGAACTCGGTCTCAAGCCATTTGGCTCTCCTACGATGAGCGACCAAGCACTGATGCCGTTCACATCAATCAAAATTGGTCCGGGCGAATCGTCGCGTTCGCACACTGCCGATGAATATGTAAGACTCAGCGAGATTGAGCACGGCATAAATATGTATGTAGAACTTCTTGATGGCTTGCAGCTGTAAATAATTATAAATCAACCTACAATGAAACTTTGGGACAAGGGTTACAACGTCGATAAAAAGATAGAAGAATTTACCATCGGACTCGATAATGTGCTCGATATTAATCTTGCGCCTTATGATGTGCTTGGTACTATGGCACATATCACTATGCTCGAAACTATCAATCTGCTCACTAAAGATGAGTTGAAGCTGCTCCTTGCTGAGCTGAAGGAAATTTACAAGCAGGCAGTCGATGGTAAGTTTGTCATAGAAGATGGCATTGAAGACGTTCATTCTCAGGTAGAATTGATGCTCACTCGCAAACTTGGCGACATTGGCAAGAAGGTCCACAGCGGTCGTTCGCGTAACGATCAAGTGCTGCTCGACTTGAAACTTTTTGCGCGTGCCGAAGTTGAGAAAATAGCGCAGAAAGTGCAGCGCCTCTTTGCCGAACTTCAGCGTAAGAGCGAGCAATATAAAGATATACTTATCCCAGGCTATACGCATTTGCAAGTGGCTATGCCATCGTCGTTTGGCTTGTGGTTTGGTGCATACGCCGAGAGCCTTTGCGACGATATGGTTATGCTTAACGCTGCGTGGGACGTCTGCAATCAGAATCCGCTCGGTGCTGCAGCAGGCTACGGCTCATCGTTCCCGCTCAACCGCACGCTCACGACTAAACTCCTCGGTTTTGCCGACTTGAACTACAACGTTGTCTACGCTCAGATGGGCCGCGGCAAAACAGAGCGCATCATCGGATTTGCTCTTGCTTCGCTTGGCGAGACTATCGGCCGTTTGGCTATGGATGCGTGCCTCTATAATAGTCAGAACTTCGGTTTCGTGCATCTGCCCAAGACCATGACGACGGGTTCGAGCATCATGCCGCACAAGAAAAATCCTGACGTTTTTGAACTTATTCGCGCTCATTGCAACAAAATTCAGGGCGTACCTAATACTATTCGTCTGATTACTGGCAACTTACCTTCGGGCTATTTCCGCGACATGCAGATTATAAAAGAGGTCTTCGTGCCAGTTTTTGCCGAGATGAATGACATTCTTGATATTACTGCGTATGCCATTGAAAATATGGAGGTTGAGCGCGATATTATGAACGATCCTAAATATAAACTCGCGTTCAGCGTCGAGGAGGTCAATCGTCTTGCATCTGAGGGCGTACCTTTCCGCGATGCCTACAAGCAAGTTGGTATGGCGATTGAGCGAGGCGAGTTCGACTTCCACGGCGAGCTTCACCACACGCACGAAGGCTCTATCGGCAACCTCTGCAATGATAAAATTGCAGCCAAGATGCAGCGCATTGTCGATCGTTTCTCGTTTGCACAAGTTCATAGCGCCATCGACGCATTGTTGAAGTAGCATATATATAGGTATGTATACATACGAATATCCTCGCCCCGCCGTCACTACCGATTGCTTGATTTTTGGTTTCGATGCTAATGGTCAACTTCACCTTTTGTTGGTTGAGCGTGGCAATGAACCATATCGTGGCAAGTGGGCGTTCCCTGGCGGTTTTCTCGATATGGATGAAACTGCCGAAGCGTGTGCTCTGCGTGAGCTCCAAGAAGAAACTAGCTTGACAAACGTTCGCGTTATGCAGTTGCAAGCATTCTCTGCTGTCAACCGCGATCCGCGTGGGCGCACTATAACTATTGCATATATATCTATAGTAGATATGGCTAAGTGTAAGCCCATTGCTGGCGATGATGCCGCTAAGGTTCAGTGGTTTCCAGTGTCGCAGTTGCCGCCGCTTGCATTCGACCATGCTGATATTCTGAAGGCAGCTTTTGCTAAGCTAAGAACGTTTATTAGCGATAATTATGCATATATAAACAACGAATCGCCGCTATCCGACGAAGAGATACAAGCGTTGTTCGCTAATAGAATCAAGCATAGTTAATTTTTGTTATAAATTACGTTTGATAGCCAGAAATGGCAAAGATGGCAGAAAACGAATAAATATTTGGTGTACCTTTGCCGCTCGAAAGTTAACACGGAAATGATAGAGTACGTAGACAATCAAGAATACCAATACAAGGTAGCGAACATTAATCTCGCAGATTTTGGTCGTAAGGAAATTAGTATCTCCGAAGTTGAGATGCCAGGTCTTATGGCTTTGCGCGAGCGTTATGCTGGTCAGAAACCTTTGAAAGGTGCTCGTATTACGGGTTCTCTTCACATGACTATTCAAACAGCAGTGCTCATCGAGACTCTTGTGGCTCTCGGTGCTGATGTTCGTTGGTGTTCATGTAATATTTATAGTACTCAAGATCATGCTGCTGCAGCTATAGCAAAAGCTGGTGTTCCGGTATTTGCATGGAAGGGCGAAACGCTCGCAGAGTATTGGTGGTGTACGCTTCAGGCTCTCGATTTTGGTAATGGCCTTGGTCCAAACCTAATCGTTGATGATGGTGGCGATGCTACATTGCTCATCCATAAAGGTGTAGAGGCAGAGAAGGATCCTTCTATTCTTGCTAAAGATTATAGCAATTGTGGTGAAGATTTTCGAGAGTTGATAGAACTCATTCGTTCTGTTCAAGGCCGTAAAGGTTACTGGACGAGCGTTGCCAAAGGCGTTAGGGGTGTAAGTGAGGAGACTACTACGGGCGTTCATCGTCTCTATCAGATGATGGAGCGCGGCGAACTTCTCTTCCCGGCTATCAATGTTAATGACTCAGTTACCAAGAGTAAATTCGATAACCTCTATGGCTGCCGCGAAAGTCTTGCCGATGGTATCAAGCGCGGTACCGATGTGATGATTGCTGGTAAAGTTGCAGTGGTTTGTGGCTACGGCGATGTGGGTAAGGGGTGTGCGCAAAGTATGCGAGGCTTCGGTGCTCGTGTAATAGTTACTGAAATCGATCCAATTTGCGCGCTCCAAGCTTCTATGGAAGGCTTCGAAGTTAAGACTGTTGATGATGTTGTTGAACAAGGTGATATTTTCGTTACTTGCACTGGCAACTGCGATATTATCACGCTTGAGCATATGCAAAAGATGAAAGATCAAGCCATCGTTTGCAATATTGGTCACTTCGATAATGAGATTCAAGTAAGCCGTTTGGAGGCTCTTGAAGGTATAAAAGTTGAAAATATTAAGCCGCAGGTTGATAAATATATATTCCCTGACGGACATAGTATAATTTTGCTGAGCAAAGGTCGCTTAGTAAACCTTGGCAATGCAACAGGTCACCCAAGTTTTGTGATGAGCAACTCATTTACAAATCAGACCCTGGCACAAATGGAGTTGTGGGCAAAACCATACAAAGTTGGTGTTTACCGCTTGCCAAAAGAATTGGACGAAGAAGTAGCGCGTTTGCATCTTGCAAAGCTTGGCGTTCATCTGACGCAGCTTACGCAGAAGCAAGCAGACTACATAGGTGTGAAAGTTGAAGGCCCGTTCAAGGCCGATTACTATAGATATTAATCAGCCCTTTTTTAATTTGGAAGTTGATAATTTGTGTGTGTTCCCCCGCTGAAGTGATTTCGGCGGGGTTTTTATTTCTATTTATCTACATTTTTATCTGAGCTTCGTTGAAAACGCGTTGATAAAATGTTCATAAGATCAAAACTGTTGATAACTACGCTATCTGCGAGTATAACTATACTTATTTATAGATAGATACACATGATGAAAAGTGCGAGCTCCTTTTGTAAGTATGAATATTATGGTGAAAAAATTAGTGTAAAAAGATTACTTTCGCACAAATTTTTTTGTCAAAAAGAAGAAGACAATGACCAAAGTTATAGCAATAGCAAATCAAAAAGGTGGAGTTGGCAAAACGACAACAGCTATCAACTTAGCTGCAAGTTTGGCCGTGCTTGAGAAAAAAGTGCTTGTAATCGACGCTGATGCGCAAGCAAATACGACATCGGGTTTGGGTTTTGACTTACGCGAAGAGCGCCCGACCATATACGAATGCATGGTTGACGGAATAGACCCGAACGAAGCTGTGCTTAAGTGCGAAGAAATTGAAAATCTTTACGTTTTGCCTTCGCACATCGACCTTGTTGGTGCTGAAGTTCAGATGATGAACATGACCGACCGCGAGAAAATCATGAAACGCATGGTTAGTCGCCTCGACCAATCTTATGACTACATACTTATCGACTGTAGCCCGTCGCTTGGTTTGATTACGGTAAATGCCCTTACAGTGTCGAATTCGGTCATCGTGCCTGTTCAGTGTGAATATTTCGCACTCGAAGGTTTGGGTAAGTTGCTCAATACTATTCGCTTGATACAGAAACGCTTGAATCCTGAACTTGAGATTGAAGGTTTCTTGCTGACCATGTACGATCAGCGTACGTCATTGTCTAACCAAGTGTTGGATGAAGTGAAGAAAAACTTCCAAGACATGGTTTTCAATACGTTAATTACGCGTAACGTACGTTTGAGCGAAGCTCCGAGCCATGGTCAAGCAGCCATTTTGTACGATGCTGCATCGAAGGGTGCGCAGAACTACTTGAGCTTAGCAAAAGAATTGTTGGAAAAGAATTCAAAAAAATAGAATGGCGAAGAAATTTGGCTTGAGCCGCGGTATGGCTGACATACTCGGCGAAAACTACGTTGATGTTGCTCCCGAAACAGCGCAGGCAGAAAAGACTGAGATAGACGTTAATCTTATTGATGCGAACCCTTGGCAGCCGCGTACGGAGTTCGAAGACGATAAACTCGAAGAACTTTCGGCGTCTATCAAAGCAAATGGTATTATTCAACCCTTGGTGTTGCGTCGCAATGGTGAAAGGTATCAGATAATTGCGGGCGAGCGTCGTTTCCGTGCAGCCAAGAAAGCAGGTCTCACGGCAGTTCCGGCTGTCATTCGTGAACTCGACGATAGCAAGATGCTCGAGGTTGCGTTGATTGAGAATATTCAACGTGCCGACTTGAACCCGATAGAAGAAGCCATTAGCTATCAGCGTCTTATCGAAGAGTGTCAAGTTACACAAGAGGAGATGGCAAACCGCGTAGGTAAAAACCGCTCTACCATCACCAACTTCTTGCGTTTGCTCAAGTTGCCCAAAGAGATTCAAGAAGGTCTGCGTCGTCGCGAGATAACTATGGGACATGCTCGTGCGCTCATAAATATCGAAGATGAAGCCACGCAAATTATGCTCTATCAGCAGACGGTGGAATATGGCTATTCTGTTCGTCGCGTGGAGGAACTTGTTCGCGAATACAACGAGCGCGGCGAAGATGTTCAAGAAGAACCAGCTGCAGATGCAGTTAACGACGAAAACAAGAAAAAATCGTCATTGTCGAACGAATATGTAGCACTCAAGAACCAATTGTCGGAAAAATTGGGTGCGAAAGTGAAATTTCAGCGTGCTGAGAGTGGCAAAGGTAAAATCACCATACCATTCGCTTCGGATGCCGATTTGGAACGAATAATTTCTGTTCTTGATAAATTATAAAGAAGAATTGAAAACCCTTCGGCTAATTCTTATTTTCCTGACTATCTGTGCGTTCGCGCAAGCCCAAGACACGACGGAGGTTGCGCCTCCCGACACTTTGAGGCTTGTTGATGCTCAGACAGTGAAAGAAATTGCGAAACCTGCCGTTGGTATAGATACCCTGTTGATACGAGAGGAGGATGGCGTGAAATACGTACGTTCGCTCAACATCAACGAGCTACATCACTCGCCACACACGGCGACTATGTATGCTGCTATTTTGCCCGGTTTGGGTCAGATATATAATCATAAATATTGGAAATTGCCTTTCCTATATGGCGGTGTGGCGGCTCTCTGCTATGCCATACATTTCAATAGTAAATATTATGATTTGTATCACGATGCCTACCGCGACTTTGTTATTCGAGACCCAAACAACAAGAGCTACGAGCAAATCATTGCGCGAACTAACTTGACTGTGGAGCAAGTTGAAACTACTTATCAAGCTTGGTTCACAACGGCGCTGAAGAACAAAAAGGATTTCTATAGGCGCTATCGCGATTTGAGCTATTTTGGTATGGTAGGTCTGTACATCGTTCAGATTATTGATGCGTGTGTAGATGCACATTTCTACGATTTCAACGTCAACGACGACCTCTCGTATCGATTTACGCCGATGATTACAGAAGAGTATGGTAGCCCCGTTGTTGGTGCGTCATTGGTTATTCAATTTTGAACCAAAATTCTAATATTATGGAGATAAAAGATTATCGCGACTTGAAAAGATTGGTTGTTGAATGGCGTATACAGTATGGCCTCAACCAAGGTAAGATTGCCGAAAAACTTGGAATCGGGATTAGCCATTTTTCATCAGTATTGAGCGGAAAACAGACCTTCTCGAAGGGCTTGGCAGCGCGAGCTATCTTGCTCGACGAGCAGTTGCGTGCGGAGAATGGTAAGCCAAAGCGCGAAACGTCGCTTAGCGCAAGTGCAGCTCAAGAGCCAAACACGAAATTGGCTGATATGCGCTACGATGCCAACGAACAGACGGCGGCTTTCTTGAATATGATCGCAAAATCAAACGAACGCATCGACAAACTGACCGTTGCTATTACGCAACTTATTGCACAAGTGGCAGAAGATCAGAAGCGTATCGATGAGTTAATCAAGTTGTTGGCAACCCGATAATCGGCCATAAATATTATGCGCGTACATTTCATAGCTATAGGCGGCAGTGTGATGCACAATTTGGCTCTTGCATTGCATGCCAAAGGTTTTCAGGTCAGCGGTTCGGACGATGAATTTTTCGAGCCATCTAAGTCGCGCCTTGCAGCAGCGGGTTTATTGCCGAGCGAAGCAGGTTGGCACGCTGAGCGAATAACGCCCGACCTCGACGCCGTAATTCTTGGAATGCACGCCATGTCGGACAATCCTGAACTTGTTCGCGCTAAAGAACTTGGGCTGAAGGTCTATTCTTTCCCAGAATATTTATACGAGCAGACGCGAGACAAACGTCGCATCGTAGTCGGTGGAAGCCATGGCAAGACGACCACCACGTCGATGATTATGTACGTATTGCGCAAACTTGGTCGCGACTTTGACTATATGGTTGGCGCACAGATTGAGGGCTTCGACACAATGGTGCGCCTGACGAAAGATGCACCTATAGCAGTCTTCGAAGGTGATGAATACCTATCATCGACGCTCGACAAAACATCTAAATTTCTTCGCTACAAACCCGATGTGGCAATAGTTACGGGTATCGCTTGGGATCACATCAACGTATTCCCGACATTCGATAGCTATGTAGATACGTTCCGCAAGTTTGCCCATTCCATTGAGCCCAACGGCGAGTATATATATTTCGCCGACGACGAGAATCTAAAGTCGATTGCGGGCGAATTGCGTAGCGATATAACTATAAAACCCTACGCCGCGCTCAATTACGAAGTTGAAGATGAGCGTGTAGTAGTTGTTGAGGGTGGGAAACGCTACCCGATGAGTGTGTTTGGTAAGCATAATATGCAAAATATGCATGCAGCCATGCTTGCGTGCGAAGCCGTTGGTGTAAGCCGCGATGAATTCCTCACAGCCATAAGTACATTCGGCGGCGCAGCAAAGCGTCTTCAAACTCTCTGCGAAACCTCCGATGCCATAGCATTCTTGGATTTTGCCCATTCGCCATCGAAGTTGCGTGCTACAACGAACGCCGTGCGCGAACGCTATCCGAATCGCAAAATAGTGGCTGCTATGGAGCTTCACACATTCAGCAGTCTCACGAAAGAATTTTTGCCACAGTATGCGCATTCTATGGATGCAGCTTCTGAGGCTATTGTATATTTCAACCCGAGCGAGATTGAGCATAAACGCCTTGCTCCAATTTCTGTCGACGACGTTGCGCAAGCTTTTGATAATGATAAGCTTAGTGTATATACAGATACACAAAAAATGGTTGAGCGCCTACGCTCGTTCGACTACGAGAATTCGGTATTGCTAATAATGACGTCGGGCAACTTCTCGGGTCTCGACTTGCGCGAATTGGCGAAATCGTTGATATGTAAATGACAAACAAGCAGTCGGTAATATTATTTGGTAAAAGCATAGAGCCCAAAACCATCGAGATATATGCAACCATAGCTCAACAAGTGATTGAGCGCGATTGCGAAGTGCTTGTTTTGCCCGAATTATACACCACACTCAGCGCGCAAGAGGCTTTTTCTTCCATACGTATAACACGTTTCGATGGGCAACCATCGGAGAGTGGCGCTGTGGCTATGCTCTGCGTGGGCGGCGATGGCACGTTTCTCGAAGCTGCGCGCATGACGCTCGGCACCGACATTCCGCTGATGGGCATCAATCGCGGACGCCTTGGTTTCCTTGCCGACGTTGCGCCAGAACAAGTTTCGGAGGCGCTGGATATGCTCTTTTCTGGTTGCTTCCGCCTTGCTACGCTCGACGTTCTATCATTATATGTAAACGATTCGCGCGAAGCCGTCGACTACGCGGTGAACGAGTTTGCCGTGACGAAGTGCGACAATGCATCGATGCTTACCATTCATGCATACGTAGACGGCGAATTCCTCACAACATATTGGGCTGACGGATTGATAGTTGCTACGGCGGCAGGCTCAACGGCATATTCGCTATCGGTAGGCGGTCCGATAGTAAGTCCGCAGGCAGCCAACCTTGTACTTACGCCTGTAGCGCCGCACAACTTGAGTTTGCGTCCGCTTGTGTTGCCGAGCAGTTCGGTGATACAATTGCGCGTGGAAGGTCGTGGCACAAGCATATTGACTTCGCTCGATGGTCGTAATCATATTATGGATAGTGGCTGCCAACTTCGCATAGCCAAAACGCCGATGGGTGTAAAAGTTGTGCAGTTGACGAACCACTCATTCTTTGCCGCTCTGCGCGAAAAATTGAAGTGGGGCGCCGATGCCCGTAATTAGTTTGTTGAAAAAAAACGTTATTAGCTTGAAATAAAATCCTCAGAATAAAAATAATCCCCCTACTTCGCACTAAAACGCCATTTTGTGCGTTGTACGTATGAAAAGATTAACCAATGAACCGTAAAAACTTCGTCGTAGCGATAGTAACTGTTTTAGCTGTGATGCAAACGAGCATCGCAATGGCTCAGGACAAGCTTGAACTTGGCTTGTTTGGCGGTGTCAGTTATTATATGGGCGATTTGAATCCCTCGCAGCAATTCTTGAAGCCGCGTCCTGCCATTGGTTTTATTGGTAGATATACCATTTCGGACCGTACGGCAGTTAAGCTCAACGTAATTGGAGGCGGCATAGCAGGCAAATATCCCAAGCAAGGCGACGTATATAAAAATAGCGAAGGCATAACTACAACGCGCGTCGATGCGAATGGTAATACCATAATTACGCGCGATAGTACTTATAATTTCGACCGAACGATAGTAGATATAGGCTTGATGGGCGAATTCAACTTCATGAGTTTCGACCATCAGTTTCTCAAAGAGCAGTCGCGATTTACGCCATACATAACTATAGGCATCGCTGCAACATCATATAAACGCTATGATAAAGGTGATGATGATGGGCATATGGTTTTTGTGTTATCTTTGCCGTTCGGTGCTGGAGTGAAGTATAAGCTAAATCAGTGGCTTAGATTAGGTGCGGAATGGACGTTGCGCAAGACATTCGTCGATGATCTTGATTACGTTGGCGAGAGCGATGGCAAGGTCGACCCATCTGATCCATACGGGTTTAACTATACCACGGCAACGCACAACAACGACTGGTATTCGTTCTGTGGCATTACGGTGACGATAAGTATGTGGCCACGTCGTTTGGAGTGTAACGATGGTATGAAAAGCTTCAACCGCTAAAAGAGACAAAAAATAGATGTCAGTAAAAGACGAAATAATAAAAGAGAAATTGCCGCGTCACGTAGCCATAATTATGGATGGCAATGGACGATGGGCAAAGAGCAAAGGCAGCGAGCGCTTGTTTGGACATAAGCGTGGCGTTGGCGCTGTTCGCCAGGTGACGGAAGCTGCTGTGGAGTTGGGTATTGAGTACCTAACACTCTATGCATTCTCTACGGAGAACTGGAATCGCCCAAAACTTGAAGTTATGGGTCTTATGACGCTGCTTATGTCGTCGCTTGAGTCGGAACTCGATACATTCCTAAAGAACGATGTCCGCTTGAGAGTGATAGGCAACGATGCACTTCCTAAAGATGTTCAGAAACGCCTTTTGTCTGTTGAGGAGAAGACGGCGCACTGCAAGCGCCTGACGCTCGTTTTGGCGCTTAGCTACAGTTCGCGTTGGGAGATTACCAACTGTGTGCGCGAGGTGGCTCAGAAAGTTGCCGAGGGCAAACTCAACGTGGCTGACATCAATGAAAATATAGTTTCAGAAAATATGGCTACGGCATTTATGCCCGACCCTGAATTGCTTATACGTACAAGCGGCGAGCAGCGCATAAGCAACTTCTTGTTGTGGCAGATTGCTTACGCAGAATTATATTTTACCCCAACCCTTTGGCCAGACTTTGGTAAGGAGGATTTCTACAAAGCACTTGTCGATTATCAAGGACGCGAGAGGCGGTTTGGTAAGACGAGTGAACAAATCAACAATTAACGATAACTAACCCAGATGCTAAGATTAGGTGCACTAATTCTCATTTCGCTGATTACCATAGCTACTACAGCCCAGCAACAAACAGACTCTGTTGCGGCAAGCAATAACGCTACTGAAGAAGTTCAGAAAGTGTCGTATTCGGGCGTGCCTCGTAAATATGAAATAGCCGACATTGCCATCACGGGTGTAGAGCATCTCGATAAGCACATCCTGCTCAACCTCTCTGGCTTGAAAGTGGGACAGACCATAAGTATTCCAGGCGACGAGTTGACGCAAGCGCTCAAACGCTATTGGAACCACGGATTGTTCTCCGATGTCAAAATCTACCAAACCAAAATTGTAGATAATAAAGTCTATCTTGAAATCGCACTCAAAGAGCGCCCGCGACTGAGCGAGGTGAATTTCCACGGCGTGCGTCGTAGCGAGCTCAAAGACGTTGAGGAGAAGGTGGTTATGATGAAAGAGTCGCAGGTGACTCCGTTCCTTGTGGCTCGTACGCAGAAATATGTAAAAGACTACTTCGTAGGAAAAGGATTCTACAACGTAGATGTAAATATTGTTCAGCGCAACGATAGAAAATCGCCCAATCATGTCATTCTTGATATTAACGTAGATAAGAAAGACAAAGTGAAGGTGCGTTCGCTTGTATTCAACGGCAATAAGGCTTTCCGCTACAAGAAACTCAACCGCGCCATGAAGAAGACCAACCAAAAAGGTTTGATGAACTTCTTCCGCACCAAGAAATTCGTGAAAGATTTGTATGAGAAAGACCTTGTGGCCCTCATCGATTTCTACAACGAGCATGGTTATCGCGATGCGCGAATATTGAAGGAGACTGTTGTGCGCAATGATGACAACACCGTAGACATCACCATCGACCTCGACGAAGGCAAACAATATTTCATTGGCGATATTACTTGGGTGGGCAACAATATCTATAGTGGCGACTATCTCTCGTATGTACTCCAAATGAAAAAAGGCGATGTGTACAATAGCAAGCGCATGAATAAACGCCTCTACGAAGAGGACGACGCAGTGCACAACCTCTATATGGATAATGGTTACCTATTCTCGAACATCACGCCTATCGAGAGCAATGTGTACGCCGACACCATCGATCTTGAGATGCGCATTGTGGAAGGCACGCAAGCCACCATCGACGACGTAATTATAAAAGGTAACGACAAGACGAATGAGCACGTTGTTCGTCGTGAAATACGTACGAAACCTGGTCAGCTCTTCTCTAAGTCGGAACTTATACGTACGGTGCGCGAGTTGGCTCAACTTGGCCACTTCAACCCAGAGAACATCAACCCTGTTCCGCAGCCCGACTACGACAACGGTACGGTGGATATTGTATATAACCTCGAAGAGAAATCGAACGACCAAGTGGAGCTCTCCGGAGGTTGGGGTGCTGGTATGTTCGTTGGATCGTTGGGCTTGTCGTTCAACAACTTCTCTATCCGCAACATATTCAACAAAGAAGCATATTCGCCACTGCCAACTGGCGATGGTCAGAAATTCTCCATCAAGGCGCAGGCAAATGGTAAATATTATAAATCGATAAGCGCGTCGTTTACTGAGCCTTGGCTTGGCGGACGTCGTCCTAACTCGTTGACGCTCTCTGCATTCTATTCTTCGCAGACGGGTGTAAGTAGCAGCTACTACAACAACTTCTACAATGGTTATCGCAGCGGCTACGTTTCTGGCGAAGTAAACAAGCCGAGCAAGGGCTCGCTTCATCAGTTCCGCAAAGTGTCTGGTACATCGATAGGCTTTGGTAAGCGCCTCACTTGGCCAGATGACTGGTTCACGCTCTACACCGAGTTTAGCTATCAGTATTATCAGCTGCGCAACTGGCAATACTTCCTTATGCAGAATGGTCACTCGCACAACCTCAGTTTCCGCGTGACGTTGATGCGTAACTCTATCGATAATCCTATTTACACTCGTTCGGGTTCAAACTTCTCTATTGGTTTGTCGATTACACCTCCATACTCGCTCTTTAGCGACATCAATTGGAAGACGGTCGACGATGACCAGAAACTCTACGAGTTTATCGAATATCACAAATGGACCGTCAAGGGTCAGGTGTTCAAGCCACTCGACAACGCTCGCAAACTTGTACTTATGGGTAAATTCGAGATGGGCTTCCTTGGCTACTTCGACGAATATCGCAAATCGCCGTTTGAGAAATACGTAATGGGTGGCGATGGTATGTCAGGTTATTCTACATACGGTGAGGAGACCATTGGTTTGCGTGGCTATGAGAACTCATCACTCACGCCGCGTAAGGTTACCAACGGCTCATACTCATACGATGGTAACATATATAATAAGTATACGCTCGAATTGCGCTACCCAATAACATTGCAACCTCAGGCAACCGTGTTTGCTCTTGCCTTTGCCGAAGCAGGTAACTGTTGGAGCGAATTCCAAGACTTCTCGCCGTTCGACTTGAAACGTTCGGCTGGTGTAGGTTTACGTATATTCTTGCCTATCTTTGGCTTGCTCGGTATCGACTGGGGCTACGGCTTCGATGAAGTCTCTGGCTACAACGATGCTGGTGGCAGTCAGTTCCACTTCGTAATCGGACAGTCGTTCTAACACATAAAAAATCAAATCGATATGAAAAAAGGAAACAAACTCTCAATAATGGCCTTCGCTGCTAAGGCGATTGCTGTGTTGGCTATCGCGCTATGTGCGCAACGTGCCGATGCTCAGAAAATTGTGTTCGTAGATACGGAATACATACTTAAGAATATTCCTGCTTACGAAACCGCCAACGACCAACTCGACCAACTGTCGAAAAAGTACGAAGGCGAAGTGAAAGCCAAAATGGAAGAGGTGCAGAAACTCTACGAAAGCTACCGCACCGAAAGCGTTTTCCTCACCAACGACATGAAGGTGAAGAAGGAGAATGAGATTATAGAGAAAGAGCAAGCTGCCAAGAAACTCCAACAGCAATATTTTGGTCAGAATGGCGAACTGTTCAAACAGCGCGAAGTGCTCATTCAGCCTATTCAGGAGCAAGTTTTCAATGCCATTCAGAGCCTTGCTGCCGAGAAGAGCTATTCTGCAGTGCTCGACAAATCGTCGAACATCGGACTGCTCTTTAGCGACCAAAATCTCGACGTGAGCGACCAAATACTTACGCGCCTCGGCTACGGCACTAAGAAGAAATAAACATTTTCCACATTGATATTTATAAGATAGATGAAGAGAATAATCATTACACTGTCTATAGTACTCACTGCGCTGACAGCATCGGCACAGAAATTCGGACACTTCGACTCGCAGGCGTTCATCCAAACAATGCCCGACTTCAAAGATGCCCAGAATACTTTAGACCAGAAGGCTTCGACATTCGAAACCCAAATGGCTGCTCTCAACGAAGAGTTCCAAAAGGAATATCAGGCATTCCAATCTAAGTCTGCCACCATGACCGAAAAAGAACTCGAAGAGAAACAGCAAGAATTGCAGGAGATGTATCAGAAAGTGCAATCTTTCAGTCAGACGGCTCGTGAATCGCTTCAGCAAGACCAGCAGACGCTTATGAAACCTATTATGATGCGCGTTCAACGTGCTGTGCAAGAGGTTGGCGCTGAGGGCGGTTTCCTATACATATTCGAAAGCAAAGCAGGATTGACGCTCTTCGTGTCGCCTGTGCAGAGTGAAGACATTACTCCGCTCGTAAAGAAAAAACTTGGTATAAACTAATAATGAATAAGTTACATAATTATGAAAATAGTTAAATCTCTATTTATAGCAGTACTCGCATTTATTGGCGTGCAAACGTCGGCTCAGACCTTGAAATTTGCTCACATCGAGACTCAGAAATTCATGGCGGAGCTCCCTGAATACATAGCAGCTACTAAGGCTTTGCAAGAGGAGGCTAAGAAACTCGAAGACCAACTCACCGTTATGCGCAACGACCTTCAGGCTAAATATGCCGATTACCTACAAAACCGCGATTCGCTTCCTGACCTCATCCGCGCAACACGCGAAAAAGAGATTCAAGATGCCGACCAGCGTATTCAAAGCTATACCCAGATGGCACAGCAGAGCCTCTCGCAGAAAGAGCAGCAACTCCTTCAGCCACTCCAAGAGAAGGTTACAAATGCTATCGAGGCTGTAGGCAAGGAGCAAGGCTTCATCTACATCTTCGACATCAGCACCTCGGTAATTCTCTATCACAGCGAAGAGAGCATCGATGCTACGCCATTCGTAAAGGCTAAACTCGGTTTGTAATACATACATATAACAACCATAAAAGTCGCAGGTCAGTTTGGCTTGCGACTTTTTTGTTTGTATGGGCAGATAATTTCGCGTAGTGGAAAGTTCCGTAGGTGCCCGGTAATTAGACGACTAAACGACACACAACTACGCAAAAAAGCGCCGCCACTCTTCGTGACAGCGATAAATATTATACATTTACGATGTTTATCATAAATACAAATTGCTTATGTCTGCCATCGAAATAAAGTATTCGCTGTTCAAGGATATTGATTCCATAAGCGATGAACGTATGCTGCAAAGAATTTCTGTGTTGGTAAAAAGCATATTAGCTACATCGCGCGTGAAATCAAGTGCAACTGATAATGCAAGTGAAATACCGGACTTCGTTCGAAATATGAGCGTCAATACTGGGCTATCGGGAGATATTGATGCTAAAGATTTGATGCGTGAACATTGGAACGAAGTATATGGATAGAGTTTTCTTGGACACAAATGTAGTTGTCGACTTCCTGTGTGAGCGCGGTGACTTTTATATGCCTGCTGCGTCGATTGTTGTAAAGGCGTACCGTAAAGAGATAGAGTTGTGCTGCTCGGCCTTGACCTATACTACCGCAAGCTATTTGATGGAGAGAGGTAAAGTGAAAAGAGAAGATGTTTTCCTCAAATTGGCAGATTTTAGCAGCCTATGTACGCCGACCATTGTTGACAAAAATGTGATAGAGCAAGCGCTCAAATCAAAGTTCACAGATTTCGAAGATGCAGTTCAATATTTTTCTGCCAAGCAATTTGGTGCAACAATCATAATTACCCGAAACAAACAAGACTTTACCAATTCTGCTATTCCCTGCCAAACTCCAATTGAATTCTTGGATTGCCAATAGAGGAGTGTATTATCAAGCGGTTCAAGAGAATTTGCAATCCCCGGCAAACGTATTTGTGTATTTCAAATCCCCCATGAACTGATAATCTGCGCTTGCTATCTTTGCCTCCATTATGAATACGTATATACGACGACCGTTGGTCGCAATCATCTCCATAATTATATGCCTGAATGCGCTTTCTCAGAGCCGAATAGGCGATTTCATTGAGTCGCGCTCGCTAAATACCGACAAACGCAATGCCGCGCGATATGTCAACTATTGGCCCGAAGACGATGCTTTTACCACGGAGAATGGCACGAATAGGTATACGCGTGCTCTCTACGGCGGCTTCAGCGAATTTCGCCTCGAAACGAGCGACCGCCCAGTGTTTGCTACCTACAAAAAGCAGGATAAACGCAACATTGCTTTCCTTATTACTTACAACGAGGCCCAGCTAAACCTTGCCGATGTCGATTTGTGCCGTTCGCAATATTCGGGTGGCAAGCGTACATATAAATTATCGCACAAGGCTTGGGGCGATGATGCGTATGTATGTATAGAAACGCTGGTGGCTTACGATGCCGAGCGTCCGTTGTGGCATTTCCATAAGTATAATATGCATGCAGATGCTGCGCTAACCTCCGTTGTGAAGCCCATTAAGAAGCCAAAACTCAATCGCAGTGGCGACCTTGGGCAAAATCCCGTTGATGCATACGATGCTCACCCCGACAGCGCGGCTAATTTCTGTGCCGATTTTCATTTCGATGGTGATGATATTTACCTCGCATACGATGCCGATGCGAAGAGGCTTTCTGAGGTCTCGCGTGAGGTGTTCGATGCCGTTGAACGAGAACGTACTACGCTTGCCAGCCGCATACAATTCTCTACGCCCGAAGCGTGGGTAAACCTCTTAGACGACAACCTTATCGCCGCAGCCGATGGCAACTGGGACGGCGATACGTGGCTTCATGGTGCTATCGGTTGGCGTATGCAGCTTGCTGGCTGGCGTGCGGGTTACCTTGGCGATGTGCTTGGTTGGACCGATCGTGCGCAGAGCCATTTCAATGCGTATGCCGAAAGCCAAGTTACCGATGTGGAGCCGACGATTCCGCACCCCGCGCAAGATACGGCAATGAACTTGGCGCGAGCTCAGAAAAAATGGGGCACACAGATGTATAGCAATGGCTATATATGTCGCTATCCGCATCGGCACGACAATATGCATCACTACGATATGAACCTCAACTTCGTCGATGAGCTGCTTTGGCATTTCCAGTATGATGCAACACCCGACACGCTGCGCCGTTACTGGCCTCTGCTTGTGCGCCATCTTGCGTGGGAGAAACGCAATTTCGACCCCGACGACGACGGCCTATACGATGCCTATTGCTGCATTTGGGCGAGCGATGCGCTCTACTATTCTGGCGGTGCGGTGACGCATTCTACGGCTTACAACCTGCGAGCTCTGCGCCTTGCTGCTCGAATTGCCGAAATTATTGGCGAAGATGCTACGTATTACGCCGCCGAAGCCCAGAAAACAGCTGCGGCTCTCGATAAATATTTATGGGATTCCGACGGTCAGCATTGGGCTGAGTATAGAGATGCGCTTGGTTTGCAGCGCACGCATACCGATGCCGCCATTTGGTCGATATATACGCCGATAAATTGTGGCGTAGGCACTGAGGCACAACAGTTTGAAGCTACCAAATATGTAGATAGAAACATTCCGCACATTCCCGTCGTTTGTGTTGGTGAGGCGCATGGACTTCTTTCGCGCGACACGCTCTACACCATCTCCACCTCCGACTGGATGCCCTACTCGTGGAGCATCAACAACGTGGCGTGCGCCGAAGTCTACAATATGGCGCTTGCATATTTCGAAGCTAACCGCCCCGACGAAGGTTTTCGCCTGCTCAAGGCTAACATTATAGATAATATGTACATGGGCGCAAGTCCCGCAAATTTTGGGCAGATAAGTTTCTACGATGCTGCTCGCGGCGAGTGCTACCGCGATTTTGGCGACGTGGTTGGTGTGGGCGCTCGTGCCATCATCAACGGACTTTGGGGCATCATTCCGCAAGCGCTCTACGGCAAATTGCTAATAAAACCGGGCTTCCCGGCAGAGTGGGATAGTGCATCTATACGTACGCCATACGTATCGTACGACTTCCATCGCGAGGGCGATACGTGCATTTTCAATATTACTCAGAACCTCCCGCAGCAGTTGACCGTCACGGTGTCGATGCTTTCGGCGGACGGCATGGCTACGCAATTAGGCACCGACGCTAAGCAGCAGACTATAAAGTTGTATAGTCCGCGTCGTAATGCCGAGCATACATATTATGCGCGAACGCCCAGCACCATTGATATACTTACGCCAGACGAGCAAAAAGCGGCTGCGTCTGCCATTATAAATACTAATAAGTACAAGAAGTTTCAGCAGCTCGATTTGCGCTCAATCTACAACGACTCGGTGACGAACATCTTCAAACATAAATACCTCTCGCCGCGCCCACAGTCGACGACGCTCCAGATTCCTGTGCAAGGCATAGGCGAATGGTGTCACCCACAACTCACTGCCGAAATTTCCGATAGTGCTATGCGCGCAAAAGATGTGTTTGCTACAAATATTGGCATCGGTTTCAAGGTCGCTCGCACGGGCAACAACGTGGCGTTTTGCTCACTTTGGGACAATTTTCCGAGCAGCATAACTATTCCCGCAAAGGGCAAATTTGGTGCTGCATACATATTTATGGCAGGTAGCACCAACCACATGCAATTCCGCATGGCTAACGCGCAGATTGTGGCTACGTATACCGATGGTACAGCCGACACACTTGCGCTTATTCCGCCATATAACTATGCGCCCATCGAGCAAGATTATTACATAGATGGCAAAGCTTTCCGCCTTGTGAGCAAGAAGCAATATCGCGTATGCATACAAACTGGCGTCACTACTCAAGAGCCAATAGCCGATTGTCCCGATGTCTACGGGCGACCTATCCCTGGCGGTGCAGGGCAGATTGTGGAGATGCTCTTAGATGCTCGAAAGGCGCTGAAATCCATACGTTTAGAGGCCCTTGCAAACGACGTAGTGGTGGGTGTGTTGGGCATCACCTTGGCGCGGTAATTCCGTTTCCGCGGCTGCATGAGGGTTTCTGAGTGTCAGAAACTATGTTGCATGAGTTGCATGAGGGTTTCTGAGCGTCAGAAACTATGTTGCACGAGTTGCATGAGGGTTTCTGAGTGTCAGAAACTATGTTGCACGAGTTGCATGAGGGTTTCTGAGCGTCAGAAACTATGCTGCACGAGTTGCATGGGGGTTGCTGAGCGTCAGAAACTATGCTGCACGTGTTGCAGCAAATTTTCCGACGTTGAGATAGAGGCAGTTACGAGCTGTGCCATTGATTTGTGGCGCAATGTAGAGACGTAGCGAGCTACGTCTCGTTCCATCGAAAATGAAATCGATTATCGGCATGGGTATTTTTATCGCATGGGTTCACACCCATGCCTGTGCTATTTCGCTCCTACGGAGCTATAAAAAAAGAGCCGCCACCGCAGTGACAGCTCTTTTTTAGATGAGAGTGGAGAGCGTAAAGCGTAATGTAGATAGTGATGGTATCGACACTCCCCTCTACGCTCTACACTCTACGCTTTATATCGTTTTCATTATCAATTCGGTAGCGCCGCACATCGAGCGTACATATTCATCGGAAGCACGACCGGCAGCTGCAAGTTTCTCCTTGTCGTTGATGAGCGTTGTAAGTATGCTCGTGAACGACTGATTGTCCGTCACGGCAAAACCACCGCCGCAAGCGATGAGGTCGAGCGCCTCTTTGAATCGCGTGTGCTTAGGTCCGAAAAGTACTGGTATGCCGTAGGTTGCTGGCTCGAGCGTATTGTGTATGCCCTTGCCGAAGCCGCCGCCTACGTATGAAATCTGTCCATACTTATAGATAGACGAAAGCATACCCATAGTATTTATAATCAGAACCTTTGCTTCGCTTGGGTTCTCAATTGGTTCGGTGTAGAGGAATGCCTTCACGGTGAAGCGTGCCAAGAGTTTTCTCACGCGGTCGTTGTCAATCTCGTGCGAGGCAATGATGAGTTTCACGTTGTTCGCTGGATTGTTTATGAACGGCACGATGAGGTCTTCGTCGGGTGGCCAAGTGCTGCCGGCAACGAACACCATCGGCGCGTCTTTCACAAACTCTTCTACGAGCGGAATCTGCTTCGAGGCTTCCGAAATGGCCTTTACACGGTCGAAACGCGTATCGCCAGCTATGGTAAAATGTTTTACGCCAATGCTTTGCAGGAGCTCGGCTGAGTTTTTGTCCTGTATATACAGATGGTCGAAGCAGTAGAGCATATCGCGGAACCATGCGCCATACCATTTGAAGAAGGGTTGAGCCTTGTCGAGAATCATCGAAGCGCCGAGTGTACGAATCTTCTTGTTGCGCAGAGCCGTCAGGAAGAAGTGCCAATATTCATACTTTATAAATATTGCCAAATCGGGGTTTATGGCTTTGATGAAGCGGCGAGCGTTCCATGGCGTGTCGGACGGGAGGTAGCAAACCACGTCGGCGAGCTGATAGTTTTTGCGCACCTCGTAGCCCGAAGGCGAATAGAAAGTGAGCACAATGCGGCGATCGGGTTGCTGCTTGCGAATGGCTTCAACGATGGGTCGCGCTTGCTCGAACTCGCCCATCGAAGCGGAGTGAATCCAGATGCAAGGCTTGTCGGCTTTGTAGTTGCGTAGAATGCGCCAAGTGTTGCGGCGACCTTTGTAGAGCAGGCGTGCCTTCTCGTAGAATAGCGATGCTACGGCCAAACCTGCATTGTAAATAAGCATGCCCAATAGGTAGAGGGCTGAAATAATCATCTTCATTTATTGCGTATCTTGCAGCGGCAAAGTTACTATTTGAAAGTGTGCCATTCGTAAAATTTTCATAAATACTGATATGGATTCATTGGGCGTTCGCAAGGTTGTAAGTGAGATAAATAACGATTTGGAGCATCAGCACATCGGTCAAGCCTTGAAGAAGTTGTCGAAAGCGGCTGCTGCAGCGGGCTGCGTAGATATTGTCAGCGAAGCAAATTCGCTCATCGAAACCTACAATGGTATGGTGCGCTGTTTTGTGACGGAGACCAACGATCCTCAGCGCGAATCGATGATGAATGCCCTTACTATAAAAATTTACGCTTTCGCCAGCATTTTATACGACAGGGTAAACGCTACCCAGACCGCTTGGAAACGCTACGAACAGCCATTCCCCACCGCAAAAACGTTCGAAGCCGCCGCGCGCCAATATCTCACAACCGAGCCGGGTACAAAGGTGCATTCGGAATATCGAGCGCAGGTCTTCAATATGGTCTGGCGCGCATTCCCGTCGAAGGAATTTACTACGGCAGTGGAGAACCTCCTGACGAGCCCCGATTTGAGCGATATTGATGCCGCGCACGTGGTTGGCGCCGTAGCGTTGTCTCTCAACTTGCGCTTTTCGACCGACTATTGCGCTATGCTTATGCGTCTGCTTAGTGCGCCCACTACAGGTCCGCGAGTGCAGGGTAGAGCCGCCGTTGCGCTGTTGCTAAGTATAATGATACATAGTAACTATTGGCAATGCTGCGCCCCGCTTATCCATCAGTTCGAGACCTGTACCGAACTGAAACGCGACCAAGATTTCTTTTTCAACGTACTTACTTTTATCATACGTACGAAGGCCGTGCAGAATATGACCAAGTCGCTCAACAACATAACTCCCAAACTCATTGAGACTATGTATGGTTCAAACGACATCAGCAAAGGTCCTGTGCACATCGACCACGACTGGGACGAACTCTTCCGTAACGACCCATCGTTCAAGCGCGGCGTAGACAAAATCTCGCGTTGGCAAGCCGAAGGCGCCGATGTTTTCTGGGCTACCACATGTCAGATGCGCGATTTGTCGTTCTTTTGCAACATCTCGCGTTGGCTTCTGCCGTTCGATATAAATAATTATGAACTGAGTCAAACGCTTGAGAATGAGGCGCCATATTTACGAGATTCGTTGCCCAAAGCGCTATCTGATGCGCCTATCATGTGCGACTCCGATAAATATTCGCTTCTATACAGTTTTAGCACGCTTCCGCTGGAGAATAAAGAGATGACTTGCTCGCTCTATAATGCCGATTTCGAGGCTACGGAAGCCGCTTTGCGCGAGTCGGGCGACGGGCTGATGAAGGACAAACGACTTGTGGCAGCCAATGCCTTCGTGCAAGATTTATACAGAGTCTACGAACTCTATCCGCATCGTGTAGAACTTGAGCAAAATCCGTTCAAAGTTCCGGGTGCGTTAGACTGCAACCAGCCACTAATAAAACGTCTTGTTGTAAATACGCTCGACGACCAACGCATGGCCGAATTTTGTGTAAACTATGAGCTATACTACGAGGCGCGTCGCTACTATCAGCAACTTGCCAACGACAATCCCAACGACACCGACGTGCTGCGTAAATTGGCGTTCTGCATGCTGAAGGATATGTCGTATCACGAGGCATTGCAGCAGCTTCTCAAAGTCGATTTGATTGCCGAACCTAATTTTTGGACTAAGCGTAAAATTGCCGAGTGCTATCACAAACTTGCCGAGCCGAGTAAAGAGGTGGAATACCTAAAAGCCGCTGTAGTTTTGCAGCCCGACAATAAATCCGTTGAACGCGAACTCGCAGAGGCGCTCTATAATACCAAGCAATATGCCGATGCGCTGAAAATTCTTTACAAGCATCACTATGAAGCCCCAAACGATGATGAGGTAGTTCGCGAAATAGTGAAGAACCTCTTCGCGTCGTATGAACCCGAGCAAGCTGCTACTTATCTGCAGAAAATCAACAAGTTCAGTAGTGCTGACAGAATCATGGCTGCTCATTTGATGCTCGCACAGCATAAGATTCAAGCGGCTATCGATGCATATCTATTGCTCTCGAAAGCCGATAGTGCCGTTGCCATCGATGAGATAGAGATCTACCGCGAGCGCTTTATAGGTAAGCTCTCCAACCAAGAGATTGACCTCGTTGTAGATATTCTCAGCAACCGCGATCGCGCGATAGATTTGGTGTAAATAATTACCAGCTATCTGCGGAAAGCAATTGAAGCTCGAACTAGAATAATATTTTGTATAGAGTGTGCTTTATAGTTACTCTATCTATAATTATGCGTACTATGCCGTTTGCGCGAGACCTCTTTGTAATTTTGCTGCGCATAAACAATAATAGATGAAAAACGAAAAGGGAGTTTTCTACCGTAGTTGGCTGTCGCTGTTGCCGTTAGCACTTTTCTTGATTACGTATCTTGGTGGTTCGATAGCCATAGGCGATTTCTATAAAATACCTATAACAATAGCATTTTTAGTGGCTTCGGCTGTTGCTCTTGCCGTAAGTAAGGGCAATTTCAATAAGCGTATAAAAATATTCTCTGCTGGTGCGTCCGACAAGAATATTATGCTGATGGTGTGGATATATATACTTGCTGGCATCTTTGCCTCTGCTGCCAAAGCCACGGGCGCGGTAGATGCTACGGTGAATTTCACATTGTCGCTGCTTCCGCCCAATATGATTTTGCTCGCACTCTTCTTGGCTGCGGCGTTCGTGTCGTTGTCCATAGGCACGTCGGTGGGAACGGTTGTAGCGCTTACGCCTATCGCTGCTGGTGTGGCAGTGCAGACTGGTCAGTCGGCCGCCGAACTTGCGGCTATCGTTGTTGGTGGTTCGTTTTTTGGCGATAATCTGTCGTTTATTTCCGATACTACCATTGCAGCTACGCAAACACAAGGCTGCAAGATGAACGACAAGTTCAAGATGAACATACGTATCATCTGGCCCGCGTTCGTAATTATGGCTATCTACTGCGTCGTTGCGGGCTTCAACGCCAATGCTGCGCCTACGATTGGCGATGTCGATGTAGTGGCTATCGTGCCATACGCAACAGTCATTTTGTTGTCAATAATTGGAGTGAACGTAGTCATTGTGCTGTCGAGCGGCATATTACTTACGGGCATTGTAGGTATAACAACGGGCAGCGTGCCATTTTGGAACTTCTTGTCGGTCATGGGGAGCGGCGTCAGCGGCATGGGCGATTTGATAGTGGTGGCGCTTCTTGCAGGAGGAATGCTCGAACTCATCCGTGCCAATGGTGGTGTGCGTCTCATTATAGATATGTTTCAACGTAGAGTGCATAGCTCGCGCGGCGCTGAGTTTTCCATTGCTGGTTTGGTGTCGGTGGCGAACATCTGCACGGCAAACAACACAGTAGCCATAATTACTACAGGTCGCATAGCTAAAGATTTGGCAGTGCGCTACAACGTCGATCCTCGCCGTGCTGCCAGCCTGCTCGATACGGCATCGTGTTGCATACAAGGTCTGTTGCCCTATAGTGTGCAGATGCTTTTGGCCTCGACGCTTGTTGGCTGTTCGCCGCTCGAAATCTTGCCACACCTATATTATCCGCTTTTTATTGGCATTTGCGCAATTTTCTCGATAGTTTTACGCAAACACTGAAAAAGTTCCTCGGTAGAGTAGCGAACATTTGATTCAGTGATATACTGAGGCGGAAAAAGGGCAGGAATTATAACAGAATGTGTAATTTTGTGGCCCGATAATATATAATTCATCATAATGAATAACGAAGTAAAAAAGGTCGTCATCTTGGGTTCGGGAGCCCTAAAACTCGGTGAGGCCGGCGAGTTTGACTACTCGGGTTCGCAGGCGCTCAAAGCTCTCAAAGAGGAAGGCGTGCACACAGTCCTTGTAAATCCTAACATTGCTACCATTCAAACATCGGAAAACATTGCCGACAAAATCTATTTCTTGCCGGTGACTCCGTATTTTGTGGAGCGAGTAATTCAAAAAGAGCGACCCGAAGGTATTTTGCTATCTTTTGGTGGACAGACGGCGCTCAACTGCGGTATAAAACTTTTTGAGCAAGGCATTCTCGAAAAGTATAACGTGAAGGTGCTTGGTACGCCTGTTCAAGCCATCATCGACACGGAAGACCGCGAAATTTTCGCTAATAAACTTCGCGAGATTGATGTAAAAACGCCTAAGAGCATCGCCGTAAATACGGTTGAAGAGGCGCTCAAAGCTTCCGACAAAATCGGTTTCCCAATCATCGTGCGTGCTGCGTATACGCTTGGTGGTATGGGTAGCGGCTTCTGTAGCAACAGAACCGAGCTCATCGAGCGTGCCGAAAATGCACTCTCGTACTCAAATCAAATACTTGTAGAAGAATCTCTGAAAGGTTGGAAAGAGGTTGAATATGAGGTTGTTCGTGATAAATACGACAACTGCATCACCGTCTGCAACATGGAGAATTTCGACCCGCTTGGCATACATACGGGCGAGAGTATTGTTGTGGCTCCTTCGCAGACGCTCTCCAACTCGGAATATCACAAACTTCGCGAACTCGCTATAAAGATTATTCGCCACGTAGGTATTATCGGCGAGTGCAACGTTCAGTATGCGCTCGATACCAATAGCGAAGATTATCGTGTGATAGAGGTCAACGCACGTCTTTCACGTTCGTCGGCTTTGGCATCGAAGGCAACAGGTTATCCGCTTGCGTTTGTTGCTTCGAAACTTGCGCTTGGTTATGGCTTGTGGGAACTCAAAAACTCCGTAACCAAGACCACACCTGCATTCTTCGAGCCTGCACTTGACTATATAGTATGTAAAATCCCACGTTGGGATTTGAGTAAATTCTCTGGCGTATCTAAGCAAATCGGCTCGTCGATGAAATCCGTTGGCGAGATTATGGCCATCGGTCGCACCTTCGAGGAGGTTATCCAAAAAGGCTTACGCATGGTTGGTCAAGGTATGCACGGATTTGTTGCTAATCAGCCACTTAAGAATATAAATATTCTCGAAGAACTCAAAAATCCTACCGACAAACGCGTCTATGCCATCTCGGAAGCCTTCGAAAAGGGCATGACGGTTGACGAAATTCACGACATAACTCGCATTGATAAATGGTTCCTCGAGAAACTTTATCATATTTATAATATCAGCCTCGAACTCCGTAAGAGCAACACCATTCAGGAGGTATCTGACGAATTGCTCATCTCGGCTAAGAAGGCTGGCTATAGCGACTTCCAGATCGCGCGTTTGGTATTCAAAGATACCAAGACTCGCATGGAAGATCAGCAGTTGCGCGTACGTACCAATCGTAAAGAGCGTAACATCTTGCCAGTTGTAAAGCAGATTGATACAATGGCTGGCGAGTTCCCTGCTCAGATTAATTATCTCTATCTTACTTACAGTGGCGAACAAAACGACGTTCAGTACGTCGGCGATCATCGCTCTGTAATCGTCTTGGGATCAGGCGCATACCGCATTGGTTCCTCGGTTGAATTCGACTGGTGCTCGGTGAATGCCATAAATACAATCAAGAAACATGGTTTGCGTTCGGTGATGATTAACTACAACCCCGAAACCGTTTCTACCGACTATGACGTCTGCGACCGTCTCTATTTCGACGAACTCACAGAGGAGCGCGTGCTCGACATCATCGACCTTGAGCAACCTAAAGGCGTGATAGTTTCGGTGGGTGGCCAGATACCTAACAATTTGGCTATGAAGCTTCACCGTCGCAATGTGCCTATCCTTGGTACTTCGCCTATAAATATCGACCGTGCAGAGAACCGTCAGAAGTTCTCAACCATGTGCGACGAACTTGGCATCGACCAACCACGTTGGAGCGAGCTCACCACCATCGACGATATTTATAAATTTGTTGATGAGGTTGGCTTCCCAGTGCTTGTGCGTCCATCATACGTACTCTCGGGTGCTGCTATGAATGTGGTATCCAATAAGCAGGAACTTGCTCATTTCTTGACTCTTGCAGCCAATGTCTCTAAGGAGTTCCCTGTCGTAGTTAGCCAATTTATCGAAGAGGCCAAAGAAATAGAGATTGACGCTGTGGCACAAGATGGTGAAATGATAGCTTACGCCATTTCGGAGCACATCGAGTTCGCTGGTGTTCACTCTGGTGATGCTACAATCGTGTTCCCACCACAAAAGCTTTATGTAGAGACAATTAAGCGTATAAAGAAAATTGCACGCGAGATAGCGCGAGGATTGCAAATCAGCGGTCCGTTCAACATGCAGCTTTTGGCTAAGAATAATGACATAAAGGTTATCGAGTGCAACTTGCGAGCTTCGCGTAGTTTCCCATTCGTATCTAAAGTGTTGAAAGTTAACCTTATCGAACTTGCTACTAAAGTTATGCTCGGCGAGAAAGTTGAGCGTCCAAGCAAAGATTTGTTCGATATAGATTACGTAGGTATAAAAGCACCGCAATTCTCATTCGCGCGCTTGCAAAAGGCCGACCCAGTTCTTGGCGTAGATATGTCGTCGACGGGCGAAGTTGGTTGCATTGGCGACACGTTCGATCAAGCGGTTCTCGAATCAATGTTGTCGGTAGGTCATAAACTGCCTGAGAAAAACATACTTATATCTTCTGGCCCAGCACGTTCGAAACTTGAACTCCTTGATAGTGCGCGTTTGCTTGCTGCAAATGGCTATCACATTTTTGCATCGGGAGGTACGCATCGCTTCTTGTCGGAGAATGGCGTAGACAGCACGCTTCTTCACTGGCCCGACGAAGATGTTAAGCCAAACATCATTGACTACATACGTGAGCATAAGATAGACTTAGTAATAAACATACCGAAGAATCTTACACATAACGAGTTGAAGAATGGTTATCAGATTCGCCGAGATGCAATCGACTTCAACGTACCTCTGATAACTAATGCCCGCCTTGCGTCGGCATACATAAATGCCTTCTGCAAAATCAAATTAGATGAAATTCCTATCAAAAGTTGGGATGAATTCTAATAGAAATAGATGTAAATTTGAGAAACCAATACTCATGTCCAAAACACATCGAGGGTAATTAATAACTAACAAAACAAAACTGAAATGAAAGTAAAAAGTCTACTTGTAATGGCAAGCCTCAGCGCAGCCATTGTTTTCTCAGGATGCTCAAGCATGAGCACTACTTCTAAGTCGACCGTGAAAGGTGCAGCTATTGGTGCTGGTGCTGGTGCCGTTGTAGGTGCAGGTACAGGTCTCGCTGTTGCAGCTATCGCTGGTAAAAACAAGAAAAAAGCTGTTATCATTGGTGCTGCTGCTGGTACTGCTGTAGGTGCTACCGCTGGTGCTATCATTGGTAATAAGATAGGTAAGAAGAAACAAGCTTTGCAAGATGCTGCTAACAACGCATCTATCGAAGAGACAACCGACGTAAACGGCAACAAAGCTCTCGAAATCACCTTCTCTGAAGGCGCTTTGAACTTTGCTACTGGCAAGTCAGTTGTAGGTGCTACTGGCAAATCTGAGCTCGCTGCTTTTGCTAAGAGCCTCGTTGCTGGTGAAGCAAACGGCGAAATCTACAACGTTCAGGTTACCGGTCACACCGATAAGACTGGCTCTCTCGAAGCAAACCAGAAAGTATCTAAAGATCGTGCAAATGCTGTTGCTAACATCTTGAAGAGCAACGGTATCTCTACTGCACACATCGTAGCTGATGGTCTCGACTTCCAACTCTACGACGACTCTAAGACTCCTGCTCAGAACCGTTGCGTGAAAGTTTACATCTCTGCTTCACAGGAGATGATCGACGCAGCAGAATCTGGCAAGCTCCAGTAATTAGATTATTACAGACGAAAAAACAGCTCGCTCCTTCATAAGGGGCGAGTTTTTTTATTTATTTTTCATACATATAAATAGGTGATTATCTGACTTTTTGATTGCTTGATTTGCCTTATTTATAATTAGAACGCTTTAGCTTTTATTGGCAACCATACAATTTTTAGTTAATATTGCATAATAGACAAAATTGAGGTCAATAGAAAAGAAATGGAAAAACGCTGGAATATAAAGCCACAGCCCGATCTTTCAGAACGACAACTATTTGCAAAAAAATACAATATAGATCCGGTCTTAGCTCAGCTACTTATGCAACGTGGCATAGGCGAAGACGAAGTGAAAACTTTTTTCCATTCCGATCCTATCCGTAATATGCATAATCCTCTGTTAATGAAGGATATGCAAGAGGCTGTTGATAGAATAATAAAGGCACGCGACTGCCACGAACGCATTCTTGTGTATGGCGACTACGATGTCGATGGTACTACTGCTGTTTCGCTTGTCTATCAATATCTTACACGCTATATCGACGAGGAATATCTCGACTATTACATTCCAGATAGATACAATGAAGGCTATGGCATATCGTTCAAAGGCATCGACTATGCTAAGGCGAATGGCGTTTCGTTGGTAATAGCGCTCGACTGTGGCATAAAAGCCGTCGAGAAGGTGCGCTACGCATCGGAACTTGGTATCGATTTTATCATTTGCGACCACCACATGCCGGGCGACGAACTTCCACATGCAGTGGCTTGTCTCGATCCCAAGCGCAGCGACTGTAGCTATCCTGATAAAAACCTTTCAGGATGCGGCGTAGGTTTCAAACTTATGCAGGCCCTCTGCCGCCTAACCAATGGCAACGAGAACGAGCTGCTCGAATATCTCGATTTGCTCGTCGTAAGTATTGCGTCGGATATAGTGCCGATGATTGGCGAAAACCGCATACTTGCTCATCATGGTTTGAAGCGCCTAAATACACAGCCGTCGGTCGGTTTGAAGGCAATTATCGATGTGTCTGTGAAAAGGGCTGAGGGTTCTACTGAGCCTGTAGATATAAGTATTAGCGATATAGTATTCAAAATTGGTCCGCGTATCAATGCTGTTGGACGCCTACATACTGGCAAAGAAGCAGTAGACTTGCTCATCTGCCGCGACGAAGCCAAGGCAATCGAATTGGCTAAGGGCATGGGTAACACCAATGAGGAACGCAAAGAACTCGACCGCTCGATAACCGAAGAGGCTAAGAAGATGATTGAGAGCAACGAGGCTCTGAAGAATCGCCGTTCGACTGTTATCTTCAATCCTACGTGGCACAAAGGTGTTATAGGTATTGTGGCATCGCGCATGACCGAAGATTATTATCGCCCGACAATCATACTTACCGAATCGAATGGTTTTGCTACTGGTAGCGCGCGTTCGGTTGACGGTTTCGACCTATATAAAGCTATAGATAGCTGCTCTGATTTGCTTGAGAATTTCGGCGGACACATGTATGCTGCTGGTCTCACGATGAAGAAAGAGAATGTTGAAAAATTCTCGGAGCGCTTCGAAGCATACGTAGCTGAAAACATATTGCCAGAGCAACTCGTTCCGCAAATCGATGTCGATGCAGAGATTCCGCTTGCAATGATTACCAAGGAGTTCTACGAGCAACTTGAACGCCTTGAGCCATTTGGTCCGTGCAACATGAAGCCCGTGTTTATGACGCGCGGCGTATGTAGCTACAGCAATCCCAACGGACAGAGCAGCAAAGGCACTAAGCCTGTAGGAACGGACAATCGCCACTTGAAACTTGAGATTATTGATAGAACCGATCGCAAATCGAAGTCGGGTATCGCTTTTGGTCTTGGTAGCTACTACGACAAGATAAAAGATGGTCAGCCATTCGATATTTGTTATACCATAGAAAAAAATGTATTCCGCGGGCAGACTACCTTGCAACTTATGGTGCGCGACATCCACCTCAATACCGATGGAGGCGGTTGTGATTCGCAAAAAAAAACTCTCGTAAGCAAGGGCTGACGTCTGCTATGCCGGCATATAATAAACTGAATATGTTCTCTAAAGAAGTATATGAAAATCGCCGGCAGCGCCTATGTGAAATGCTCCCGGACTCTTTTTTGCTCTTTGTCGGAAACGCCGAGGAGCCGTTCAACTACGCAAGTAATACGTATAGTTTCCGTCAAGACAGCACATTCCTATATTTATTTGGTATAGATAGTCCTAATTACGCCGCTACAATCGATACGGCAACGGGCAATGTCACCATTTATGCCGACGACATCACGCTCGACGATGCCATTTGGACGGGTGAATTGCCGTCGGTGTCGGTTATTGCTGCACTTTCTGGCGTAACTATTACAAAACCGAGTGGTGCACTCTTCGACGATGTTCGTGGCGAATTGAAGCGTCGCCGTGTGCATTTCGTGCCTGCATATAGAGCCACCACGGTGCAGAAAATTGCGGCAATGCTTGGCTTGCAGACCGAAGCTGTCAATACATACGTATCTGAACCATTGATAAAGAGCCTTGTGACGTTGCGCTCAACGAAAGAGCAATGCGAGATAGAGGAGCTTGAAAATTATATGCGCGTTGGCTACGACATGCACGTGTCGGCAATGAAGATGGCGCGCGAAGGCAATAGTGAGCAGGTGGTTCGCGCAATTGTAGATTACATATCGCAACGCAACGGCGGACATGTGTCGTTCCCAACTATATGTACAATTCATGGCGAGATTTTGCACAATTCGCCAACTACGCAAGTGCTGAAAAATGGAGATTTGCTCCTCGTAGATGCTGGTAGTGAATCGCCACTTCATTATGCTACTGACAATACACGAACAACGCCTGTTGGCGGTCATTTTACACAGCAACAACGCGAGATTTACAATATCGTACTCAATGCAAACAATGCAGTTGCTGCTGCAGTTCGTCCTGGTGTTTTCTATCGCGATATGCACTTGCTTGCAATGCGCACCATTGTTGATGGCTTGACGCAAGTTGGCATCATGAAAGGAAGTATTGACGATGCTGTTGCCAACGGAGCTTACGCGCTTTTCTGTCCGCACGGAGTTGGTCACATGCTTGGACTCGACGTTCACGATATGGAAGGCTACAGCGAGAATTATGTAGGTTACGATGAAGAAGTTCAGCGCAGCACGCAGTTTGGTTTCTCGGCACTTCGCATGGCACGCCGCCTGCAACCGGGATTCATCGTTACCGACGAACCAGGCATATATTTCATACCAGCGCTCATCGACAAGTGGCAGGCTGAAGGCATATGTAAGGATTTCATAAACTATGAAAAGCTAAAAACTTACAGAAGTTTTGGCGGTATCCGTCTCGAAGATGACCTCTTGATTACGCCCGATGGTGGTAGAGTTTTGGGACAGCGCATACCTATAAATCCAGATGATGTTGAGAGCATCGTTTGTAGTAAGTAAATAAGGAATAAGCACAACAATTATACATACCAAATAAAGATGGCAAATATCTTAGTAATTGACGATCAGCGCAGTATACGCACCACGCTCAAGGATATTCTTGAGTATGAAAACAATACCGTTGAACTTGCAGAGAACGGATTGGAGGGCATTGAAAAATTCAAGGCTGGCAATTTCGATGTGGTGCTAACCGACATAAAAATGCCAGAAATGGATGGCATGGAGGTGCTCAGCAAGATTATGGCTGAGAGCAGCGATGTGCCTGTAATTATGATTTCTGGCCATGGAAATATCGACACTGCGGTGGAGGCTATCAAGAAAGGTGCGTACGACTTCATTGAGAAACCGCTCGACCTCAATCGCCTACTTATTACGGTGAAGAATGCCATCGATAAAAATGGTTTGGTTGTAGAGACGAAGGTGCTAAAACGCAAAGTCTCAAAGACATACGAGATGGTCGGCAACTCCGAGCCAATGGCGAAGATGCGCGAACTGATTGAAAAAGTTGCGCCAACCGATGCTCGCGTACTTATTTTGGGCGCAAATGGCACCGGCAAGGAGTTGGTTGCCAGAGCATTGCACGAAGGTAGTAGTCGCGCAAGCGGACCATTTGTTGAGGTTAACTGTGCTGCTATTCCTTCTGAACTTATTGAAAGTGAGCTTTTTGGACACGAGAAGGGTGCATTTACATCAGCCATCAAACAACGTATAGGTAAATTCGAGCAGGCCAATGGCGGAACCATTTTCCTCGATGAAATTGGCGATATGAGCCTTGCGGCGCAAGCCAAGGTGCTGCGCGCGTTGCAAGAGAACACTATCACACGCGTGGGCTCCGACAAAGATGTGAAAGTAGATGTTCGTGTGTTGGCGGCTACCAATAAGAATCTGGTTGAAGAGATAAAAAATAACAACTTCCGCGAAGACCTCTATCACCGATTGAGCGTAATTATCATCAATGTTCCATCACTCAACGACCGCAAAGATGACATTCCTGCTTTGGCAGAGCACTTTTTGTCTATCGTAAGTCAGGAAATGAATGTTCCTACCAAGAAAATTACTCCCGAAGCAATTGCAGAATTGCAGAAAATAAATTGGACAGGCAATATTCGCGAATTCCGCAACGTGATTGAACGCTTGACGATATTGTCGGCAGCTGAAGTTTCGGCTAAAGACGTTATCGATTATGCTCGTCCAATCGGCTGATATAATGTTTTTTATTACATTAGGCGCGCAGAATTTTTAGCATTCTACTATGGACGGTTTGTCAACTATCAGGTTCGTGTTCGATATAAAAGAGGGCGGTGTAGCAATTGCCAAATTCCTTATCGGCGACGCCGATGATGAGGAAGAAGAATTCGAGCTAACAAACATTTGTGACCCAATCTGTGATTTGTTGCGAGGTTTAGTTACGATGATAAACAAGCAACAAACCGACGATGACGAGGAGAATAAATACGTTGTCACGTGGTACAACGACAATGAATGCTTCAATTGGGAACTAAGTCTCGACCGCGATAATTATCTCAGTGTCAAAATTACCGAGAGCAATAGCTTCTTTGGCGATGAATTGTTTGAGGCCGTAAACACCTCATGCTCCATAACAGACTTTCTACAAGCCGTAGTTACAGAACTAGATGCATATATAAAACGAATCGGGTTGCTAAAATACTTAGAGTTATGGGGCAACAACGAATTCCCTCTTACCTACCTGCTCTTTTTGAAGAAGTATCTTATGGATAAGGGCTTATGGCAGCCTCAAAGCGCATCTGGTTCGGCAGAACTTAGTGCCGAATGCGAATTGTTGCTGAAATAGCTTTACCTGATTATTAATATTTTACCCGAGCTCTTATCTTCTCCATCGGCTGAAGAGGCGTATACATAATATGTACCCGAAGAAACCTTTTGGCCATTGAGGTCGTGCGTATTCCACGTCAGCATACCACCATTGCTAATGCCTCGGTGTACAAGTCGGCCGCGAACATCAGTAATTCTAATAATCGAACCATCGACAAAACCTTTGATTTTTACTTCGCCTGAGAATCCTGGGCGGACTGGATTGGGCGAAATGGTCAGCTTTTTCATGTCGGTCGCAGGTTCTGTGGCATCGCCTTGGTATCCTATGATTCCGTTTGTCGTACCTATAAAAACCTCACCTGTTGTAGGGTGAATAGCAATGCTATTTATCTCGTTAGACGGCAGCGGGCTGTTAGTGTTATCAAACGAAGCAAGCGTTGACGTACCATCGGCGCTAATGAAGAAAACGCCAGATTTTTTTGTGCCGACCCATTTACGATTAGCACCATCAACCGCAATAGCTGTGACGCTTTCTCCGCTCAATAGATAATCTGCCAAGCCTGTGCCATCGTTGCGTGGAACTTTTATTCTATTGTAGTGCATGTCTCCAACCTCGAAGACGTTAGCATCGTCTTCGTAAGTAACAATGCCGTCATTTGTTCCAATCCATATCACGCCATCGTTGTCTTCAGTGATAGTATTTACAAATCCATCACCAACAACTTCGTTCTCTTCGTCTATTAGGTACGATAGTCCGTAATATCTTGAATCCTTTGGGTAGCTAACAGGACTTTTGAATCTGTCGTCAGTATCGTTATCTATTGTGCCATTGGTATCGAAGATGAAAATGCCAGGTGTCTTACAACATTTATATGCGAACCAGAAATGTCCATTGGATGAGCATATCATATTATAGCCAGATACCGCATAATCTGTAAAAGGATAGTCCAGTTCGTACCAATTACCACTTTTGAATGCTCTCAGGCCAATCATAACGTTAGGCGTAAATAGAACCAAATTTCCATCAGCATCATGGGCCAAACTCATAACGAAGGCTTCGTAGCCTTCTGGTGCTGTTAGCGGAGAATTGTATTGGTCATACGTAATGATTTCTTTGCAATCTTTGTTTAGGTGTTTCAAACCGCCGCCATAGCAAGCAATATATATATCGCCATTGGTAGGATCTATAGATAAGCGAAGAGCATCTCTATACCAAGGCAGAAGTCTTTGAGAATACCAATTTCCACCATAGTTTTTATATATATAAGGATACATATATGCGGCGTAGCTATACGAGCCCCATTTTCCGCCTCGAATTCCGCCCATAGTGCTATATACGCAATTCTTAGTGGCGGTCAGTTCAAAGCAGTCATTGCTGTATGGTCCATTGGGAAGGTAGTTTGATGCATTGCCCTCCAAGTCGCATATCACGAGGTTGTACGTATTGTCGGCTATAGCGAGAAGGTTTTTGCTATTGAAAAATGTTGCGCCGCGAACGTTAAGTGTCGTGCTTGCGCCATTGGTGAATTTGTACGACGAAATGTTTGCAACACTATTATTATCGTTGTCGTAAATGTTTATTGTAGAGTCGCACGCAATGCCCCAGTAACCATTATTATAGAGCAAGTCTCTAAAATATGGCTCTTTAGCGATGCAAAGCATAGAGTCAACATTTACAACTCGTTCAATTAGGCAAGTGTCGCCAAGAGAGCCTTGGGCAGCTATTACTTGCGAATTGTAGTTATATAGTTTGCTGTATGAAGCCTTTTTGTTTGCCAATAGCGTCCATTCTGATGGGTCTTCGAGAATGTTGCTCGTTTTGTCTGCATAGAAAATACCGCTTCCCGTGGCTGCGTATACATATTTATCATCAGTAACTATGCTATTTACGCCAATGCCTTTGTTGTAAACTTTATAATACGATGATATTTCTGCTTTGCTGATATTTATTTTCAGCAAACCTTCGTCGAAGCCGCAGTACAGCGTGTTGCCATCTTTATGAAAAGCACGAATTTTCTTCGATGACACATTATCCGAAATGCTAAGTTCTGGTATGTTTTGCGTTGTGTATGTATTGACGTTCAAAATGTCAATTTGTCCATTGGAGTAACCGATGTAAGTATTTGTCCCATCGCACAGAAACGCACTTATGTTTGTTGCCGATAGATAGCCATTGACAGTAGAATATTTGTCAAGAGCAAGCGCTTCGGTGTCGTATGCATACGCAGCTGCGCTATTGCAAGCTACGGCTTTATCGCCTACGATACCTACGAATATCGCATTGTTGTAGCTATAATGGTCGACCCATTGAGCTGCTGATTTTTGACAAAGTGCTATTAGGACGATAAGGGCAAATGCTTTGATTTTCATTGTTGTTCTGATAAATAGGCAACTAACTTTCTTATTGCTTTTCCTCGGTGACTAATCTTGTTCTTCTCCTCGGTGGGGATTTGTGCAAATGTAAGACCTTTTGCGTCATTAGGAACAAAAATCGGGTCGTATCCAAAACCTCCGTCACCTCTCCTTTCGCGTATGATTTGTCCTTCGACTATGCCTTCAAAACAGTGCTCAACGTTGTTGTTATCTATATATACAATGACGGTTTTGAAGCGAGCTCGACGATTGTCCGCGCCTTGCAATTCGCGGAGTAGTTTGTCGATGTTGTTCGACGAGTTGCAATCTTCGCCTGCGTAGCGCGCAGAATATACGCCAGGTGCGCCATTTAGTGCGTCAACTTCCAAGCCTGTGTCGTCGGCAAAACAAGCAGAGTGGCTGACTTCGTGTAGGTAGCGCGCTTTTATTCTTGCGTTTTCAAGTAGGGTTGTGCCTGTTTCGGCAATGTCGGTATCTATGCCTATGTCGTCGAGTGTTTTTATTATGTATTTATCGCACAGTAGTTTCTGAATCTCTGTGGCCTTGTTGTGGTTGTGGGTGGCGAATAATAGTTGTTGCATATTGTATCAGAAAAAAACAAGGCGGATTGTCAGAAATCCACCTTGCAACATTTTTGTAAAAATCTTGTTGTTAGAAGTTCGTGTAAGTCAACTTGACTTCAGCTCTTGGATTCACAACGAAGACAGGAATGTGAGCTTCGTTGGCAATAATCGATTGCTCGTATGCACCCAAGATGTAGTCGGCGATACCAATATCGCGCGTAGTAGTAATCATGATACAGTCAACATGATTCTCTTCTGCATATTTGAGCGATAGCTCATAGAACGAACCTTTTTGGTCGACCCAAATAGTCTCGTAAGGGATTTCGCGTTCTTCGAGGTATCTCTTGCAGAAATTCATGTTAGCCTTGGTAGGATTGTCATACATAGGACCGTTGCCTTGTTGTGCAAACAAAACGATCTTTATTGTCGATAAGTATGACAACATACTAACCCACTTGAGTTTTTCCTTCGATTCCAATTTGTAATCGACAGGGAAAAGAACGTTCGCTGGGCTGTTGTATTTAGGGTCTTCTTGTACTATCAGATATGGAACATGGCAGCCAACGATAACCTTCAGTGCCCAACTTCCGGTCAACTTTTGCATGCCTTTCATACCGTGTGTGCCCATAACGACCACCAAACTCTTCAGCTCGTCAACGACTTCGTTAATGGTCTTGAAGATTGTGCCTTCTCTGATAATGCCACGAACAGGAACCATCAGCTCGTCTTTCAATTTTGAAGCTGCGCTGTCAAGTTTTGAACTCGATTCCGTTAATTGGTCCTCCTTCTTAATGATGTTGAGCAATATAATCTCAGCATTAAGATTCTTGGCCATAATGGCGGCATGTCTTACTGCACAATCAGCTTTCTCCGTGAAATCGTACGGAATAATGATATTATCAGTAAATGATCCCATGTGATAAGTATATTTTATTCTCCAAAAATAAGTGAATAATTGTAAAATAAAAACTAAATTGCCACATATTTACGCGGTTCATATTATGACCATTTTGCTAAAACACGTACGAACATTTTTACTATTGATGTTTTTCTTTGTAGCGTCAATAGATACTGGGTACACACAAACTATCTATTATTCTAATGATAGTTGCCGTATGGTGGCTGTGTCGGAGAGTGGTATTACAACTTCGTCTGATGTTGTGACTTTTAGTTGGTGTGCCGACTCGCTGTTCGCCGCGCCGTATACCATTATATATATAGCTGACGGCGAAGACACACTTTCGAATTATCAGTTGGAGTTGCCATCGTTTGTTGTGAAAACTTCACTGGCATCGCATTCCGAGGTCGATATTGTAGATAACGAAGGTAGACGTAAGGTTATACAAATTGCTTACGATAAGCCGTTTAGAATTCCGCTGTGGGTAATATCGTATGTATTGCTCATTGTAGCGGTTGTATTTCTATACCTATATAATAGGAAGAAAGAGATGCAAGATGTGCCCGACGAAGCCATGAGAGTGCCAATTAGAGCTGCTCATGGGTCTAAGAAATACGAATGCGCGACAGTGCTTTTTGCAGATATTCAGGGTTTTACGAAGATTGCCGAGCGACTTAATCAGGATCAGCTTATAGACGAACTCGATAGATACTTTATATATTTCGACGAATTGGTTGACCAATTCTCGGTTGAAAAAATTAAGACTATCGGCGATGCCTACATGTGTGCAGGCGGTGTGCCTGAGCCCGACAGTGCTAATCCTATCGAGGTGACGCTCGTAGGTCTTGGTATGATTGCTTATGTGAAGCAGCGTCAGGTCTCAGAGAATGGTTTTTGGAACATTCGCGTAGGTATAAATACAGGTGCCGTGGTTTCGGGCTTGTTGGGCAACAAGAAGCGCGTCTTCGATATTTGGGGCGACTCGGTGAATCTTGCATCGCGCATGGAGTCGTCGGGTATGCCGGGGGAGGTGAATGTCAGTGGCGATACATACCTTAGAATATGTGATTACTTCGAGTGTGAACATCGTGGGCGTATGCCGGTGAAATACAAGGGCGAGGTAGATATGTATTTCATAAAGAGATTGAAGCCAGAATATGCCGAGCCGGGTTCTACGTATAAGCCCAACGACGTACTCAAGCGCAAAATGCAGCGATTGAAGATTGCCGACCTTGAGGCGTACATACATAGTTTGTTGTTCCCATCGACCGACAAACTTGAAGAGGAGTTCTTCGAAATGTTCTCGGTTCGCCTTGATACTCTGGCTCTTGCCGAAAAACTCACCGATGAGCAATATATAATATGTAAGGTATCGGGATTGCTGTCGTACATAAGTACGCGCTTCGTGCGAGAGTATAAATCAATACTATTGAGCGTAAACTCTTCGTTGCGAAGAATGCGATTGTCTGAAGATTTGATTCAAAGTATAGCTAAAATTGCAGAACACACCGCGGCTATGCGCCAGCCATCTTCTATAATAGAGCAAATAGTGGAAGATGCTCGTAATGAGCGCTTTGGTCGTAAGGATTTTATACGTATAGAAATAAATATGGGTAAAGCAACACTACAGAAAAACAAGCGAAGCTTCATGCGAAAGAACTGGTTTAGAGAGGAACTTGCCGCTCTGAATGCCGTTCAGTACTACACAGAATCGGCCAAAAACTTGGTGGAAGTGGACAAGGAAGAACAAATACGCGCCATGAATCAAATAATTCATTTGCTTTGAAAAAATATTCGAAGGTTTTTTCTGTACATTTGTTTTTGCATTGAATAAAGATTTAGAAGTAGAAAATGGGAAAGACATTTGAAGTAGAGAATAAGTTGCCGAATATTATTGGCTCGGGAACGAAAGTCGTTGGTGATATTGATACCAATGGCGATTTGAGAATAGACGGTGTTATAGAGGGAAACATAGTTTCTAAAGGTAAGTTGGTTTTGGGTTCGGCAGGAAGTATCAAGGGTACTATCAAATGTGTAAATGCCGAAATATCTGGTAGTTTCGAAGGTAAGATAGAGGTTTCGGAACTTCTCTCGCTGAAGAGTTCTGCAGTATTCAAGGGCGAAATGTCGGTTAACAAGTTGAGCATCGAGCCAGGCGCAGTATTCAACGGCAATTGCAGCATGACTGACAAACGTCAGACCGTAGCGCAACCAGAAAAGAAATAAATAGTAAATTGCGAGGTTAGTGCTCGCGCTGAACTATTTATACGTAATAGACAACGCCATGATGGCATAAAATAACACGCATCTCTTATATATGCGATAATATTATTGCGTAAATTTCACGCTTGCTAATAGAGAAGTTTGGGATTCTATCGCAAATACGATTGAGAACTAAAGAATCATAACTATGAAACGGATTATGAAGTCGTTTTGGTTAATTATATTGATGCTGTTTGCTGGCAGTAGTGCCTATGCGGCAGGAGAAGCGGCCGACTCTGCCAAAGTAGAAGAAGGTTTCGATATGCTTGGTCTTATAAATGGGCACATTTCGGATTCGCACTCTTGGCCAGTTTTTGGGTATGAGAATGCTCAAGGCGAAGAAGAGGAGTTTGTTATCCCGTTGCCTGTGATCGCATATTATAATGGAGATGTATTGATTACCACCTCGTCAAGTTTTGATGAAGGTGCAGAGTATGAGCATAATGGCTACGTATACCGAATGGTGGACGACAAGTTGATGGTGAGAGGCATGTCGGGTGAACTCGAAAAAGTTCTCGACCTTTCTATTACGCGCAACGTAATGTCTATGTTTATGTGCATAGCCATACTATTGATATTGTTCGTTGGCGCAGCGCGTTCGTACAAAAAGAGCGAAGTTCCGCATGGTCGAACGTCGTTAGTGGAGATGTTGGTGCTATTTGTGAAAGATATATCGGACGACCAGATCGGAAAAGAAAGGTCGTATAAATACACGCCGTATCTATTGACAATCTTCTATTTCATTTGGTTTAACAACCTTATTGGTTTGGTTCCATTTTTCCCAGGGTCGTCTAACCTCTCGGGAAATATAGCCTTCACAGGAACGTTGGCTATAATAACATTTATAATTACGAACGTCAGTGGTAGCAAGCATTATTGGAAGCACAACTTTACAGTGCCAGGAGTGCCGGTTATACTGAAGTTTATTATGGTGCCAATTGAGATAATAAGCATGTTTACAAAACCATTCACACTGTTGATTCGTCTATTCGCGAATGTTACAGGTGGACACATAATTATACTCAGCCTTATATCAATGATATTTATGATGCAGTCGTATGTGATGGCTGTGCCATCGGTTCTATTGGCATTGTTTGTCTTTGGATTGGAATTGATATTAGGAGCATTGCAAGCATACATATTCACGGTGCTATCGGCATTGTATATAGGCTTGGCAACGGAGGATGAAGATTAAGTACAAACAAAATATTAACACAAAAATTTTTTGAACTATGGGATCATTTATTAGTGTAGGCTTGGGTCTTATCGTAATCGGTATTGGTATCGGTATTGGTAATGTAGGTCGTTCTGCATGCGATGCTATGGCACGTCAACCTGAAATGGCCAACAAGATTCAATCAGCAATGCTTATTGCTTCAGGTATGGTCGAAGGTGCAGGCTTGTTTGCAATAGTTATTGCGCTCATTACCAACAATTAATTATTGAGTCATGAACCTTTTGTCGCCAGAACCCGGATTAGTCATCTGGTCAACTTTTGCGTTTCTGGTGCTCTTTTTCCTCTTGAGAAAATTTGCATGGAATCCTATTTTGGAAGCCATCAAGTCGCGAGAAGAAAAGGTGGCGCAATCGCTTGAGGCTGCCCAAAAAGCAACCGAAGAGTTGAAAAACATGGAAGCGCTCAGAGCTAAGATGGCAACCGAAGCACGACAAGAAAAAGACCTGTTGCTGAAAGAGGCACGTGCTATGAAAGACAAAATCGTAGACGAGGCACGTCAATCGGCACAAGTTGAGGCTGAAAGGATTATGGCAAATGCAAAGGCTCAAATCGAAAAAGATAAAGCCGATGCCGTTGCTGAACTCAAGCAGCAGGTTGCAAAACTGTCGGTAGAAATAGCTGGTCGTATATTGGCCGAGAACCTGCAAACAACCAATAAGCAGGAAGAACTAATTGAAAAATACCTGAAAGAGAGTAGTTTCAATTAATAGAGAATTGATGTTATGAACATAGGTCTTATAGCGCGCCGTTATGCAACGGTTCTTTATGAATATGCCGATAAAAAGGGCGATTTGGAGCAGACGTACCAAAACGTTGGAGATATAAGAGCAGCTTTCGAGCAAGCTCCGTCATCGCTTTCGTTCTTGGCTTCGCCTTTGCGCAAGCAGTCGGAAAAATTGAACTTGGTTAATGGCGTATTCGCAAAAAACGTTGCTCCTTCGCTTGCTGATTTCCTCGTTTTTCTCGTTGAGAAAGAGCGTATAGATATGGTAGACGAAATACTGCGTGTGTTTCAGTCGCTATACAGAAAGCACAAGGGAATAAAGAGCGCTGTTATAACTACTGCCATTGAGCTCAGCGATGCTAAACAAGCAGAGTTTACCAAAGAACTGAGTGCTAAATTGAATGCTCCAGTGGAGACACTCTATAATACCGATAGCGATATTATAGGCGGTGTGATATTTACTATTGATGGTAAGCAGTTAGACAATAGTGTGAAGCATCAATTGGAAGAGATTGAAAAACAACTTAAGGTATAAACTAAACATCGACTTATATGGAAAATATAAAAGCCTCAGAAGTATCTAATCTGCTCATACAGCAGTTGGAGAAATTTGAGTCGTCGACCAAGTTAGAAGAGGTAGGTACGGTGCTCACCGTAGGCGATGGTATTGCCACAGCATATGGTCTCGAGAACGTGCAAGTGAACGAGATGGTTGAGATTGGTGCAGCCACTGGCGTAGTGATGAACCTCGAGCAAGACCACGTTGGTATTGTGTTGATGGGTAACGCACAGCAAGTGAAAGAGGGCGACACGGTGAAACGTACTCGCCGCATTGCATCAATCCGCGTAGGTGAAGGCATCATCGGTCGTGTGGTTAATCCGCTCGGCGAACCTATAGATGGCAAAGGCCCAATATCTGGCGATTTGTATGAAATGCCGCTCGAGCGTAAAGCTCCGCAGGTTATTTTCCGTCAGCCAGTTAAGCAACCTCTTCAGACTGGTATAAAGGCCATCGACTCAATGATCCCTATTGGTAGAGGTCAGCGAGAACTTATCATCGGTGACCGCCAAACAGGAAAAACGGCTATTGCAGTAGATACTATTCTGAATCAGAAGAGCTTATACGAAAAGGGTGAACCTGTTTATTGTATATATGTAGCTATCGGTCAGAAGGGTAGTACTGTAGCACAAATTGTAAGTACGCTCGAAAAACATGGTGCAATGGCATACACATGCGTTGTGTCGGCTGCAGCATCAGAATCTTCGGCTATGCAATATTATTCGCCATTCGCTGGTGCAGCTATTGGCGAGTATTTCAGAGATACGGGCCGTTCGGCTCTTATTATTTATGACGACTTGTCGAAGCAGGCCGTAGCTTATCGTGAGGTTAGTTTGCTACTTCGCAGACCACCTGGACGTGAAGCTTATCCTGGTGATATTTTCTATCTACACTCACGCCTCCTCGAAAGAGCAGCTAAGATTGTAGAGTCTGACGATATTGCTAAGAATATGAACGACTTGCCTGATTCTATAAAACCGATGGTGAAAGGTGGTGGTTCGCTAACGGCGTTACCTATCATCGAAACACAGGCAGGCGACGTGTCGGCGTACATACCTACGAACGTAATTTCTATTACCGACGGACAGATATTCCTCGAAGGCAACTTGTTCAATGCAGGTATTCGTCCAGCTATCAACGTAGGTATTTCAGTATCGCGTGTAGGTGGTTCGGCGCAGATAAAGTCGATGAAGAAAGTGGCTGGTACACTGAAACTCGACCAAGCGCAGTATCGCGAACTTGAGGCATTCTCGAAATTCGGTTCCGACCTCGACGCAACTACTATGGCTACGCTCGATAAAGGACGTAAGAATGTTGAGTTGCTTAAGCAGCCTCAGTATTCGCCAATGGTTGTTGAGGAGCAGGTAGCTATACTATATTGCGGTGTGCACGGTTTGATGAAGAACATACAGACATCGCAAGTAGCAGAATTTCAGAAGCAAGTTATCGAGGATATGCAGTTGCAACACAAAGATGTGCTCGCGCGCATAGCCGAAGGTAAGATTGACGATGAAATAACATCTGTGCTCAAGAAAGTGGCAGAAGACGTTAGCAGTCGCTTACAGCAGAACTAAAGAGGGGGTAACTTATGGCAAATTTGAAAGAGATTCGCGGCCGCATCAATTCAGTGAAGACCACTCGCCAGGTGACGAGTGCCATGAAGATGGTGTCGGCAGCAAAATTCAAAAAAGCGCAGGACGATGTAGACCATATCCGTCCGTTTGTACATAAGTTGCAACAAATTGTTGGCTTCCTTGCAGCTTCTGTCGACGACATTGGTAGCGAATTCAAAGGCTTCAAGAAGTATAAAACTGGTCGAATACTTATGGTGGCTATAGCTTCCAACAAAGGTTTGGCTGGCGCCTTTAGCTCCAACATAGTGAAGGAAGTAGACCGACTAATGAAGGAGGATTATGCTGAAGATTATGCTGCGGGCAATGTAGAATTGGTGGCGATAGGTAAGCAAGTAAGCAAAGGTTTGCAGTCGCGACAATACAAAATAGCGGCTAATCACAACGATTTGCTCGATGCTCCTTCGCAGCAGGCTATCTACGAAATAGCTGGCGAATTAGTTCAGAAGTTCTACACAGGGCAATACAAACAAGTGGTGCTTGTGTACAATGAGTTTGTAAATGCCGCAGTGCAGCGCGTATCTCTTAAGCAACTTTTGCCGTTGAGCATTTCGGAGCAAGATGCCGATGCTGCATATCACGACTTCATCATAGAGCCAAGCAAGCAAGAGGTCCTCGAAGCGTTGATTCCGCAAGCAGTGCGCTCAGTTTTATACAGTGCAATGCTCGAGTCGTTGGCTTCGGAGCATGGAGCACGCATGACGGCCATGAGCAAGGCAACCGACAATGCAACGGAATTGCTCGGCGATTTGCAACTCCTTTACAACAAAGCACGTCAAGGTGCTATTACTAACGAACTTATCGAGATTGTTTCCGGTGCGGAAGCTCTCAATGGATAAAATAGTTTGAGTATTAATTAGAAAGAGCCGTTTCGATGAAAATCGGGACGGTTCTTTTTTGTAGGTATTTGAATAATCGCAGTATATAGAAAAACGGAGCAACACATCATTGCAGTGTTTGCTCCGTTTGTAATTATAAAAGCACTCTACTATAGCGAGAAGTTCGCGCCTATAGTGTATATGCCTTGAATTTTGTCGGTATATATAAACTCCTCTTTCTGAGAGTTTAGCAAGTTGTGCGCATTGAAGAAGAGTTCGAATCCAGCGATAGGTTTGTAGCCAATTTTCATATTTAGCGTAAAGTTCGGGTCGACCTTGGCAACGCCGTAGTTGGTGGTGTATTCGCGTTTGCTTTGGTAGTTGCCGAATGCCGAAATAGAAAGCTGCTCAATAGGCTTGTAAATCATACCTACCATACCGTAAACTGCAGGCGTAGCTTTGTGTTTATGTCCGTTGGTGAGTTCGGCGCTTTCGCTGGCGCTACTTGCGAAGTTGTATTCCGATGTAGCCACGTCGTATTCAATATTATACTTAAGCGTATAGTAAAGACCGAGAGGGTTGTCGCAGTTGCGGAAGTACGTACCATTCTGATAAGCAGCAAGAATCTCGTTGAGCAAAGCATCGCCGCGTTCTGCATATTCGGCATCGAACTCGTGGGTCATCACTTGGCCGCCGAAGAGCGTCGTTACGTAGCCTTCTACGTCGCCACTCATAGCCGCACTGGTGATAATCTCGTTCATCATAGACGGAAGTGTAGCCATGGTGGTTGCGTACGACGTTGTGAGTTGCTTCATAATCATCTCGGCTTGGCTATACTGATAATACTTATCGATGGTGGTACGCTGAACGTTAGCATTCAGCTTGGCGATAAGTTTCGATGAAATAATCCAGTCGAGGTTGAGGCTTATGCCGAGCTGCGACACTTTGAATGGCATCTTGTCGTATTTCAGTTGGCTTTTAGAGCCTATTATGCCCATCAGAGCGTCGCTCATGTCGTCGGTAGAGAGGGCGCCAGTAAGTAGCTGCGGAATGAGCGAGTTGAGCGAATTGTTAATGTCGCTCTCCTTCATTATCAGCATTGATGCGTATGACTTGAGCGCGCCGTAGTCCTGACTCTTAGAGTAGAAGGCTTCCGCATCGAGAAGTACGGAGTTGGTCGGACGCCAGCGGTAGCCGAGTTCGAAGTTGTCTATATGTACAAGCGGCGATTCCGTGTTGCCTAAGTATTGCATCTCCGACGGCATACCTCTGCCAGTGCGTGGCCAAGTGTACTTACTGCTCGTGTTGGCAAAGGCGTTGGAGCGGAACGAGCGTCCGTAAACAAAACGAATGAAGTTGTTTTCGTTGAGTTGGTAGCTTGCAGAGAATTGCCAACTTGGGTTCCATTTGTCGGGGAAGCGCGTCTTGTCGATGCGGGCAGCGCCTATCACGCGGAACTTGTCGGCTTTGTAGTCGAGGCGGAGGCTTGGTGCGAAGTCGTAGAGCCATGTAGAGTTGTCGCCTTTACTTATGTAGCCAAAGAACGAACAGAGTTCCTCGGGGCCGTAGCCATAGTCGAAGTAGTTGGCGTCGGTCTCTTTGTAGTAAACCGTCTGATAGCTAACGCCTGGGCGAATCTGTAAATCGTTGATATTTATATCGTATTCGGCTTGAATATGCATATTGTCGCCGCGGTTCATCTGGAAGCCGTTAGATGCCACAATGAAGTCGTAGTCACCCGAACTGAAGTCGCCAGCTAACTTGAGGTCGTAGATAGAAGTATTGAGGTTAGCATACCACGTCTTGGCTTTTCTGCCGCGCGGAGCTGAGTCGTCGTTGCCTACGGAGGTGTTTTGTATCCAGGCATCTTGGTAGCCGCACGTGAGGTCTATACGTACATCGTTGTTTGGCACAATGGTCAAGTAGCCATTCACGCCATACGTACGGCGGCTCATGTCGGGGTCTTTCCAACTTGCATTGGGGTCGCCCTCTACACTTTTGTAATTAAATGTGTTGTAGTATTCGGTTGTGCCGAGCTGCGCAAAGCCAATCATGCGGCGATATTGCTCAATACTTATGCGGCCGCCAGCGGAGTAGTCGGTCAGCGCGCCCGTAGCGAGCAGTTGACCAATGCCTTCCTTCGTCCAATAAGGTTGCTGGCTTAGCGTTTTTTCATCGTTCATAAGGTAAGCGCCCGAACTTGGCAATAGGTATATCTTGTCGGTTGGACGGTTGCGAATTTGAGCATTTGCGGTCAGGCCGAGCGATATTTTACTATTTATGCTCTTACGTATACCAAAATCAGCCACCGCAGTGTTGTTGCCCATTTGTATGCTACCATCTACGATGTGCGAGCCTTTGTCGGGTTTGGTGGTGATGATGTTTATAACGCCATTAACTGCATTCGGCCCGTAGAGTGCCGATGTAGCACCGCGCACAACCTCGATGCGCTCAATATCTTCGATAGATATTGGCAAAAACTCCATAATTGGCGAACCCATACCATAATTATGGCTTATGCGGCCGTCAATCATCAGCAGCACATTCATGTTGTCGGTGTAGTAGAGGAGATTGTTGTCGGGTATGTTCGACAGACCGCGCATTTGCACGTCGTATATACCATTATACTTCTCCGAGACTATCATGCCCGGAATCAAGCGAAACGCCTCTTCGATGGTGGAGATGCCATACGTACGCATCTCTTCGCGTGTAATTACGGTTGACGACAGTGGCGATGTGAAACTGTTTTCCTCTTGCTTCGATGCCGACGACACGTTCTTGTTCATAATTAGCGAAAACAGTTCATCGATGCTACTTACGCCAAGTGTCTCTACGGCTTGCATCAAATCCTCGAGTGGCAATTCAGAGAGTTGCTCCGTTGTCATCGAAAGAATTTCCTCTCTTGTTAGCTTGTTTTGTGCATTCAGTTGAACTTCTCCAACGCAAAGTGCTATTGCACAAATAATCAGTAAATACTTTTTCATGTCTTAGTAATTATTCAATAATAATTGTGTGCCGTTGTTTGCGACTGCAAAATTGTTATTTTTTGTTATGAAGACAAAATTAATGTTATTTATATATGTAAATACGTACGTAACCTCTACTAATTTGAACGCATAATTATGGGGAAATCCTACCTCCAAATGCCATAAAGAAAAATGTCATCCTGAGCTGCGCGAAGGTTTTATAGGCTCTTCGCTGCGCTCAGAATGACATTCAGAACGGATACGGAAGTCGTATCCCTACATATTACAAATTACTTAACCAAAATCAATCGTCCATTTTGTATGTACAAGCCACGCGATGGGTTGGCGACTTTCACGCCGCGGAGGTCGTATATGGTGCCGTCGTTTGCCTTGTCTGCTGCAATAGAGCGAACAGGCGTTGCCTTAACTGTTGCGAAGACGAGAGTAATTACGTTCGAGCTTGGAGTATCTACAGCCACCTTAGCGACGTTGCCAGATACATACGTATGAGTAACGCCATCTACAACAATATTAGCAAGTTGTGCTTCAGTAGCAGCAAACTCTTTACCTATCTCAACTTCTACTGTTTCAGCATCTTTCAGCGGATAACCATTAGACAACGTGAAGTTGATAGTAGCCTCAACGAGTTTAGCTTCGAAGACGAGAGTAATAGCGTTCTGCGAAGCATCTTCGAGAGCGGTCTTCTCTTCGTTGCCCGATGCATATACATATATCAAACCGTCGATATTGATATTGCCAAGTTGCTCAGCAGAAGCAGTGTAGGTAGCATCGATGTCAACGCCAACAACTTCGGCCTCTTTGAGTACTTTACCGTCGGCTACGAAGTTAACCGTGAAGGTCGTTACCGTTTCTTTAGGCTGGAATACGAGAGTTATCACATTGTCGGCAGCCGTTGTGGTTGCAGTCTTTTCTGCGTTACCCTCTACGTATGCATATACGCGGTTGTTGTAAACCAAGTATGCCATCTGCTCTTCCGACGCGGTGAATGTTGTTCCTTCTACGATGTCAGCAGTGAATGCCTCTTTGAGTACGGTGCCATCTTCGAGTACGAAGTTGATGGTATAGTTGGTCAAAACTGCAAATTCGAGGTTCAGTACGTTATCGCTCGTTGTAGCAGCGATGGTCTTCTCGGTATTGCCTTTGACGTACTTATAAGTAACACCATCGAGTTCAATGTTTGCAAGTTGAGCATCGGTAGCTACGAGAGCTTTACCAATCTTACCCATAACTACTTCGGCATCTTTCAATGCCTTTTCGCCATAGAGGAAGTTGACGGTAGTCGTAGCAGAATCGGCAGCGAATACGAGGTTGAGCACGTTTTCGGTTGGCTTAGGATCTTCTACAATAGTAATCTCCTCGTTGCCCGAAACATATTTATATACAACGCCATCTTTCTTGATGTTTGCGAGTTGAGCATCCGATGCGTTAACCTTGTCGCCTACGTATGTAGAAACTTCTTCGGCAGTCTTCAATACATCGCCTTCAGCGGTCTTGAAGCTAACGGTGTAGGTAGTAGGATAAACGAACTCAACGTTCTTGTTGCCTACCGTCATTATGAACGAAGCGCTCTCGTCGCCGAATGTGCTTCCTTCGATGGTGGTGATGTCTTTACCATCAACAAGAATCTTGGTAGGTTTCTGCGTGTATTCCATGGTAACTACATTGCCTTTGGTAGCGAAGTGCGTAAGCTTGGTAATAACATCATCAGCAAAGATGCCACACTTGTAGTTGATGCCATAGAGAGCATCGTCGGCCGATTTGGCGAGTACTGGATATTTAACACCTTGAGCCCATTTAGCAGTGTATTGGCCAGTGTAGCCAGGTCCGCTATAGTTTAGCCAATATGCAACGGCACCACAAGCAAACTCCTCTTCGCTGAACTTACGGCTTGACTTGTTGAGTTCATCTTCGCTGTATCGGAAGTCGTAGATGGCTTTCTTCACTCCAAAGTCAGAGTAAGTAGAAGCCATCTTGCAGCTACCGCCCGAACCGCTGTTATCCATCTTGATAGGCTGAACTTCGCGGAGACGAACGGCTTTCAAAGTCTTCTTAGAAGTAAACATATCGAAGTAGAATCCGTTTACAGTAGCGCCCTCTTTCACTTCGCCTATCACGCTAATTACGTAGTCTACGAGATCTGCATCGCCTTTGCGAACCTCAGCAGAACGTTCATCTCTTACAGAAATGTGACCAGCAAGAGCGAAGCCATCAATCAAACCACTAACCTCATTAGCGAGAATATTTATATAGATAGTATCACCATTTGCGCTACGGCTCCAGTTGCCCGATTCGTCGGTGATATTTAGATAGATAGCCGTATTATCGAAGTAGAGATCTTGCAGCACGGCGCTAGTGTCGAACTTGTCGAACAAACTACCATTCATCTTCACCATAAGTTCGTTGATGTCGGTATTTGAAGCATTGATTTGACCGATGAAGTTACCTGCAATAGAGTTCAATGTCTTGAGGTTGTCTCCAAGATCTTCCAGATTGACGTCATCCAGCTCTTCTTGAGACATCTTGGATACTTTACCTTCATTATCGTTGGTAACCAATTCTTCAGGAACATCGCTTACAAGACCTTCGTAACCAACATTAGCATTGGTGGATGTGGTATCAGAAGAAACCTTACTAATCAAATCAATAATATTGATGAAGTCATCTTCAGGCTTTATGTCGACACTTCTAATACGCTGTGTCTCTATGTATCGAGGCTTTACGACCAGAAAACCGTTGTTTGCCAATTCTTCAACAATCGGCAATGCAATGACTGTATCTGTCAATTGTTCTTCTGTGAATGAACCTACGTAAGGCTCTTCGGCAACTTCTCCACTAAAGAATTCCCATTTATCAAAGGTCAACGTAACAGCATCGCCGGCTAGCTCGCGATTGAGGTCTTCATTGAATGTAGATTCCTCTTCAAATTCTATGGTTTTAGGTACACGCATATTAACTACGTCGCCAACACCGAATTTAGAATAGATCATTCGAGCATCGTAATATTCTTCGTGATTACCATAGCAGCTGTAATCAACCCATTCGTTTTGTTTAGTTGCAGTATAGCCCCAGTCGCCTATATAATCCCATTCGCCCATACCTAAAACGTCAGTAGCCTGAATTTGGATATATAAGTTTTCTATAACATTGAACGGAGCAAGACCTTCAAGGTCGTAGAACTCTGGACGCAAATTTACTTGTTGCTTACTACGATAGAAAGCTGTAAGCGTCGTGTCTTGGGTCACTTCGTATAATTCGATACCAAGTTTCCTTTGGGTTTGGTAATTGTCTTCAGCAGAGTAGCCCCAATATGAGTGGTCGTACGAATGATAGAACTCATAACCTTCTTTTGGTGCGGCATAAACAGATGCATAATTACCATAAGCATAGCCTACTACTGTGTCACCACGCTCTGCAACGTTTGGTACTAAGCTGACTTTATAAACAGAGCGCACCAAGCGAACTTTGGCCATATTCTTACGAGACATATTTACGAAAACGACTTCAGGTCCATTCTCGTGAGTGTTTCTGATAGACAATGCCATCGCAGTTAGGTATGGAGCTTCGCCTTTACCTTCTGTTACGTCGTAACCGGTTGAAGTCCAATAAAATTCTGCCATGTTGTCGCCACCAAAATTTTCATACGAAATGACAACGGCGCCCTCTTCTTGGAAATAAGATGTAGAGTCGGCTACAGTGTGTAAGTCATTACCATTCAAGACGTTGCTTTCATTTATCAATTCTTGCAATCTCTCGCTCGGATTGTCAGGTAGAAGCATAAGGCCTTGAAATCCCGAGCCATTCAAATGGAGATTGTAGCGTCGTTCTGCAGCATTTGGACGTTTGTTGAGAATGTAATCGAGTTCCTCGTAAGTAGGTGTACGCCAAGGGGCAGTGTTGTCGTATATATATTCCCCCCAATCGCCACCATATTCAGAATCAATTTCGTCGAGAGAGGTTACGGCGCAAATACGGATGGAATCTTCTTCCGACATGCCATTTATCGAGTTCCTCGTTTTGTTGCAGCCCCAAGGGAAAGTGTACCACGGGTCATCGAATTCTTCGTAGTTCTCCGATAGCATAAATTCTCTTGCGACACGAATTTCTGCGTCTTCGCCATCAGGAGTCATAAATACGCAGTCCGCCATTAGGTTGTAGGTCGCAATTTCAATTCGCGAGTTTTCCGACGTTGAGAAGAGTCTCCTATTGTCGATCTCAGACTCAGCGTATGCCTTCGTAGTGCATAAGACTACTAATAGCCCTAAAAGTGTTAA
>JAFYCM010000073.1 GCA_017539645.1 Bacteroidales bacterium
AGCGGTCTTCCAGTCACCTTCAGCACCGAAGCCGATACCTTCGGCCATCAAACGCTGTGAAGCGAGACCCGGAATCTGGTCGAAACCAACGAAGTTAGGATCGTTGATGTCGGCATCGCCAAGGTCGTCGAAGTTGGTGGTGAATGCGGTTGCGTTTTCGTCTTTCAATACGCGACGCAATGCGATTTCTGCCTTAGCTGCATTCTTAACCTTCTCCCAATAAACCTTTTCGCCACTCTCGTCAATCTTGATGGTATAAGCTTTCTTGTACTCTTCAACAAGTGCGTCAGCCTCAGCGTCGGTAACCTTCTTGAAGTAGTCCATCAATGAAGACACTGGGTAGTAGTCAACATGGTAGCCAAGACGCTGTTCGAATTCTACGCGGTCGCCATCGGTAACGGCAACGTTGTTCATATTCATACCGAACATCAAGCAACGAACGTTGTGAGCATCAGCCACACCAGCTGCTACGCGAGCCCAAACAGCTATTTGCTTCTGAGCAGCTTCGTCTTTCCAGTAACCGCAAACAACTTTGCGAGCTACGCGCATACGAGTGCAGATGTGACCAAACTCAATATCGCCATGAGCCGATTGGTTGAGGTTCATGAAGTCCATATCCATGGTAGCCCAAGGAATTTCGGCGTTGTATTGAGTGTGGAAGTGGAGCAAAGGTTTCTCGAGAGCCTGAAGACCTTTTATCCACATCTTAGCAGGCGAGAAGGTGTGCATCCAAGTGATAATACCAGCACACTTAGCATCGTTGTTGGCAGCCTTCATAACCTCTTCAACCTCTTTTGAAGAGTTTGCTGTACCTTTATAAACAATCTTAACAGGAATGTTGCCGCTCTTATTCAAGCCGTCAACCATTTCCTTTGAGTGAGCATCAACGGCAACAACAGCGTCGCCACCATAAAGAAGTTGGGCACCAGTGACCCACCAGATTTCTAGATTTTCGAAAGCCATTTTTCCAAAATGTTTAATTCATAATTCATAATTCAAAATTCATAATGAAAGCGGAATTATGATTATGATGGTTTGTTACTTTGTTTATTATTTATCGTTTTTATTATCGACGTAAGGATTTTATTTATTTCTACACAATCATTTTTCATACTGTTATATTGAGATTCATCAATATATTCGGAACAATATAATATTTCCAGCCAATAGAGAGATTCGTTAGCTTCTTTCAATGCAATTTTTAGCTTATGCTTGAAATCAGTTAGACTCTCAGCATGTTCTGCTTCTCTGATATTAGCACCTATACTTGTTCCACTTTTTAGAATTTGCGTAAAAATAGGATGCTCAGCGTAAGTACAAGTTTTCAGTAGATGCCTAACCATCCTTACAATGCGTATTCCGAATGATAAACTTTTATCCTTAACTATGTTATCAGTCTTCATACGCTGCCGCAAATTATGAATTATGAATTATGAATTTTAGTGTTTTTGACCTTTCTGCCCGTAATATGCATTCGGACCATGTTTGCGGTTGTAGTGCTTCTCAACGAGCAACGGATTCATCGTTGTGTTGGGATTAACCGAGAACGACACGAACGCCATCTTAGCGCACTGCTCCATAACCTTTGCGTTGTATACGGCATTGGCTGGCGATGTGCCCCATGAGAACGGACCGTGGTTCTTCACCAACACGGCAGGCGTATGGTCTGGGTTAATCTTACGAATGTTGAGAATCTCGTCAACAATCACATTGCCAGTCTCGAGTTCATACTGACCTTCAACCTCAGCTTTGGTCATATCGCGGGTGCAAGGAATGTCCTTGTAGAAGTAGTCGGCGTGAGTAGTGCCGATGTTAGGTATGTCGCGACCTGCCTGAGCAAATGCTGTAGCGTAGGTAGAATGCGTATGTACAACGCCTTGAATATTAGGGAATGCCTTATAAAGTACTAGGTGCGTAGGCGTGTCGCTACTTGGGTTGAGGTCGCCCTCCACCACTTTGCCCGTATTAAGGTCGACAACCACCATATCCGAAGCCTTCATCGTGTCGTAGTCGACACCGCTAGGCTTAATAACCACGAGGCCCTTTTCGCGGTCGATGCCCGAAACGTTGCCCCATGTAAAAATCACCAAACCTTGCTTTACGAGGTCAAGGTTGGCTTGAAATACTTTTTGCTTTAGATCTTCTAACATATCTATTCAAATTGAAAATTGAAAATTGAAAGTTGACAATTAGGCAACGTTTTGTGCTGATGCATCTTTCAATTTTCAATTATTTTTTTTACCAGAAATAGTAATAGAAGCATGCGCAGAGACCAATCACTACGAGTGTACCGATAATATCGAAGGTACCCCAGCTTTCGCGGATGCTCTTCTTGAAGTCGGCGGTGAAGGTGATTGCTTCTACTTGTGCTTTCGATGGCGCTGGAGTGAAGAAGCTTACTGCTACCATCAATAAAACTATAAATACCAACAACCAGCATTCGAATATGAGCCAGTTGGTCTGCCAGAACCATGCGGTTGCGCTCCAGAATGCGCCGTCCATTGCTGCGCTACCCGAATCGGTGATTACGTTGGTAAGCAAACGAATCATACCTATGATGAAACCACCAATCAAGCCCCATTCGCCTGCCTTTGGAGTAATCTTCTTTGAGAATATACCGAGCGTAAATACAGCTACCATTGCAGGTGCTATGAGCGACTGGATATCTTGTAAGTATGAATAGAGGTTGCCCATGTTCATCATAATAGGCATCCACGCCAAACCGAGAAGTACAACAACTACTGTTGCCATACGACCTACGAATACGTAGTGCTCTTCGGTCTTGCCTTTCTTCATAGGTTTATAGAAGTCTTCGGTGAAGAGTGTTGCGCATGAGTTGAAGAATGCTGCGAGCGATGCTACAAGAGCGCAAACGAAACCAATCGTCACGATGCCTTTGATACCTGCTGGGAGAATGTTTTTCACCATCATGGCGAAAGCACCGTCGGTCGATTCGTGATCGGTAATATCCATTACGATGCCGCTACCAGCTTTTTGTGAAAGAGCGTATGCAATCATACCTGGAATGAGGAACATGAAGCAAGGCAAAATCTTGAAGAAGCCTGCTGCAATAGTACCACGACGTGCACGAGCCATAACTACTTTATTGTCTTCGCCCGGAACCTGACCAAGCACACGTTGTACGATATGTTGGTCGGTACACCAATACCAGAAACCAATGATAGAAGCACCAATAAATACCACGTAGCCAGGGAATTGATGATACATTGGGTCTGCTGGGTCGGTGTGGAACATGTGCGTTGTGCCGAAACCGTCGTGAGCGGCGTCGCAAACAGATTTCATAGCTGCCCAACCGTCAACAATGCTGCCATCGCCGAGTGCTGCCAAACCGAGGAAGAGCACGAGGAATGAACCTACTATAAGTATAGGCGTCTGAATGGTCGAGAGCGTCATAACACCCTTCATACCACCAAAAACGGTAAATACTGCTGTTATGGCAATAAGGCCAATAGCACCATACCAGAAAGGAATATCCAATAAGTATTTGAAGAAGATACCACCAGTGAATGCGGTTACCGATACCTTAGTTAATACGTATGCAACCAAAGTGATAATCGATAGCCATGAACCCGTACGCTGAGTATAGCGGAACTTCAGGAAGTCGGGCATGGTGATAATTTTGCCCATCTTGTTGATGAGTAACTGATAGAACGGAACGAAGAGCCAGCCGAGGATGAGAATCATCCAACCTTGCATCTCCCAGTGTGCCATACCTACGCCATCTTTAGCGCCAGTGCCGGCAAGACCAACAAGGTGTTCCGAACCAATGTTTGCGGCAAATATTGCCATACCTATTACATACCAAGGCTCGCCTTTACCAAATAGGTAGGCCGATGAGTCTTCACCTTTCTGCGCCTTTTTGTCTTTCCAGATGGCATACCACACCGCGGCAACCACTCCGATGAGGCCGATGACAAGAACTGTCCAATCGAGCCAAATGAATTCTTTAGAATTCCAATCCATTTTATTTGATTAATTATTTGATAATAAAAATGAAAATTAAGCAGTTAGACCAGTTATAATTATTAACCAAAACTCGCTGCATGTTACAATTCTTAACACTGGCAAATATACACCTTGGGGTTCTATAAAGTGGAAAAAAAGTTTGTTTGTAGAGGAAAATAGACCAATATGCGTCGGTATAGCTTGCATACATTCAATTAGTTGGTTTTAATCTAAATAGTAAAAAAATATAGACTACCTATATGTGGTTTTTCATAATTATTAATTTCGCACGTTGAACCTAATCAATAATTAACTCTAATATGAAAGGCCTATTTTCAGCAGTAGTAATGTTGGCGTTCGCCATAAGTACCGCTGCGCAAACCAATCTAACTGGTACCGTTATTGATGAATCGGGTGAACCAATCCTTGGCGCTGCCGTTGTGCAAAGCGGCACTACAAATGGTACGGTAACCGACATCGACGGAAATTTCAAAATTAACCTTACAACGACCCCTGTCGATGTAGAAATCTCGTATCTTGGATATGTGACTCAAAAAATCAACACCAACGGCGGTAACCTTGGTCGTGTAAAGTTGCAAACAGATTCGAAAGCTCTCGATGACGTGGTTGTAAAATCGTCGGTGGCTGTTTCGCGTAAAACACCGGTGGCTTTGTCGTCGATTGATCCAGTGATTATAGATGAAAAACTTGGTACGCAAGAGTTCCCTGAACTTCTCAACTCTACGCCTGGTGTTTATGCTACCAAGAAAGGTGGTGGCTTTGGCGACTCGGAAATCAATATGCGTGGTTTCAAGAGCGCTAACGTTGCTGTGATGATTAACGGTGTGCCCGTCAACGATATGGAGTGGGGTGGCGTTTATTGGTCAAACTGGGCTGGCTTGTCTGATGTTACTCGTTCTATGCAGACTCAGCGCGGTCTTGGCGCAAGCAAAGTTTCGGCACCTTCGGTTGGTGGTACCATAAATATTGTAACCAAATCAATTGATGCTCAGAAAGGCGGTAAACTGTCATACGGCGTTGGTAACGATGGCTATCATAAGATGTTGGCTACCGTGTCGACCGGTATGAATGAGAAAGGTTGGGCGTTGACATTACTCTTAGCTAAGACGTGGGGTAATGGTTATGTACAAGGAACCGAATACGAGTCGTATAACTGGTTCGCAAGCATAGCTAAGCGTCTTAATGATAGTCACCAACTTTCGATTACTGCTTTTGGCGCTCCACAGTGGCACAATCAGCGTTCAGGATACGATGGATTGTCAATTGTTGGGTGGCAGCAGGTGAAAGATTACATGAAGAACGATAGCGAGTATAAATACAATCCTACATACGGTTTTGGTAAAAATGGTGAGCGAAAGACATCGTCTCGCAACGAATATCACAAGCCTCAAATTTCGCTCAATCACCAATGGCAAATTGATGATAAACAAACTCTCTCGACCGCTCTGTATACATCAATAGGTCGCGGTTTTGGTTATAGCGGACAAACCACTTCGGCATACTCAAATAAATGGTATGGTGCTTCGAATGGCGCGCTTAATTACAACTTCCGTAATGAAGATGGAACGTTTGCTTACGACCAAATTCAGGAAATAAACGAGCAAAGCGACCATGGTTCTGAAATGGTTATGTCGGTTAGTAAAAACTTCCATACTTGGTTAGGTTTGCTATCGAACTATAACAATCAAGTAACCGAAGATCTCACGATTTCGGGCGGTGTCGACTTCCGTTGGTATAAGGGTATACACACCAACGAAATAATCGACCTTTATAATGGTGATTATTATATCGACCGCTATCGTGCAAACGTAAAAGCTGCTAATAATTCAGCCGCAGCTGACGCTAATTTCAAGAATAAGAAATTGCATGTAGGCGACGTAGTTTATCGCGACTACGATGGTTACACCGTTCAAGGTGGTGTGTTTGCTCAAGGTGAATACACTCTCGATCAACTCAATTTCTTCCTTTCTGGTTCGGTTGCTAATACTACTTATTGGCGTTACGACCGTTTCTATTACGATAAAGACAACGCCGAGAGCGACCACGTGAACTTCTGGAGTGGCACAGTCAAAGGTGGTGCTAACTATAATATCGACGACTATCAGAACGTGTTCTTCAATGCAGGTTTCATTAGCCGTGCACCATTCTTCTCAGGAGGCGCATTCCTCAATAGCACCGTTAGCAACGCTACTAACCCAGATGCTGTGAACGAGAAGATTGCTTCGTTGGAAGTTGGCTATGGTTTTGAAAATTCTTGGTTCAAAGCAAATCTTAATGCGTACTACACCAAATGGATGAATAAAACGATGGCAAAGTCGAGCGACGTTACTCTCAAAGATGGTACGCAAGATCGATGGTCGATAAATATGGAAGGTATCGATGCTCGCCACATGGGCGTTGAACTCGACATCGTTGCTCGTCCAACATCATGGCTCGACGTTAATGGTATGTTGTCAATTGGCGATTGGGTTTGGGATTGCGATACAAGAGGTTATTTCTACAACTCGGGTGGTCAACCAATCAAAAATGCCGATTTGGAAATTGCTTCGGGTATGAAAGCAGACGACCATGCTCACATGGATTTCAAACTCGACAAAGTAAAAGTTGGTGGTTCGGCACAGACTACTGCCGCACTTGGTGTTAAGTTCAAACCAATGAAAGGCCTTCGTGTAGGTATGGATTACAACCTCTTTGCTCGTAACTATGCCGATTGGGATTTCTCTACCAACGACGTTACATTCAATGGTGTGAAAGTATATAGCTCACCTTGGCGCATACCTTCAGGTCATAAGTTTAGCGCCAATATGGGTTACTCGTTCCAAATGGGTGAGAAACTCAACGCTACACTCTCGGGCAACGTAGACAACCTCTTCGATCAAGAATATATTGTAGACGCAACCGATGGCTCTGATCATAGTTGGCAAACTGCATGGAAGATATTTTACGCTTTTGGCCGCACATACTCAGTTAATTTCAAACTTTCGTTCTAACACTATTCCAAAACGAAGAATATGAATAAGAAATTATATATAGCAAGTGCAGCGCTCCTCACTTTGGCAGCCTGTGACTACAATGATAAATATTTCGATGGCCTCGACGAGATGGTTGCCGAAAGCCAAAAAGTTGTGACATCGGTTGACTATACACTTACCGAAGCCGACTATTCGACAATTAGTAAGTATAGTCCTGTCGACGCTGCCGATGCTGCCGAATTGAGTGGCTTGGCAAAAGCACAATCGTTTAGCTCTGCCGATTTTGCTGCACGATACATACCTACATTGTTGGCAAGCAAATATCCAACCGTCGACAATGCATCGGCTGTGAAGGTTACTTACAATCAGAATAAAGAACTTCCTGAATATGTCGGTAAGATAGCTGCAGCTACCACCTACACGCTTACAGATGCCGATTATGTTACGGCTTGGGGCTCCGACAATGGTGTAGCTAACCTTACATCAAGCACATTCGGTAAGATTCCTTCGCTTCTCGCTGCCAACGTTCAAGCTGAGAATGGCGACTACGCTTTCGTAACATATAAATATTCAGAAACCGAACCTAATACAGACGAACCTGCGGCCTCTTCTTCGTGGACAAAGGTTACTGTGAACAACGTTCCAGAAGGTAACTCATACAACTACGCTTCGTCGAATGTAGATCTTACGGCATTCGCTGGTAAGAAAATTCGCTTAGGATTCCGCTATATCAGCACAACCGAAACAGCTGGTACTATCGAACTCGAAAACGTTCATGTTGGAGAGCCTGTCGAAGGTCGTTCGGATCTTTATATGTATAAGGCAAACGAAGATGGTACTTATTCGTTGGCTACCAAGTTTGCTGGTGGTACATATTTCATTGCTGGTAAGAATGCCGATGGCAATTTGGTGCCATTCGCTAAGCCTAAAGATGCCGGCAAGACATACGGATATTTTGCAGCAGAGAATCCTGTTATCGCAGCAGAAAAACTCTCAGCCGAGAGCGTAGCTCCATATTTGGTCGAAGTTGCTGCTGCAGCAAGTGGCCTTGGCTATACGCTGAAAAATGCAGATGGTAACTACATTTTCATGAAGGGTACATACAACAATTTCAATCTTGCTACAGAAATACCTGAAGATGGTTTTGGTCAGTGGATTTTCGCATGGAAAGGCGATGGCTGTGTAAGTATAGCTAATACATCGAATGCTAAAACTGTGAAGTATGATGCTGCATATAGCAATATTGGCGCATACGCTGGTAAATACTTCGCTAAACACCTTTGCTCAGAAAGCACCGCAGCTCCAGAAGGTCTCTCGTTCGTCGACGTAACTCTTCCCGATGGTGCATCATACATTTGGAGCGCTACCAAGGCTTACGGTTTGAAGGCTTCTGGCTATATAAATAAAACTAGTTGCGAGAGCGAAAGTTGGGCTGTTACCGAAGAAATCGACTTGTCGTCGGCTACTGCTCCAGAATTGACATTCGAGTGCGTAGCAAATAACTTCTCTGGCGCCGATGTGAATGGCTTCTTCGAAGTATACGTATCGGAAGATTACAAAGATGGCGATGCAATCAGCGTGTCGGGTAAGAAGAGCCTCAAGGCTGCGACTGCCGAAACCAAGTACGCTCTCTATAAATATAACGGTTCAGCATGGTCGGCATATACTTCGGGTGTGATTGTTCTCAATCCGTCTGACTTCACTGCAATGGGCTTGAAGTATGCTAACTTCAGCGCTACCGATAAGGCTGACGTTTATATTCCTAAGTATTTGGCTGCTAACAAGCCTTACGCAATGGAAGAAGACGTTGTGGCTGTGGTTTATAATTACTACGATGCTACAAGCAAGGTTACTTCGCTCAGCGTAGACGAATACAACTTCCTCGATGGCGCTTGGAGCAAAGTAGCAACTTCGGAAGTTGTTAAGAGCCAATTCGTGAAGACCAACGGCGCGTTTACTTTCGATCCTTCGGTAGTTATCAACTTGCCAAAGGCATCTACAAGTGGATATTTCTATCAAGCTTGTACCGATTGGGTTTGGAAGAATATCGACACTCCACTTGGTTTCACAACGAAGGGCCAAGGCTATGTGACGAGCTATGCTAACAACGAATACTACACCGGTAGTACCGCATATCAGAACAATGTCGATTGGCGTGTAGCTAAGGCTCGCGAACAATACTCAGCAGGCTACGAAGGCTTGAGCGACGATGAGGCTCTTGCGCTTATGCAAAACCACATGAAAGAGGCTTGGGCAGGTACGTTGTCAGTTCTCTATCCAGATGCTAAACCAATCGAAGGCATCGAGATTACTTACACCATCAATTTCATCGTCTATGGTCTCGACCAGACTGACTGGACAATTGTATTCAAACTCGTTGGCGTAGGTCAATTTGAATATGTAGAAGGTTCTCTTCAAAGTGTGAAATAATCATTGAAGGATTATTTATAACAAATCAGCCATCTCAGACATTTTGAGGTGGCTGATTCTTTTTTATTCTCGCACCTATCTAAGGTTTTATAATTCACAATTCACAATTCGTAACTCGTAACACATAACTCATAATTACCTATGTAGTTAATAATTCTTATTTCTATGAGTAATTATGTTCAAAATTGCGAAAAAGAGGTGGCGAAATGAGCATAAAACGGATCTGTATATAAATAGAAAATTCGCCTGACCTTGCAGATTTATTGACTTGCGCGAGTGTACGTATGCCACTTTGTATCAATAAAAACACTATTTGAATTATTGGCTAAAAAGGATACCTTTGCGCCGTTTGTTTTATAACAGCATAATGTCTAACTATTAATTAGAAAAACATTTTTATTCATGAGTGAAATTCAAGAAGGTGTTGCTGGTTTCGACTGGGAATCCTTGGAAAATGGCGGCGCGAAAGTAGCCGAAAGTCGTGAGCAGCAAGCTGCTGATTACGAGAAGACCCTCTCAACCGTAGCAGAAAAAGAGGTTGTAGACGGTACTGTGATTGCAATCACAAAACGTGAAGTCGTTGTAAATGTAGGCTTCAAATCAGACGGTATCATCAATAACAATGAATTCCGTTACAATCCTGACCTCAAAGTAGGTGATACTGTAGAAGTATACGTAGAAAGCCGCGAAGACAAAAAAGGTCAGTTGGTTCTCTCTCACAAAAAAGCTCGTGCAATCCGTTCATGGGATCGCGTAAATGCGGCTCTCGAAAACGACGAGATTGTTAAGGGTTATGTTAAGTGTCGCACTAAGGGCGGTATGATTGTGGACGTATTTGGCATCGAAGCATTCTTGCCTGGTTCACAAATCGATGTTAAGCCTATCCGCGACTACGATGTATTCGTTGGTAAGACAATGGAATTCAAAGTTGTCAAAATCAACAACGAATACCGCAACGTTGTTGTCTCTCACAAAGCTCTTATCGAAGCTGAACTTGAACAACAGAAGAAAGATATTATCTCGAAACTCGAGAAGGGTCAGATCCTCGTTGGTACTGTTAAGAATATCACCTCTTACGGTGTATTCATCGACCTCGGCGGCGTAGATGGTCTTATCCACATCACCGACCTTTCATGGGGCCGTGTACAACATCCAGAAGAGATCGTTCAACTCGATCAGAAACTCAATGTTGTTATTCTCGACTTCGATGACGCTAAAACCCGTATCGCTCTCGGCTTGAAACAGCTTACTCCTCATCCTTGGGATTCTCTTGACCCTAACCTCAAAGTTGGTGACAAGGTTAAAGGTAAAGTAGTTGTTATGGCTGACTATGGCGCATTCGTAGAAATCGCTCCTGGTGTAGAAGGCCTTATTCACGTAAGCGAAATGAGCTGGAGCCAGCACCTCCGCAGTGCTCAAGACTTCCTCAAAGTTGGTGACGAAGTTGAAGCTCAAATCCTTACCCTCGACCGTGCAGAGCGCAAGATGTCTCTCGGTATCAAACAACTTCACCCAGATCCATGGGCTAACATCGAAGAGAAATATGCAGTTGGCACAAAGCACACTGCAGTTGTACGCAACTTCACCAACTTCGGTATTTTCGCCGAAATCGAAGAGGGCATCGATGGTCTTATCCACATCTCAGACCTCTCTTGGACAAAGAAGATCAAGCACCCAGCTGAGTTCACCTCAATTGGCGACAAGATTGAAGTTGTTGTTCTCGAAATCGACAAAGAGAATCGCCGTTTGAGCCTTGGTCACAAGCAACTCGAAGACAATCCTTGGGACGTATTCGAAACCATCTTCACCGTTGACTCAGTACACGAAGGCACAATCACCGAAATTCTTGAGCGTGGTGCAGTAGTAGCACTTCCTTATGGCGTTGAAGGCTTCGCTACTCCACGTCACCTTGTAAAAGAAGACGGTTCGAAAGCTAAAGTAGACGAGAAACTTCCATTCAAGGTTATCGAGTTCAACAAGAGCGCAAAACGCATCATTCTCTCTCACTCACGTATTTGGGAAGACGAGAAGCGTGCTGCTGAAGGCGGTGAGCCAGCTCGCGAGACCAAGAAAGCTGCTAAGGCTAAGAAGAGCGACGTTGAAGTAACAACTCTCGGCGACATCTCTGAGCTTGCTGCTCTCAAAGACAAATTGGAAGCTGACGGAAAGAAAGGTGAATAATAACTATCAATAATTACACAAAACGATGGATTTTGAAGTACAGTCTAATGATGGCTACTCAATACTTACGATGAACGCTGAGAGTTTGGATGCTCAGACGACACCGAAACTTCGTTCCGAACTCGTACTATTGTCGGGTAAAGGCGTCAATAAGATGATTATTGACCTAACGAAATGCAAAAGTTGTGATGCCGTTGGCCTTAGTGCTATTCTTATTGCTCATCGTTTGTGTAAAGATGGTCGCCTCTTCTTGGTAGGCGTTAGCGAGGAGGTTGAAAGAATGCTTTCAATTCAGCGCTTCGACCCACCAATCGTCATTCTCGACAATAAAAACGAGGCCATAGAGCGAATGAATAACTAAATGGTGACAACCGCCGACGTAAACTTATAGTCATGTCGATGGAACTCACTGTGCTTGGTTGCAATTCGGCTCTGCCGACCTCATACAGAAATCCGTCCGCCCAGATACTTACTGTGTCCGGGCGGACGTTTTTGATTGATTGCGGCGAAGGAACGCAATTCCAATTGCGCAAGTTGCACATCAACTTCATGCGCATCGATTACATATTTATTTCTCATATACATGGCGATCACATCTTCGGACTCCTTGGCTTGATTTCTACCATGTCGCTGCTCAACCGCTCGACGCCGCTCGAAATCTTTGCCGATGCTGCCTACGAAGATCTGTTTAATCGTCAAATTGCTTTCTTTTGCGAAAATCTAACTTTTCCAATTATCTATCATCCATTGGCTGTTGACAAACCGCACGTCATCCTTAACATAAAAGGAGTGCAGGTTCAGACTGTGCCTTTGGTTCATCGTGTGCCTACGAATGGCTTCATATTCCGCGAACAAGCTAAAGCTCCTAATATTCGCAAATCTGCTATTTGTAAGTACGGATTATCTATTGCCGACATCGTGTCGATAAAAGATGGTAAACCCTACTTCGATAGTGTAACTGGCGAAGAAGTTGATAGAAGCGAACTTGTCATCGAGGCAGAAGAGCCCAAGAGTTACGCATACATATCCGATACTGCATACCTACCATCGATAGTGGAACAGGTAAAAGGCGTATCGCTACTATATCATGAAGCAACATTTGCCGACGACAATGCTGAGTTGGCTGGTAAAACATACCATAGCACAGCAAAACAAGCTGCAACTATAGCGCGCGATGCAGGTGTTGGTAAACTGCTTATTGGTCATTATTCAAGTAGATACAAAGAAACCGATGTTCTCGAACAAGAGGCTCAATCGGTATTTCAAGATACAACAGCCGTCTATGATGGCTATTCGTTGGTTTTCTAAACCAGCATTAGGCATAAATAGCAGCGTTTGCTACTTTTGCCGCGTTATACATACATAAGAATAATATAAAAACCATATATAAACGATGTTTGAAAATCTAAGTGAGAGACTTGAACGTTCGTTCAAGGTGCTCAGAGGCGAAGGTAAGATTACCGAGTTGAATGTCGCCGACACTCTAAAAGATGTTCGTAAGGCACTCCTTGATGCCGATGTTAACTATAAAGTAGCAAAACAATTCACTGATAACGTCCGTCAGAAGGCCATTGGTCAGAATGTGCTCACAGCGGTGAAGCCAGGACAGATGATGATTAAGATTGTTTATGACGAACTTACTGCCCTCATGGGTGGCGAGGCTACCGACATAAACCTCAAAGGACAGCCAGCTGTGATTTTGATGTCGGGTTTGCAAGGTTCTGGTAAGACAACCTTCAGCGGCAAACTCGCAAACATGGTGAAGACCAAGCGCGGCAAGAAACCTTTGCTCGTTGCCTGCGACGTTTATCGTCCGGCAGCTATCGAGCAGTTGCGCGTTGTTGGCGAGCAGATTGGCGTAGAAGTATACTCTGAGCCCGACAATAATAATCCTGAGAAGATTTCTAAAAATGCAGTAGAGTATGCCAAGAAAAATGGCTTCGACGTGGTGATTGTCGATACCGCAGGTCGTTTGGCTGTAGACGAGCAGATGATGGACGAGATTGAGGGCTTGAAGAAGGCTCTCGATCCTCAAGAAATCCTCTTCGTGGTCGACTCGATGACTGGTCAAGATGCCGTAAATACAGCGGCTGAGTTTAATCAGCGTCTCGACTTCGATGGCGTAGTGCTTACCAAACTCGATGGTGATACACGTGGAGGTGCAGCGCTTTCTATACGTAGTGTCGTAAATAAACCTATCAAATTCATAGGTACGGGCGAAAAAATCGACGCAATCGACGTGTTCCACCCATCGCGTATGGCCGACCGTATACTTGGTATGGGCGATATTCGAAGCCTCGTAGAACGTGCGCAAGAGAGTATCGATGAAAAGGAGGCTGCAAAACTTCAGAAAAAGATAGCAGCTAATAAATTTGACCTTGAAGACTTCCTCGATCAGATTCAGAAAATAAAGAAGATGGGTAACATCAAAGATTTGATGGGTATGATTCCGGGTGTAGGCAAGGTTATCAAGGATATTGATATTGATGATAATGCGTTCAAAGGCACCGAAGCCATAATACGTTCTATGACTCCTACCGAGCGTAAGAATCCGCAAATCATTGATGGAAATCGCAGAAAGAGAATAGCTGCTGGTAGTGGCACCTCACTACAAGAAGTTAATCGCCTTTTGAAGCAATTCGAAGAGATGCGCAAAGTGATGAAAGCTATGAATTCGGGCTCTGGACGTAGCAACATGCAGCGCATGATGAATATGATTAGACGATAAATCAAAGTATTTCAATACATATAAATATGGAACTAATTGACGGAAAACGTGTTTCGGCAGAAATACGAAAAGAGATCGCTGAAAAAGTGGCTGAAATGGTTGCTAATGGACAAAAACGCCCTCATCTCGTTGCAATTCTTGTCGGACACGATGGCGGTAGCGAAACCTACGTAGCTAACAAGGTGAAAGCTTGTGAAGAGTGCGGGTTTAAGTCTACGCTAATCCGTTTCGAGGACGATATAACCGAACAACAACTCTTGGCTGAGGTGGCAAAACTCAATGCCGATGATGATGTTGATGGTTTCATCGTTCAACTTCCATTGCCAAAGCATATTTCAGAACAAACAATCACCGAGGCTATCGATCCAAAGAAAGACGTTGATGGCTTCCATCCGCAGAATGTGGGTCGCATGGCTATTGGATTGCCTGCTTTTGTGTCGGCTACTCCACAAGGAATTGTCGACTTGATTACGCGCTACAACATTCCTACGAAGGGCAAACATGCCGTAATTATTGGCCGTAGCAATATCGTTGGTCGTCCGATGAGCATTCTCTTGTCGCAGAAAGGCATCGACTGCACCGTTACGCTTTGCCACAGCCGCACCGAGAATATCAAGGAGATTTGCCAACAAGCCGACATTATTGTGGCTGCTATTGGCAAACCTGCCTACCTCACTGCCGACATGGTTAAGCCTGGTGCTGTGGTTATTGATGTAGGTACTACGCGCGTGCCCGATGCTACAGCAGCTCGAGGTTGGCGCTTGAAAGGCGATGTCGATTTCGAAAATGTTGCCCCCAAATGCAGCTATATCACGCCAGTGCCTGGTGGCGTAGGACCAATGACCATCGTGTCGCTAATGAAGAACACGCTCTTAGCTGGTCAAAAATCGGTTTATTGATATAATTATTTATACCATGAAAAAGATATTTATGCTGACTCTCAGCCTGTTTGCTGCTACGCTTAGCTATGCTCAGACAGATGTTAGCCTCTTTTGGAAGAAAGATAGTCTGCAGATAACTGAGTTACATTCAGCTGAAGCCGATCAATACAGAAAAGTTGGTCACCACGGGCCAGCGGTAGAGAATATGTATATGGCTGCGCGAATCTATTTCAACAACAGCGGAGCTATTGATATTTACTCAAAACAAAAAGCTGGTTTGGAGTTGCGAGAGTATAAATGGTATCCAAACAAACAGCAGATGGCTAATGGCGCGGGCTGCGATGAATATCGAGTAGGAAAAACAGTTGGTCTTGGTGGTATAAGTCTTTGGAAAAACAATCAGGAAGTGAAACTTGTGGCCACTCGCGGTCGCGACGTTCGTGTGGTGAAAGGTGACACTTGTTCATACATAGAGATGATTTCGCGCGGCGTTTGCTATGGAAGCGACTCTGTAGATATTGCAGTTCGTGTATATGCATACGCCAACAAACGCACCATGGACGTTGAGGCAGAGTGCATCAGCGGACAGAAGGTGCAATTCATGTCGGGCGTGAATTATCATGAAGGTCAGGAACTTTCGATTGACCAAGCGCACATTGCTGCATGGGGCGTCCATCCTGCCGACATCGTAGAAAATCCGCTTCCTATCGGCGGCGGCATAGCTTTCGACAATCATAAATGGCGTCACGTGAAGAACGTCGAAGACAACGGCATGAAGCGCATCGTAAGTATTATGCCCTGCAAAAAGGCGCGTACAACAATTGTAGCGGCTTGTTCGCGCGAGAGCGAACTCAATAATAGCGCCGATTTCTTCAAATACGTGCGCTCGATAAAACTTTCACGCGCTAAAAAAATCTCAAAACAATGACACCAATTGCTCTCGTACTCATAGTACTTATTCTTGCGGCAAGTTTCGTGGGTGCACTATACATATTCCACCAAACGGAACGCGAACGCATGGCAAATGAATTTCGCCTCAACTCCATAGAACGCGTGCTGCCCAACAAGATGCAGGCATACGAACGCATGGCGCTTTACCTCGACCGTATTTCGCCTATGAATATGGTACAGCGCGAGCAGATGAAGGTGCAGACTGCTTTCGACCTATATCCATTGCTTTCGAACGCTGTAAGACAAGAGTTTGAACACAATGTGGCTATGCAAATCTATTTCCCTACTAAGACGTGGGTGAAGATTGAACGCGCTCGTGACGAAGTGCAAAAATGCCTCACCGACGAAGCCAAAGCCATCGACAAACGCGCATCGTCGATAGAGTACGGCATGCAGGTGGTCGACAGCGCTAAGAATGGCTGCCAATTCCACATCGACCGCGCACTTGAAGCTCTTCGCCACGACATCGGCGATGCTATGGTGATTCCGAATTTGTAGTTGCTTTTCAGAAACTCGTAATTAGGAATTCGTAACTAATCAATATTTATACCCGTACGTATAGTTTGTAGCTATCGTGTCGTTGGCAGAGCCAAAGCGCAGCACCTTGATGTGAATCCACTCCGAACCGGGCTTTTTTAGCTCGTTTATAGGTACGGAGATGGTGTTGTATGCAAACACATTACAATCTTTAGACGAATTTTGGTAGTGTAGCAACCAAAGCACAGTAGTATCGGCCACTTGTGAATTTGGGTCGTGTGCCATGCATACGTAGTCGTCGTTTTGACCATCATCGGTGGTGGTGAAGTACGTAGTTATGTTGAAAAAGTCGTTGCGCTTGTAGTCGCGTGTGATGTGCATATCTACAGGCGTCAATATTGCTGTGCCTTTGTATTTGGGAGGGATCTCCTTCATGGTGGCGTAGTAGACGATATTCTCTGTGAGGTCGCCCGTCATCTCGTCTAAGTGAGCGTTAAACTTCAGCCCAGCTGTGTCGAGTTGTTCCGCAGTGGTGCATTTGAACTTCACGCGAGCGCCATCGTTGAGCGAATCGGGATGCTCATCGGGGAAGTAGAATGCGAAGTCGTAGAAATGCAGCGCAAAAGTAGAGTCGGTGCGCTCCACGGTAGCAATGCCGCTGAAGGTGTTGTCGTGGTTATTGTCGTGGCACGAGGCAAGTATGGCAGTGGCAATGAGCAGTGTCGCTACGTACGTATGCAGTTTCATGACTTGATTTTTTCGGTTCGTATTCTGTAAACAAGCAGTCGGCGGCCGTTTATGCGGTCTTCGTCGCCAATGAGTCCGTAGGCTTTGTCGGGTTGGAGCACCAGAGTGGCTTCGCTCCCATCGGTAAGTAGAGTAATTACATCGTCGATGCCACTAATAGCTTGACCCTTAGCGGCTTCTATTATGTATGGTTTATCTATAGCGCGTTTGCCAATGGCCGAATCGGTGCGATAGTACACTTCGCCGCTGAGCATATCGCTAATTATGTAAGTAATACGCACTTTCTCGCCAATGCGAATTGTGTCGCCGTTGCCATTTTTAGTTATGGTGAGCCAAATGCCGCTTGCTGTTGGCACGCTGTCGAGACCTTGCGCAATGCAGTATCGCGTGATGAGAAGCGAGTCGCGCAAGAACATCTTTTTGTTTAGCTCCGTGTGCTCCTTCTGCGTCAACATTCGGTGGCGTGGGCGCTTTGGCTCTTGCGTGCACGCCATACATAGCATCGTAATTATTATTACAAACGCGGCTCTCTTCATACGTATTTATTTCTTTTTGATATTTAGCGATTTACGTAGGTAGAACTCCGTAATATTCTTCTCGTATTGCTTCACTACCTCGTCGAAGTCGCCCGTGCAGTTTGCGCCAGCGGCATTGATGTGTCCACCGCCACCATAATATTCGGCTGCAAACTCATTCACTGGAAAATCGCCCTTCGAGCGGATGGAAATCTTTATGCAGTCGGGGCGGTCGAGAATCAGCGCCGTAGCTATAACATCTTTAGCTTGCAGCGGAAAATTTACGAAGCCCTCTGTGTCGCCGGTGTTGTATTTGAATCGGTCGAGTTCCTCCTTGTCGAGCGCCATCACGGCAAGCGGCAATTTCTCTATGCGGTGCATCTTGCGGTGGAGCGTGTAGCCGAGCAACTTCAGGCGACGCATATTCTTATTATTGAATATATTATTATGTATGGTAGTCTTGTCGATGCCTTTGCGCAGAAGGTCGGCCACAAGTATGTAAAGCTCAGGCTGCGACGAATTATAGCTCAATCCGCCCGTGTCGGTGATGATGCCAGAGTAGAACAGCGTTGCGGCCTTCACGTCTATTTTGTCTTCCAATCCCATTGCGCGGCACAGACGATATGCAATTTCGCACGTTGCAGGCGCTTCGGGCTCCGATATGCATACGTTAGCTTGCAGTTGCGGCGCTGTGTGGTGGTCAATCATTAGCGTAGGTTTGCCCGTAGCTATAATTTTTTCTCCTAAGCTCTTTACGCGCTTGAGGTCGTTGTAGTCCATCACGAATATGCAGTCGGCAGCGTCGATGAGCGCATCGCACACTTCGGTCTCACGTTCGTAGGTTTTTACCGTTTTGAAATCGGGCATCCACGAGTAGAAAGATGGTGGCAGGTCGGGCACAATCACCGTAGCCTCTTTGCCAATTGCCATAAGTACGCGTCGTAAGCCCAGCGTAGAGCCCAGCGCATCACCGTCGGCATTGGTGTGGCATGTAAGAACAAATTTCTGATTCTCGTCTATGTATGTTTTCAGTTTAGCGATTTCGGTCTCGTTCATCTGCGTTGTCATTTTTTTGCCACCAAAAGTAAAAGAAAATCGACCTAAAGTTTTGTCATATCTCTTTATTAATCTAAAATTGTGTATTCAAATCTTAAATCTTATTAATAATATGGCAGGTAATAAAACTCTTTCAATCATTAAGCCGGGTGCTGTAAGAAACAAGCACATAGGTCACATATTGTCGAAAATCGAAGAAAATGGCTATACAATTGCAGCCATAAAAACTATCCAGCTTAGACTCGAAGACGCAGCAGAATTTTATTCTGTTCATCAAGGTAAGCCCTTTTATCAGGAACTTATAGAATTTATGTCGTCGGGACCAATCATAGCTATGGTGTTGCTCAAAGACAATGCTGTAGAGGATTTCCGCAAACTCATTGGTGCTACCGACCCTGAAAAAGCAGCCGAGGGTACAATCCGTCGTATGTTTGCAACCAGCAAGACGGCAAACGCAATCCACGGTTCCGATTCTGACGAGAATGCAGAGCGCGAAAGTTCGTTCTTCTTCAGCCGTCAGGAGTGGCTCCGCAGGACCCAAGTTGGCTTGGATTAATAGCTTCTTTCACATTTTTATTTTATATAAAGCAGTCCTTTCGCAAGAGAGGATTGCTTTTTTGTGTGGTTGTCAGTTATTTATAGATATAAATATTGACGGCCATAGAGCCTCATTCCCCCACATTTTCGTCAGTTCGGCGGTTATAATTACGCATACGATATTCAACACCGACTTACAACTGCTATATTTGCAAGCTATTAATCATTTCAATACACGACATGGGACTCTTCGGTTTGTTCAATAAAGAGAAAAAAGAACGCCTCGATCATGGTTTGCAAAAGACAAAAACCTCGCTTTTTAGCAGGCTGAGCCGTCTTATCACGGCAAAACGCAAGGTAGATGCTGATGTGCTCGATGAATTGGAGGAAATCCTTATTTCGTCGGATGTGGGCGTGGATACCACATTGAAGATTGTGGAGCGTATCTCGGCTCGTGTTAAGCGCGATGCATACGAAACTACCGAAGAACTCAATATTATCTTGCGCGAGGAGATTGCCGCCATGCTTGCCGAGAATAGCAAGACTACGGCATCGGATATAGAATTGCCCGAAGGTCGTCCATACGTAATTATGGTTGTGGGTGTGAATGGCGTTGGCAAGACGACTACCATAGGTAAGTTGGCACATCGCTTCACGGCTGAGGGTAAGAAGGTTGTGCTTGGTGCGGCAGACACTTTCCGCGCTGCTGCCATTGAGCAACTCTCTATTTGGGCAGAGCGTACGGGTGCTACCATCATCAAGCAGCAAATGGGTTCCGACCCTGCTTCGGTGGCATACGACACCATTGCGTCGGCTGTGGCACAGAAGGCTGACGTCGTAATTATTGATACCGCTGGGCGTCTGCATAATAAGGTGAACTTGATGAACGAGCTCTCGAAAATCAAGAACGTAATGAAGAAGATTCTTCCCGATGCGCCCGACGAAGTTTTACTCGTGCTCGATGGCTCTACCGGTCAGAATGCCTTCGAGCAGGCGCGCCAGTTCACTAAGGCTACCGAGGTGTCGGCTCTTGCCATAACTAAACTCGATGGTACGGCCAAAGGTGGTGTAGTTATTGGCGTTTCGGACCAATTCTCGCTTCCGGTTAAGTATATCGGAGTGGGCGAGGGCATCGACGATTTGCAACTCTTCGACAAGACTCAGTTTGTCGATTCTCTTTTCAATTAATATAAGTACGTACATATAATGACTACGGCAAAATCGGCGGCTAAGCAGATGACGGTAGATGTTATTTCGCTTGGCTGTTCTAAAAATTTAGTCGATAGCGAACGCCTATTGGCGCAGTTGGCTTCGATGGGCATCAAAGCAACGCACGACTCACCCAATCCGCATGGAGACGTGGCGGTAATAAACACTTGCGCATTCATCGGCGATGCAAAAGAAGAGTCGATAGATATGATTCTGGGTATGGCAGAGCGCAAGAAGGCTCATAAACTCAAACGTTTGTACGTTATGGGTTGCCTGCCAGAACGTTACAGAGATGAACTTGCGCAAGCAATCCCCGAAGTGGATGGCTTCTACGGCAAATTCGATTGGACTAAGCTCTTCGATGAACTTGGCAAAGCCTATCGCGCCGACCTCCGCAACGAACGCGTACTCACAACACCTAAGCACTATGCTTACCTAAAGATTTCCGAAGGTTGCAACCGTTTTTGTACATATTGCGCCATACCTATAATTACAGGTCGCCATACGAGCCGCCCGATGGAGGAGATTGTCGACGAGGCTAAACGCCTTGCTGACGGCGGCGTGAAGGAGCTTCAGGTTATTGCGCAAGATTTGTCGTCGTATGGCACAGATTTGTACAAAGCGCCCAAACTTGCCGAACTCACGCATCGCTTGACGGAAGTTAACGGCATAGAGTGGGTGCGTTTGCACTATGCATATCCCGCCGATTTTCCATTCGATATTTTGCCCGAAATGGCAGCAAATCCTAAGGTCTGCAACTATCTCGACCTTGCGCTTCAGCATATTTCCGATAATATGCTCAAGACCATGCATCGCCACATCACCAAACAGCAGACGCTCGACTTGCTCAGTCGCATACGTAGCGAAGTGCCTGGCATACATATACGTACGACCTTCATCTGCGGTCATCCTGGCGAGACGGAGAAAGATCACGAAGAACTTATGCAATTCGTTGAAAGTCAGCGGTTCGAGCGTATGGGCGCATTTACATATTCTCACGAAGAGGATACGTATGCATGGAAACACTACAAAGACGACATTCCCGAAGAGAACAAGGAGCGCTACAAGGACGACATCATGGAGCTTCAGTCGTCTATAAGTACCGAAATTAACGAGCAGAAAGTGGGCTCTGTAATGCGTGTAATTATTGATAGGTATAATAAAGACGAGAATATCTATTACGGACGCACGGAGTTCGATTCGCCCGAAGTTGATGGCGAAGTGCTTATAAAGGGAGATAAAAAGATGACTGTTGGCAATTTCTACGATGTGCGCATCACCAGTGCCGACCAGTATGATCTTTTCGGTGAATTGGCAAACTAACGGAAGCGTGAAGCGTATTCTATTCATATTATTTACGGCGTTGCTCTTCGTCTCTATTGGCGGCATAGATATGTATGCTCAAAAAAAACAGGCGAAGAAAAAAACGACCGTGAAACGCATCACGCGCGAACGCAAATACCTATTCTATCGCGAGAAATATCAAGTACTTGCAAGCGATACCTCGGTGTGGGACGGCACATATCAGCTCATCTATCGTGGTAAGGCACTCGAGCGCGGACAATA
>JAFYCM010000074.1 GCA_017539645.1 Bacteroidales bacterium
CAATAACAATAATAACGGACGCCAGAACAACCAGAATGGTAATGGACAGAACAACAACCAGAACCAAGGTGGCGGCAAGAAGAACAAGAAGCAGCAGCGTCTGCAACGTCAGGAGGTAAACGAGGAAGACGTACAGAAGCAGATAAAAGATACGCTTGCTCGTCTTACTGCCAAAGGCGCAAAATCGAAGACCTCTAAGCACCGTCGAGAGAAACGTGAACTTGTATCGCAGCGCGAAGCTGAAGAGCAGGAACGTTTGGAAGACGAAAAGAAGGTGCTCAAGGTTACCGAGTTCGTAACAGCCAACGAGTTGGCTACTATGATGAACGAGCCTATCAATAAGGTGATTGCTACCTTTATGTCGTTGGGTATGTTCGTATCTATTAACCAACGCCTCGATGCCGAGTCGCTATCGATTGTGGCAGAAGAGTTTGGTTTCAAGGTAGAATTCGTAAGTGTTGAGTCGGCTTCTGAAGTTGAAGAAGAAGACGATGATGAAGCACAACTCACCTCGCGTCCTCCTATTGTTACGGTGATGGGTCACGTAGACCATGGTAAGACATCATTGCTCGACTACATACGTAACACCAACGTAATCTCGGGTGAGGCTGGTGGTATTACGCAGCACATCGGTGCATACAACGTTACGCTCGAAAATGGTCGCCACATCACGTTCCTTGATACTCCAGGTCACGAAGCCTTCACGGCAATGCGTGCTCGTGGTGCTCAGGTTACCGACGTCGCCATCATCATCGTTGCAGCCGACGACAGTGTCATGCCTCAGACCATTGAGGCTATCAACCACGCTGCCGCTGCTAACGTACCTATAGTATTCGCTATAAATAAGATAGATAAGCCGGGTGCTAACCCCGACAAAATCCGCGAAGCCCTCGCCAATATGAACTACTTGGTTGAAGAGTGGGGCGGTAAATATCAATGCCAAGAGATTTCGGCTAAGAAGGGTATCAATGTCGACAAGTTGCTCGACAAGGTGCTTCTCGAAGCTGATATGCTCGAGCTGAAAGCTAATCCAAACCGCCGTGCGATGGGTCACGTCATTGAGTCGTCGCTCGATAAGGGCCGTGGCTATCAAGCTACTCTTTTGGTTAGCAATGGTACGCTCCACGTTGGCGATATGGTTGTCTGCGGTTATAACTATGGCCGCGTGAAGGCTATGTTCAACGAGCGTAACCAGAAAGTAGAAAAGGCTGGACCATCAGAACCAGTTCTTGTGCTTGGTTTGAACGGTGCTCCTCAGGCTGGCGAGAAATTCAACGTCTTCGCCGACGAGAAAGAGGCTAAAGACATAGCTAACAAGCGCGACCAACTACAACGCGAACAGGCAATGCGTGCTACACCTCACATGACCCTTTCGGAGATTGGTCGCCGCATAGCTATAGGCAACTTCCAAGAGCTCAACATCATCGTCAAAGGCGACGTGGATGGTTCGGTAGAGGCTCTATCCGATTCGCTCATAAAACTCTCTACCGAAGAGATAAAGGTCAACGTTATCCACAAAGCCGTTGGTCAGATTTCCGAAACGGATATTACGCTTGCTTCGGCATCCGACGCCATTGTGGTAGGTTTCCAAGTTCGTCCTTCGGCAGGCGCGCGCAAGATGGCCGAGAAAGAGAAGATTGATATTCGTCTCTACTCAATCATCTACGATGCTATCGAGGAAATCAAGTCGGCTATGGAGGGTATGCTTTCGCCAGAAATTCGCGAACAAGTTACTGGTACGCTCGAAGTACAGCAGACATTCAAGATTTCGAAGGTTGGAACTATTGCGGGCTGTATAGTGAAAGAGGGCAAAGTGAAAGCCAAATCGAAAGTTCGTGTCATTCGCGATGGTATTGTGGTTTACACTGGCGAACTTGGTTCGCTCAAACGTTTCAAGGACGAGGTGAAAGAGGTTGTTTCGGGTCTCGACTGCGGTTTGAGCATCAACAACTACAACGACATCCTCGTTGGCGATACGCTCGAAGCATACGAAGAAATAGAGATAAGCAGAAAACTATAATCAACTAACAATCAGACAATATTTATATACATAACGCTCGAAGCCAACCACTTCGAGCGTTGTCGTAGAAAAAACAATATTATTATGGAAAAAGTCGTAAGCGGCATTCGCCCCACAGGTCATCTGCATTTAGGTAACTATTTTGGCGCTGTGGCCAACTTCATAAAGATGCAGGATAACTACAACTGCTACTTCTTTATTGCCGATTGGCACTCGTTGACCACTCATCCAAAACCAGAAGACATTGTTAAGAGTGCTCATACCATTTTGGCTGAATATCTCGCTTGTGGTATCGATCCTGCTAAATGCACTATATATATACAAAGCGACGTTCGCGAGGTTTTGGAGTTGTATTTATACTTAAATATGAATACATATCTTGGTGAACTTGAGCGTGTTACTACGTTCAAGGAGAAAGCTCGCAAGCAACCCGACAATGTGAACGCTGGACTTCTTACCTATCCTACACTTATGGCAGCCGACATTCTGCAACATCGCGCAGTGAAGGTGCCTGTGGGCAAGGACCAAGAGCAAAACATGGAGATGGCTCGCAAGTGCGCACGCCGTTTCAATAATATTTATGGCGTAGAATTCTTCCCTGAGCCTCAGTCGTTCCACTACTCTGCGTCGGCAGTGAAAGTTCCTGGCCTCGACGGTTCGGGCAAGATGGGCAAGAGCGAAGGCAATTGTATATATCTATACGAAGATGCTAAGACCATCACCAAGAAGGTTATGAAAGCTGTTACCGATTCGGGTCCAGTTGAGCCAAACAGCGAGAAACCTGAGGTTATTCAAAACCTATTTACGTTGCTCGACATAGTTTCAGAACCCGAAACGAAGCAATTCTTCGAGGACAAATGGAACGACTGCTCAATCCGCTACGGCGACCTCAAGAAGCAGCTTGCTGCCGACATTGTGAAATTCACCGAGCCTATTCGCGAGAAGATTGAGATGTATAGCAACGACACCGACCTACTTATGCGCATAGCTAAAGAGGGTGCCGAGAAAGCACACGAGAGTGCTGCTGAGACGCTCGCCGAAGTGCGCAAAATCATAGGTTTCAAAGTTTACTAATACGTAAGTATGAGGCGCAACGCTAAGAATCTTTTCATATTTATGGCAGCATTTGCACAAGTGCTGCTCATCTTCTGTTGCGCCAATCCTGGCACTCCAACAGGTGGTCCCAAAGACCGCCAAAAGCCCGTGGTGGTGAGCTCCACGCCCGAGATCAATGCTAAAGAGTTTAGTGGCAATAAGGTGGTTATAAACTTCGATGAGAATATTCAATTGAAAGATGCCGACTCGAAGTTTGTGATGTCGCCTCCTATGGAGAAAGCCCCTAAGACCGATGCTCATGCTAAGACGATAACCGTGAGTTTCGACGGCGAGTTGATGCCATCTACAACCTATACTCTCGATTTCGCCGACTGCATATCGGACCTCAACGAGGGAAATACGCTTGATAATTTTGCATTCACCTTCTCGACGGGTTCCAGCACCGACTCGATGATGATTTCGGGCAATGTATATAATGCCGAAGACATCAAACCGGTGAAGGGTATATACGTATTGCTACAAGCCAACCTTAGCGACACGGCGTTCAATACTGTTGCTCCCGTACGTATTGCAAAGACCGATGAGTATGGACGTTTCGCAATAAAGAACGTGCCCAACGCGAAATATTACCACATCTTTGCTCTCGACGACAATAACCGCAACTTCAAGTTCGATCAGCCCGGCGAAACTATTGCTTGGCTTGGCGATAGCATAACTACAAGTTTCGAGATTCGTCAGATTCCCGATAGCGTACTTATAGACTCTACCGCCATTGGCGCGCGCGACTCGTCGGAGTTTAGGTATGAACGAATTATGCGCGACACGCTTGTTTATACGCCCGATTCGCTTGTGCTCTTTGCCTTTCTCGAAGATCACTATGACCAATATATAGTGAGCAACGACCGCAAGAAACGCGATTTCCTCTCTATCGTATTCAACAAGCCGATGGCGAATAAGCCGAAACTTTCGTTCCCTGGTCAAGATCCTTCGGTGGCGCACGCTGTTACCCAATACGCCAAAGCAAACGACACCATATCTATTTGGATTACCGACACCATAATATCCAAGGGCGACTCGGTTCTGCTTTCGGTAGAATATCCCGTTTGGATCGATTCGCTCAACACCACCACTATGAAGCTCGATACGCTCGACTTCAGGTTCTACGAGAAGGCGGCTCAGACGAAGAAGAGCGAAAAAGCCAGTCAGCGCCGCCGCCGCAAAGACGATGGCAAGGAAAAGAAACCCGAAGTGCCTACGCTGAAACTCAACGTTTCGGGCAATTTGGGCGTATTCTCTACTGGCTCGATAACAGCCGAAACGCCTTTCGAAAAGTTCGATTGGAGCGGTGTGCATCTGTCGCACAAGGTCGATACGATCTTCTATCCAATGGAATTTACCACCTTCGACGATACTATAAATATTCGCTACAAAGGTTTCAAAGCCGCTTGGGAAGCTGGGCATGAGTATAAACTCGAGATAGATTCGGCTGCTGTGGTAGATGTATTCGGCTTGGCTTGTAATGCCGTGAAGCAGAATATCAAGATAACTACGCTCGATAAATATGGCACGCTATATATAGATGTTGACTCCGTGCCGGCAAACAGCATATTGCAACTTGTGACAACCAAAAACGAGGTTAAACGTCACGTGAAAGTGCCTAAGAGTGGCAAGGTGGCGTTCCGCTACATAAAGCCCGCCGAATATATGCTCCGTCTACTTGTCGACGACAACGGAAACGGCAAGTGGGATACTGGTAATTATGCCGAACACCTGCAGCCCGAGCGTTTCATCTATTATATGGAGAAGGTGAACGTGCGCGCCAACTGGGAAATAAAGGTCGATTTCAAGGTAGGTATGTATACGCCCGATAAGTATGCTCGTAAATTCATGGTGAAGGGCAATAACCGCAAAGGCGGACGAAGCAATTCGCGATGAATACCGACGAACAATATATGAAGGAGGCGCTTCGTGAGGCTCAGAAGGCTTACGACGAAGGCGAGATTCCTGTGGGTGCGGTGGTTGTTATGGGCGGTCGCATAATAGGTCGCGGACACAATCAAACAGAGCGCCTCAACGATGTGACGGCACACGCCGAAATAATTGCCATAAGTGCGGCAGCGCAAACCATTGGCGCTAAATATCTGCCCGAAGCCACACTCTACGTAACCGTTGAGCCATGCACTATGTGCGCTGGAGCAATCGCTTGGGCTCAAGTTGACCGCTTGGTCTACGGCACTGGCGACGAGAAACGTGGCTTCTCACGCCTCAAACCCGCCGTTCTTCACCCCAAAACCACCATCGAAACAGGCACACTCTGCGACGATTGCAAAGCCCTTATGCAGAGTTTTTTCCAAGGTTTGAGAAAGTAATACCATTGTTCGTTTTTTTTGTAAGAACACGAGGAATGCCTCGTAGCTCATAATTCGTAATTAATTGTAACTTGCTGTGACAAAAAATCGCGCATAATGAGCAAAGTACTATGGATCGACGACGAGATTGAGATTCTCCGTCCGCACTGCCTGACACTCAACAATAAAGGCCACGAGGTAACAACCGCCAACAACGCTTTCGATGCACTCGACGAACTCCGCGAAAAGCATTTCGACATCATTTTTCTCGACGAGAATATGCCGGGTCGCAGCGGTTTGGACGTGTTGCCCGACATAAAAGTTCTTGCGCCCGATACGCCAGTGGTTATGGTAACTAAGAGCGAGGAGGAGAACGTCATGGATGCTGCCATTGGCTCCAAGATAGCCGACTACATAGTTAAGCCCATCAACTCGGCGCAGCTGTTGGCCTGCATCAAAAAACTCATAGATAAACGTGCGTTGGTAGAGAAGACGGCGCTCGATAAGTATGGCGCCGAATATGGTAGAATACAGATGCAGATGAGCGAATGTCGCACCTTCGACGATTGGGCGGCGCTCTACAATGCTTTGGTGCACTGGGAACTCGAGCTCGAGAATACCGACACCATGAACGAGATGCTACTTATGCAAAAGCGCGAGGCAAACAACGGTTTCTGCCGCTTCGTGAAGAAAAATTATGCCGAATGGATAGCCAATCCCAAATCTGCCGACACGCCGCTGATGTCAAACAGAATAATGGCCGACCGCGTGCTGCCCGTGCTCGATAAGGGCGAGAAGGTGGTGCTGATAGTTATAGATAACTGCCGCGTAGACCAGTGGGAACTTATCCGCTCGATGCTTGCGCCAGATTTCAACGTCAAGTCGGAACTCTATTGTGCCATATTGCCAACGGCCACCCAGTTTGCTCGCAATGCAATATTTTCGGGACTTATGCCGTCGGAAATCAAGGCACAGTTTCCTGAATTTTGGGTCGATGACGACGAAGATGAGTCGAGCCAAAATAAATTCGAGAAGGAACTCATAGGTACGTTCTTCGAGCGCTACCGCAAGCGCGATATTCAGTATGCATATTATAAAGTGAACGACAACGCAAGTGGCGAGCGCATTGTGGCTAAGTTCAATAATTATAAGCAGAACAACCTCAATGCTTTTGTATACAATTTTATGGATATGCTCTCTCATGCGCGCACAGACAACCGCATAGTGGGCGAACTCTCGCAAGATGCAGCTGCATATCGTTCGCTGACGAAATCGTGGTTCGAGCACAGTCCGCTATATACCATGATAAAACTCCTTGGCGAGCTGCACTATAAGATTATGATTACCACCGATCATGGCAACATACGCGTGTCAAAGGCGCAGCGCATAAAGGGCGAGAAAGATTTGAACTCGAACCTGCGATATAAAAACGGTCGCAACTTGGCTGACTACAAAGCTTCCGACGTGTTTGAACTCGAACCCGACAAAGGCAAACTTCCGCGAACGAGCGTTTCGGCTAAATATGTATTTGCCACCAACGAAGATTTCTTCGTCTATCCGAACGACTTCAATACGTATGTAGAAAAATACAACGACACCTTCCAGCATGGCGGCATATCTATGGAAGAGATGATAGTGCCTTTTGCAGTGCTCGAAGCTAAGTAATGCTATTGATGTGAATTTGCTCAATTCGGAGGCAATCAACGTATGTAGTTGTGCAAATGAAAATGCCGTGTAAAAGAGCAATTGTAGCGATAAAAATGTATAGCTTTGGAATACGTTTGAATGGGCGAAACTTGTCGAAGGAGGTAACCGAATTCGATATTTGATAGTATTAATTACACAAATTATTCAACATTGTAGAGGCGTAGCTTATGATGAAAAAATACACAAAGGCGTCGTTCGCCGAAGAATTCATGGGGTTTACCGTGTGGATTTATGCATCAGTGCTAAATTTGACAATCGTTTGCAAAAATTAACACAGAACGAAAAATTATTATAATAATTTCGGCGCTGCGAAACTATGCAATCGTTTGCCAACAATTGCACTATGGTTTGCGAAAACGTCTTAGTCAATAATACTAACCAACAATAATCTAAATATTTTGCATTATGCTAACCAAAAAAGTATGGCAATTGTGCTGCGCTGTGGCAGTAGCGTCTGTGTCGCTTTGGGCGGTCTCATGCGCTGATGATGGCTTCAACGAAGATGAACGCTACGTCCACGAGGTTACTAACACTCAGATGAGCGCAATACCTGCCGATAGTATCTCTATTGAAGCAAGCGCCGACAAATCGCAGACGGTCATCTCGTGGCCGCTCGTGTATGGTGCGAGTGGTTTCCACCTTACCGTTTATAATATTACCGATGCAGAAAACGCAGTGCTCGTTGCCGATACCGTCATCGATGGCTATTCGGTGGCTGTGGTTCGTGGCGACGACCAATCGTATAAATTGTCGCTCGCAACGCTTGGCGATGCTTCACTTGGCAACTCCGATGCTTCGGCTGCTACGGTGAAGACCTTTGAAACCTACGCTTACGGCTTCAAAACTATCCCCGACGGCACCGACCTATACGTATACTTCATGGAAGAGAATAATTGGCCAACAGAAGACGGCGAAACTACATACGACCTTGTGAGAGGTGGCAAATACACCGTTTCGGGCACGATAGATTTCTCTACCCACTACATTGCGCTACGCACGCTCGGCAAAGAGCCACACGCTACAGTTACCTATGGCGAGGCTGGTGCTATAGAGTATTGTGGCGGTTTGACATTGAAGGATATTGACTTTGAACTTGGCGCTGCCAAAAACTTCATTGCTTTTAGCGCGAATCCGACGTTCGAAGCATATCCATTGAATGATGCAACAAATTCGTTCCTACATATTACGAAGCCTACAAGCATAAAGAACTGTAATATCTTGAACCTCACCCGCTATTTTGTTTATGACAACACGCTTGCTTATTGGGCAAAAGATTTTGTTGTAAGCGATTGCGTAGTGAAGATGGCTACTGGCGAGAATGCATCGTCGGGTGCGCTCTTCTTTGTAAACAAAGGTGGAGGCGCTATCAATAATCTCAAGGTTGAGAACTCTACATTCTACAACACCACGAGCAACGAGATAAAATATGTAATCCAATATGGCGGCAACCGCTGTGTGAAGGCTGGTTACGAGTCATGCTCTACCGCTATTAACTCATGTACATTCTACAATGTTGCCCCTTCAGGTCAGTTTGGTAACTATTCAGGCTTTTCTGGCAAACCAGAATCTGAATGGATAATGACGAAAAACATCTTCGTGAACTGCTGCAAAGACGTTGCTCGCCGATTCCTCGGTGGTCGTACAGCAAGTACATATTCTACCGTAGTATTTGGATACAATACATATCCATCGACTGTAGATGAGGCAACTGGTGCGGTTAGCTTCGAAACAGGCGTAAGTGCCGACGGAAGTCAGGTTTACGACAATTCGGAAACTGTGATTACTACCGACCCGCAACTGAAAGACCCAGAAAATGGCGACTTCACCGTGCAAGGTTCGGAGCAACTTGCTAACCAAACCGGCGACCCACGTTGGCTTGAGTAAAATATTGATTATCAAAAGCATAAATACGTATATTGATGAAATATAAGTTTATAATGATGCTTATGCTGCTGATTTCGACGGTGGCATTCGCACAAGAAAAGACCATAACAGGTACGATAATCGACCAGACGGGCGAGACTGTTATTGGTGCTTCCCTTATTATCGACGGAACAACGTTAGGTACGGTTACCGACTTCGAAGGTAACTTCACTCTCAAAGCGCCTGTGGGTGCTAAAGTCAACGTTTCGTTCATCGGCTACGAGTCGACTTCGTTCGTCGTTACCGCTGAGCAAGATAAATATGACCTCACGCTCAACGATGAGACTTCGGACCTCGAAGAGATTGTGGTCGTAGGTTACGGCGTGCAGAAGAAGGCACACCTCACGGGCTCTGTAAGTACCGTAGAGATGGAGTCGGTGCAAGATATGTCGTCGGGCAACCTCGCTTCTACTCTTACCGGTCTTGTAAACGGTCTGTCGGTTAGCGGTGGCAACACCAAGCCGGGCGAGAATGCCGAGATATACATACGTAACACTGCAACACTCTCGGAAGTTGGTTCTACAGCTCAGCAGCCACTCTTCGTCATAGATGGTTATATATATCCAAACGACATCAAGGTTGGCAACAGCACACAGAACTACGGTGCTGAGGCATTCAACAACCTCGACCCATCGGTTATCGAGAGTATCTCGGTGCTGAAGGATGCAAGTGCCGCTGTTTATGGTGCGCGCGCTGCAAACGGTGTCATCCTCGTAACTACTAAGAAGGGTAAGCAAGGCGAACCTCAAATTTCATATTCGGGCAACTTCGGCTTCACCGATGCTGTTTGCAAGCCAAAGATGTTGAGCGCATATAACTATGGTCGTATGTATAACGCTGTTACGGCAGCCGATCCAACGAGTACTTCGCTCAAGCCAAAGGAAGACCTCTTCCAGCAGGACGAACTCGAGGCTATGAAGAAACTCAACTACGACCTCCTCGACAAATATTGGGAAGTGGGCTTCACGCAGCAGCACAGCATCAACGTGAGTGGCGCAAGCGAGAAGGCAAACTACTTTGCAAGCGTTTCGTACTTCAATCAAGATGGTAACCTTGGCAAACTCGACTACGATCGTTGGAACTATCGCGCTGGCGTAGATGTAACTATTGCCGACTGGTTGAAAGCTAACCTCACCGTAAATGGCGACAATGGCAAGAAGACCACTCCACTCGTGGGCGTTGGCGGTACAAGCAACGATAAGGACTACTTCCTTCTTCTCACTCACCCATACTATATTCCTGAGTATGTGAACGGATTGCCTATTGCGGCTTATGGTCCAACGAACTCGAAGGTAAGCACCGATCAATACTACAACTTCTCGGTTCTCCAAAACAATGGCGACTACAGCAAAACCGTGAACCAGAATACCACGTTCAACGCTGGTTTGGAATATGATTTCGGTTGGAGCGAGGCGCTCAAAGGCTTGAAGGTGAAAGTCTCATATTCTAAGAGCATCTCTACCGACAAGAACAATCAATATGCATCGAGCTACACCATATATACCATGAAAGACCGACTCGGCAGTGGCGACCACCTCTACACCTCGGTTGGTAGCGAAGATGCTTCGGCGCTCACCACAGAGTCGAACCTTACGAGCGTTTCGGTGTACAACTCGTCGAGTGACCCATACTTGCACCGCACAACAACGCGCACCGATAACTATCAGGTGAACTTCAACGTTGCGTATAATCGCAAATTTGCTGACGCTCACAACGTAGGCATGATATTCTCGATAGAGCGCAGCGAGGCAGAAAGTGAATATTTGCTTGGTAAGGTTACCTATCCATATTCATTCACCTCAGGCCAGTCGAACTCTGTAACGAGTGAATCGACGCCTACAACGACCTTTACACGTTCGGAGAGTGGTTCGCTCTCGTATATCGGTCGTGTGAATTATGCATACTTAGATAAATATCTCGTAGAATTCCTTCTCCGTGCTGATGCCAGCACCAAGTTTGCTCCGCGTAACTATTGGGGCAAATTCCCATCGCTTAGCCTTGGTTGGGTGATGAGCCAAGAGGATTGGTTTGCCGACGTTGCTCCTTGGGCATCGTTTGCTAAACTCCGTGGTTCGTTTGGTCTTACTGGCCGCGACAACGCAGCAGCATGGCAGTGGCAGCAGGTTTATGCACTCGACAAGAAGGGCGGTGCTGTGTTTGGTACCACTTCTAACAGCGAGTCGACAAACCGCATAACTATAAACAAAAATAACTCGGCTGTAAATGCTGATATTCATTGGGATAAGTCGTACAAAGGCGACATCGGCCTCGAATTGAATGTGCTCGACAACAAACTCTCGGCTACATTCGACTACTACCGCAACTGGGACCGAGAGATGCTTATGAATATTTCGCAGTCGATACCTACCACAGTTGGCTCGCAGAGTGCATCTACAAACCTTGGCGAGATGGACTCTTGGGGTTATGAACTTTCGCTCACTTGGAAAGACGTCATTGGCGAAAACGTCAACTATAGCGTGGGCATCAATACTGGCTACAACGACAACAAAGTGCGTGTGATGGACTGGAAGACCGACTATCAGTATCGTCAGATTCAGAAAGATGGTCGTTCCGACATTGGCACATGGGGCTTGCAGTGCATAGGTATGTTCCGCAGCTTCCAGGATATTTATGAGTATTTCGATAAATACCACATCACCAGCTACCTCGGTATGAGCATCGACAAGGTTCGCCCAGGTATGCTTATGTATAAAGATGTTCGTGGTGCACAGCAGAACGATGGCTCTTACGCTGCTCCCGATGGCGTAGTAGACAAAGACAACGACCAAGTTCGCCTCAGCAACCGCACCAATCCTTATGGCGCTACGATGAACCTCAAGGTTAGCTGGAAGGGTCTTTCGTTCTCTTCTCAGTTCAACGTAAGTTGGGGTGGCTACTCGTTCCTTCCTTCATACGCTACCAAGTTCGCCAACGATATGGCATACACCAACATGCCTTCGTTCTGGAATCCTGATAATATGTATGTATATCAAGATATTGTTGACGGCAATGGCAATGTAGTTATGAAGCAGAACCGCAATGCAGAATTGCCAAACCTCGCGTACGCAAGCGTCAACTCGCTCACCTCTTCGTTCTGGCGTGTGAGTGGCACTCGTGCTCGTTGGACACGTGCTACCATTTCGTACAGCATACCTAAGGACATCGTAAAGAAGGCTCACCTCAACAGTGTCCGTGTGAACCTCACTGGTCAGAACCTCTTGAGCTTCTACAATCCGTATAAAGATTACGACAAGTTCATCGACCCAATGACGTCGTATGGTAGCTATCCAGTGCTTCGCAAATTCACCTTGGGTCTTAATGTTACATTCTAATTGATATAAGAGATGAAAAATTATATAGCGAAACTTGCCATTGCTGGTGTTTCAATCCTTGCTTTTACGGGATGTAGCGATGAGTTTCTTCAGGATAAGAAGAACTACGATAATATTGACGTCACCGTATACGACGATTACGAAGGCGCGCTCAGCCGTGTGAACGATATTTACGCATGGTGCTTGCCCGACGATGCCAATGCAAACTGGAAATACAACTGCACAGGTAACGCCGACGACCAGTCGAAGAGCACCGAAGAGTATGCTGGTTTCAGCCTATTCGTAAACCCCGATGCCGAACTCTCGGCCATCAGCGGAACTACCGTTCCTGACTATTTCCATAATCAGGCAAACAATATCCAGGCTTCGGTTTGGGGCCGCATACGTAATATCAACGACTGCCTCGAAGGTGTCCTTGGCGGTTCGTTGCCCGAAGAGCAGAAAAATGTACTTGTAGGCCAAGTATATTTCTTCCGTGCATGGTGCTACTACCAACTCGTTAAGTGGTATGGCGGTGTGCCTATCATCAAAGAGGTTCAGGATATTTCTGAAAGTTCGTACACTCCACGCTCATCGGCTAAAGAGTGTATCGAGTTCATCGTGGAAGACCTCAACAAGAGTGCCGAGCTTCTGAAGAACTCTACGTATAGCGAAAGTTCATACGGACGCATCACCGCAAGTGCAGCATTGGCTCTCAAAGGTCGCGTGCTTCTCCTCTGGTGTAGCCCACTCTTCAACCGTGCGAACGATCAGTCGCGTTGGCAGTCGGCATATAGTACTATGAAGACCGACTTCGAGACCATCAGCGCAAACCACTCGCTTTACGTTGGAACGAGCAATGTGAATGCTTCGGCTTTCGCCGGACTATTCTCTACTATAAACAATCCAGAAGCAGTCTTCGCTACGTTCTATAATACTATTAGCGACGAGGAAGACGGCGGTAAGAACAACAACTGGGAGAACAGCATTCGTCCGCGCAACACTCTTGGTGGTGGTGGTCTCACCCCTTCTAAGATGCTCATCGACATCTTCCCTATGGCCGATGGCGGCGTACCTGCTACAAGCAATACTTACACGAAGCTCTCTAAATCATCAATAGAATATAACGAGAAGCGTCCGTTCCTCAACCGCGATCCACGTTTCTATCGCACATTCGCATTCCCTGGCGTACGTTGGGCTTTCTCGGGCAATCCAAGTGCTACCGTTAGCGCTAACCCTTGCTCAGATGGTAAGAACTACGAATTGTGGAACTACGTATGGTATACCGAAGCTGCCGACACTGCCGATGCTACCAAAGGTGGCTATGCAGCCGACAACCTTCTCACCAACAACCGTGGTATGTATGTACGCAAACGCACCGACGACCTCGATGTTAGCTCTTCGCCTCTCTATTCATTCTTGGGTACAGAGGGTAGCGGCTTCAAGAAATCGGCTGCGCCAATCATCGAAATTCGATATGCCGAAGTTCTCCTCAATATGGCCGAGGTTGCTTGCGGTGCTGGACAACCAGGCGAAGCAGTGCAATATTTGCAACAAGTGCGCGAGCGTGCTGGCTACACCGCTGAGAATAATTATGGCCTATCATCTACCATCGGCGACCAAGCAGCTTGTATGAGTGCTATCCTATACGAGCGTCAGATTGAGTTTGCATACGAAGGCAAACGCTTTGACGACCTTCGCCGTTGGCTTCTCTTCGATGGCGGTGCTAATATGCGCGAAATTGCTGGCTGCCCATCTACTTGGGAACTCACTGGTTGGGGTGGCAACACCTGCGACTATCTCGGTTTCGCAAAACTCAATGGTCAACGCCGCGACAATGTGGAGTTCCGCACTACTGGTGCATACGCCATCGGTGGCAAGACCGTCAACGACGACCCACTTGCTTCGGTTGAACGCTGTGCAGCTGTCGATCTGAACCGTGCTGACCTCGATTCACAACTCGCTACTTTGAGCGCTTGGTATGATAAATATCTTACATACAAAGTGAAGAAAGGCGACTCATACGACTCGAACCAAGTAAAAGAGTATATGCATTTCTATGCTAAATATTACTTCCTCGGCTTCACACAAGGCGCTATGAACAACGACGTTCAGATAGAGCAGACCATAGGCTGGGAAGATAGCAACCGTAGTGGTGCGAATGGTACGTTCGACCCACTCAAATAGAATTGTTATTTGACTGAACAATCAGCCCTTTTGCCTTAGTCTTTGGGCGAGAGGGCTGTTTTTTTGACAGAAATAGATATTACATGTAGAGATGCTGAAATGCGCCAACTCTACAAATAGATGAAATATGCATTTTCAAATTCGACAATTACTCATTTTCGCTGCTATGCTGATGGCTACTGCTACATCGGCACAAAATGACGCGTGGCAGCTCAAGGTGAGCGACAACAACAGATATATAGTCCATGCCGACGGTTCTCCGTTCTTCTGGCTTGGCAACACGTCGTGGCTCATGCCGCACCGCCTCAACCGCGAGGAGGTTCATTACTATCTGACGTGCGAGAAGAAGGCTGGCTACAACGTTGAGCAAATTCAGCTCATCAACGCCATACCTACATTCAATATTTATGGTCAGCAAGCCAACGACGAAACATTCGACTGCGCCAAATTCTGCATCGATGGTGTTTACGACTTCTGGGATCACCTCGACTATATTATCAACGAGGCGGCTCATAATGGTATATATATAGCTATCGACTGCGTTTGGGGCTCGCAGATAAAAGCCATGGACGTAGATAAAGCTCGCACCTTTGGTACGTTCCTCGCCAATAGATATAAGGATTTCCCGAATATTATATGGATGATAGGTGGCGACATTCGTGGCGACAAAGGCACTGAGTCGTGGGACGCTCTTGCGCGTGCCATTCGTGCCATCGACAGCAAGCATCTCATGACCTTCCATCCGCGCGGTCGCACTACTTCGGCTTGGTGGTTCAACGATCGTGAGTGGCTCGATTTCAATATGTTTCAAAGTGGTCACCGCCGCTACGGTCAGCGCAATGGCGATGGCGACTATACCATAGCCGAAAATACCGAAGAAGACAACTGGCGATATGTAGGTATGAGCCTGAAAGATGGCAAACTGACACATCCTATCATTGATGGCGAACCTTCCTACGAAGATATTCCGCAAGGTCTGCACGACTTTTCTGCTCCACGTTGGCAGGCGTGCGATGTGCGTCGTTATGCATATTGGGCTGTCTTTGGTGGCTGCTTCGGTCATACTTATGGTCATAACTCTATTATGCAGATGATACGCCCTGGCTTGCTTGCATCGTTTGGTGCTGAGAAACCTTGGTGGGACGCGCTCAAAGACCCAGGGCAAAACCAGATGAAATATCTCAAGGCGCTCATGCTTGCATTGCCGTTCACAGAGCGCATTGCCGACCAAAGCGTCATAAATGGCAACGAGGGCGAGCGCTACGACCGCCTTTGTGCTACACGTGGCAACGACTATCTGATGGTTTACAACTACAGCGGTCGCACGATGGATATTGACCTCAAAAAGATTTCGGGCAAGCAAAAAAATATTTGGATTTTCAATCCTTCCGACGGTTCTCTTAGTTACCTTGGCAAGGTTGATAACAATACCCACGAGTTCGCCTCGGACGGCGGCTATCTTAATGCCAATGCCGACCGCGTACTTATAGCTATCGACGCGCAGAAATCGTACATTCCCGTCGATGCAGCTAATATTATGGATGTAAACAAAAACTCCTCTAAATGAGAAGGTTATTATACATACTTATACTTGCAACCTTAGCAGCCTGTTCACCGAAGCGACAAGCTGAAGTGAAGGTTTGCGACTTGCGCACCGAGCACCTCGAAAATCCTACCGAGATTGCCGAGACCGCTCCACGTCTTGGCTGGCGACTCGAGAGTGCGGCTAACGACGTGCGCCAAGAGGCATATCACATTATAGTGGCATTGAGCCGCGCGAAAGCCGAAAATCTCGAAGGTGACCTCTGGGATGCCTCGATAGAATCGCCCGAAAGCCAGTGGATTACGTACGAAGGTGCGCCGCTAAAGAGCGACACTCGTTGCTATTGGCGTGTGAACGTAACTACCAATTGCGGTGAGACGGGTTGGAGCGACATAGCTACTTGGAACGTTGGTCTGCTCAACGAGAGCGATTGGAAGGGTCAGTGGATTGGTATGGACCACGCAAACGCTTGGGACGTAGAAGAGGAGCATAGCAAACTCTCGGCTCGCTACTTGCGCAACGAGTTCAACCTCAGCGACAGCATCGAGTCGGCTACGCTATATATATGCGGCTTGGGACTTTATGAGGCTTATATCAATGGCGCGCGCGTTGGTACTCAGGAACTTGCACCTGCACCAACCGATTATCGTCGCACGGCTCTCTATAATGCATACGATGTAACTACAATGCTTCAAGCTGGTGAGCGCAATGCCATAGGTGTTACTATCTCCAATGGCCGTTTCTACACCATGCAGCAGCACAAGAAGCCTTACAAAATAACCAACTTCGGCTATCCGCGCTTGCGTGCGTGCATCATAGTGCGCTATGCCAACGGCAAACGTCAGACTTTTTCGACCAACAACAAATGGAAGATCAACGCCGATGGTCCGGTACGCTCTGCCAACGAATACGACGGAGAGATTTACGACGCGCGTAAGGAGTTGGGCTCTTGGACAGAAGTTGGCTACGACGACTCAAAATGGGAGGTTGCCGAACGCGTTGATGCTCCATACGGCACACTCCGTCCGCAGCAGATGCAGGGAATGGCGGTTGTGGATACCATAAAGCCCATAAATATTGAGCGACGCGGAAACGCGTACATTGTCGACTTCGGCGAGAATTTGGCTGGCCGCGTAAGTATAGCTACTAAAAACGGCAAGGCTGGTGAGACTCTCAGAATTCGCTACGCCGAACGCCTCACCGCCGATGGCAATATATACACCGAAAATCTCCGCCACGCTTTGAGCGAGGATTTGTATACATACAGCGGCAAAGAAGTTGCCGGCGCTACGTGGCATGCGCATTTTGTATATCATGGTTTTAGGTATGTAGAGATTACCGGCGTTCGCGATTTGACGGCTGCCGACATTGTGGCACATAAGATTAGCGACCGCATGGAGCGCACGGGCTATTTCCATAGCAACGATGCTATGCTCAACCGCGTGTTCGAAAATGTGGTGCGCGGTATTCAGGCCAATTATAAAGGTATGCCAGTAGACTGCCCGCAGCGCGACGAACGTCAGCCGTGGCTTGGAGACCGCACGATGGGCACTTTCGGTGAATCGTATATATTCGACAATCACGCACTCTACACCAAATGGATGCGCGACCTTGCTGAGGCTCAACGCGAGGACGGCTGCATCCCTGATGTGGCTCCTGCGTTTTGGAATTATTATAGCGACAACGTTACGTGGCCAGCGGCATACCCATTCACGCTACTTATGCTTGCCGAACGCTTCGACGACAGCCACCCGCTGCAACGCTACTACGCTAATATCTTGCGATGGGTGCTTCACATGCGCGACTGCTACCTCCGCGATGGCATAATGACCGCCGATAAATATGGCGATTGGTGTGTGCCACCCGAAGAGATAACGCTCATACATAGCAAGGATCCTGACCGCGTCACCGAAGGCGCGCTCATATCTACGGCTTACTTCAGCTTCATCTGTTCGCAGATGGCGCACGCGGCAAAGACGTACAACTTCGGCACAAAAGAGGAGATAGAACTCCTCGACGACCTTGCATACGTAACCAAGAATGCCTTCCTCGATAAATATCTAACGCAGAAACGTGGCACAGCGGCAGTTCCCGGTCATGTACTCTATCCAGATAGTACTTACTTTGGCAATAATACCGTTACTGCCAATCTCTTGGGCTTGCAACTCTCTACTAATGAGTACGTACGTCAAGAAGCGACGAAGAACATCATTCGCAATATAGTTACGCTCAACAAAGAGCACATCTCGTGCGGCGTCATTGGTGTGCAGTGGCTTATGCGCACACTCAGCGATATGGGTTACAACGATGTGGCTTGGCGCATAGCTACGCAGAATACCTACCCAAGTTGGGGCTATATGGCCGAGCAAGGTGCAACCACCATTTGGGAACTTTGGAACGGCGACACCGCTTCGCCCAAGATGAACAGCGGTAATCACGTGATGCTGCTCGGCGACCTCGTGCCTTGGATTTTCGAGGATATTGTTGGTATACGCAGTGTGAAGAAGCGCCACATAACATTGAAACCCGACTTCAGCGTAGACGAGATTTTCAATATTGATGGTAGTTACAAGAGTATTTATGGCAATATCGTCAGCCGATGGAAAAAGGCGAATGGCGAACTCACGTGGCACGTGGAGATTCCTGCCAACACCACCGCTACGGCCGTCTTGCCCGATGGCTCAACGCGCGAACTCACTTCGGGCGTACGTGACATAAAAGCCAAACTGCCTAAGATTCATAAAGATGTAGTTTGTAACGAGTTTCTGTACGATACTACATCGTTTCCACAATGCCACTCGGCGAGCATAGCAGAGTTGCCCGACGGCACGCTTGCTTGTACATATTTTGGTGGTACGCGCGAACGCAATCCAGACGTATGTATCTGGGTGAGCCTCAAACATCCGGGCGATAGCGCTTGGAGTGAGCCGATTCTTGCTGCCGATGGCGTATTCTTGTTAGGTACAGCCGATGCAGAGCTTGCTGGCATCAACGATTCGACAACCGCGGCAACCGCTGGCCCAATAAAACCGCGCCTTGCCGACGAGGCGTTCAATGCCGCCAACGTAAATATGCTACGTCGCAAAGCTTGTTGGAATCCCGTTGTGTATCAAGAACCTAATGGCGATTTGCTCATCTACTTCAAGATTGGTTTGAAGGTGGCCGATTGGACTGGCTGGCTTGTGCGCTCAAAAGATGGCGGCAAGACATGGCAAGACCGCGAACCGCTTCAGAATGAATATCTCGGACCTATAAAAAATAAAATCGTTGAGAACGGCGGTAGGTTGATAGCGCCTTCGAGCGTAGAGACGAGTGGCTGGCGCTGCTATTTTGAACTTAGTGATGATGGCGGCAAAACTTGGCGTAAGACCTACTACGTGCAGCAGCCCGACTCGTTCAAAACCATTCAACCATCGGTCATCAGGTTGAAAGATGGCCGCCTTGAAGCCCTTTGCCGTACGCGCAACCGCCAGATTGCCGTTACTTATAGCGATGACAATGGTGATACGTGGAGCGAAATGAAGCTTATCGATACACCTAACAACAATAGCGGTCTCGACGCTGCTGTGCTCCACGACGGTTCGTTTGTTCTTTGCTGCAACGAGCAACCTGTTGAACCCGGCAAGACGAAAGGCGCGCGCACTCCGCTATCGCTTCTCCGCAGTACCGATGGCGAGCATTGGCAGCACTGGGTGACGCTCGAAAAGAGTTCGCTTGGTCAATATTCATATCCATCAGTCTTCGTGTCGAGCGATGGACATGTGCACGCTGTGTATACTTGGCGTCGTACGCGCGTTAAGCATGTTGAACTGATTCCATAAAGACATTTATTTATGAAATATATAACTCTATTATTCGCATTTATAGCGATATATACGGCCAATGCGTTGGCACAGAGCGTGACGTCGGTTGCTGGTCTCATACCTATGGAAGGTAGCGGTCGCGTGGTGTACAACTTCAACGAAGGTTGGCGCTTCTTCCTTGGCGATGCTGAGGGCGCCGAAAAAACTTCCTTCGACGATAGCCGTTGGCAAGTGGTGAATGTGCCTCATGGCCTTCGCCTAGAACCGGCAAACGGCAGCGGCTGCAAAAATTATCAAGGCATAGCTTGGTATCGCAAACATTTTGTGGTGCCTGCCGACATGAATAATAAACGCGTTGTGGTTCATTTCGAGGCTATTATGGGCAAGCAGAAGGTATACGTAAATGGCAACTTCGTAACTGAGCATTTCGGTGGTTACCTTCCCATACGTATAGACCTTACGGCGCTCGGCATCAAGGCTGGCGACAATTGTGTCATTGCTGTTATGGCCGACAATAGCGACGACAAGACCTATCCGCCCGGCAAGAAACAGACTGCGCTCGACTTCGCATACCATGGCGGCATCTATCGCGATGTGTGGCTTATAGGTACGTCGACTACAGCTGCTATCAGCGATGTGTTCGACTCGAATACCACAGCTGGCGGTGGCGTTTTCGTCCACTATGACAACATCAGTGAGCAGAGTGCTGAAGTATATGTTGAGGTTGAACTCGAAAATTATTCAGGTAATGCCGCGCGTCAGAAGGTTGTGCTCGAGACGGTCATTCGCGATAGAAATGGCAAGGTAATCTCGCGCAACTCGAAGTCTAAAACTGGCAATGGCAAGAGCGTTGTCAGCATTAAGCATAAACTGAAAAATCCGCAACTTTGGTCGCCCGAAAATCCATACTTATATGACCTCGAACTCACTGTGCGTGAGGGCAAAACTGCTATCGACGGTGGCAAAATACGTATAGGTATTCGCAAGGCTGAGTTCCGCGGTAAAGACGGCTTCTGGCTCAATGGTAAGCCCTATCATAAACTTATTGGAGGCAACCGCCATCAGGATTTTGCTTACGTAGGCAATGCTGTGCCCAACAGTCAGCAGTGGCGCGACGCTAAACGCCTCAAAGATGCTGGCATGGACATCATCCGCGCGGCTCACTATCCGCAAGATGCAGCGTTTATGGACGCGTGCGACGAACTTGGACTCTTCATAATAGTACCTACGCCGGGTTGGCAGTATTGGAATAAGGATACGCTCTTCGCAGAGCGTGTCTACCAAAATACGCGCGAGATAGTTCGCCGCGATCGCAACCATGCTAGCGTACTTATGTGGGAACCAATCCTCAACGAGACGCGTTTTCCTGAAAGTTTCGCTCTGAAATCGCTTGAAATCACACGCGAAGAGTTTCCATACGCAGGTCGCCCTGTTTGCGCAGCCGACATGAACTCGGCTGGCGTGAAGGAGAACTACGAAGTTCTCTATGGCTGGCCAACCGACCTTGAGAAGAACCTCACCGACAAATGTATCTTCACTCGCGAATGGGGCGAGATGGTCGACGATTGGTACGCTCACAACGCCATCAACCGTGCGGCGCGTAGCTGGGGCGAGAAACCTATGCTCACTGCAGCACTTTCACTTGCCGATACGTATGGCACGCTCTATGCTGCTGAGCGTCAGTTTATTGGTGGTTGCTTTTGGCATCCGTTCGACCATCAGCGCGGCTATCATCCCGATGCTTATGTGGGTGGTATTTTCGATGCGTTCCGTCAGCCTAAGTATGCATACAGCATGTTCCGCGCGCAAGTGGCAGCCGATAAAAGTGCACCATACATATTTATAGCCAACGAAATGATGCCATCGTCGGACAACGACGTGGTAGTATTCTCGAACTGCGACAGCATACGTATGACGATGTTCGAAGGCGACCAAGTGCTGACGTTGCCTGTTGTTCATTCTACGACGTCGCTGCCCAATGCACCCGTAATATTCAAAGGCTTCTGGGACTTCTGGAAGGCGCGCTCGCATAGCTATGGCAAACGCAAATGGCAGGAGGTGAGCCTCGTAGCCGAAGGATACATAGGTGGCAAGAAGGTTTGCGAAGAGAAACGCATGCCATCGCGTCGCTCGACAAAAATTCGTCTCTACGCCGACGAGATGGGCAAACAGCTCGTTGCCGATGGTAGCGACTTCATCGTTGTGGTAGCCGAGATTACCGACGACAATGGTAACGTCCGTCGCTTGGCAATGGACGAAGTGGCGTTCGAGGTCTCGGGCGAAGGTCATCTAATTACCTCGGAACGCTCGCTTGGCAATCCGCGCAAAGTGGAGTGGGGCAGTGCTCCAGCCTTGGTGCAGTCGACCGGCAAGCCGGGCAAAATAACTATCGTTGCACATCCGTATGTACAAGGCACCCATACGCCAACAGCCGACACGTTGGTTGTGGAGAGTGTGGCGGCAGATTTCCCTTCGTGCCATATTGATGAGGTTTCCAATAGCTATAAATATGAAGCTTCAACCAATGGCGCCGCTCAAAATCAGATGAGCGAAGCCGAGAAGAATGCTACTCTACGCGAAGTGGAAGAGCAGCAGAAAGAATTTGGTATACAGTAAATACTTATAAATCAACAATAACCAACCAACAGAACAAAAAAATAAGAATGATGGTAAAGAGAATAATGACATTTGTAGCTGCTGTTGCGCTGAGTGCTACGGCCATGGCGCAATATCCGCAGCTCACGAGCGAAGCAAAACATTCTATCGATTCGGCAAAAGTAACGTGGGCAGCACACGTCGATTCTATGTGGGCTGAGGCTTTGCCAATAGTACTCAAAGAGGCTGCCGAAGGTCGTCCATACGTGCCCTGGGCATCGCGTCCAACAGATCTTGTTCAGGCTTCTATCCCAGCTTTCCCAGGCGCCGAAGGTGGCGGTATGTACACTCCTGGTGGTCGTGGCGGCAAAGTGCTCGTAGTTACCAACCTCAACGATAGCGGCGAAGGCTCATTCCGTTGGGCTTGCGAGCAGGGCGGCGCACGCATCGTGGTATTCAACGTTAGCGGTATCATCAACCTCAAGACGCCTATCTATGTTCGTGCTCCTTACATAACTATTGCTGGTCAAACTGCTCCGGGCGAAGGCATCTGCATTGCTGGTGAGTCGTTCCAAGTAGATACTCACGACGTTATTGTGCGTCACATGCGTTTCCGCCGTGGCAAGACCAACGTTATGGACCGCGAGGATTCGTTCGGCGGCAACCCAGTTGGTAACATCATGATTGACCACTGCTCTTGCGAATGGGGCTTGGACGAGAATATCTCGTTCTATCGCCACATGTTCTCGAACACTGGCAAGGTTACCAACAAACTCCCGACGGTGAACGTAACCATTCAGAATACTATTTCGGCTAAAGCGCTCGATACGTGGAACCACGCTTTCGGTAGCACTATTGGCGGCGAGAATACTGCATTCCTCCGCAACCTTTGGGCCGACAACTCTGGTCGTAACCCAAGTGTGGGCTGGGCTGGTACGTTCAACTTCATAAATAATATTATTTATAACTACGTACACCGCACGGCCGATGGCGGTCAGTATGAGAGCCAGTACAACTTCATAAACAACTACTATAAACCTGGCCCTCTCACGCCTGACACTGATATTCGCTACCGTATTCTCCGTCCGGAGTCGCGCTTCAAGATTAACGGCATACCTATTTACGGTCGTGTATATGCCAATGGCAACATCGTAGAAGGCAACGATAGCATCACTGCCGACAACTGGCGCGGTGGCATTCAGCCTGCCGATGACAAACTTACGCCAGAAATTATGTCGCGTATGAAGATGGATAAGCCTTTCGCTACGCCATATCTGAATATTATGCCTACCAAAGAGGCCTACAACTTTGTGCTCGACAACGTAGGTGCAACATTCCCATGCCGCGACATTATCGACCAACGCATCGTTGAGGAGGTTCGCACTGGCAAAGCATATTATGTAGAAAATTTGCCCGAAACGGCTTTTGGCGACACCGCTGGACTCTCTCCAAAATCAAGAGATGCCGAAGGCCACTTCAAGTATCGCCGTTTGCCTAAGGATTCATACAAGCAAGGTATAATTACCGACCCAGTTCAGATGGGTGGCTATCCTCAGTATAAAAAATACAAGGCTTGGAAAGACACCGACGGCGATGGTATGCCAGACGAATGGGAGAAGAAAAATGGCCTTAACCCTAAAGATGCATCTGACGCTACTGCCGATTGCAATGGCGATGGCTATACCAACATCGAGAAGTTCATCAATGGCATTCCTACCGACAAAAAAGTCGATTGGACCGATTTGAAAAATAACTACGATACGCTCAAGAATCGCAAGAGCCTTTTGTAGTAACGCATTTTTCAGCGACCACTGCAGTTAAACATTGGGGGAAAGTTGTTAACTATAGCAAAAAAAGTGGTCGCAATGAGGAGGTTTAGATGTGATATTTAACCTCCTCTTTTTTGATTTTGACAAAGTACTATTCTATTATGAAACAGAATATTATAAGCATAATTATGCTTCTGGCTGTAGCTACTTTGGCGCACGCTGCTAGCAAGCCGCCCAAGAAGGTCTACATACCTATGGACTACAGCACGTGCGGTTATCGTGCTTCGGAGTGCGACATACCCAATGTGCGCGCCGCGGTCTACGTAGAGCCAGCAGCAGGAGACAGCTATGAGAGCCTTCAACGTGCCATCGACTATGTGTCGAGTCTGCCTGCCGATGCCGAAGGACGTCGAGGGGCGGTGATTCTTACAAATGGTACGTACGAGATTTCGCAGCCGTTGCGCATCACCGCTTCGGGCGTAACGCTTCGTGGCACCAATCGCGATGCAACCATAATTCGTAAGATGGGATACGACCGTGGTGCGGCTATATATATCGAGGGTAAATATGTGTCGCAGCAGTCGGACGAAATCTATATTGATAAAGAGGTTGCCGAAGGTTCTGTGCGTATTCTGGTAGATAATGTGGCGAAATTCACCAAAGGTCAGCGCATACGTATTGTGCGACCATCTACCGACGAATGGATTGAGCACCTCGGCATGCGCGATTTCGGTGGCGGCCTCGACTACACTGGCTGGAAAGCTACCGATATTGATATTACGTGGAATAGAACTGTGGCAGACATCGACGGCGATGCTATAATTATCGATGCGCCCATCACTACGGCCATTTCGCCAGAGTATGGTGGTGCATACATATATACGAAGGTCGTATCGAGTGAAATAACCGAGTGCGGCATAGAAAACCTCACCATCGATAGCGAAGTAAATTCTTGGAACGCGAAGGACGAAGACCACTGCTGGGACGGTGTTTGGCTCGAAAATGCCAGCGATTGCTGGGTGCGCCTTGTGCGTTTTCAGCATTTGGCAGGCTCGGCTGTGAATATGCAGAAACATGTGCAACGTGTGACGGTGGAAGATTGCATCTCCGAAAAACCTGTTTCTGAAATTGGCGGTTGGCGTCGACTGACTTTTCTTACGCGTGGTGAGCAATGCCTATTTCAGCGTTGTGCGTCGTATGAAGGCATCCACGATTTCTCGGCTGGCTATTGCGCTGCAGGCCCGAATGCTTTCGTTCAGTGCGACGCTATAGAGACGCACGGCTTTAGTGGCTCTACGGGTTCGTGGGCTGCCGGACTTCTGTTTGATATAGTAAATATTGATGGCGGCGATTTGAACTTTTGCAATCTTGAGCAATTTCAGTTCGGAACGGGTTGGAACACTGCTAATAGTATGGCGTGGCAGTGTATGGCATCTACCATCAGAAGCTATTCGCCCGATGCCGATAACCGTAACTCGGGTCACGGATGCTGGGGCACGCTCACCGGAACCGCCGAATGGACAAGTAGCAATGACCATGTGACGCCACGTTCGCTCTTCTACAATCAACTGAAACTCCGTGGATTCGATCGCGATGGTCGCATACTGCAAATGGGTGGCGAGGCCACAAGTTCGCCAACTGTTGAGCAAGCCTATCGTTTTGCCCAAGAGTCGCTCAACAATCCGCGCATAACTATGAAGATGTGGATAGATTCGGCTAAGTTCAATGCCCAAACTGCTATCGATGGCATCAAGAATATCAATGCCGTAACAAAACCTACCATGCCAAAGACTGCCGTGCAGCATAAGTATGCCGTACAGAATGGTTACATCACTTGCGATGGCGCTATTGTGGTTGGCAATCGCTACGACATTCCTTGGTGGTCGGGACGTGTGAAGGATAATTTTGTTTCCAATGGCGCTAAACCAGCCATCACGCGTTTTGTGCCCGGTCGCGAAGGCCTTGCTTGGACCGACCGCATCGACTCTGTGGCTGCCTATCTGAAAGCTAACGGCTATGCCATGCTCGACCATAATTATGGCCTTTGGTACGACCTTCGTCGCACCGACCATGAGCGCATCCGCCGTGCCGATGGCGAAGTGTGGGCACCATTCTACGAACAACCTTTTGCTCGCAGCGGTCAGGGCACAGCTTGGGACGGATTGAGTAAATATGACCTTACTAAACCAAACAATTGGTTTTGGAACCGCTTGCGTCAGTTCTCTGCTGCACAGGTTCAGAATGGCGGATTGTTATACGTACAGCACTATTTCCAGCATAATATTCTTGAAGCTGGTGCGCACTGGGTTGACTGCCCTTGGCGACCTGTAAATAATATCAATGGCACCGATGAGTTCTTCCCCGAGCCAGTGCCTTTTGCTGGCGACAAACGCGTATTTATGGCTGAGCAATTCTACAATATCGAGAATGCCGATTTGCGCGCTATGCATCGTGCATACATACGTATGTGTCTCGACCAAATGAAGGATTGCCCTAATGTGGTTCATGCGGTGAGCGCCGAATATACTGGCCCAACGAAGTTTGTGCGCTTTTGGCTCGAAACAATAGCCGAGTGGCAGCGCGAAACTGGTCGCGATGTGCTTGTGGCGCTCAGTTGCACTAAGGATGCGCAAGACGAAATACTTGCCGATGCCGAGTTGAGCAATGTTGTAGATATTATTGACATTCGCTACTGGCATTACAATACTAATGGTCTTTGGGCTCCCGAAGCTGGTAAAAATCTCTCGCCGCGTCAGTGGACACGCAAGGTGAAGGTCGGTAAGACAAATGGTCACGAGGCTTTCATGGCAGTCAGCCAATACCGCAAGGCTTATCCCGACAAGGCTGTGACATTCTTCTCGCAGCAATATCCGAGCTATGCGCGCTATATACTGATGGGTGGAGGCTCCATTTGTAATGTAAATATCGATAAGCAACTCGCGCATGCCGTAGTCTCGATGTCGCCTGTCGAAGGTGAAGCCTGCTACGTGTTGCAAGGCGAAAATGGTATGCTTATCTGCGCGCCGAGCACTGGAGAGGCTAATGTGAACGTTGCTGCTGGTAAGTACGAAGTGTATAGTGTCGATTCCAAAGGCGACATAAAGTGCGTGGCCAAATCTGTAAAACTCGAAGGCAAGCAAAAGGTGGCTAACCTAAATGCTGGTTCGTTCGTTTGGCTGAAACGTAAGTAATTAATACATAGAATTATAAGTAAGGCTGCTCCAAGTCGGGGCGGCCTTTTTTGTTTATATATCAGAAAGTAAAAGATTGTTAATTATTTGCTCGTTTTACAACAAAATTGAAAGTAGTCTTGCTTTATGTACTTACGAATTATAACTTTGCATTGTCTTTTTGATGATAAATAAAATCAAAAGCGAACTTTTGCTATTGAATTGTAATCATTTGAATAAAAAAAGAGTGTTATGAGAAAGATTGAAGCGATAATTCGCAAAACGCGGTTCGAGGATGTGAAAGAGGCACTCCTTGCCGCCGACATTGAATGGTTCTCCTACTACGATGTACGAGGTGTAGGCAAAGCTCGTCAGGGTCGCATCTATCGTGGTGTAGTCTACGACACCAGCAGCATTGAACGCATATTGGTATCCATCGTGGTTCGTGACGTGAATGTAGAAAAGACGGTGCAAGCCGTGATAAAAGCCGCTCGAACTGGTGAGATTGGTGATGGCCGCATATTCGTCATACCTATCGAGGAGGCTTACCGCATACGTACGGGCGACCACGGTGATTATGCTCTCTACGACAAAACTGAAGAATAACCCCTACCTAACCTAACCACAAAGAATGAAAACTATGAAATCTATATTACGAAGCGCTTTGCCATTGTGCGCTATACTATTTATGTCGTGCGTCCCAACATTGGCGATGGCTCAGGACGCAGAGCCAACAGAACTTGCCGCAAAAGCTACGGAGACTGCCTCGGGCGTCGACACTATTTGGCTCTTGTTGGGCGCGATGCTTGTCTTTTTTATGCAGCCTGGATTTGCCCTTGTAGAAGCGGGCTTTACACGCGCAAAAAACACCACCAACATACTTATGAAAAACTTTGTCGATTTCACCTTTGGTTCCCTCCTTTTTTGGTTTGTCGGCTTTGGACTGATGTTCGGTGACGGCAGTTTTGTTGGGCTGCCGCACCTCTTCAGTTCCGATTTCTACGATGCTGGTGCGCTGCCAACCGAAGGTTTCTTGATTTTCCAAACCGTATTCTGCGCCACTTCGGCTACCATCGTGTCGGGCGCAATGGCCGAGCGTACTAAGTTCTCTATGTATATTATTTATACCATATTTATTAGCGTACTTATTTACCCCGTTTCGGGTCACTGGACGTGGGGTGGCGGCTGGCTTATGAATGGCGAAGATGGCTCATTCATGATGTCGGTGTTCGGCGATACATTCCACGACTTTGCAGGTTCTACCATCGTTCACTCAGTAGGTGGTTGGATCGCTCTTGTTGGCGCTGCTATTCTCGGTCCGCGTATGGGTAAATATGGTCGCGATGGCAAGCCGCACGCTATCCCTGGTCACAACTTGACCATTGCCGCACTTGGTGTGTTTATCTTGTGGTTCGGCTGGTTCGGCTTCAACCCATGTTCTCAGCTCGCCGCATCTACCACGGCAGACCAGACTGCTATCTCGCACGTATTCCTGACGACCAACCTTGCTGCATGTGCCGGTGGCTTCTGTGCACTGATGCTCAGTTGGAAACGTTATGGCAAACCATCACTTTCACTTACACTCAACGGTGTGTTGGCTGGTCTTGTAGGTATTACGGCTGGTTGCGACCTTGTATCGCCAGCTGGAGCAGCAATTATAGGCGCCATCTGCGGCATAGTGATGATCTTCTCAGTTGACTTCATCGACCGCGTTCTCAAGATTGACGACCCTGTTGGCGCAAGCTCTGTACACGGCGTTTGTGGTTTCCTTGGCACCGTACTTACAGGTTTCCTTTCGGTCGATAGCGGTTTATGCTATGGTCACGGTTTCGGATTCCTTGGTGCTCAGCTCTTCGGCGCTGTAGTGATAGGTGCATGGGCAGCAGCAATGGGTGCAGTGATATTCCTCACGCTAAACAAACTCAAAGGCTTGCGCGTTGAACCTCGCGTAGAAGAAGAGGGACTCGATATCTACGAGCACGGCGAAACTGCTTATAACTAATAGATAACCGTATCCAATTTCATACAATTCTCCTTCTCCTTGGCGGCATTCCTAAGTACGAATTAGGGTGCCGCTAATTTTATATACATAAAACAAAAGGCTGCCACGATATGACAGCCTTCAATAGTATTAATGTCCTATGTTTGATTATTCCTCAACAATCTCTTTTACTACGTAGTATATGGGATCGAAGTTATCTCTTGAACCTTTAGGAATGATAAGTGTACAATTCGGCACATTGGCTATAGTTCTATTAGCCATATAATGCTTAATATTGGGATTCAATATTTTGACTGATTGTAATTTATCGATATTACAAATAGCCACTTCGCCCAAATATGTAACGCTCTTAGGTATGACCAAACTATCAAATGCTTCACAATAATTGAATGCTCCTGAGCCTATTTTTTGCAAGCCTTCTGGCAAGTTTATCTTTTCAAGTTCCTTACAATAGCTAAACGCGCCATCACCTATCTCTTCAATACCTACTGGTATTTCAATAGAACGAATATTGGTCTCACTACAAAAATATTGAGGTATAACTTTTACATTACTTGTAAAAATGACGTTTTCAAGATTAGGGCAATGTGAGAATATATACTCGCCCAAGCCAGAACCTCTTTCAGCAATGCAATTTGGTGCATTCAATCGTACTGTTTTTAGCATTTTGCAATCTCGAAAAGCAATTTCGCCTATGTGTTCAACACTAGATGGTATTTCTACTTTTGTTATAGAATCGCAATTCGAAAAGGCATATTTACCAATAGATCTAAGATTGTTTGGCAAGTAGATTCTCTTCAGTGATTTACAATTAGAGAAAGCGCCATCCGATATTGCCGTGACATTTTGTGGTAATTCTATTTCTTGCAAATCAAGACAATAAGCAAAAGCTTTTTTTGCTATCTCAGTAATACTCTCAGGAAGTATTACACGACGCACGCCTTTCAAATAGCTAAAGGCTCTAGCTCCTATACTTTTAATGGTTGAAGGTATGACCAATTCACCAATGGTAGTTTCTCCACTTATAAGATCTGCAGGTATTTCTCGAACACTTTCACCAATAATAAACTCTTTGAGAGATGCAACATTGTCAAAGACCTTCCCTTCATTGCGATACTTATCAGTACTTTCTGTGTTACATTTTACGCTATTGTATGTTATTTTGCGCAAACGCTTACAACTGCCAAAAGCAAATTTATCCATATGGGAAACAGTTGCTGGTATTGTTACTTCTTCGATGTTCGTACCAGAAAATGCACCGTATTCTATAGATGTCAACTCCGGAGAGAATTCGATTTTTTCGAGATTTGAACATTCCCTGAATGTATATTCTTCTATGTTCTTTACCTTCGAAGGAAGCTTTACCTCTTTCAAATTATTGCAACCTGACAACGCAAACCTTCCAATTTTAGTGACACTTTCGGGTATGTCAATTGCATCAATTTGAGTATCTATAAGTGCAAAATCGCAAATTGTAGTGAGACCTTCGGGTAACGTCAGATGTCCGCTTAATAATGGCAAAGATGCTAATAGCTTTGTATTGTCTTTTGTATAGATAATCTTACCATCTATATCACAAATGTATGGATTATTAGGCGATACAGTTATACTTTGTAGCTTGTCACATCCACCAAATGTACATTCTGCCCCTATAGTTTGAACAGTACTTGAAATCTGAATGTTTGTTACACTTCTAAGCTCATAGAATGTAAAATTGTCAATCTTGGTTACACCCTCAGCAACTACCACACTCTTTATTTCCCATCTTTTCTGACGCCAAGGTGTATTTATTCCTGTCAAAGGAATATTTTGCAATATTGTCAATACACCATTCTTAAGGGTATATGGCTTTTTCGCTGCGTTAATAGGCTCTGTAAATAGTAATGTAGCTAGTAATAATAATATAACACTTCTCATATTCTGAATTATAAATTATGAATTTTCACAATTTACCTATTTCCATACATCGACTCGTAGTACTTCTCGTATTCGCCGCTGGTGATGTTGTCCATCCACTCTTGGTTGTCGAGATACCAACGCACGGTTTTTTCTATTCCCTCTTCGAACTGTAGCGAAGGCTCCCAACCAAGCTCGGCTTGCAGTTTGCGCGAGTCGATGGCGTAGCGAGCATCGTGACCAAGACGGTCGGTTACGTATGTGATGAGATCCAGGTCGGCACCTTCGGGACGACCAAGCAGACGATCAACGGTCTTAATCACCACTTTGATTATGTCGATATTTTTCCACTCGTTGAAGCCGCCAATGTTGTATGTCTCAGCCACTTTGCCTTTGTGGAAGATGAGGTCGATAGCACGAGCGTGATCTTCTACATAGAGCCAGTCGCGTACATTCTCGCCTTTGCCATAAACGGGCAGCGGTTTGCGGTGGCGTATATTATTTATAAACAATGGTATCAGCTTTTCTGGGAACTGATAGGGACCATAGTTGTTCGAGCAGTTTGTGACAATGGTAGGCATACCATATGTATCGTGGAAAGCGCGCACGAAGTGGTCACTCGAAGCTTTAGATGCTGAATATGGCGAGTGCGGATTATACTTCGTTGTCTCCAAGAAGAAATCTTTGCCGTATGCATGGTGATGCTCAGCACTCGAAGCCGTGGTAGTGAATGGTGATTCAATACCCTCTGGATTAGTGAGTTGCAATGCGCCATAAACCTCGTCTGTTGAGATGTGATAGAAACGCTTGCCTTCATATTTTTCGGGCAAACTCTCCCAATAAATCTTAGCAGCTTGGAGAAGCGAAAGCGTACCCATGACATTGGTTCGAGCGAATGTAAATGGGTCTTTTATCGAACGATCTACATGGCTTTCGGCTGCAAGATGGATGATGCCATCGATGTGCTTCTCTGCCATCAGTTTCGAGAATGCTTCGAAGTCGCAAATGTCCATCTTGACAAACTCGTAGTTTGGCTTACCCTCAATGTCTTTGAGGTTAGCAAGGTTGCCGGCGTAGGTCAGTTTATCAAAATTAATAATACGATAATCAGGATATTTATTTACAAATAGGCGAACAACATGGCTACCTATGAAGCCTGCACCGCCTGTAATTACTATGTTACGTTTGAATTGGGTCATAATCGTTACTTGTTTTCTGTCAATAAATTTTTCATGCACATACGTAGCGAATCGGTCCAGTAAGGAACTTTCGCGCCAAAGGTATGCTTTATCTTCGTCTTGTCGAGTACCGAATAGCTTGGACGAATCACCTTACTCGGGAACTCATTTGAGTGGCATGGTTGAATGTCGCACTGTGTATTGCCTGCAATCTCGGCAATCATCTTGGTGAAGTCGAACCACGAGCAAACGCCCTCGTTGCTATAATGATAGATGCCGCTCTTGCCTTCATATTTACGATTCTCTACAATATCGAAAATAGTCATTGCAAGGTCGAGAGCGTAAGTAGGCGTGCCCACTTGGTCGAAAACCACGTTGAGCTGCGGCTTAGTAGCTGTTAGGTTTAGCATCGTTTTGACGAAGTTTTTGCCAAACTCGCTGTAGAGCCATGCCGTACGTATAATGATATGCTTGCAGCCCGATGCCAAAATATTCTGCTCGCCCATAAGTTTCGTGCGTCCATATACACCCGTAGGCGTACCTTTTTGCTCCTCGGTGCATGGCGTATTATATGGGTCGCCGCCAAATACATAGTCAGTCGATACGTGCACAAGCAAGCCTTCGACCTCTTTCATTGCAACAGCCAAATTATTTACGGCATCGGCGTTGAGTTTTTGGCACAGAGCCTCGTCATCTTCGGCCTTATCAACGTTGGTATAAGCTGCGCAGTTGATTATCGCGCCAATCTGCTCGGACTTTACCATTGCATTAACCGCTTCAACATTAGTGATGTCGAGTTCGGCAACGTCGGTAAATATGTATCTGTCGGCAGAATTTCGGGCAACAATCTGCATCTCGTTGCCAAGTTGCCCGTTAGAACCTGTAACTAAAATATTCATCGGCGTCTATTAGTAAAGCGGAACATTAATATCAAATGGCGAATCGAGGTCGGCAAGAAGCGGATGGTGCATATCTTTCTCCGACAAGATGCGATTTTCGGTAGGCACACGCCAATCAATGCCGAGTGCGGGGTCGTTCCAAGCTATAGCGCCTTCGCTCTGTGGAGCATAGTAATTATCGCATTTATATTGAAAAATGGCCTCATCGCTCAGCACTGCAAAGCCGTGAGCAAAACCGCGTGGAATAAAGAATTGACGGTGATTGTCTTCCGTGAGCTCCACAGCAACATGTTGACCGTAAGTTGGCGAACCTTTGCGAATGTCAACTGCAACGTCGAGCACAGCACCACGCACCACGCGCACAAGTTTGCTCTGCGAGAATGGCGGCTTTTGGAAATGCAATCCGCGCACCACACCAGCTATCGACTTGCTTTCGTTGTCTTGAACGAATTTTATATCACCTATAGCCTCCTTGAAGTCGCGCTCTGAATACGATTCGAAAAAATAGCCACGCGTATCGCTAAAAACACGTGGCATAATAATTTTTACGTCCTTGATTTTTGTTTCTTCTACCTCAATCATATTTATCGCTACTTAAGCGTATACGACATACACGACATGAAACTCTTCGCTCCGGCTGGTTTTATGAACAACGACATGCTTGCTCCCGATGGAGGCGTCGTGGCATTTAGCCAAATTGATCCATCTGAGTTAGTTTGCCAGTCTTTGAACCATATTCTACCATTGGCTACAACGGCATATTGTGCACCTGCCATTGGTTTTATGCAGAAGCGATACGATTTGTTCGGTTTCAAGTGATATGTCATAGGTACATCGACGATGGTGAAGTCGAGACCTTCTGCAGGGTTAATTATCGGAAGCGTATCGCCAACGACGCCGCTATTTATGAGCGCGATAAGCTTCTTGCCGTCCACGCCGTGTTTCTCGAGCAATGCGCGATTCACGTTCACGCGGCTCTGCACTTCGGGCAATGAATATGGGTCGGCGTTGGCTGCTTTGGTGAGCTCTTGCTGCGATGCGGTGGGCACTTCGTAGGCAAGCACTACTGCATATTTACCATTCGTCTTTACGCACAAGGTGAGTTTGCCAGCGCGTGTAGGCATAAACGCAATGCGACAAATCTTGCCGTCGCACTTCCACGTTTTTGTCGGGTCGATGACGTTGTTTACTATGTATATCTCGTTGTCGGCGAGCTTTTCTACTTCAAATGTATATGTGGTGCCAATGTGAAGTTTCTTGGTGAGTGGCATTTCGCGCAGACGCAAGAAATTGTCAAATCCACTATAAATATTAGGCACTTCAAACGAGCCATTGAGGCTCTTGCTAAGTACTTCAGAAGCTTTCATGCCATTCGAGAACATGCTCGGTTCGAAAGCGGTGAGTGCTTCAAACTGCGAATAGAGCACTTGGTCGTCCACCATTTGGAAACGCAGCGCATGTGGCAAGTGCGTAAATATCATTTTATATGGGTCGACGTCAAACCACTGCATGTTGGTTGAGCGCACGAATGTCTTGTTTTTCAGAAATCCTGCGCCGAGTGTCGGGTCGATGAGGATAGGCGCTTTGCGGCCTACGTCGGCAGCTATCCACATGTGTATGCCTTTCGACATGCCTTTGAAATCCTTCAAGTTGCCTGTAACTATGCTCGACGATACGCCCACTGTGTTGGCTAAATGATAGAAAAGGTCGCAGAATCCGTTGCTTGTACCTTTTTTCATGTTGTAGCAGAAGTCGGCGGTGTTTGCTATGCTGTTTGGGTCATAGGTGATGTTTTCGGTTATCCATTTATATATGGCTTTGCATTTGTCGTATGGCGATTTTGCACCTTGCGTGATGGTTTGCGCAAGTTCGGTGTAGTCATTCATAATAAACGACGGTGCCATTTCGCCATCCTGAGCGAGGCTGTTGGTTGTGGCATACGTAAGTATGAATAAAAATATTAATGTGCGTATTATTTTCATTATCAGCCTTTTGTGCTATATCATTATACTTACTCTTTATTTTTATCTGTAGAGATGATTTTGCTGAGTTCTTCGTGTCGAAAGATAAGCAACAAAATAATACCAACAGAGATAGCTGCATCGGCACAATTGAATACAGGACGGAAAAATATAAATTCTTCACCGCCCCAAATAGGCATCCAATCGGGGAAGCGTCCTTCGATTAGCGGGAAGTAGAGCATATCTACTACGCGTCCGTGAAGCCAAGTGCTGTAGCCGCCACTCTCTGGCAACAACTGTGCAACTTGCCCCCAACTCGAATCAAAAATTACGCCGTAAAATACAGAATCGATAATGTTGCCTACTGCTCCTGCCCACACTAATGCTACGCAAGTTATCAGTAGCTTGTCGGCGCTCTTCTTGCAGAATCCAATGAGGTACCAGCCTATAGCTACAACGGCAACTATGCGAAATGCCGAAAGAAATATTTTGCCAATATTGCCAGCGAACTCCATCCCGAACGCCATTCCGTTGTTTTCGACGAAGTGTATACGAAACCACTCGCCAAATACACTGAATTCTTCTCCAAGCATCATGTGTGTTTTGACCCAAATCTTTACTATTTGGTCCAACAATAGAACAATAAATATTACTGAGCTTGCAATGATGGCGTTCGTTTTCATTTGGAACTTCTTGTAGATATTTTTTTTAGCCAAAACAACCGACTAATCCATTTCTACGGGATTAATCGGTTGTATGTTGTGTTAATAATATTAATTCTGTTTCTCCTTAGCTTCGATGCTAAGTGTTGCATGTGGCACTGCCATAAGACGTTCTTTAGGTATAAGTTTGCCTGTTTCGCGACAAATACCGTATGTCTTATTCTCAATTCTTACGAGAGCTGCTTGCAGATTGTTTATGAACTTTTGTTGACGTTGCGCCAAACGTCCAGCCTCTTCTTTCGAGAGAACTGTTGCTCCCTCTTCGAGCACATGGAACGTAGGCGAAGTGTCCTGCGTGTCATTTTCATCACCGTGCGTGATTGCATTCTTGAATGTCTCGTAATCTCTCTTTGCCTTCTCGAGCTTCTCGAGAATCAGTGTCTTGAACTCCTGGAGTTCTTCGTCTGAATAGCGTGTCTTCTCTGCCATATCAGTAGGATTTATCCAGCTTCAGTGCCACTTCAATCATTTCTGATTTCTGCTTTTCTGCTTGCTGATGGGTTATTTGGAAATTTGGATGAAGGTCTTTGTCTCGTCATCAATTTCAACTTCCAATGCGGTGTTGGCCTCGAGGTCGTCAACCAAAGTAACGTCAGTAGCAAGGGTTTGCTGTCCTATGTATGCTGCGTGATGTTCGATGGCTTTATTGATAGCGTCTACCTTCTTAATTTGTATCTTTATTTAGTCAGTTACTTCAAATCCTGAGTCTTTACGTAAGTTTTGTATTCTATTAATCAACTCACGCGCGATACCCTCTTCGCGAAGTTCTTCCGAAATCTCTATGTCGAGAGCTACGGTGAGCTTGCCTTCGGTGGCTACAAGCCAGCCTGGAATATCTTCTGAGGTTATCTCTGCGTCTTCAGGTTCTAAGTTAATCGTTTCTCCCGCAATATTCAAGACAAAAGCACCATCACGCTCGAATTGTGCTATGTCGTGCTGCGACATTTGTGCCACTGCGGCTGCTATTTGCTTCATAAGTTTGCTATACTTAGGACCAAGGGTCTTGAAGTTCGGTTTGATTTTCTTCACCAATACGCCTTCAGTGTCGGTGAGGAGTTGCATCTCCTTCACGTTTACTTCCGTAAGTATGAGGTTCTTAACCGACTCGAGCTGCTGCTTGAACTGTGCATCGAGTATAGGTATCATAACCTTTTGTAGTGGTTGGCGAACCTTTATAGACACCTTGCGACGCAGTGCCAATATCATTGACGAGATAGCCTGTGCATAATACATACGCTGCTCGAGATCTTTATCGATGAGCGCTGCATTGCTTTCTGGCATGATAGAAGCATGCACATCGGCACCTGTCAAATCGCGATATAGACGGCTGGTGAAGAATGGTGCGATAGGAGCAGAAAGCTCTGCCACCTTCACAAGGCATTCATATAATGTTTGATATGCTGCCAACTTGTCTTCGTCCATCTCGCCGCCCCAGAAGCGTTTACGATTGAGGCGTACGTACCAGTTAGACAAGTTCTCCATAACAAAATCTTGAATTGCACGTCCTGCGCGCGTTGGCTCGTAAGCCTCGAATGCGTCGGTAACTTCTGCAACAAGCGAGTTGAGCAGCGAGATAATCCAGCGGTCTATCTCAGGACGTTTGCTGAGCTCTATCTGAGCCTCTTTGCCCGTGAAACCATCGATATTGGCATAGAGAGCAAAGAACGAATAGGTATTATAGAGTGTTCCGAAGAATTTGCGTTTTACTTCGTCTACGCCATCAACGTCGAACTTGAGGTTGTCCCAAGGCTGCGAGTTAGTTATCATGTACCAACGTACGGCATCGGCACCATACTTATCCATAACTTCGAATGGATTAATGGCATTGCCAAGTCGTTTCGACATCTTGTTGCCATTCTTATCGAGCACAAGACCGTTAGAGATAACGTTCTTGAATGCTACGCTATCGAAACACATTGTAGCTATGGCGTGCAAAGTGTAGAACCAACCGCGGGTCTGATCTACGCCTTCGGCAATGAAGTCGGCTGGGAAAGGCAGATCGTTCTTATGCTCAAATGGATAGTGATATTGAGCGAAAGGCATAGCTCCCGAATCGAACCAAACGTCGATGAGGTCGGTTTCGCGCTTCATTGGTTTGCCCGATGGCGAAACGAGGATAATATCATCTACGTATGGACGGTGAAGATCTATCTTTTCGTAGTTCTCTTTTGCCATATTGCCTGGTACGAAACCTTTGTCTTTATAAGGATTGCTCTTCATAAAGCCCGCAGCAACCGACTTGTCGATTTCGGCAAAGAGTTCTTCGAGCGAACCAATGCAAATCTCTTCGCGAGTGTCGCGATTGCGCCAAATTGGGAGTGGAGTACCCCAATAACGTGAACGCGAGAGGTTCCAATCGTTGAGGTTTTCGAGCCATTTGCCAAAACGTCCGCTTCCTGTGTACTCTGGCTTCCAATTGATGGTCTTGTTGAGTTCCATCATTCGTTCGCGACAAGCGGTAGAACGAATAAACCAGCTATCGAGTGGATAGTAGATGACTGGTTTGTCCGTACGCCAGCAGTGCGGATAGTTATGGACATGTTTCTCTATCTTGAATGCCGTGCCGATCTTCTTCATCTCGAGCGACATTACGATGTTCAAATCGTCGTCTTTAGCTGCTGCTTCTGCATTGTATTTACCACCTTCGTTGTACTTAGGTGCGTATGCATTCTTTACGAAATCGCCTGCATGTGTGCTGTAAGCATCAACGTTTACGCATTTTTCTACAAACGAATCGGCTAGTTCGCTAACTATGTAGTATTTACCAGTCATATCAACCATAGGACGAGTTTCGCCCAATTGGTTAATCATATACAAATCTGGTATTTCGGCAGCTTTAGCAACCTTGGCGTCGTCGGCACCGAAGGTTGGCGCTATATGTACTATACCAGTACCATCTTCAGTAGTAACGTAGTCGCCACCTATTACGCGGAAAGCCTTTTCGCTAATCTCAACGAAAGAGTCTTTTCCGAAGGCGAAACATTTCTCTGGGTGCTCGGCTGCATATTTCTTTATATAATCTGCTGCGAGGTCATCAACTTTTTCGCATGGTTTCACCCATGGCATAAGTTGTTTGTAGTTAATACCAATCAAATCGGTGCCTTTGTAGCGAGCTACTATGTGGTAAGGAAGCTTCTTGCCATCGACCTTTTCAATTTCCAACGCTTCCATCTCGGCAGTAGAATTGAGTTCGTCGCCAGCTAAATATGCTTTCAAACGAGCCTCAGCCATAATTACGGTGAGCTTGTCGCCGTTGTATGGGTTGAAGGTTTGCACAGCCACGTAGTCGATATTCGGGCCAACGCAGAGAGCTGTATTCGACGGCAATGTCCAAGGCGTTGTGGTCCACGCGATGAACGCGAGTTTACCCCATTGCGCAAGTTCGCCTTTAGGGTCGAGCTTCTTCACTTCGGCGCTGTTGGCATCAACATCAAAAATTGCTGTCACGGTGGTGTCTTTCACATCGCGATAGCAACCAGGCTGATTGAGCTCGTGGCTCGAAAGTCCCGTGCCAGCAGCTGGTGAATATGGCTGAATGGTGTAACCTTTATATAGGTAGCCTTTGGTGTACATCTGCTTCAAAAGCCACCACAAAGATTCTATATATCGGTTGTCGTAGGTGATGTATGGGTCGTCCATATCGATCCAATAACCCATTTGGTGAGTGAGTTTTGTCCACTCGCCTATGTATTTCATCACGTCCTTGCGGCACGCGTCGTTGTAGTCGTCTACTGAAATCTTCTTACCAATATCTTCTTTGGTAATGCCAAGCGACTTTTCTACACTCAGTTCAACGGGCAAACCGTGGGTATCCCAACCAGCTTTGCGGCTGACGTGAAAACCCTTTTGCGTCTTATAACGGCAAATGCAGTCTTTTATGGTACGAGCCATCACGTGATGGATGCCAGGCATACCATTAGCCGAGGGAGGGCCATCGAAAAATACAAATTCAGGTGCGCCTTCACGCTCTTTGAGGCCTTCGCCATATTTACGCGAAGCAGTCCATTTTTCAAGCTCTTCGCGATTGATCTCCGAGAGATTCAACCCTTTATATTCTGCAAAATGCTTACCCATTGAGTATCTGTTTTTTGGTAAAAAAGTGCCCATCAAAAGGCGCGGCAAAGATAGATTTTGCAGCACTGAAAAGCAAAGAAGTTTTTTGTGTATAAAGATTAGGGGCTATTTTAGTATATATTAACTACTTCGCAGTACAATTCGCACTACGAACACAGATGTTTGTGGATGTAGTTCTCGCACTGAGAACACAGATGCTTGCGAATGTTGTTCTCGCACTGAGAACGCAGATGTTTGTGGATGTAGTTCTCGCACTGAGAACGCAGATGCTTGCGAATGTTGTTCTCGCACTGAGAACGCAGATGCTTGCGAATGTTGTTCTCGCACTGAGAACGCAGATTACACAGATTTATATGGATTTTCAGGATTGTTTTTTGAGCCTGCTCTAAGGGATTCTGCCACCCGTTCGAGGGGATTTGTAATCCCCGAGCGTTGGTTTGCGGATTGCAAATCCGCTATTCACAGACGGCGGACTACAAATCCGCCTGAACGGGGCTACTTGAAGTCACCTTTATTATGTGTAAACACATAGGTATCAGCACCTTCACGATAAACATAAATAGTGTCAAATGTATTTCGCACAATACTATCTCCAATAGCAATGTAATCTATTAACATAGTTTTTTGACCAGCTATCATTGAGGAAAATGCATTTGCTGTAATATCTTTCCCATTTTTTAGTTTTATGCGTTGATAATATTTTCCCGCACACATATATGATTCTGTATAGAACCTCTTCACTTCGCCTGAGTATGGGACAAATTTTGCATTCCTTTCAGCAAACAGATCATTCCAAAACAAAAAGATACCCCCAATAGGGATAAGAGCCCAAATTACATAAACCATCTTTTTGAATGCAGGGAAATCCTCCATTGCTTGTTTGAATAAATGCTCCATATAAAATGCTATTTAATTGTGAATAATGAATTGCTTACCATATAATAGGAACAAATGTTTTTGATATACCCATACTACCCCCCGTTCTCCGTAGGCTCTGCCTACGGTGTGGCTAAAAGCAAGGCTCCTGCCTTGCAGCGATATATTACGTTGTTCATTCATTCTCTTTTCATAGCAGGAACATTGATTTTTAGTTTTGATGCTGTGTTTGTCGTGCAACGCGGTTGCCACAAGCGTCATAGCCATATTCTATGGTTTGGGCAGATGCCGCAATGGATACAATTGCTAATACAAAAGCTAAGATGATCGGTTTCATATGTTGAGGAGTGGTAAAACATTACAAGTATATGCCCATGTTTTTGCAAAAACAAACTAAAATTAACTAATATTTACAACCGCGCGAGGCTATTTTTCCCCATTCGGCGCGGACTCTACTACGCTACAGAAAGAGGCAAGGCTCCTATCTGCAAAGAAATAACAATGCGAATAGATTGTCCAAGCGGCTATCTGACTCAACGTCATTTAGTCGCTTTTTTCTTCTCGTCAGCTGCATATCTGAGATGCTGCCATTTGGGGATGTGTCATACACCATAAACAAGAGAGAACCATGAGATTTCAGTAAAAAACTTATATCTATTTAGTATAGATAGAGTTACTTTTGCCGGCAAAATGCAAATACACTATAGATGTCGGTAATAGTAGATGGTATAAGCAAAACTTTCGGACAGCAAAAGGCACTCGACAACGTCTCTTTCTCAATAGATAAGGGAGAGGTTGTGGGGTTTCTTGGTCCCAATGGAGCAGGCAAATCTACCATGATGAAGATTGCCACAGGATACCTAACACCCGATAGCGGCAAGGTAGAGATATGCGGCATCGATGTGGCTACTGGCGGCAAAGAAGTTCGACGACTGATAGGCTATCTGCCAGAGCACAATCCTCTTTATTTGAGTATGTACGTGCGCGAATACCTCTCTATCATTGCTGGTATGTACGACGTCGTCAATGTAGCAGCCCGTGTCGACGACATGATAGACCTCACAGGTTTAGGTCGCGAGGCGCACAAACGCATTGGAGCACTATCGAAGGGCTATCGTCAGCGTGTAGGCATTGCTCAAGCGCTGATTGGCAATCCTGAAGTTGTCATTCTCGATGAACCAACCACTGGTCTTGATCCAAATCAGATTGTAGAAATTCGCGAACTTATTCGCAACGTTGGTCACGAACACACTCTTATGCTTTCTACTCATATCATGCAAGAGGTTGAGGCCGTATGCGATAGCGTAATTATCATCGACCGAGGCAAAATAAAAGCTCAAGGCAAAACTGCCGAAATAGCCATCAAAGCTCGCGGTGGCGAAACTATCGAGGTAGAATTCAACTCCGACATAAACACCAACATGCTATGCGAAGAAGTTGAAGCTCAAGACATAGAGTCCATTGGGAATCATACCTATAAAATAACGCACAACGGTCAGCGCGACATCAGAGCTGACGTTTTCAAATTTGCTGTTTCGAATAATTACACAATGCTGGGCATGAGATTATTAAACAGCGACATGGAGACACTCTTTCACGAAGTGACAAAAGATGAGTAAAAGGGTATAGTTGTAAATAGAACGAATAAAAATCAATATAAACGATATGGCAGAGAAATTAGAAGTAAAAGAACTCGACAGTGTAGCCGTAAGATTTAGCGGTGACTCTGGCGATGGCATGCAGTTGGCAGGCAACATCTTCTCCACGGTGTCGGCTACTGTAGGCAACGACATTTGTACATTCCCCGACTATCCAGCCGACATCCGCGCTCCACAGGGCTCGCTTACAGGCGTTTCGGGCTATCAGGTTCACATTGGTAGCAATAAAGTCTACACTCCAGGCGACAAATGCGACGTGCTTGTAGCTATGAATGCTGCTGCACTAAAAACTCAGTATAAGTATGCAAAAAGCACCGCTTGCATCATTGTAGATACCGACGCGCTGAAAGAGAGCGATTTGCAAAAGGCCGAATTCAAAACCCTCGACCCTATTGCCGAATTGGGTATCAAAAACGATGTCATAGCGTGTCCTATTACCACCATGGTAAAGGATTGCCTTGCCGACAGCGGAATGGACGTGAAATCTATTTTGAAATGCCGCAACATGTTTGCTCTTGGCCTCGTTTGCTGGCTCTTCAACCGCGACCTCAACATAGTAGCCAACATGTTGAAGGAAAAATTCGCCAAAAAACCTGGCGTGGCTGAAGCCAACATCAAAGTGATCCAAGCTGGCTACGACTATGGTGCCAACACTCACGCTTCTGTAGCTCATACATATAAAATCGTATCTAAAGAGGTTAAGCCCGGCCGCTATATGGATATTATGGGCAACAAGGCTACTGCATACGGTCTTATTGCTGCTGCCGAGAAAGCTGGCTTGAAGCTCTATCTTGGTTCATATCCTATCACACCTGCCACCGACGTTCTCCACGAACTCTCTAAGCACAAATCGCTTGGCGTCATCACTGTTCAGTGCGAAGACGAGATTGCTGGTTGCGCTTCGGCTGTGGGTGCCTCGTTTGGTGGTGCACTTGCTGTTACGTCTACCTCAGGTCCTGGCATCTGCTTGAAGTCAGAGGCTATGAACTTGGCAGTAATTATGGAACTTCCACTCGTAGTTCTCGACGTTCAACGTGGTGGCCCTGCTACGGGTCTTCCTACCAAATCGGAGCAGACCGACCTTTTGCAGTGTCTCTTCGGTCGTAACGGCGAATCGCCAATGCCTGTTATTGCAGCTACCTCGCCTACCGACTGCTTCGATGCTGCTTATATGGCATGCAAGATAGCCCTCGAGCACATGACACCTGTTGTGCTTATGACCGATGCATTCATTGCTAATGGTTCTGGTGCACTCAAATTGCCTAATCTCGCTGATTATCCTGCTATCAATCCACCATACGTACCAGAGAAACTCAAAGGCGAATGGACACCTTATATGCGCAACGAACAAGGCGTTCGCTATTGGGCCGTTCCTGGCCGTGAAGGCTTCACGCACATCCTTGGTGGACTCGAAAAAGACAACAAAACAGGCGCCATATCTACAAACCCTGAAAACCACGACCTTATGACGCATCTTCGTCAGGAGAAGATTGACAAAATCGAAGTTCCCGATGTGGAAGTTATCGGCGATGCAGACGATGCTCAACTTCTTATCGTTGGCTTTGGTGGCACATACGGACACCTCCACGCAGCAATGGACGAGATGCGTGCAGCAGGCAAGAAGGTAGCTTTGGCACACTTCAAGTTTATAAATCCGTTGCCTAAGAACACCGCCTCTGTACTCAAGAAATATCCTAAAGTTGTTGTCGCTGAGCAGAATATGGGACAGTTCGCAGGCTATCTACGTATGAAAGTGGATGGTTTCGTACCAGCACAATTCAACCAAGTAAAAGGTCAGCCGTTTGTAGTTGCAGAACTTGTTGAAGCATTCAACAAGTTGCTATAAGAGAATGGTTTGTAGTATAAAAGAAAAAAACAGAACAATGGAATATACAGCAAAAGATTTCAAAAAGGGCCAACCACGTTGGTGCCCGGGTTGTGGCGACCACTTCTTCCTTGCCTCACTGCAAAAGGCTATGGCCGAAATTGGTGTAGCTCCACACGAAACAGCAGTAATTTCTGGTATTGGCTGTTCAAGCCGTCTACCTCACTATATGGCAACCTATGGCATGAACACTATCCACGGTCGCGCAGCAGCTATTGCAACAGGTTGCAAAGTGGTAAATCCGAAACTCGCCGTTTGGCAAATCTCGGGCGATGGTGATGGTCTTGCTATCGGTGGCAACCACTTCATTCATGCCAACCGCCGCAACATCAACCTAAATATGATATTGCTCAATAACCGTATTTATGGTTTGACAAAAGGTCAGTATTCGCCTACTTCGCCTCGCGGATTCGTATCTAAATCGAGCCCATACGGCACTGTGGAAGATCCTTTCCGCCCAGCCGAACTTTGCTTTGGCGCTCGCGGACATTTCTTCGCTCGTGCCGTAGCTACCGATGCCGAGGGTACTGTAAATATTCTCAAAGCTGCCTACAACCACCAAGGCGCTTCGGTTTGCGAGATTCTGCAAAACTGCGTAATCTTCAACAATGGCACCCACGACGCCGTATACTCTAAAGAGGGACGCGCCAAAAACGCTATCTATCTTGAACACGGCAAGCCTATGATTTTCGGCGAGAACAAAGAGTTTGGTCTCGTGCAAGAGGGCTTCGGATTGAAGGTGGTTAAGGTTGGCGAAAACGGCATCACCGAGAAAGATATTCTCGTTCACGATGCTCATTGCGAAGACAACACTCTTCAACTTAAGCTTGCTCTTATGGAAGGTCCCGACTTCCCTATTGCACTCGGCGTAATACGCGACGTAGAGGCTCCTACCTACGACGACGCCGTTCAAGCCCAAATAGAAGAGGTTAAGGCTGCTAAGAAATATCACAACTTTGCCGAACTCCTCGAAACAAACGAGATTTGGGAAGTGAAGTAAAAATGAAAAGGTAATAAGTAGAAGAGGGCTTCGGCTCTCTTTTGCGTTTTCATTCTCCATTTGAAGGCTGCTCTTAGGGGCGGCCTTTTTTTATGCTGAAATGTCATTCTGAGCGCAGCGAAGAACCTCCTTCGTGTTCCACGACCGTTTCACTTATATCTCAAAACGAACAGATTATCACCGAATTGAACTAATTAATACTAACAGTATTCGTCTGATTCTCAATAATTAGATTCTTACTAATAAAACGAATTACAGGCGTATGCTTCGTTTTTTTTCGTTCAATTAGGTGTATAATGCTTCAAATAAAACTTTTGCTTAGGAGCATAAAAAAACGATAGCACTCTTGCTCGACATTTCAGAGCCATGCTATCGTCTTTCATCAAAAATCAACCAACCATTAAACGAAAGAGAAAGAATGAAAACACCAAAAGAAGCATAATCAAAAAAATCTCTGCAAAAGAGTACAATGCAATTTTGCGTCGTAGAATGTCGGAGTTCGAATCTCCACTTTTGTAAAGGATTAACTTCTTAATTGCTACTTCCAATTTCCCCATGTCGTAAAAATATTGTGTTGCGTTGTTTCGAATAGTCTCATTGCGTAAACCATTACTTGATAAAATGTTTTTGCGTCTTCTTACGAAAAGCGTAATAGTTTGTTGTTTGTTACACAAAGTTTAACCGTTTGGTTAATTAGTGCTTTACAGATTAATCTCAATAGCCACACCATCAAGGGCTTGACCGATGGGTGGGTTGCATTTTGAGATGCGTATTGTGCCACCCGTCAAACCTTTGCTTGTAAAGTCGGTTTTCAAGCGGGTAGCAATGCGCGCAGCAACGGTTTCGAGCAAGTTTGCTTCTACCGATAATACGTCTTTCACGGCATCGCACACCTCTACGTAGTTGAGCGCATCACAAACATTGTCGGTGGTGCTGGGTTTGCTGATGTCTACAAGCAGGCTGGCACTAAACGAGAGTTGGGTGCCTACACGGCGTTCCTCTTCGTAGCAACCAATGTGGGAGTAGAGTTGCAGGTTGTCAATAATAATTTTAGCTGTCATTTCGTTATGTCTATTGCGAGCACAAAGTAAATATAGATAAGTGTAATGCACACTATATATGCGTATTAAGCTATGTGAAAAATCAACGCCCGTTCAGTCCGTTTGGGCGGATTTTGAAATCCGCAAACATCATTTGAATTCAAATAAATTTATAGGGTATTGTAGAGACGTTGCGCGCAACGTCTCTACACACAAACATCCGTTCCAGCGGATGCTCTCCCTTGCTTTTTTTCAGTACGAGTTTGCGAAAAAACACTTTAGCACGCGAAAAAGTGCCCAAAAACGCGTTTGCACGCAAAAAGATGCGCTTGTGTGTGATACGTTGCGTTATGATGCGATACGTTGCGCTATTCGGCAAAATCCTTTGAAAATCCTTGCGAGGGGCTTACTCGGGGCTTATGATGGGCTTATGCGATATTCTGCGAAATCAATAATGTATGTGCAAGCATTAACATTTGTTTGCTTTTACGTGTACATATCTATATGTTTGTAATGAATCCCCATTTGGCGTCGGCTCCAGCCTACGTCGGATATAATAGCAAGGCTCCAGCCTTGCAGAAATAATTGCGGTAAAGATGGAAAATCTACAAAAAACTATAGCGAACGTGCAAGGCAAGAGCCTTGCTTTTAGCAGCACCGTAGGCAGAGCCTACGGAGAACGGGGGAATCCTCACCTCAATAGAAGTCATAAGTACGAACGAAAATGAAAAAGGAAAGAAAAATATTTGAACTGCACGAAGCTGTACTTGATAATAACATTAGTATGGTAAAATCACGTATAGCAGAAGGATTTGATGTGAACGAAAAGGATGAAAATTCATTCACCCCTTTGCATTATGCTGCTCAAGATGGTTTAGATGAAATTGCTAAGATCTTATTGGATGCAGGAGCTGATGTGGATGCGAAGAATACCAATGGTAACACGCCATTACTTATGGCAACTGGTTATTATAAGCCTTCGCTGATAACGTTGCTTTTAGAGCATGGAGCAAACAAGGATGAAAAAAATAATTCTGGGGTGTCACCATATAGTTTGGCAAAAACTGTAGTAAACTATCCGCTGCTGCAGTTCTTTGAATGACCATCCGTTCAGGCGGATTTGTAATCCGCCGTCATAGAAATGCGGATTTGAAATCCGCAAACTCATTACTCGGGGATTACAAATCCCCTCGAACGGAGAAAAACGAGTTATGGCTTTTGTTATTCTAAAACTTCAACAACAATCGATAGCTATAAAACGAATAGCTTGGGAATAAAAATTCCTTATAAGACAAGGACAGAAACAACGACTAATTACATAATTGTGTCAAAAGATAGAAATGGATATGCCTCTTTTCAGATATATAACAACGAAGAAGAATACAATAATGCTATACTAAATTGGTGAATTATGAATAATTGTAAACGAATAAATAGTATTGGGTTGATAGCAATATGTTGCATAAATATATTGGTAATATTTAGATCTGTTTATTGGCTCTATCAATACAATTTTACGGAACTATTGTTTTTGTACAAACATCCGAATATAATATTGATTGTTGATGCTATTCTTGGATCTTTCGGTTTGTTAATGTTAGTATTGCTGTATAGGAAAATAATTGGCAGTAAATTATTTCTAATGGTAATATTTATGATATGGGGAATTGTCATAACATCTTTTTTCCTCTCATAGTGTATAAACAAGCCATTAACACATCAAGTGAATATGATAGTGTTCACAAGCAAAGTGTTCGACCAGATGCACGGCCTTTGGTGGTACGACTACGGCGCACGCCAATACGACCCACAGCTCTGCCGCTGGACCTCGCAAGATGCGCTGGCGGAGAAGTATTACAATGTTAGTCCGTATAACTATTGCGTTGGAAATCCGATAATGATTGTTGACCCAGATGGAAATTCTATTGATTGGGTAGAAGGGAAAGAAGGTAGCGTCTATTGGGATGAAAATGCCATTGTCTTATCCTGAAATGGGTTGACTCTTTGTGGAGTGCTCCTATTTCAGAATAACCCACGCATAAAGATTACAAATCCCATTGAACTATTTGTAAGTCATAGTTACGCATCCATATAAAAATCACATTGGCAGGATATCCAACTCTCAATAGCATAAGTATTATGCAAATATGAAAAACACTAACTTTGCCGACCATATAAAATAACCTAATTCGTAATTACTATTATGAGCAACGAAAACGAAGAACCGGTTAAGTCGGAGTTGAAAACCAATTTTATTTATCAAGAGATAGAACAAGACCTTGCTGCAGGCAAAAACGGAGGTGCAGTGCTTACGCGCTTCCCGCCTGAGCCAAATGGATATTTGCATATAGGTCATGCTAAGTCGCTTTGCTTGAATTTTGGTATTGCACGCGACTTCAAAGGTGGTTGTAATCTCCGATTCGACGATACTAACCCTGTGAAAGAAGATGTTGAGTATGTCGATTCTATCAAAGAAGATATTAATTGGCTTGGTTTCCAATGGGTAGGCGAGCCTAAATATGCGTCAGATTATTTCGACCAACTTTATGAGTGGGCCATTAAGCTCATCAAAGCTGGTAAGGCATACGTAGACCATCAAACGGCAGAGCAGATTGCCGCACAGAAGGGTACTCCTACCGTTCCAGGTCAAGCAAGCCCATACCGAAATACAAGTGTAGAAGAGAACCTGAAGGAGTTCGAGAAGATGCGTGCTGGCGAATATGCCGAAGGCGAATGTGTGCTTCGTGCCAAAATCGATATGGCATCGCCAAACATGCACATGCGCGACCCTCTGATGTATCGCATTCTGCATCGTTCTCACCATCGCACGGGCGACAAGTGGTGCATCTATCCTATGTATGATTTTGCTCATGGACAGAGCGACTTCATCGAGGGCATCACGCACTCTATATGTACGCTCGAATTTGAGGTTCACCGTCCTCTCTACGATTGGTTCCTTGACCAGATTCTCGAGGGCGAACCTACACCAGAGCGCCGCAATCGTCAGATTGAGTTTGCACGTTTGAACCTCAACTATACTGTTATGAGCAAACGCAAACTCCTTCAACTCGTAAAAGAAGGTATTGTTGCCGGTTGGGACGATCCTCGCATGCCCACAATTTGCGGTCTTCGCCGTCGTGGCTACACGCCTAAGAGTGTGCGCGACTTTGCCGAAAAAGTTGGTATAGCTAAACGCGAAAATGTAATCGACTTTGCACTCCTCGAGTCGTGCGCTCGCGAAGATTTGAACAAAATAGCACCTCGCGTATTTGCAGTGCTCGACCCTGTTAAGGTTGTTATTGATAACTATCCAGAAGGAAAGGTCGAAATGATGAAGTCGGTTGTAAACCCAGAAGACGAGTCGATGGGTACACGAGAGGTTCCATTCACACGCGAACTCTACATCGAACGTGACGACTTCATGGAGAATCCTCCTAAGAAATATTTCCGCCTTGCTCCGGGTCAAGAAGTTCGTCTCAAGAGTGCGTATATAATAAAATGCGAAAGCGTAGAAAAAGACGCCGAAGGCAACATAACTACTATTCATGTTACCTACGATGAGCATTCTAAGAGTGGCGAAGCTGGTAGCGAACGTAAGGTGAAAGGCACCATTCACTGGGTTTCTGTGTCACACTGCATCGATGCGGAAGTGCGTGTATACGACCGTCTGTTCAACGACCCCGAACCAGGTGGACACGAAGAAGAGGGGCACGACTTCAAGGAGTATCTTAACCCACAGTCGCTCACTGTAATTAAGAATGCTAAACTCGAGCCGAGCCTTGCCTCTGCAAAACCGCTCGACCACTTCCAGTTCCAGCGCCTCGGCTACTTCAACGTCGATCCTGACTCTAAACCAGGCAAGTTGATTTTCAACAAGACCGTAGGTTTGAAGGACTCGTGGGCTAAAATCAAATAATGGCTCGGTTTGTAATAATATTAATATTTACAACCATTCTTGTTGGCTGCGCAACGTCCAACGATGTTGAGAAAGCCAAACAATCCGAAGGTATTTGGTCTGCAAAATTCTCGTTCCCCAATCCAGAGGGGACGAGAATTGAGCAAACCATAACATACACGCTCACCGACGTCGATGGCAATAAGGGAACGCTCACCGAACACCGCCGTTGGCTATTTGACGAATTGCGCGACGATGCCAAGATTACATATCACGCCACAAGCGTTGTGAATGGCTGGTGGGACGTCTACAGCGGCGATTTATATCTGCACTATGAGCTATCTACGTTGAAAGTAAATATTGACAGTTTCCGCGTTTCGGCTCGCGACGACGTTTCTCCGGAGATTGCAATTGGCATAAATAAGTATAGAGATACGTACCTACAACGCGTAGTTGACGAGATGCGCGATTATTTGCGCGACGCCATGATTGAAGACTACAAACGCTACGATATTCAAGGTGCTACGTATTTCAATCTTGCTATTCAGAACGATTCGCTCTACTACACAGCTACCGACCTTGGACGTGTGGGTTTCAAAAAGATTGCTAAGTGAGAAATTTTGCCGCTATCGACTTTGAGACTGCCAACGCTAAACGCACGAGTATCTGCTCTGTTGGCGTAGTTATAGTGCGCAATGGCATCATTGAACCCGAGCCGTTCTATAGTCTCGTACGTCCCGAGCCTAATTACTATAATTACTACAATCAATGCGTACATGGTTTAGACCATTGCGACACTGATGATGCGCCAACGTTTCCCGAAGTGTGGGCAAAACTTGCTCCGCGAATAGAAGGCTTGACGCTCGTGGCTCACAATGCCGCATTCGATAAAAGTTGTCTGCGAGCAGCATTGGAGTTCTACAATATGCCCAACGGCTACGAATTTCTATGTACGTTGCAATATAGCCGACGCGAGCATAAATTCTTGCCCGACCATCAGTTGCAGACGGTAGCTGCTTATTGTGGATACGACCTCACGCAGCACCACAACGCGCTTGCAGATGCCGAGGCTTGTGCATATATTGCACTGACAATGCCAGAAATGAACTAAAAATATATCGCTATATGAAAGGAATTATTCTTGCCGGAGGCAGCGGAACACGCCTCTATCCTATTACTAAGGGCGTCAGCAAACAGCTTCTGCCTATCTACGATAAGCCTATGATTTACTATCCAATATCTACGTTGATGTTGGCTGGTATACGCGAGATACTTATTATATCTACACCGCAAGATTTGCCTATGTTTCGCCGATTGCTTGGCGATGGTAGCGATTATGGCGTAGAATTTTCCTACGCCGAACAACCTTCGCCCGATGGTTTGGCACAAGCCTTCATTATTGGTCGCGACTTTATTGGCGATGACAGCGTTTGCCTTGCGCTTGGCGATAATATTTTCTATGGTCAGAGCTTTAGCGGGCAGCTCAAGCGTGCTCGCCAAAACGTAGATAAAGATGGCAAGGCTACTATCTTTGGCTATTGGGTTAGCGACCCAGAACGCTACGGCGTGGCTGAGTTCGATGCTAATGGTAATGTAATTAGCATCGAAGAAAAACCTAAGCAGCCTAAGTCTAATTATGCTGTTGTTGGCTTGTATTTCTACCCGAATAGCGTTGTAGATATTGCGGCGCACATCAAACCATCGGCACGTGGCGAGTTGGAAATAACTACTGTGAATCAAGAGTATCTCGAGAAACACAATCTCAGCATAGAGATGCTTGGTCGTGGCTTTGCTTGGCTCGACACTGGCACTCACGATTCGCTCTCCGAGGCATCTACTTTCATTGAGGTGATTGAGAAACGCCAAGGTTTGAAGGTGGCTTGTTTGGAGGAAATAGCTTATAACAATGGTTGGATTACGCGCGAAAAACTCATCGAGCTGGCTCAACCGATGATAAAAAACCAATATGGACAGTATCTGCTGAAAATTGCTAAATAATTTTCGTGCAAAACGATAACACTTGGGGCGTGTCTTTATAGATATGCCCCATTTTTGTAACTATAGGTCTACTCCCAAACGAAAATATACGCCGCGATAATCAAAGTCGCGCAACGACACGAAAACACCATAACGTATTATACCATCGCCGACGAGCGCGTAGCCAATTTCCGAATAGTTATCGCGGCCTTCAATGCACGCGTGGCGTAGGTAGAGTTCTTCCGTATATCCTAAAATCTGCATCAATTCCAATTGCGTAAGTAGCATTTGTCGGCGCAACCGCACATCGCCCGCTGCAAACCACTTGTCTGTACTCATTTCGTACGGCGAATAGGTAAGGAAGCCTTGGAAACCATTTCTGTCCGATATTCCGCACAATCGGTTCGCCGATTTCTGATGCATCCAATCGGCAAACTTTACATTCTCGTTGTGGCTCTTCATATAACCCAATTGGCAAGTCCACATAAATAAATCGCTGGGGCCGAATAGAAGTTCCTCCAAAGCATTGTCGCCATCATAACCACCAATTATTTGCGACATTTCGGCAGTCAACTGCGTAAATACGCCAGATTGGTTTGTTACGCCTAAGCCTTGATTGACGCGCAACGAGACCCAAATGTTTTTATCCCATAGGTCGTATTTGTTTACTTCGAATTGCACATTCGCTTGATTGCGATAGTTACGTGTACTATCTGTTGGTATGTATCGGGCGCAATCGGGCGTAATAAGTTTATAATTACGCTTAGGATAGAGAATAGAAAAATCCGACACTTGCTTGAGAGGTCGTGCTTCGTAATACTCTAACGATAGATGGAAATTGGTATCATCATTTATATCGCATCGAACGTTGAATTTGGCAAATCGTCTGTCGTATAGTGATTTATGGTTTTTGTGGGCAAGTAGCGCTGATGTTGTGTTTGGCCAAAAACTCACGGCATTTTTGTCATTATAATCCATAAACTCACGACCAACGGACGTATATATTCGGTTTGTACTTACACTCAAAATGGGTTGAAATGCACGCTTGATAAACGAATAGCGCGGGCGAAAGCTTATCGCATAGCTCGAATTATTGCTCGTCGTATTGAACAGGCTGATTCTTGTGCTTATTTCCGCGCCGGTTTGTGGGTGAAAAATGAGCGTTTTGTCAGTAAGTATATGAAACGATAATACTGATGAGCTCGATGGACACACATCGATTGTTTTTATATCGTCTATTTTGTTTCGCAATTCTATGATGCGCGATTGCGCTTGTGCACAACTGCAAATCAGCCACAGCGCTGCGATAATGAAGAACCTAAAGGGGCTGTACATATACAAAATAAAAGCCCACCATAGTGGTGAGCTTTATTGAGAGATTTATCTGTAAATATTATTTCTTGACAAACTCAACTTGCTGGTTATCGAAGTTGAGGTAGTATTTGCCCTTCGGCAAACTTGTGATGTTGATGTTGGCATTGAAGCCTTTGAATACTATACCACCGAATTGGTCGTAAATCTCATACATCGTCTCACCAGAGAATGTGATAGCATCTTTGTTAACCTTGTAGGTGATGGCTGGTGCTGTGACAATCATAACAGCCTCTTTGGAGTAAACAGAAATTTTCTTGCCATCGGTCTCGTGAACGCGGAACTTGTTGGCGCCAGTGTGAGGGCGAACCTTCACTTCGTAGGTGTTAGGCTGATTCTTGCCTTTGCCTCGAATTTCGCTAACGCGAATCCACTTGTTCCATCTGTATTGCTCTATTATATAAGGTATAGCGCCTGTCTCGCCAGTGGTCGAGAAGGTTAGTACGCCATTCTTTACCGAAACGCTTTCGATCTTCGCTGGGGTTTTCACTTGCAGCGCGTACGCGTTGAGCACCATAGGTACGCAATCATCTTTGTACTTAATAATTACCGTGACTTCGTCGCCGATAGAGAACCCATAAGTTGATAAGTCGATTTCAAAAGCGCTTGAGTTAATTTCATCAGTAGTGATTGTGCCGTTTACAGTAACTTCATACGCGCAAAAACCTACACCCGAAGCGGCGAATGGGTTGCGTACATATATATTTTCGCCTTGGTAGGTTCCCTTCACAACCAAATCTTCTGCCTTGGTTGTAACTGTTGTTGTGAAAGCAAATAACAACAATGCGACACCGAGAATGTGTTTCATATAAAAACCTTGCATGTTGACTGCAATTATAGTAATAAGTTAACTAACAGACAATTTTTTTGTCATAAATCAATTAACCTTTATTTACATTCTCTCCAAAGGCCGTCTTTACGTATGATTTCTTCGAGCTTTTCTATGGCATCTTCCTCAGAAAGTGAGCGGCTGACGAGTTCTTTGCCACGGTAGAGTGAAATCTTGTCGCGACCAGCGCCTACATATCCATAGTCGGCATCAGCCATTTCGCCAATACCATTAACTATGCAGCCCATAATGCCAATTTTCAAACCACGTAGGTGCCCGAATTTCTCTTTTATGGTGGCAGCCGTCTTCTGCAAATCGTAGAGCGTGCGACCGCAGCCAGGACACGAAATGAATTCAGCTTTGTTGAAACGCGAGCGTGTTGCTTGCATTATAGAGAATGTGGTATCTACGACATCTTTTTCTGGCAAACTGAAGTTGCTGAGCATCAATCCGTCAATTAATCCGTCGATGAGTAACAAACCTGCATCGGCTGCGGCTTTGAGTTGGAATGTAGCCAAGTCTTTGTCGTCGTAGCGAAGCCAAGGAATTACGGGCGCGTTGATATTGTTGGCGTTGAGCTTAAGTATGAATGCCCGGAGTTCCGCCGTAGGATTGGTCGTCTCAGGTTTTGCAATAATTACTACGTTGCTCTTCTGCAATACCGTAATTAATTCGCTGTCGATGTTCGCAGTTTGTATAAGTACAAAAACATCGTTGGCAGAGCCCTTCTCAATCAGTTGGCGGGCGGAGATGAGGTGCAGCGAGTCGGCATCGCAGTTGTCTGTAATCACAGGTTTGCCATCCGCATAATTATCGTTGCAGAAGACGATGTCGGCATCGAAACGCTCGGGCTTTTTGCGCGCCGTAGCGTCGGCTATCACTGCAATCTGGTTGTTGCCGCCGATGTTAAGCACCGCCTTGCTCTCGCGACGGCGATATTCGTATGGCGAATAGCTATCATCGCTGACGCTCTCTATAGTAGCATGTGTGGCTTTCGAAGTTGTGTAGTCGACGAGTTGCTGAGCTACAGGAACTTCCGCTTCGGGCGCTTCGGTGAGCGATACGCGAATGGTGTCGCCAATGCCATCGATGAGTAGCGCACCAATACCCGCAGCTGATTTTATGCGGCCTTCGGCATCGGAACCAGCTTCCGTCACGCCAAGATGAAGCGGATAGAAATGTCCGCGCTCGAGCATAGTGGCAGCAAGCAGACGAACGGTCTGAACCATCACGCGAGTGTTGCTCGACTTTATACTTATAACTATGTCTGTAAAATTCAGCGATTCAAACACATCGAGGTATTCGGTGCACGAAGCAACCATGCCTTGCGCGGTGTCGCCAAAACGTGCCATGATTCTGTCGGAAAGCGAACCATGATTGACGCCAATGCGGATAGAAGTCTCGTTCTGGCGACAAATATCCACCAACGGACTGAGTTTCTCGCGAAGGATGCCGTACCACTCTTCGTCGGAAATTTTGTCGGCATCTACATTGAAGCGTTTAGCTTCGCCAGTGAAGTTGCCTGGGTTGATGCGCACTTTGTCGGCGTAGTGAGCGGCGGTCATTGCGGCAGCCGGGTTGAAGTGTACGTCGGCAACTATTGGTGCGGTATAGCCTTCGTTGCGTAAGTCGGCTATTATGTTTTTCAAATTCTCGGCTTCGCGCTGTCCTTGCGTGGTGAGGCGCACAAGGTCTGCTCCAGCTTCAATGATGCTCTTGCATTGAGCCACAGAAGCTTGAGTGTCGTTGGTGTCGGTAGTGGTCATCGACTGAATGCGAATGGGATTGTTGCCACCCAAAGGCAGTTCGCCTATTTGAACCTCGACAGATGGAATGCGCTCGTATTTGAAAAGCGAGAGACAAAATTTCTTACAACTCATAATATGCCTTTTATGTTCGCAAATTTATGTGCTTTTTTAGTTATCTGTATTAGCATCTACAAACTCCCATTTCATCTAACTTTGTATAAACAATTAATCAGCAGACTATGGAACAACAGACTTTTCGCACCACTATATCTATCAAACCTGCGCAAGTGAAGTTTGATGTCGGCGATTCGCTATTTTCAATAGGATCGTGTTTCGCCGAGGAACTAAATACACTGATGAACAATGGATTCTTGCAGGCCTATCAGTCGCCATACGGAACGGTGTATAATCCACAATCGATAGAGTTCCAGATACATAGAATAGTTACGCAAACGCCAGCAACTGAGGCTGAAATAGTTGAGCGCGATGGATTTTTTGTAAGCCTGATGGCTCATGGTAGTGTTATGGCCGAGACGAAAGAGTCGTTGCTTGCAAAACTCGACCAATATACTCAAGAGGCAAATCGTCAGTTGCGAGAGGCTCATTTTGTGCTGATTACGCTCGGTACAGCATACGTATATAATAATATAAGTATGAATATGGTTGTGGCGAATTGTCAGAAGCAGAATGCTAAGTTGTTCAATCGATATAGAATCTCGCAGGCAGAGGCTACGGCGTCGTTGCGCAATGTTATTGGCGATATAAAGTCGATAAATCCTTCGGCACAAATAATATTTACTGTGAGCCCCATTCGCCATTTAGCCGATGGCATGGTGGAGAATACTCTGAGCAAGTCGACTCTTCTGCTCTCGGTGGCAGATGTCGTAGATGGCGAGTCGGTGCAATACTTTCCATCGTACGAAATAGTAATGGACGATCTGCGCGACTATCGTTTCTATGCATCGGATATGGCTCATCCATCGCCAGAAGCTGTTAGGTATGTGTATGAACACTTTGCACATACGTATTTCTCCGACAAGACACGCGATTTGGCTCGCGAAGGAGAAAAAATATCTACCATGCTTCGCCATCGACCATTGACGCCGAACGCAAGTAAATATGCCGAATTCTTAGACAAAGCAAGGGCTCGCATAAAGGTTTTGGCAAAACAATATTCTCTTTCCGATAGTTATAAACCGATAGCAAATGCCTTTTGCTTGTTAGATAATCTAAGAAGCTAAGCTTTCTTAGAAAATTTATGTAACGCGAAAGCGATGTCGGCTTAATGATTTGTAAGAATTATAAAGAAAGGTTAGAAAAAGTATTAATTTTGCAAATCAAAATAACTAACGGCAAAACAGCACTTAATAGACAAACATACCGTAAAGCTTTTACAATTATGAAATATATCCAATTCGACAACTCCAAACTGCCTAATCTTGAGTATTCCTTATTCAAGGAAATTCTAAGAACAAACCGCGCGGGTGCTTACATGAGCACGTCGATAGTCGGTTGTAATACGCGTAAATATCACGGACTTTTGGTGTGTCCGATAGAAAAATTTGGCGGTCAGTATGTAATGCTGTCATCACTGCAGTGTACGGTGATTCAGCACGAAAAGTCGTTCAACTTGGGTATACAGCAATATAAAGGCGAGTATTTCGAGCCGAAAGGTCATAAATATATGTGTGACTATTCGGCCGACCCAACCACCAAGATGACACATCGTGTGGGAGGTGTGGTGCTGTCGCAAGAGTTTATCTTGTCGCAAAACGAGAATCAAGTTATGATAAAATACACGCTCGAAGATGCTCACTCCGACACTACTTTGCGCTTGAAACCATTCTTGGCATTCAGAAATATTCACGAACTGACGCAGGAGAACTTCCAAGCACATACGCACTATGGTGTATGCAATGGCGGCGTGTCGTTCTGCCTTTACGACGGTTTCCCTACGTTATATATGCAGACCTCGAAGAAGGCAGAATTTATATCTATGCCCGATTGGTATCGCGATGTAGAGTATATCAAAGAACGCTATCGTGGCTATGGATATAGAGAAGATTTGTACGTACCAGGCTACTTCGAATTCCCGATAAAGAAAGGCGAGTCGGTTGTAGTGTCGGCATCGCTCAACGAACAGACGACGAGTACGCTGAAGGCAAAATTCAGTCGCGAGGTGGCAAAACGTACGCCTAAGAATAGCATGAAGAACTTACTTATAAATGCCGCTCAGCAGTTTGTGCAGCGTCAAGATGGCTCTGTTATGCTGAAGGCGGGCTACCACTGGAAAGGTCCGCAAATGCGCGATATGTTCGTGGCTCTTGCAGGTCTTGCTATGTTTCAGGAAGACAAGAAAGTGTATGCTGAGATTTTCGAATCGGCGCTTCCTAACCTCCGCCGCCTATACATAGACCAAGCAGCGCTTAACTCAACTTCGATAGATGTCCCGCTGTGGTTCTTCTACTGCATAAACGAGATGGAACGCTATTGCCCCAAGACGATACGCGTGAACGACTATTTCGACTTGATGAGCGACTTGCTCAATCACTATTGGAATGGCGTTCCGGGCAAGATGCATCGTCAAGACAATGGACTTATATATGCACGCAACGAAGGTCAGCCGCAGACATGGATGAACTCGAAAACCTCATACGGATTATTGGTTACCCCACGCTATGGATGCGCAGTAGAGGTCAATGCATTGTGGTATAATGCCATTGCAACGACCATAGAAGTGGCTCGCAGCATGAAGAAGAAAGCCTTTGTGGCCGAGTGGGAGCCGCGTTTGCAGATGATAGGTCAGTCGTTCCTCGACACCTTCTGTACGTCTCATGGTACTTTGTATGATTATGTAGATGGCGATTACAAGTCGCCTTCTGTTAGACCAAATCAACTCATTGCAGCTGGCTTGAGACACACGCCGCTGAGCCGTGAGCAAAAAAAACAGATTTTGGAAATATGCACTAAGGAACTTCTGACGCCTCGTGGCATACGTAGTCTCACACCAAAAGACGAAAAGTATGTAGGCGCAATAGAAGGCGATCCCGATCAGCGCGCACTTGCTATACACCAGGGCACAGCATATCCATGGCTACTCGGTTTCTATGCCGATGTTATGGTAGATGTACATAAGAACAGTGGTATGGCGCAGCTCCGCAGAATAGTAGAGGACTTCGAGAGCGAGATTCCAGAACACTGCATAGGTACAATATCGGAATGCTACAACGGCAATCCACCGCATCAGGCTAAGGGCGCTATATCTATGGCGTGGAACGTGGCTGCAGTGCTAAAACTCATGAATATTATAGAATCCAAATAAAAAAAGAGGTACAAACTATGAGAGTATTAATGTTCGGATGGGAATTTCCACCGCACATCTCGGGCGGCTTAGGCACAGCGTGCTACGGTCTAACGAGAGGAATGGCTTCGATCCCGGACCTAAAGGTAAAATTCGTTGTCCCCAAAGCTTTTGGCGACGAGGATAAAAGCAAGGTGGAGACTATCATAGGCGCTAACAACATCTCTGTGCTGAATAGGAAGTTGCGAACGACGCACTACAGCCAACTTCTCGACTATATCGAGGTTGACTCGAAGCTTGTTCCCTATGTAGACCCTGAAGATTATTACAGATTGCGTTCGCTTAATGTAGGTGAGACATTTCGCTTCTTCCAAACCGACTCGGAAGGCAAATTCCACTTCACAGGTAAGTATGGAACAACGCTGCTTGAAGAGATTCGCAACTACGCTATCATTGCTAATATGATAGCGCAAGAGAACGATTTTGATGTAATTCACGCACACGACTGGCTCTGCTATCCTGCAGGCATCGCAGCTAAAGAGGCAACAGGCAAACCGCTTGTTGTGCACGTTCACGCTACCGATTTCGATCGCTCGGGTGGCTCTGTCAATCCTGTAGTTTACGACATCGAGCGTCGTGGTATGCAGGCTGCCGATAAGGTTATCACCGTAAGTAATCTTACGCGTAATATAGTTATAGAAAAATACGGCATACCCGCCGAAAAAGTTGTTACCGTATACAATGCGGTAGATCCTCTAAAGACTCAGAATATTACATATAGCCCGAAAGGCGTCGACGAGAAGATTATCACGTTCCTTGGCCGCATAACTATGCAGAAAGGACCAGAATACTTCATTGAGGCGGCCAACAAGGTGCTACAACGCATGGATAACGTGCGATTTGTGATGGCAGGTTCTGGCGATATGATGGAGAAGATGATTCGCCGCGCGGCAAGTTTGAAGATTACTGACCGTTTCCACTTCACCGGATTCCTCCGCGGACAAGATGTATACTCCATGCTCCACATGTCCGACTTGTACGTAATGCCATCAGTATCGGAACCGTTCGGCATTTCGCCACTCGAGGCAATGCAGAGTAACGTGCCAGTGCTCATCTCGCGTCAGTCGGGCGTTTCGGAAATTCTTACATACGCTATCAAGACAGACTTCTGGGATATTGATGCTATGGCTGATGCTATGTATGGTGTACTATCGTATCCATCGCTATCGGCATTCTTTGCAAAGCATGGTAAAGAGGAGGTCGACTCGCTGAAGTGGGAGAACTCTGCTCATAAAATAAAAAAGATTTACGACGAAATTGTGTCCAAGTAAAATTTCTGCACATGAAAAATATTTGCTTATACTTCCAATTGCACCAACCTGTGAAACTTCGCAGGTATAGGTTTTTCGACATAGGTAATGATCATTATTACTATGATGATTATACAAACGAAAGCAACATCAATCGCCTTTCGCACCTATGTTATTTGCCGACCAATAGAATTTTACTTGATCTCATAAAGAAGTATCGTGGTAGATTTTCGGTAACATTCTCAATCTCGGGTACGCTGCTTGACCAACTCAAGATTTACGCTCCCGAAGTGATTGATAGCTTCAAGGAACTGGCTAAGACAAAGCACGTTGAGTTCCTCGCAGAGACTTCGGCGCACTCGCTCGCAGCGCTTCGCAACGTCGATGAGTTCAAGCGCCAAGTGGCTATGCAGGTGAAGAATATAGAAGATACGTTTGGCGTTGTCCCTACCGTATTCCGCAACACTGAACTTATATATTCCGACTCAATCGGCGAAGTAGTTTCGCAGATGGGTTTCAAGGCTATGTTGGCAGAAGGCGCCAAGCAAGTGTTAGGCTGGAAGAGTCCTAACTATATGTACTGCAACGCCATTGAGCCAAGGTTGAAAGTACTTATGAAAAACTACCGTCTCTCGGACGACATAGCTATTCGTTTTGGCAATACGTGGTGGGAACAGTGGCCTTTGACCGTAGATAAATACAAATCGTGGATTGACAGTCTGCCAGAGCAAGACGAAATCGTAAATCTATTTATGAACTACGAGACGTTTGGTGCAAGCCACAATGCAGAATCGGGCATCTTTGAGTTCCTCAAGGCGTTCCCTGAAGCATTCCTTAGCGATAAGAACTACGTATTCACCACGCCAAGCAAAGCAGCTAACGACTTGCAACCAGTTTCGGCAATACACGTACCTACGCCTACGAGTTGGGTCGATGAAGAACGCGACGTAACGGCTTGGCTCGGCAACGAGTTGCAGAACGAAGCCATAGATAAACTCTATGCGTTGTCGGATACCGCAGCTAAGTGCGACGACCCATCGCTATTGAAAGATTGGCAATACCTGCAGTCGAGCGACCATTTCTACTACATGTCTACCAAGTTCTTCTCGAATGGCGTATATAGAGCTTACCAAAGTCCGTATCAAACACCTTACGATGCGTTTATGAACTATATGAACGTGCTCACAGACTTCACCGAGCGTCTGCGTAAGGCTGTACCTAACGACTCAAATGAAACGGCGCAACTAAAAGCTACCATCAAGAAACAAAAAGAGACGATTAGCTCGCTTGAGAAACAATTGGTGAAAGTTGGTGTTACGCCAATAGTAGAAAAGACTGCAAAAACAAAGAAAGCTGCTGCTCCAAAAGCAAAAGCTACAACAACTAAAACTACCGCTACGAAAGCTACCAAGGCTGCAAAAGCAGAACCCAAGGTAGAAGAAAAGAAGTCTAAAACCACTGCTAAAAAAGCACCAAAAGCCAAAGCAGCGAAATAAGTAAGACATAATAGAAACAACATAAACGATATTTATGGAAAACAAGAGAATTTTTCAGCCGTCCACTGAGCCACTTTGGAAATCGATTATTGTGAAATCGAAGTTGCCCAAGGAGCTTATGTGTCTTCATGAGTTGTCGCGCAACCTCTGGTGGTGTTGGAATTATGATGCTTTGGAAGTGTTCGAAAGCATCGATCAGGAATTGTGGGAACAAGTAGGTAAGAACCCTATCTTGTTGCTCGAAAAGGTTTCTCTTTCGCGTTTGAAAGTATTGGCAGAAGATGCAGTTTTCGTCGAAAACTTGAATGCTGTATATAGTAAGTTCCGTACTTATCTCGATCGTCCGTTCGAGTATAAACCGAGAATTGCTTATTTCAGCATGGAATATGGTCTGACCAACATCTTGAAAATCTATTCTGGTGGTCTTGGTATTCTTGCCGGCGACTATTTGAAAGAGGCTTCAGATAGCTGCGTAAATATGGTCGGCGTAGGTTTGCTCTATCGCTATGGATATTTCTCGCAGACACTTTCTGTGAATGGCGAGCAGCAGGCCAACTACGAAGCTCAGGAGTTCCAAAATTTGCCTATTGATGAGGTTCGCACTAAAGATGGACAGTTGCTCTATATACCTATAAATTTCCCAGGTCGACAGATTCAGTTGAAGGTTTGGAAAGCTCAGGTAGGTAGAGTTCCTCTCTACCTTCTCGATAGCGACCATGTGCTCAACTCGCAAGAAGATCGTCAGATTACCCACACGCTTTATGGCGGCGACTGGGAGAATCGTCTGAAACAAGAGATTGTGCTTGGTATGGGCGGCGTTCGCCTCCTTGAAGCACTTGGCATTGAAAGCGATGTTTATCACTGCAACGAAGGTCATGCAGCTCTCTTGAACGTACAGCGTCTTGTGAACCTCACCGATAAGGATTTGAAGTTCGATGAGGCATTGGAAGTAGTTCGCGTGTCGTCGCTATTCACCACGCACACGCCTGTGCCTGCTGGTCACGATAGCTTCGACGAAGGCTTGATGCACCGTTACTTCTCTCATGTTCCAGAACTTTTGAATATTTCGTGGAACGAATTTATGGACCTTGGTCGCGAGAGTAGTGGTAAATTCTCAATGTCGGTGCTTGCTGCTCGCACATCGCAAGAGATGAACGGCGTTAGCTGGCTACACGGCGAGGTTACTAAAGATATGTTCAAATATCTATGGCCGGGCTTTACTGCCGACGAGCTACATATTAATTACGTTACCAACGGCGTACACTACGGCACTTGGACTGCGAGCGAAATGCAGCGTTTCTACGAAGAGTACATAGGTTCCGACTTGCTCAAGGACGTATCGAACAAATCCGTTTGGGAGAAGATTTACAACGTCGACGATGCTGTTATTTGGGATGTTCGTAAGCGCCTGAAGAAGAAGCTTTTCGATTATGTGAAGAATCGCACCGTAAGTAATTTGAACGCCAACGTAAATCCTTCGCGTGCTATTGAGGTCCTCGACGGACTTCGCCCTAATGCACTTACAATTGGTTTCGCGCGTCGTTTCGCTACATACAAGCGTGCGCACTTGCTCTTCACCGATTTGGAGCGTTTGTCGAAGATTGTCAATAATCCTGAGCACCCAGTTCAGTTTATCTTCGCTGGTAAGGCTCACCCTGCCGATGGTGGCGGTCAGAGCCTTATAAAGAACATTGTAGAAATTTCGCATCGTCCGGAGTTTCTTGGCAAGATTATCTTCCTTGAAAACTACGATATGGAGCTCTCACGTCGCTTGATTTCGGGCGTGGACGTTTGGTTGAATACTCCTACGCGTCCTCTCGAAGCTTCGGGTACGAGCGGTCAGAAGGCAGAACTCAATGGTGTACTTAACTTCTCAGTGCTCGATGGCTGGTGGTACGAAGGTTACAAAGAAGATGCTGGTTGGGCTATTACCGACAAGCAAACCTATCGAGAGACGAAATATCAAGACGAGCTTGATGCAGCTATTATATATCAAACGCTTGAAAATGAAATTATTCCACTCTACTACAACCAAGTAAAGGACGTTCCTAAGGGCTGGATTAGCTTCATCAAGAAATCGTTGGCGCAGATTGCACCAGAATTCACCACCAAGCGTATGATTACCGACTACCTCAATAAGTTCTATATACCGCAAGAGAAACGCGGTTCGGTACTTATTGCCAACGACTTCAAGTCGGCTCGCGATTTGGCTGCATGGAAGAACGAAGTCCGCGAAATGTGGGACGGCATCGAGGTTGTCGACGTTGAAATGCCTGATATTTCTAAGGAGGTGCTCGGCATTGGCGACTTGTACAAGATTCGCATCACACTCGACAAGAAAGTTGCCGATGTCGATCTTGGCATGGAGCTCGTCTTTGCAACAGGTTCCGATTCCGACAGTACCTTGAAAGTGGTTCATACCGAGCCATTTGAGTTGGAAAAGACCGAAGGCACACTTTCTACATACAAAGTGGCGCTTGCCCTCACGTATCCGGGCTACTTCAAGTTCGGCATACGTATATTCCCAAGCAATACCTTGCTGCCACACAAGCAAGACTTCCCATTGCTCAAGTGGCTATAGTTTAGTTGCCGATAAATAAAAATCTGCGCTGTATCTCTAACAAAATGAGGTACAGCGCTTTTTTGTTGCCTGTTGGAAAACTTTTTCTAATAAATATTTACCAAATCCATTGTTCGTAAATTATACAATTGTATATTTGTGGTGTTCTATGATAGTATAACACTAATATATACAAACATGATTGAGATTAATAACCTGAATTATTCTTACGCCAATGGCAAGAAGCAAGTCTTCGACAATTTCAGTCTGACGATTGCCGAAGATGGTATCTATGGCCTTCTTGGTAAGAATGGAGTGGGCAAGAGTACCTTGCTCAACTTGGTTAGCGGATTGCTCTATGCACCTGCCGACCAACTGAAGATTGATGGTGTGGCGGTGTGCGAACGTAAAGCTCGCACGCTTGCCAACCTTTACTATGTGCCCGACGAAGTCGAATTCCCTGCCATGTCGCTCGAGCGCTACGTGTCGCTTATTCGTCCTTTCTATCCCAATTTTTCCGACGAAGTGCTGAAAGATTGCTTGGACAACTTCGAGTTGGAGTTTCCTAAGAAACTTACGAGCCTCAGCCTTGGCGAGAAGAAGAAAGTGGCGCTGAGTCTTGCTATGGCGGCTAATACCGAATTCGTTTTGCTCGACGAACCTACCAATGGCCTCGACATTCCCAGCAAGACGCAGCTCCGCCGCATAATAGCAAAGGGTATGGGCGAGGGGCGAACTATGCTTATCTCTACGCATTTGGTGCACGACGTGGAGCAACTGCTCGACCATGTGGTGATAATCAGCAAGAGCGGTTTGTTGCTCAACAAGGGCATTGGTGAGTTGATGGACGAATATCTGTTCGAGGTTGCGCCAATTGGCACTAACGACGACTCTGTGCTCTATTCTGAGCCTGTGGCTGGAGGCGAACTTGTTATCCGCAAGCGCGAGAACGATGAGCCGCAAACGGAGGTTAAGCTTGAGGCTCTTTTCAATTATGTAACTAACAAAAAATGAGGCTATGAAGAATTTTCTAAATATTATCCGATACGAATTGGTCACTGGCTTGTGGCGATTCTATTTTGTTATTGCGCTTACTGGCGTTTTGTCGGCAAATCTTTGGATTAACTATGCACAATTCGACAACCATACTCTATCTCCTAGCAACTTGCTTAGTTTCAATGGCATTTGGGCAGGGGCTATGTTTATGCTCTCTTGGATTTTCATCTCTTCAGTGTTGCACAAAAATGCATTTGGCATTGTTCGCCGCGATGTCTTTTTGCTTCCATGCAACCGATGGCCAAAGTTTTGGGCAGTCCTCATTGCCGATGTCGTGTTGCCTACGCTCGCGTTATTCCTTTCGCGCTATGTGGCACTTCTCACGTTCGATCCGCAATTAATTGTCGATCAGTCTGCAGAACTCGTTATACGTAGTAATAAAGAATGGGCGTTCCCATTTTTTGCTAATAGCTTGTTGTATGTAATCTTGCCGCTCTATTGGCTATTTAGCAGTTTGGTCTTTCGCAATATGACGTTCATCAAAGCGCTGCTTCTTCTCGTCGCGATTTTCTTGGTAGTGATGTTTGTTGGCGCTCTTGTTTTGGACTATTGTGTTGATCCTGATATTTATGTGTTGAACGACTACAACTTGGGTTGCTGGATTATTGCGCTAACAATTGCTTATGCAGTGGGTATGGTCGTAGCCATAAAGCGTCGCTACGAACGATTGGAATTCTAATCTTATAAATTACAGATAATTATGAAACTATATATATTGATAGCCACACTAATAGTGGCAATAGCACTTCCTTCGTGCATATATCAAGAGAGAGCCGATTGGCAAACTACGCCAACCGTAAATAGCCACGTGAACAGCAGAAAACCTAACACAAAACTCACCGAGTGTTGGACTTCGGCAGATAAGAAGACAAAGACACTCAACGTCTTTTTCCCGTGTGATGATGTATGTTTCTACAAGTTGTGTGTAAATATTAATTATACGCAGAGCGACACATCGTACATTAGCATAAAAGGCAATAGCATGGCTATGCGCAACCTATTTGTGTCTAATCCTCAAGATATAAAAGGAGATTGGTCGAGTAATATTTTTATTCACGGGGAGTCTAATCCCTTACGCAATTTGTGGTACGACACCTCCGAGCCATTGGAAGTGGAGTGGAAATCGAAGAATTTGAAACGAATACAGTTGAATCACGGACAGAAATTTACGGCAACAGACACTGTCGTTATTCGTGAAAAGACAAGACTTGGAATAGCTTGTGTTGAAGACACAGAGGTCAACTTCGATGTGCTTATTTGCGATACACTTTTGGTGACTGGTCCTGATGTACGTAACGTCAAGATAAACACACTGATAGCTAATGTCGTATATACAGGTAATCGAATTACATACGAAGATGGCCGAGTAACGCCTATTGGTCCTACCGTTGGTAAGTTTATCAAGAAAGCTACCATGGAAGAGGCGGAGATGGAAGTTATACCTGCATATTAATAATGAGAATGTTATGACAACTTTCAATCCTGATAGAGCGATATTCCTGCAAATGGGCGATCGCATCTGCGATGAGATATTGGCTGGGAAATACAACGAAGAAGAGCGTATTCCCAGTATGCGAGAGTATGCAGTGACGCTCTCGGTCAACACTAACACGGCTTTCAAAGCCTACGAGGCTCTTTCGAACGATGGTATTATCTACAACAAACGTGGTATGGGATATTTTGTAAGTACTGGCGCTAAGGAGAAAATCATGAGCGAGCGCCGCCGCAAATTCATGGACGAATTCTTGCCCGATGTCATCCGGCAAATGAAGCTAATCGGCTTAACATTAGACGATTTAGAAAAGAAGTGGAATGAACAGGAGAAAAAAATTGAAAATTGAGATTTGAGAATTAGAAACACAGATTCATATAATCTGTTGAAACTGTGTTATCTGTGTTCTTTATGCGAGATAACATGAAAAATATTCCTTATCTTCCGTAGATAATAATAAAACTGCTATCTTTGCAGCGCGAAAAGCGGATGGTTCCGTAGCTCAGCTGGATAGAGCAGCAGATTTCTAATCTGCGGGTCGTGGGTTCGAACCCCGCCGGAATCACCAATCAAGAGGGCAGCAATTGCAAATGCAATATGCGCCCTTTTTTTATTTTTGCATGCGTATAAACAACTACCATGAAAGGGCTCGTTATAGTCATATTGCTGTTGCTCAGCACTGTAGCCATTGCGCAAGAGGTGCAGATGTCGGGCATTGTGCTCAATAGTACCACCATGACGCCTATGGCCGATGCGCTCGTGCGTGTGAACGGACATAAATATTTGGTAGATGCTGCTGGAAGAACTTCATTCGAAGCCAATCGCGGCGATACGGTGAGCATAACGCACATTGGCTTTCAACCGCTACAATTCGTAGTGGCCGATTCGGTAAGCAGCGAAAGTATGTTTGCCGTGGTAATGTCTGAAGATACCGTTCGTCTCTCTGAAGTTATGGTTATGCAGCGCCCTAAGGTTCATATCAATCCTAATATGCCAATAGAGCAACGGACTATTGTGGCGGAGACCAACTTCAAGTATATGACGCATTTGGCGCAAAATCCGCCGGCGAGCATCAACTCCTCGTGGGATGCACAACAGAATCAAGAAGCTGCCATCTCGCGCGAGACAAACAAGATGGTCTATCGCCACATGATAGCACCCGACCAGATGGTTGGCATCAGCATAACAACCACATTGGCATTAATTGGCGAACTGATAGCCAAAATAAAAGACGACAACAATCAAAGTCATATACGCCCGATAGATACGCGTGAGTTTCAAATACTTATGCGTAATTATAAATATGAATAGTAGAAACGTTTTTATATACATACGATGGCAGAAGTAATGAGTGCAGCAGAATTGCAAGACAAATGCGAATACAACGCAGAGCTTACCATGCAACTATCGAAGCACTATAAGCAAGTGATAACCTTGCTCGGCGAAGATGCAAACCGCGAAGGACTGCTCAAAACTCCCGAGCGAATGGCCAAAGCAATGCAATTCTTGCTCAAAGGCTACAACGAAGATCCTGAGCAAATTTTGCTTGCAGCTAAATTCCATGAGCAATATCAGCAAATGGTTGTGGTTAAGGATATTGAAATCTATTCGATGTGCGAACATCACATGTTGCCATTCTTCGGTAAGGCTCACGTGGGCTACATTCCGCGCGACTACATAACCGGCCTTAGTAAAATTCCGCGTGTGGTAGATGCCTTTGCTCGTCGCCTTCAGGTGCAGGAGCGACTCACTACACAAATAAAAGATTGCATACAAAAAACACTAAATCCGCTCGGAGTGGCTGTAGTTATTGAGGCTCAGCACATGTGTATGCAGATGCGCGGCGTTCAGAAACAAAATTCATTCACCACAACCAGCGATTTTACTGGTGCTTTTGCAAATAATATTGCTACTCGTGAAGAGTTCTTCAACATCATAGGCTCGAAGATGCATTGATTTGTTTTATATTTGCTGAAAACATATCTCTAACGCTATGGGCTTAAGATCGTTATTCAAGAGAAAAAAGGAGGCTGTTGAGACAAAACACACGTATACCACAGCTGAAATGTTGGACTTCGTATCCGATAATATCTCGTGTTTGAAAAAGTTATTATCGGCGCAAGGCAGCAATAATCGCGCACGTCGATTAATCGATTTGGCAGACATCACGCGAAGCCAAGTGGTGCTTTTGTGCGCAAAAGGCCAAAAAGATGGAGAATATTGGCTTGTGGAATCGTCAGATCCGACGTTTGGCGAGCAAGGCACGAAATTTACGTGGCAGCACACGCAAGCTATGGCAAGCAACGATGCCATGCAGATATTCAGCACAATGCCATTCCCTAAAATTGGTATTTCGGCCTACATATCTGTACCTATAAAGAATAAGTACAACGTAGTTACCGGTCTGCTTATGGCGCTCTCTGTGGCGCGCTACGAGCGTGTAGATGAGGTTACGCAACTGCTGCATTTGCTTGCTCCAGTGTTCGAACCGGAAATCTCGCTTGAGAACTACAAGGAGATGCAGAAACAGTGCGAAAGCAGAATCTTGGCGCTCAACCAAAACGCCGAAGCGTTGCAGACTGACCTCAAACGCGAAAAAGAGAAATCGGCAGAGAACCGCGAGTTCAAGAGTATCTTCCTTACCAACCTAAGCCAAGAGGTACGTACGCCGATGAACGTGATAGTTGGCTTCTCGGACTTGCTCGAAACGGCAGAATCGCCCGAGCAGCGTCGCGAGTTCATCGATGCCATAAAGCAGAATAGCAACATATTGCTGAAGCTCATCGATAATATGGTGGAGATTTCTAAGTTGCAAATCAGCTATATGTTTAAGCCAGCTGTGCCTCGTCAACTCAATGAACTCCTTACCTCTATAAAAATAAAATACGAAGAGCAGCTCAAAGAGGAGAATAAGCCCATACAGATTGAGACCTCGTTTGCGCTCTCTACGCCTAACGATACCATTTGGAATAGCGAGGAGATAATCCTGAAGGTGATGGGGTTGATTATAGATAAAGCGTGCAAGCAAACCTCATACGGGTTGATAAGTTTGGGCTATTCGGTGGAGAATACCAAGATTACATTCTTCGTTCGCGACACTGGTGAGGGTATAAATGTGAGCGATGCCGACCGCATGTTCGATCTATTCTCGAGCACCGATTCCGGTTCGAACGATGACGATTCGATAAACTTGGCACTTGCTAAAAAATATATCACACTCGTCGATGGCGAAATTTGGGTTGATACTAAATATCGCAACGGCACGGCAATCTACTTCACCATACCTATGCAAAAACTATAACGATGGATCCAATCTATGTAACTGACCCTTGGCTAAAGCCCTACGCGTCAACCATCGACCGACGTCATGCGCAGGCGATGGGCAAACTTGAAGAGATAAAAGAGATGTACGGTCCGTTGCAAGATTTTGCTTCGGCCTACAAATATTATGGTCTGCATTGCGAAAAAGATTCATGGATATTGCGTGAGTATGCACCGCATGCGACAGAAATATATGTGATAGGTGAATTTTCGTCGTGGAAAGAGAACGACGCTTACAAAATGACGCGCCTCGACGATGGCAGTTGGGAAATACATATTCCGCACACTGTTCTTAACCACGGCGATAAATATAAAATGTCCGTTCATTGGGACGGCGGACAAGGCGAGCGCTTACCATCGTTTGTCAATCGCGTAATTCAAGACCCAACAACATTAGTTTTCGATGCTCAGGCGTGGAACGAGAAACCATATAAATGGCACGATAAAGATTTTGTGCCGAGTACTCGTCCGCTGCTTATCTACGAGGCTCACATAGGTATGTCGGGCGAAAAAGAGGGCATCGCTTCGTTTGACGACTTTCGCAAAAATGTTCTTCCGCACGTCATAGAGACTGGCTACAATGTGCTCCAGCTCATGGCCATTCAAGAACACCCATATTATGGAAGTTTTGGCTATCACGTGAGCAACTTCTTTGCAGTGTCGAGCCGTTTTGGTACGCCTAACGAACTAAAGCGCCTTATCGACGAAGCTCATCAGGCGGGCATTGCCGTAATTATGGATATTGTGCACTCGCACGCCGTGAAGAATGAAAACGAAGGTATCTCGCGCCTCGATGGTACAACCGACCTATATTTCCACTTTGGCAATCGAGGCAACCATCCCGCTTGGGATAGCCGATGCTTCAATTATGGCAAAAACGAGACGCTACGCTTCCTGCTTTCCAACTGCCGTTATTGGCTCGATGAATATCACTTCGATGGCTACCGCTTCGATGGCGTTACGTCGATGCTATACTACGATCACGGTTTGGGTAAAGATTTCACTTGCTACGACGACTATTTCAATGGCGGCGAAGACGACGATGCCATTACCTATCTGACGCTCGCTAATATGGTTATCCACGAGTTCAAACCCGATGCCATAACCATAGCCGAAGAAATGAGCGGCTTCCCAGGCATAGCAGGCGAAGTTGATGCTGGCGGCGTTGGGTTCAACTTCCGTTTGTCGATGGGCGTGCCCGACTATTGGATAAAGCTCATCAAGGAGGTGCCGGACGAAAAATGGCCTGTTGGTAAGATGTTCTACGAACTCCAGGCACATCGTCCAGAGGAACTCACTATAAATTATGCCGAGAGCCACGACCAAGCGCTTGTTGGCGATAAAACCATCATCTTCCGCTTGATGGACAAGGAGATGTATACCGATATGAATGTAGACAGCCAAAATCTTATTATAGATAGAGGTATGGCGCTGCATAAGATGATACGTCTCATAACGCTATTTACGTCATCGGGCGGCTACTTGACATTCATGGGCAACGAGTTCGGACATCCCGAATGGATCGATTTCCCACGTGAAGGCAATGGCTGGAGCTATAAATATGCACGGCGCCAATGGAATTTGGCAAAGGCCGATTACTTGCGCTATCACTTCTTGCTCGATTTTGAGAAGGAAATGCTCGAGGTGTTCAAAAAAGTGCCTGTGCCATCGTGGCCATATCGTCTCTACGACTACGACCCAACGCAAGTTGTGGCGTTTATGCGTGGCGAATATCTGCTCGTGTTCAACTTCTCGCCTAATAATTCCTATACCGATTATGGAATTCCTGCGCCGAAAGGTCGCTATAGCATAGTATTCTCTACTGATGAAGGTCGCTTCAATGGCTTTGATCGCAACGACATGTTCTTCGTGTTCTATACTCAGCCAGAAGGCGACCATCATACTCTACATCTATATTTACCCTCGCGCTCGGCAATGGTTCTCCTCCGTCGCGACATAGTAAGAATCCGCTGATGGCAAACCCACTCAAACAGCATTCAACAAAAGGTCAAACGGCGTTAGAGCGCCATTACAATAGTCATAAAGAGGATTTGCGACTCCAGCGTCGACACGGCGTTGTGGAGTTTCGCGTATCTATGAAGTTTATTCTCGATTATCTGCCTAAGGATAAAGCGCCAGCCGATGTTAAGATACTCGACCTTGGCGCTGGCACTGGTCGCTACACCAAGGAACTCCTCAAAATGGGCTACGACGTCACTGCTGTTGAGCCTGTGCGCCATAATCTTGAGATACTTCGCCAGAATATCCCCGACGCCAAGTCGTACCTTGGCAATGCGCTGAATTTGAAATTCCTTTCGCCTAATAAATATGACGCTGTGATAAGTTTCGGCCCTATGTATCATCTCATTAGCGATGAGGAAAAGTTGCAAGCTTTTGCCGAAATACGTAATGTCACCGTAGATGGCGGTGTGATTTTTCAAGCTTATTTGCTGAATGACTATAGTATCATTTCGTATTGCTTTGCCGAAAATCGCATGCCCGAACTTCTCCGCCGCGGTCAGGTTGACGAAAAATTTCGTGTGCATCCTGCAAGTGACGAACTTTACGACTATGTAGATTTTGATACCATCGACAAATTGAATGCAGCCACCAATCTGCAACGTTTGACAATCTTCTCGCCCGATGGCCCTACGGATTTCATACGTACGCAGCTGAATGCTATGAACGACGAGACATTCGAACTCTTTGTGCAATATCAGATGCAGCGCGCCGAACGCCCCGATATGCTTGGCGCTTCATCGCATATTGTTGATGTGCTGAGAAAATAGAAATATTTATAGCGTATACATACAAAAAACCACGTTAGCATCATCTGCCGACGTGGTTTTGTCTTTATTGATTAGAAAAAATCAAATCAGATAACAAGTTTGTAGCCCTTGCCGTGAACGTTGATAATCTCGATTGATGGGTCGTCTTTGAGGTGCTTGCGAAGCTTGGTGATGTAAACGTCCATCGAACGAGCGTTGAAGTAGTTGTCGTCCACCCAAATGGTCTTGAGGGCGATGTTGCGCTCCAAAATCTTGTTTGCATTCACGCAGAGAAGTTTGAGGAGTTCGCTCTCTTTGGTGGTGAGCTTTATTACATCCTCACCATTGATGAGCTGCTGCTTCTGAGTGTCGAACTTGAATTTGCCGAGCGTGTAAGTCTCTTGCACTACGTTGTTGCCCACTGAGCGACGGAGCACAGCCTCTATACGCATAAGAAGCTCTTCCATCGAGAATGGTTTCGACAGATAGTCATCGGCACCAGCTTTGAAACCTTGAAGCACGTCGTCCTTCTGGCTCTTTGCGGTGAGGAAGATAATGGGGACATCAGAGTTGATGAGTCGGATGTCTTTGGCCAAAGTGATACCATCTTTCTTAGGCATCATGACATCGAAAATGCAGATGTCGAACTTATTGGCAACAAAAGCGTTGTATGCGTCTTCGCCGTTTGGCTCCAATTGAGCATCGAAGCCCTTCGACTGAAGGTATTCGCACAGTAGATTGCCGAGATTCTCATCGTCCTCGGCTAAAAGAATCTTATACTCCGTATCCATAATAAACTATTTTTTTTGAGGTATGAATATTTCGAATTTTGATCCAACATTAAGTGTGCTTTCTACAGTGATTTGTCCGCCGTGGTCTTCAATAATCTTCTTTACGTATGCTAAACCAAGACCGAATCCCTTGACGTTGTGTACGTTGCCTGTAGGAGCGCGGTAAAATTTTTCAAATATACGATTCAAATTCTCTTTTGAGATGCCTAAACCATTGTCTTTTATAGATATAACAATGCCGTTCGGACGGTTATATGTACGTACGTAGAGAATAGGTGCGTCTCTGCGATATTTGAATGCGTTGTCGAGCAAGTTGAATATTACGTTGGTGAAGTGTACTTCGTCGACTTTGGCTATCGAGTTGGTGGCTTCGAGGTCGATGTCGAGTTCGCCGTGCTCACTCTCTACCTTTATTTGGAAACTATTGGTCACCTTCGTAACAATCTCGTTGATATCCATCTCCTTGAGTTTTAGGCTTGCCTTGCCGCGGTCGAGGGCAGACATTTGCAGAATCTTCTCTACTTGGAATGTCAAGCGTTTCGATTCGTCGAGTATTATGCCCGTGATTCTCAATATCGATTTCTCTGTTATGCTCGATGAGGTGTCTTTCATCATCTGAGCGGCGAGTGAGATGGTAGATATTGGCGTTTTGAACTCGTGCGTCATATTACTTATGAAGTCGTTTTTGATGACGTCGAGTTTGCGCTGATGGAATATGACAAATATGGTATAACCAGAAATTACAAAAATCAGGAATGTAAATATCAACGATGGTATTGCCAATCGCGTCGACTCCTTGAAGAATGTCTTGTCTTGCGGGAAGTAGACGGAGAGCGTGTTCATCTTGGCGTGCACGTCGCGTGGGAAAAGACGTTTGCTATAAACGTGGTTTTCGGGCGAAGGATTGTAGGCCGGCGTGCTGAATACAATCTTGCCGTTGGAACTGAATACAGCAAACTCGTAGTTGTCGCGTATGCCGCACTCGTCGAAGTTGCGCATAAGCAATCCGTCGAGGCGTTGTTGGTTGATACGTTTACTTATAGGTATGTCTTCGCAGATGGAGTGCATAAGCATACTTGTCTGCTCCGAAATCTTGTCGCGCAATTCGTCTTGCAGAGCAATCATTGCGCTGGCAATTGGGTCGATGTGCGAATTTTTATTTATGGCCGTTTCGCCATTGAATGCCGATATGAGCGAATCGCGACGATAAGTATTGAGTGAGAAGTGACCACTCAAATCGAGGTCGAGCGAGATATTATAGTCTTTATAATACTTGCTAAGCTCCTCTTTCTTTTCGTCATTCTTGCGTTGAAAAAGGGCGCGTGTGTTATGATTTCCTATGGACTTTATTGTAGAAATCTCATCGCGTTCAAGTCGGTCAATAACGTTGTCGATACTTTGTAGCACTTGCTGCTCAAAGTGTGTCTGACGCAATTTTGTTGCTTCGACTATCCACTGCGCTTGCATGAAAATCAAGCCAGCAAAAGCGATTGTCATTACTACAATAAGCCAAAAAATAATTTTTTTGCTCATATCACAAAATTAACATTTGTGTTAAAATTCAAAGGCTAAATAATGAGAATTTTCTATTGAGTTGTTTTTTTTTATTATGCTAATCTGAAAAATGTCATTGGCTTCGCCGAAATTCGTTTCTTCGCTGCGCCCCCAATGAGACTTTGAATTTTCAATTCTCAATTTTTCAACTTTCAATTCTCAATTTACTATCTTCGCTATGTTTTCTCGTGCCGAAGCACACAAAGGTGGGCTAATAAAAACGGCGAGGGGAGGCATTTTTATAGAAAGACGTTGACTTAGCGTCTTATCCGCGGTGGGTCGAATCTCGCAAATTCACTAATCATTCGCGTGATAAGGCAATGGTTGATGTCCATTGTTGTGTATTTGATATTCTATCAATATACATACACGTGGGCTTCGGCATTGCTTATCCTCGAATGATGGCAATGCGAGAGCCAGACCCATGGGATGAGCAATTAGTACAGATTCCCACGTTTTTCTTTTTTATTTATGCCACGCTTGGGAGTCGGTGGCACAAGAAAACATTTCATTATGATTACAATGAAAGCACAAATTACAACATTAGCGTTGTGCGCAATGACTCTCGCGGCCTGCAACCACGACAAAGACGATGCTCCGCAACCATCCAATTCCGGAGAAATTGTTATCGATGCCAACGTTGGACAAATGACCGAGAAAAAATCTTTGAAACTCGGCACAACGTTCGATGCTGGCGATGCCATTTCTGTTTATGCTTGGACTGGCTCATCATCAGCGATTGATGCTGAAAACTTGCAGGTAAACAATGCCATAAATACGCTTGGTGATGATGGTAAGTGGACTGCAACCCCGAAAATGCTTTGGAAAGATGGGCAATCTAAGCACTATTTCCTTGGTGTTTATCCGCAGAAAACAATCACAAATTTCACTGCCGATGAGTATGCACTTAACACTGCCGACCAAGAGGCAAGCGATGTGCTTGTTGCAACGAATCTCGATGGCATTTCGTATCGCTCAACCTCAGTGCCACTGACGTTCAAGCACATTATGTCTGTTCTGTACGTAAATATCAATTATGCGAATTTTAGCACAGAACCAACGGAGGCGATTGTGAAGGTTAACGCCAAGACAAATGCTACGATTAATTATTTGACTAAGAGTGTTACGCCAACTGGCGACAACTCCGATATAGTGCTGCCTGCCATTGAAACCGTTGATGGCTATAAGTTTAGCTACAAATCTGTATTGATTCCGCAGAGTGGCATAAAAGAAATAGTTATTCGCATTGGCGACCAATCGTTTGCTTACGTGCCACAAAAAGGCATTACTCTAAAGAGTGGTTGTTACACAACGATAAACATGACAATTCGCCGCAATGAAATAACGAATGATAATGTTTCTATTGTCGATTGGAACAAAGAAGAGCCTATCGATGTAGATGCTCTTGAAAAAGGTGATCCTTCTACAGTTGCTGCTGTAGACCTTGGCCTTACAAGCGGCACGCTATGGGCAGACCGCAATATTGGCGCTTCTGCACCTGAAGAATACGGCGACTACTACGCTTGGGGCGAGATAGAAACAAAGGATTATTGCGATTGGAGTACATACAAATACTGCAATGGCTCTAATACTACTATGAATAAATACTGCACCAATAGCTCCTATGGCACTGTCGATAATAAAACCGAGCTTGACGATGCAGATGATGTAGCCGTACAAACATGGGGTGGCAAATGGAAGATGCCAACCACTGAGCAGCAACAAGAACTAATAAGTGAATGTTATTGGGTATGGACTAATACCTACAATGCTAAAAGCGTAAATGGCTATATAGTATACAAGGCAAAAAATGCTTCAGACAAAGGTCAATATTCGGGATACACGCCATCAGACGAATACGACGTTACCTCCGATGCCCATATTTTCTTGCCCACCGCTGGCTATGGTGGGATTAGCGACGTCATCTTTGTGAGCACGTACGGCGTCTATTGGTCGCGTTCGCTCTACACGAGCAGCGCCTACGGCGCGTACGGCTCCGACGACGCGTACGTACTGGACTTCACTTCGAGCCACGTGTTTAGGAACAACCACAGCAACCGCAACTACGGACGATCTGTCCGTGCCGTGTGCCCAGCCGAGTGAAGTAAAAATTTGAAAGTAAAAGTTAATAGAGGGCTGTTCCAAAATGGGGCGGCTCTTTTTTTCTGCGTCATTCTGAGCATAGCGAAGAAACGCAGTTCGACGTAAGTCAATCCCATCACAACGGAGATCCTTCGCTGCACTCAGGATGACATTGTGATTGAACGTGGCGCTTCTCGTCCCTGCATACCACTACCGAAAAAAACTTGCGCTAAAACTATTTGTATAATGATGTTCGGCGGTGATATTTTTGCGTTATAAACGAAATAAAGCTTATGCAACGTTCGCCTTGGCGGTGGATTCCGTCACTATATTTTGCAGAGGGTCTGCCTTACGCCATAATTATCAATGTGTCGGTAGTTATGTATAAAAATCTGGGCATCAGCAATGCTGAGATGGCTATGTATACGAGTTGGTTCTATCTGCCGTGGGTTATAAAACCGCTCTGGAGTCCGTTTGTCGACTTGTGCAAGACGAAGCGTTGGTGGATTGTAGCTATGCAGACTTTGCTTAGCGTTGGCTTTGCGGTTGTTGCGTTTCTTATACCTACAAGCTTTTTCTTCCAATCTACCATTGCCGTCATGTGGCTGATGGCGTTTGCATCTGCTACGCACGACATAGCTGCCGATGGATTCTACATGTTGGCGCAAAACGAGGAGCAGCAGTCGTTTTTCGTTGGTGTACGTAATATTTTCTACCGCGTAGCTATGGTTGTGGGTCAAGGTGTTATGGTGATGGCAGCTGGTGCGCTTTGCCGCAAGACGGGAAGTATGGCTACTGCGTGGAGCTTGATTTTTGCAGCCGCAGCCGTACTCTTTTTGCTCATAGTTATCTATCACAAATTCAGTCTGCCACATGCGGCGAGCGACACGGTGAATGAGCGCGGCTCGATGCGCGACATCTTCGTCAGTTTCTTTCGTAAAGATGGTATTCTGCCCGCGCTTGCATTCATATTATTATACAGATTAGGCGAAGCACAACTTGGCAAAATGTCCGCGCCTTTCTTGCTCGATGACACGAGCGTTGGCGGACTTGCTATGAGCAACGAGCAAGTGGGCGTTATATATGGTACGGCGGGTGTTTTGGCGCTGCTTGCCGGCGGACTTGTGGGCGGCATAGCAGTGGCTAAGCGCGGCTTGCGTAGTTGGTTGTGGCCTATGATTCTTGCTATGAACGTGCCCAACCTTGTATATGTAGTGCTGTCGTTGGCGCAGACGAACGATTTCTTTGTGGTATGTTCGGCTGTAGTGCTCGAGCAATTTGGCTACGGATTTGGCTTTACGGCATTTACGCTATTCATAATACAATTCTCGCAAGGAGAATACAAGACGGCTCATTACGCGCTCTGCACCGGACTTATGGCGCTTGGCATGATGCTTCCCGGCATGATTTCGGGCTATGTGCAAGAGATTTTGGGCTATACTTCGTTTTTCGTCTACGTACTTATATGTTGTGTGCCAGGCATTGTGTGCGCATCATTCATAAAGATTCATGATGAGAGAATAGCGAAGTAGGATAGTTAAAATTTCATTTGCAAAATTTTTTCTGATTATACTTGCAATTCTGCTACGAAACGACGCTTTTCGCACTTACAACGATAACCCATGAATGCGATACATAAACTTGTAGACCTCTTCGTAATCGCTGACTCTGAGGACATTTCCGCCGACGTCAGTTTCAGAATTTCATTCTACAATGTTGTGAATTTATTCCTGCTCGTCTATAGCCTGACGCTCGGAATATATTCGCTGTTTGCCGAAGTTGAAGTTGTGGCCGTGCTGAATATGATTTTTAGTGCGATGTTCCTCATAAATACACTCTCCCTACTTATAATAAATAATCGTTTCTATAAATATAAGCCGCTAATATATTTCGATAACTTTTTGATATTTAGCTACTTCATTGTGGCGTTCTATTCTGGCGCGAGTTTCGATTTTTCGGGTATAGTTATGCTTATGTACCCCTTTATAGCTCTGATACTTCATGGACGTTTGGTGGGTATTATGTTGTCGGTGTTTCAGATGATTTTGGTGATAGTGGGCGTGATAGTGATAAACTCGCTCGACATAGCCTCCGACGCTATAAACTATGGTACCGACGAATTGGTGGTTATGGTGTGCTTGCAACTGCTAAGTCTGTTTGTCTTCTATGTGGCCATCAACTGGATGTCGACGATGCTCTATGACAAAATTCGCGAGACAACACTCCTCACCGACGAACTAAAAGTGAAGAGCGACCTTGTGAAAGCTCTCATCACGCAGATACGACCGCAAGAAGAGTCGATAAATAGTATGGTGCAGAAAATACAAATAGAGACGCACCTCACCGACACGCAAAAAGTTATGATAGCCGAGATATACAACGGCACGCAGGGCGTCATACATACTATTGATTCTATCGATGTGGCTTCGAATAATAATATTCAACCGATAAAATTCGAGGAAACTATATTCGATCTCAATGCGCTCATTGGTAGCATATTGCAAGATTATAATCGACGCGTATCTATTGTAGAGCGTCACACGGTGACATTCTCTACCGAAATTCCTCAACGTCAGCTTGGTAATAGTCAGTTGACGCGTAATATACTTACCGAAATTCTTCGTGGCATCGACCAGACGGTGGATATGGATAATCAGCCGCTGAACGTGAATGTGTCGCTTGGAGAATTGACCGAAGAGACAGAAACGCTGATTTTTGAAGTTTCGCTCGAAGTCGATTTGCAGTTTGATATTCGCGAGCTCGGTTCGGAGGACATTATACTTATAGAAAAATTCAACCTTGCCAACGTTCGCCGCATAGTGAATGCTTATGGAGGTGACTTTGTGATTAGCTACGAAGATCGCGTACTTATTATTGAGTTTACGCAGAAATTCAAGAATCACGAGCGCCTTGGCGGCATAACGGATAAGGATTCAGTGCAGGCTCAGCGAAGCCTCCAAAAGGCCAACGCTGTGGTGAATGTGTCGAAAGCATCGGTATTGATTGTAGACAACAATGTTGTGAATCAGCATATTCTGGCGTCGTTCATCGAAGGAAAAGTTGGAGAAGTTACCGTGGCATCGAGCGGCAAGGAGGCTGTGTCGAAGTTCGAGAATGGTAAGTACGACGTAGTTATAATGGAGCTACAGATGCCCGACATGAACGGCTTTGAAACCACACGCGTCATTCGCGACATAGAGAGCGGTTTTGGTGGTCACGTACCTATAATAGCTGTTGCATCGACGATAATGTATAACGATGTTCGGCAACGTTGCTACGACGCTGGCATGGATGCTTTCCTTGCGCGTCCGTTCCTTGCTGCCGATATTATGAATATTATGATTGAGAAACTAAAATGCTAAATAACAATAAATTAAGTATGCGTAAATTATTTCTTGCGCTCATTGCGCTTTTGATTCTTGCCCCGGCAAAGGCCGACGAAGGTATGTGGCTATTGCCTCTTTTGGCTAAATATAATATAGCCACTATGCAACAACTTGGTTGCAAACTCTCGGCAGACGACATTTATAATGTAAACAAAGCTTCGTTGAAAGATGCCGTTGTGATTTTTGGTCGCGGCTGTACGGGCGAAGTCGTTTCAGATAAGGGCCTTGTCTTCACCAACCACCACTGTGGCTATAGCGAGATTCAATCGGTTTCATCGCTCGAGCACAACTATCTCCGCGATGGCTTTTTTGCTCATTCTGTCGAAGAGGAGATTCCTATCCCAGGCCTCAGCGTGCAATTCTTGAAGCAGATTACCGATATTACCGACGAATATCTTGCTGCAAAAGCTGAAAACAAAGCCGACTCTATCAGAAAGAAATATGAGAGCGAGTCGGACGCAGCCAATGGCAAGCGTGTTCGCGTAACCTCTTTCTTCGATGGTAATCAATATTTCAAAATAGAGTACGAAGTATATACCGACATCCGCCTCGTAGCTACTCCATCGGATATGCTTGGTAAGTTCGGTGGCGACACCGACAACTGGGTTTGGCCGCGTCACACTTGCGACTTCTCTGTTTTCCGTATTTATGCCGATAAAAATGGTCGCCCAGCAGAATACAATGAGCAAAACGTGCCATTCAAACCGAAGAAATTTTTGAACATCTCGCTTGCTGGCGTTCAGGAAGGCGATTATGCAATGACTATCGGCTATCCGGGTAGCACCAACCGTTACAACTCAAGCAATCGCATCAAATCGATTGTAGAAAATACCAACTCTCCGCGTGTGCAAGTGCGTGGTGCTAAGCAAGACGTTTGGAGCGCAGCGATGCAAGCCGACGAGCAGACCCGTATTCGCTATGCAGCTAAATATGCAGGCAGCTCGAACTACTGGAAGAACGCAATTGGTCAGAACCGTTGCATCAACCGTCTCAACGTCATCCAAAAACGTCAGGCAGAAGAGGCAGAGTTTGCTAAATGGGCAGACAAAAACGGTTATGGCGATTTGCTCAGCAAAGAGGCTGCATATTATGAGAAGTATGGCAATGCGCTCAAAGCTCGTACATACTATAGCGAGACATTCTACAATGGCATCGAAGCAGTTGGCATAGCCGACGATATGGTCTCTCTCGTTTCCAACGGTGTAAGCAAAGACGACATCAAGAAAGTGATGGATTCGTACTATAAAGATTACGATGTAGAAGTAGATAAGAAAGTGGCAGTTACGTTGCTCAAACTCTATCGCGATTGCGTGTCGAACAAGAATTACTTCCCTAATTTCTATAATGATATTGATGGTAAGTATAATGGTGATTATCAGCGGTTTGTTGATGATGTATACTCAAAATCAATATTTACATCGCAAGAACGTTTTGAAAAATTCTGGAGCGAGAATGCTGCTGCCGATTCGGTAAATACGGCTGCTCTCGACAACGATGTTCTCTATAATTATATGAAAACCGATACTTCATATTGGAACATCCTCGACGAATTCAAATCGGCCGACCTTGTAGCTGGCGACTATCAGAATATGTACACCGGCGCAATAATGAAGTGGAAAGCCAACAAGAAACTCTATCCGGGAGCAAACTTCACTATGCGTCTCAGCTATGGCACCGTGAAGAGCTACGAACCAGCAGACGCAATTAAGTATGCATACTACACCACCGTAAAAGGCTACTTGGAGAAGATTTGCGACACAGCAAACTACGATTACGCACAGGATGCAAAATTTGTAGAGAAGGTAAAAACTGGCGATTACGTTATGTATGCTGATAAGAAAGATGGCTTGTTGCATACATGTTTCATAACTACTAACGATATTACTGGTGGCAACTCTGGTAGCCCTGTTATCAATGGCAAAGGCGAACTCATCGGTCTTGCATTCGATGGTAACTGGGAGTCGATGGCTGGCGACTTTATGTACGACGACGATTTGACTCGTTGCGTCTGCGTTGATATTCGCTATGTTCTTTATGTTATCGACTACGTGGGTGGTGCGAAGAACATTATAAAAGAGTTGAAAATCAAAAAGTAAGTAATTATGGAGCTGCCCGTACCTTGCGAAGAACGTCTGCAAACGCTTTGTGCAAAGCGCAGATTGTCTATTTCCATTCCGCGCGAATTGGCTATTGAAGACACGCGAGTGCCGCTCACACCACAGGGCGTGGAACTTCTTGTGGCGCAAGGTCATACGGTGAAAGTAGAGAAAGGCGTAGGTGAAGCAGCTCGCTTCAGCGATAGCCGTTATGCCGAGGCTGGAGCAACCATCGTAGCTACACACAAAGCAGCTTTTGATGCCGAAGTTGTGCTCAAGACATCGCTACCTACGGCTAAAGAGGTGGCTATGATGCAGAAAAAAGCATCGCTCATCTGCTCGGTAAGCCAACTGAAACGCGCCAAAGAGGACGTGCAAGCCTTGGCTGCCAAGAAGTGCAACGTGCTTGCGCTCGACTTCCTCACCGATGGTAAATCGCGTCAATCGCTGTTGCGTAGAAGTCTCAGCGAGATTGAGGGCAGCATGGCCATAACTACAGCAGCAACATTATTACAACAAACCAACGAAGGTAAAGGCATTGTTATAGGCGGAGTGACGGGCGTACCACCAACAGAAATTGTGGTGGTAGGCTCGGATCTCACCGCATTCTCAATAGCTAAAATAGCGCAAGCTTTTGGCTCTACGGTGAAGATTTTCGACGATGATATGCTTCACTTGCAGCAGATTAACGAGCGTTTGCCAGTGCGTGTATTTACGAGCAACATCCATCCGCAAGCCTTCAATAAGGCGCTCCAATCGGCCGATGTGGTTATTGGTACGCGTTCGCAGTCGCCAGAAGCCTTCTTTGTGCCTGCCGAATCGATAAAGCAGCTCAAAAACCGCGCTATAGTTATCGACTTGAATATCAACTTTGGCGGTCGTTTCGAGATTTCGCACGCTACCACCATCGATAAACCGACGTTCATCTACGGTAACACCATTTGCCATTGCTTGCCCGACATCACCGTGCTTGCATCGCATACGGCATCGATAGTTGTGAGCGATTTCGTTGCTCCCACCATAAGCAAAATTGCGGCTGGCGGTGGACTGCTATCGGCCATTCGCGAAAATCGTGTACTTGCATCGGCAACGGCCATGCTTCAGGGCGTAACTACCAATAAGTATTTAGCTCGTACATACGATACCGATTTTTGCGACATCGACTTGCTGTCGTTCTGATTTTACTTATTCGTATACCAAAAATCCGCAAGTTGTGTACTTATAGTCCACCAAGCAGATTGCGCGTAGGCGTACTTTTGTTACAGAAACTAAACAAATGAAAATTATATGTTAAGAACACTCTCTCTCATTGCTACCATCGGCGTTGCAGCGTTTAGCTCGGTCGTTGCAGTGGCGCATGAGGCATCTATTGTAGTGAATGCCGACCAAGGAAAAGTGAAGATATCGCGTCATATCTATGGCCATTTTTCGGAGCATCTCGGACATTGTATTTATGGCGGTATGTATGTTGGCGAAAACTCGTCGATACCCAATACCAACGGTGTGCGTAACGATATTATCGACGCGTTGAAAAATATCAAAATTCCCAATCTTCGTTGGCCGGGCGGCTGCTTTGCCGATGAATATCACTGGATGGACGGCATCGGTCCGAAGGAGAAACGCTCGCGTATGGTGAATACCCACTGGGGCGGCGTGGTAGAAGATAACTCGTTCGGTACTAATGAGTTCCTAAATATGTGTGAAGAGCTTGGTTGCGAGCCATATATATGCGGCAACGTAGGTTCGGGCAGTGTAGAGGAAATGTCGAAATGGGTTGAATATATGACCTTCGACGGCGAGTCGCCAATGGCGAATCTTCGTAAGCAGAATGGTAGAGAAAAGCCTTGGAAGGTGTCGTTCCTCGCTGTGGGTAACGAAAGTTGGGGCTGCGGTGGCAACATGACGCCCGATTTCTATGCACAAAACTATCGTCGCTATCAAACGTTCTGCCGCGACTATGGCAATAATCACCTTTTGAAAGTGGCTGGCGGTGCTAACGTCGACGACTACAACTGGACAGAGACCATCATGAAGAACGTTCCGCTCAACCAGATGTGGGGCTTGTCGCTTCACTACTATACGCACCCTGGCGGCTGGGACAACAAAGGCTCGGCTACTCAATTCTCAGACGAGAAATATGTAGAGACGCTCAAACGCGCTCACCACATGGACGAACTCGTTACTCGTCACGATGCCATAATGACTAAGTACGACCCAAAGAAGCGCGTTGCTCTTGTTGTAGACGAGTGGGGTTCGTGGTACGATGTTGAACCAGGCACTAATCCAGGGTTCCTATTCCAGCAGAACACCATGCGCGATGCTATGATTGCAGCTATCACGCTCAATATTTTCCATGCTCATGCCGACCGCGTACGTATGGCAAATATTGCTCAAATAGTGAATGTGCTCCAAGCTGTTATACTTACCGATGGCGAGAAGATGATACTTACACCTACATATCACATTTTCGATATGTATAAGGTACATCAAGATGCTACTGCGCTGCCAATCAGCGTAAATACGCCAGACTACACCAAAGGCAAGTTCACCATTCCGCAAGTGAGCGCTACCGCTTCTAAGGACGAGAATGGCGTTGTGCACGTGTCGCTAACCAACGTCTCGCTCGAAAAAGCTATCAATGTTAGCATAGATATTCGTGGTATGAAGGCTAAGAACGCTTCTGAAGCTCAGCTGCTTACAGCTAAAAATATTGCCGACCACAACACTTTCGATGAGCCTCACACCATCGAACTCGCTCAGTTTACCGACTACGTGCTCAAGGACAACATTCTTACTGTCACCTTGCCAGCTAAATCGGTAGTTACTATTGCAGTTAGATAATCTATAAATATATTGAATATGAATAAGATACTGACATTGGCTGCGCTTGGTATGCTCTCGGTAGCATCGGTTGCGCAGACCACTATAAATATTGATGCTAAGAAGCCCGGAGCTGCCATTCCGTCTACGCTCTACGGCATTTTCTTCGAGGATATTAACTACGGTGCCGACGGCGGCCTCTATGCCGAAATGGTGAAAAACCGCTCGTTCGACTTCCCACAAGCTCTCTTGGGTTGGACCTCGTTCGGCCATGTGGACGTTCGCAACGATGGACCTTTCGAGCGTAATCCGCACTACGTACGCCTCACTGACCCTGGTCATGGCGAGAAACGTACCGGCCTCGAAAACGAAGGCTTCTTCGGCGTTACGGTGAAGGCTGGCGCTGACTACAATTTCTCAGTTTGGGCTCGTAGCGTCGACCAGAAAGAGGCTAAGATTCGTGTAGAAATTATCGATCCCGCTTCGATGGGTGAGAACCAAGTGCTTGCTCATAAGGATATTACAATTATAGACAACGGCGAGTGGAATAAGTACAAAATAACGCTCACGCCTAAGCAAGATGTTAAGCGCGGTAAGTTGCGCATCTTCCTTGTAGGCAAGAATAGCGTTGACCTTGAGCATGTTTCGCTCTTCCCAGCCGACACGTGGAAAGGTCGCGAGAATGGTATGCGTAAAGACCTTGCTCAAGCTTTGGCTGACCTCCATCCTGGCATCTTCCGCTTCCCTGGCGGCTGCATAGTTGAAGGCACCGACCTCGACACTCGTTACAATTGGAAAAATACCGTTGGCCCAGTTGAAAACCGTCCGGTGAACGAGAACCGTTGGCACTACACCTTCCCGCATCGTTTCTATCCTGATTATTTCCAAAGCTATGGCTTAGGCTTCTATGAATATTTCCTTCTCTCTGAAGATATTGGTGCAGAGCCACTTCCTGTAATTATGTGCGGCTTGGTTTGCCAATTCCAGAATAGAAATGATGATGCTCACGTTCCAGTCAATGAGCTTCAGCCATACATCGACGATGCGCTCGACCTCATTGAATTTGCCAATGGCGACGAGAATACCAAGTGGGGTAAGGTGCGCAGCGAGATGGGTCACAAAGAGCCATTCAATTTGAAATATTTAGCAGTCGGCAACGAACAGTGGGGTAGCCTCTATCCTGAGCGCCTTGAGAAATTCGTTACGGCAATTCGCGCTAAATATCCTAAAATCAAGATTGTAGGTACCTCAGGCCCTGACTCAGAAGGCGACAAATTCGACTATTTATGGCCAGAGATGCGCCGCCTCAAAGTTGACCTCGTCGACGAGCATTTCTATCGTCCAGAATCGTGGTTCCTTGCGCAGGGCAATCGCTATGACAATTACGACCGCAAAGGTCCGAAAGTATTCGCTGGCGAATATGCATGTCACGGCAAAGGCAAGAAATGGAATCACTTCAACGCCGCTCTTCTCGAAGCAGCTTTCATGACCAACATCGAGCGCAATGCCGACGTTGTTGAGATGGCTACTTACGCACCACTTTTTGCTCACGTCGAAGGTTGGCAGTGGCGTCCAGATATGATTTGGTTCGACAATGCCCGCTCGGTTCGCACATGTAGCTACTACGTGCAGCAACTCTATTCGCTCAATAAGGGTAAGAATGTACTCAAAACCACCGATGCTGCTGGCAAACCTTTGGCTGGCAACGATGGTCAGAAAGGTATTTTTGCAAGTTCGGTTGTCGATGCCGATGGCTCTATCATCGTCAAGGTGATAAATACATCTGAAGAAAATCAGACTGTTACGCTCAACGTGAACGGCTTGAAGAAAAAAGCGCTTGCTGGTGTAACTATCACGAGTTTCTCATCAAGCAATCTCGATGCCGACAATACCGTTGATGCTCCAGATGCAATAGTTCCGCAAACCAAGAACGAGGCAGCATCTGGTAATACGTATAGCGCAACTGTAAATGCTAAAACATTCTACGTATACAGATTTGAAGTGAAATAAGTATTTCTCTCCAATAAAAAATAGAGCCGTGCTAATGTTGAATTGGCGCGGCTTTTTGTGTCTATATGGTTGATTGTTGCTTTGCCAATAGGTGATTGTTTTCGTTGAATTTGACGTTCAAAATAAAAATCAAAGTATGAGCCATAAATTCTTAACTTTGCGCCCTATTTCATACCAGATGATTAATGGCAGATTTGCAGATTGATAACCTCAAAGAGGAGTATAAATATGGTTTTACGTCGGATATTGACACTGAGACCATCGCCAAAGGCTTGAACGAGGACGTTGTGCGCCTCATTTCGGCCAAGAAGGGTGAGCCGCAGTTTATGCTCGATTTCCGATTGAAAGCTTTTCGTCATTGGCAAACTCTTGAGCAGCCTAAGTGGGCTCATCTGAATATTCCTAAGATTGATTTTCAGGATATTATATATTATGCTGCGCCCAAGAAAGCCGATAAACTCGCGTCGCTCGATGAAGTAGATCCTGAGGTGCGCAAGACTTTCGATAAACTTGGCATTCCGCTCGATGAGCAAAAAGCGCTGTCGAATGTGGCTGTAGATGCGGTGCTCGATAGTACTAGCGTACGTACTACGTTCCGCAAAACGTTGTCAGAGAAGGGGATAATATTCTGCCCAATCAGTGAGGCTATTCAGGAATATCCCGAACTCGTGCAGAAATATCTTGGCAAAGTTGTGCCATACACCGACAATTTCTACGCAGCGCTCAATTCGGCAGTCTTCTCCGATGGCTCATTTGTATACATACCCAAAGGTGTTCGCTGCCCAATGGAGCTTTCGACCTACTTCCGCATAAATGCCATGAAGACTGGTCAGTTTGAGCGCACTCTCATTGTGGCCGACGACGATAGCTACGTTAGCTACCTCGAAGGTTGCACCGCTCCTATGCGCGACGAGAATCAGCTTCACGCCGCCATTGTGGAAATTATTACCGAAAACCGCGCCGAGGTTAAATATAGTACCGTACAAAACTGGTATCCAGGCGATAAGAATGGTAATGGCGGTATATATAACTTCGTTACGAAGCGCGCTCTTTGCCGAGGTGAACGCTCTAAAGTGTCGTGGACACAGGTGGAGACGGGTTCTGCCATAACGTGGAAATATCCGTCGTGTGTACTCAAAGGCGATGGTAGCGTGGGCGAATTCTACTCTGTTGCCGTAACTAATAATTATCAGCAGGCCGACACTGGCACTAAGATGATTCACCTTGGGCGCAATACGCGTAGCACCATAATTTCTAAAGGTATTTCGGCTGGTAGAAGTCAGAATGCATACCGCGGTTTGGTGCGCGTGGCAGAAAATGCCGACGATGCGCGTAATTATTCGCAGTGCGACTCGCTGCTCATTGGCGACAAATGCGGTGCGCACACCTTCCCATACTCAGATATACACAACCCGACGGCTGTTGTGGAACACGAAGCTTCGACATCGAAAATCAGCGAGGAGCAACTTTTCTACTGCAATCAGCGTGGCATATCTACCGAAGAAGCTGTGGGATTGATAGTTAACGGCTATGCTCGCGATGTGCTGAACAAGTTGCCGATGGAGTTTGCTATGGAAGCACAAAAACTGCTTCAAGTAACTTTGGAGGGAAGTGTGGGTTAATTTATTGTAAATAAGATAATTATAGATATAAAATGCTCTCTATAAAGAATTTACACGCCGAGATAGACGGAAAAGAGATTCTCCGCGGAATCAACCTCGAGATAAAGGCAGGCGAGACGCACGCCATCATGGGACCAAACGGTTCGGGCAAGTCGACGCTTTCGGCTGTCTTGGCGGGCAATCCTATGTATAACGTCACGGCTGGCGAGGTCACTTTCAATGGCAAGAACTTGCTCGAGATGACGCCCGATAAGCGCGCCAACGAAGGCATCTTCCTCTCGTTTCAGTATCCTACCGAGATTCCTGGCGTGTCGATGACCAACTTCATGCGCGCGGCTGTGAATAGTAAGCGTAAATATCAAGGTCTTGAACCACTTTCGGCAACAGATTTCTTGAAGCTTATGAAGGAGAAACGCCAGATTGTTGAACTCGACTCGAAACTTGCTTCTCGCTCTGTGAATGCTGGCTTTTCGGGTGGCGAGAAGAAACGCAACGAGGTTTTCCAGATGGCTATGCTCAACCCTTCGCTCCGCATCCTCGATGAGACGGATTCGGGTCTCGATATTGATGCACTTCGCGTTGTGGCAGAGGGTGTTACGGCATTGAAGACGAAAGAGAACGCTACGGTGGTGATTACTCACTATCAGCGACTTCTCGACTACATAGTGCCCGACTACATACATATTCTCTACCATGGCCGCATAGTTATGACGGGTGGCAAAGAACTTGCGCTCGACCTTGAAAAGCGCGGCTACGATTGGATAAAAGAGCAGTTCAAAGATTAGTTTGATATGAATACAACTGCGTTTCTGCTCGACGAAATTCTGCCCACCCGCAAAAGCGAGGATTATCTCTACACCGATGTGGCTCAGTTCACTGCTGGTATTGAGACCGTTACGACTGCCGTATGTGCCGATGCCGACAGCGTAGTAGACTTTGCACTGCCAGAAGGCGAGACGGACAAACCGGCGCTCTTCGTGGCGTCGAAGGCTAAGAAAGCTGCATATTACGCGCTCGAGGGTCAGTCGGACGAAGTTAAGTATATAAATATTGACGATGCGGCTGACAATGAGATTGTTGCGCGTGCTATAATTATAGACGTAAAAGCGAATGCAAAGCGCAACGTGGTTGTGAACTTTGCTTCGCAGAGCGGATTTTCGGCCGTAGATATATACATAAAAATGGCTGCCGAGAGTGCGGCTAACGTTGTGCTGTGGCAAGATAAACCCACCAAGGCACGCATATTTACGCATACCATTGTAGATATGCAGAAGTCGGCTCGCTTGAATATATCTACTATAAATATTCGTGCGGCGCAAGTGCGTAATAATCTTAGAATTAATTATTTAGGTGAGAATGCAGAGTCGCAAATTTCGGGGCTCTACATTGCTGCCGACGATAATAGAATAGACAATTTCACCATTGTGCGTCACGCCGTGGGGCATTGTACGTGCGAGCAGCTCTACAAAGGTGTGTTATCTGGCAAGGCAGTTACTGCCTTTAGTGGATTGATAGTGGTTGAACCCGATGCGCAAAAGACGCTTGCTAATCAGGTGAATCGCAGCATGTTGCTCAGTAAAGATGCGCGTGCATACGCCAAACCTCAGCTCGAGATTTATGCCGACGATGTTCGTTGCAACCACGGTTCTACGACTGGTCAGATAGACAAAGATCAGCTCTTCTATATGCAGGCTCGCGGCATCAGCGAAGAGGAGGCTCGACAGATGCTTGTGGCTGCCTTTGTATGCGAGATAGCTGAGCGTGTGCCTATTGCGCAAATGGCTGATAGCCTTGTTGATAGTATAAAAAACTCACTCTAACGAAATATGATTTTCGATATAAATTTTTTTCGTTCGCAATTTCCCATACTTAAGCAGGAAATTTATGGGAAGCCACTTATCTACTTAGATAATGGCGCTACGACGCAGAAGCCGCATAGCGTGTTGGAGAAAATGCGCGATGTGTACGAAAACTACAATAGCAACGTGCATCGTGGAGTGCATCACTTGAGCAATCTATGTACGGATATGCACGAAAATGCGCGCAAACGTGTGGCTGAGCATATCAATGCCCAATCCGACCGCGAGATTGTATTTACGCGTGGCACTACGGAGTCGATAAATCTGCTTGCATATTCGTTTGGTGAGTCGTATTGCAACGAAGGCGATGAGATTATCATCTCCACCATGGAACACCATTCCAACATTGTGCCTTGGCAGTTGCTTTGCGAGCGCAAGAAGATGAATCTTCGCGTGGCACCTATCGATGCCAATGGTTGCCTCATTTTGCCAGAACTCTATAAACTTTTCAACGAGCGCACCAAGTTGCTCGCCATCACTCACGTATCGAATGTTACGGGTATTATCAATCCCGTAGAAGAGATTGTGAATGAGGCTCATGCGCATCATATTCCTGTACTTATAGATGCAGCTCAGAGTATGCCGCACATGCTTGTCGATGTGCAAGCTATCGACTGCGACTTTATGGCGTTCAGCGGTCACAAAATGTACGGCCCGAATGGCATTGGTGTGCTTTACGGTCGTCGTCGATTTATGGACGATATGGTGCCATACCAAGCTGGCGGTGCTATGATTGACAAAGTGACGCTCGAAAAGACAACGTTCCTTCCATCGCCTCACCGCTTCGAAGCTGGAACGCCCGACTACGTTGGCGCTATAGGTCTTGCAAGTGCTGTAGATTACATAGAAAACATTGGCAAAAAAGCCATCTGCGACCACGAGAAACACCTTGTGGAGTATGCTCTCGAAGGCTTGCGAGCTATCGATGGTGTACGTATCATCGGCGAGGCAGAAGAGCGTGCCGGCGTGGTGTCGTTCCTCGTTGGCAATGCGCATCCATACGACACTGGCATGATACTCGACAAGATGGGCATAGCAGTTCGCACTGGACATCACTGCGCACAGCCGCTGATGGCACATTTCGGCATTCCAGGCACGGTGCGTGCTTCGTTTGCTATATATAATAATACCAACGACGTTGACGCGCTTATCGATGGTGTGCGCAAGGTCAAGACGATGCTTTGTAAATAGTTATAGTGTAAATATTTATATAGATAGAAATGGCTGAAAGTCTTCAAGAATTAGGCGAGTTTGGTCTCATAAATAGAATAAAAGAGAGCGTAAAACTTACCAACGCAACCACCGTGAAAGGCATTGGCGACGACTGCGCCGTGATAGCTCCCACGCCTGGTATGCGTCAAGTGGTGACGACCGATTTGTTGCTCGAGGGCATACATTTCGATCTTACATATTGTCCGCTCAAACACCTTGGCTATAAGGCAGTAGCTGTTAATTTGAGCGATATTTATGCTATGAATGCTAAGCCTCAGCAGATTACGGTGTCGATAGGCGTGTCGGCAAAGTTCGATTTGGCAGCTATCGACGAGCTCTATTCGGGCATGTTGCTCTGCTGTGAGCGCTACGGCGTTGACCTCGTTGGTGGCGACACAAGTTCGTCGCTTACTGGTTTGAACATAAGTATCACGGCCATTGGCGAAGTTGCTCCCGAGAAGATTGTCTACCGTAGCGGCGCTAAAGAGAATGAAATTGTCTGCGTATCAGGCGATTTGGGTGCTGCATATATGGGACTTCAGTTGCTCGAACGTGAGAAACGCGTGCTCAAAGGACAGAACGACCAACGCCCAGAGTTCGACGGCTACGACTACATACTCGAACGCCAACTCAAGCCAGAGCCACGCCGCGACGTCATTGAGTTCCTCGATAAGATTGGCGTTGTACCAACATCGATGATGGATATTAGCGATGGACTTTCGTCGGAAATGCTGCATATGTGCACTGCGTCGGATTTGGGCTGCCGTATATATGAAGAGAAAATACCTATCGACCACGTTACGCGCAACATGGCTGAGGAGCTCAACTTCAGCCCAGTGATAGCAGCGCTCAACGGCGGCGAGGACTACGAATTGCTCTTCACCATAAAGCAAGAAGATTACCAGAAATTCCAGTCGATGCCTGGACCTAACATTTTTGCCATTGGTTATATGTGCAATAAAGACAAAGGCCGCCGCTTGATAACCACGGCTGGCGATGAGTCCGATTTGATGGCGCAAGGCTGGAGAGCGTGGAGTAAATAATACATACTTATAAATATGATTGACTACATCAGCGGAAAACTTGCCGAAGTGACGCCAACCTACGTAGTGATAGACTGCGGTGGTGTGGGTTACGGTCTTTGTGTGTCGCTAACTACATATAGCGCTATAAATGGTCAGGATAGTGCAAAACTTCTTGTCTATGAGGCTATTCGCGAAGATGCATACGTACTCTACGGCTTCGCAACGGCTGCCGAACGCGATATGTTCAAAATGCTCATTTCGGTGAGCGGCGTTGGCGCAAACACAGCGCGCATAATACTTTCGGCATATCCAATAGCAGAACTTCAACGAGCCATAGCATCGGAAGATGTGAAGATGATAAGCAGCGTGAAAGGCATTGGCGCTAAAACGGCGCAGCGCCTCATAGTTGAGCTGAAAGAGAAGGTGATGAAGCTCGGTGTAGATTTGGGTGAAAATATTTCTGCAGCCGTAGACAATAAAATCCGCGAAGATGCGTTAGAAGCATTGGAAGTATTGGGCTTCAACAAACAAGCGGCAGCCAAGATGGTGGATAAACTTCTGAAAGAGAATCCGCAAATGGCTGTAGAAGTGGTGGTTAAGACCGCCATAAAACTACTATAACCTCAGGAAGAGAGACAGAGAACGACGTGAAGATTAAGATAGCATACACTGTGGCGGCAGCGGTTGCCATAGGCGCATTAGCGGTAGTAGCAGCTACGCCGCTGGCGCGTCCTATTTTTAGCGCTATCTCTATGCCCGAAGCACGTCCCGAGCCGCAAATGGCTGTGGCAGACACCACTAAACTTCGCTATCCTATAGCCGACGAAGGTTCTGTGCCAACGCAAGCCGGGCAAGAGCGTGGCTCGTCGTTCGATTTGAAAAATCCATCCAATGCGGAATATGATGCTGTGTACGATCCTACTACGCAGACTGTCACCATCTATCGCAAGATTGGTGGTATGAATATCCGCCTGCCTTACACCATGACGTTGCAAGAGTATCAGAACGATGCGGTGCGCCGTTCGATGCTCAACTATTGGGCGTCGAAGAGTAAGCAGCGCCCAGAAGGTCTGTTGGCTGAAGGCGAGGAGAAACAGAAAAATACGTTGCTCAACTCGAAGTGGAAAGTCAATTCCGACCTCTTCACCAGCGTCTTTGGTTCCGACCAGATAACTATGCGTATGCAAGGTCAAGCTAAGGTGAGCCTCGGTATACAGTATAACCGCATCGACAACCCGACGCTGCAAGAGCGCATGCGCAAAACTACAAGTTTCGACTTCGACGAGGAGGTGCAGATTAACCTCAATGCGCAGATTGGTGAGCGCATGAAGTTTGCCATAAACTATAATACCGAAGCAACCTTCGACTTCGAAAATGAGGTGAAACTCAACTACGAAGGCACGGAGGACGACATTATACAAAACATCGAGGCTGGTAACATCAACTGGACGCTGCCCGGAACGCTCATTCAAGGCAGCCAGAGCCTTTTCGGTTTCAAGATGGATATGCGCTTCGGCAACCTCGATGTGTCTACGGTCTTCTCTCAGAAACGCGGTGAGAACCAAAGTATTACGGTGCAAAATGGATCTACATCGCAAGAGTTCGATATAGATATTACTGACTACGAAAAGAATAAACACTTCTTCCTAAGCCACCGCTTCAAGGAGAACTACGACCAGAGCCTGAGCGCCTTGCCTACCGTGACGAGCGGTGTAACTATTACCAAAGTGGAAGTGTGGATTACCAATAAAACGGGTGTATATACAAACGCTCGCAACGTGGTGGCATTCGTCGACTTGGGCGAGACTGGCGACAATATCAGCGATCAAGCACTTTGGCGCGGTGCTGATGGTGCTTATCCAGACAACTCTGCCAACAACCTCTATGGCGAGATGACAGGCACGCATAGCGCCATACGCAGCATAAATAGCGTAACAAGTGAGCTGCAAGGTCTGACCGACTTCAAAAATGGCCGCGACTACGAAAAGATTGAGAACGCGCGCCTGCTGTCGCCGTCGGAATATACCATAAACGACAAACTCGGCTACATATCGCTCAATACTGCGCTCAACAACAATGAAGTCTTAGCCGTTGCATATCAGTATACTTACAGAGGTCGTACGTATCAAGTGGGTGAATTTTCGAGCGATGGTGTTGCATCGCCTAATACGCTCATATTGAAATTGTTGAAAGGTACTACGCTTACGCCTAAGTATAAAAACTGGTCGTTGATGATGAAGAATATCTATTCGCTTGGTTCATACGACATCGAGAGTAAAGATTTCGACCTCAACGTGGTGTATTGCAACGACTCTTCGTCGACATACATAAACTACCTGAACGAAGGCAAGAAGCCTATGTATGGCGGACACAATGGTGAGACATACTTACAAATACTCAACTGCGACCGTTTGGACGCTAATAATGACGTCTCAGCCGATGGTAAGTACGACTTCGTGAACGGCTACACCATCAACGCGTCGAAGGGTAGGGTGATATTCCCCGAGCGCGAGCCATTTGGTAGCTACCTTGCCGAGAAACTCAAGGGCGAGCCAGCGCTTGCCAAGAAATATGCATTCACGGCGCTCTACGACAGTACACAAGTCTACGCTAAGCAGCAGACACAGAAGAATAAGTTCAAGATTCGCGGTAAATATCAATCGTCGTCGTCGAGCGAGATTTCTCTCAATGCGTTCAACTTGGCGCAAGGCTCAGTCATCGTCACTGCTGGCGGTCAGGTGCTTGCCGAGAATGTGGACTATTCGGTTGACTATTCGCTCGGTCGTGTGAAGATTCTCAACCAGAGCCTTCTCAACTCGGGCACTGCCATAAATATCTCATTCGAAAACGAGTCCGCCATATCTACCGAAACGCAGACTCTCGTTGGTGCGCACCTCAACTATAAGTTCTCCGACAACTTTAACCTCGGCGCTACCATCATACATATGAATGAAAAGCCGCTGACAAACAAAGTTTCGTATGGCGACGAATCGGTGTCGAACACGATGCTCGGCCTCGATATGAACTATAAGCACGATTTGCCATGGCTCACTTCGGCCATAGATGCGCTTCCGCTCGTAAGTACCGATGCTATGTCGAGCATAACCTTCGAGGGTGAAGTGGCTAAACTTATTCCCGGTCATGCGCGTTCGATAAATGCTGCCTATATAGACGACTTCGAAGGCTCTTCGGTGTCGTACGACATCAAGGCATGGACGGCGTGGAAACTCGCCTCTAAGCCGCAAGGACAGTCGGCGCTCTTCCCCAAGGCTGACCTCACCAACGACCTCTCTGTGGGTTTCGACCGTGCGCGTTTGGCGTGGTATTATATCGATCCACTCTTCTTGCGCAACCTCACCACTACGCCTAACCACATAAAGAACGATGCAGATCAGCAATCGAGTCACTATGTGCGCGAGGTCTACGAAGAGGAGCTCTACCCAAACAAAGAGTCGGCTTACGGAGAATCGACCAATATCTCGGTGCTCAACCTCGCATATTATCCTGCAGAGCGCGGTCCGTACAACTTCACAACGGATCTTACCAAAGATGGCTTCCTCGCCAATCCAGAAGATAGCTGGGCTGGTATTCAGCGCAAACTGGAGACTACCGACTTCGAGACCAACAACGTTGAGTACATAGAATTCTGGATGCTCGATCCGTTCATCTATAATAAAGATGTGAATGCGGGCGGCGACCTCTATTTCAACGTTGGCTATGTTTCTGAAGACGTTTTGAAAGATGGTCGCAAGGGTTTCGAAAACGGACTCCCGACACCGAGCGAAGAATTCGTTGTGGATACTACGTCGTGGGGCTACGTGCCTACAACCAACGCACTTGTGAATGGCTTCAATACCGACCCCGCGTCGATGCGTGCGCAAGATGCTGGTTTGAACGGCATGAGCAGCGAGCGAGAACGTAATTTCTATAATAGTGCTGATTATCCGTATATTACATATATAAAACAAATGTATGCGGCTGGCGAGCTCACCCAAGATGCCTACGACGCCATAATGGAAGACCCTGCCGCCGATGACTATCACTACTATCGCGGTTCGGACTACGACAATGAGAAAACTTCGATTCTCGACCGCTACAAACGATTCAACAATACCGAAGGCAACTCTTGCCCAACAGAATACTCGCCCGAGACATATTCTACGGCTGCATATTCTACGCCCGATAATGAGGATATGAATAGCGACTACACGCTCTCAGAAACCGAGAACTATTATCAATATCACATCTCTATTCGTCCAGATAGCATGGTGGTCGGTCACAACTGCATTGCCGACATGATGACTACTACCGTGAAACTCAAGAATGGCAATACCGAGAGCGTCAATTGGTATCAGTTCAAAATTCCGCTTGCCGAGCCCGATGATGTCATTGGCGACATTACCGACATGAGCTCAATGCAGTTCATGCGTATGATTATGAAGAACTTCGCCGACACCTGCATCTTGCGTTTTGCTACCCTCGAACTCGTCAAGGGCGAATGGCGTAAATATTCCGATGACCTTTATGAAGATGACGCTAACCCATCGGGCGCCACGGTATTCACTACTTCTACCATAAATATTGAGGAGAACGACCGCCGCACGCCAGTCAACTACGTGCTTCCGCCTGGCATCGACCGTACTGTCGATCCTTCGAATCCTCAGTTGCGCCAGCTCAACGAGCAAGCCTACAGCCTCAATGTTGTAGATCTTGGCAATGGTGATGCGCGCGCTGTATATAAAACTATCAACCTCGATGTGCGTAATTACAAGCGTCTGCGTATGTATATACACGCCGAGGCTATCGATGGCTATCCGCTCGAGGATGACCAGATGTCGGCATTTATTCGCCTTGGCTCCGACTACGAGGATAACTATTATGAATATGAAATTCCGCTCGAACTGACGCCACATGGTACCTATTCGGATAATAATGAAACGGATAGATATGCTGTATGGCCAGAAGATAACGAGTTGAATGTGCCGCTGAGCCTCTTCACAGAATGTAAGCTTGCTCGTAATGCCGCTAAGCGCGAAGCCGGCTCTACCATTACGTTGCAGACCGTCTACTCGATGGCCGACCCCGATAAACTAAACAACCGCGTACGTATAAAAGGTAATCCTACGCTTGGCGAAGTGCAAGTGATGATGGTCGGTTTGCGAGCTCGTGGCGCCGGCACAAAGTCGTGCGAGGTATGGATAAACGAACTTCGACTCACCGACTTCGACGAGGCTGGAGGTTGGGCTGCGCGTGGTCGTACCAACGTACAACTTGCCGACCTTGGTAGCATTGCCGCTTCGGGTCAGTATGCGAGTGTCGGCTTTGGCTCGATAGATCAGAGCGTGTCGGAGCGTAGTATCGATGAAGATATGCAGTTCGACGTATCTACAAGTCTCGAACTTGGTAAGTTCCTCGGACCAGAATCTCGTTTGTCAATGCCGTTCTATGCATCGTATAGCAAGTCGGTGCAGACGCCTAAATATTCGCCTTACGACTCCGACGTGCTGCTCAAGACGGTGCTCAATACCGCCAAATCGAAGCACGAGCGCGACTCCATAAAGGCGATGAGCCAAACCACCGAGACCATCAAGAGCATCAACGTAAGTAATATGCGTCTGAAGCCTAAGAAGGGTGAGCGCGCTACGCCCATTTCGCCGAGCAACCTTTCGTTTACGTATGCATATACCACCACGCTCAAGACCGACCCCGACACCGAGCGCGACCTTAGCCGTCAGCACAACGGTGTGATTGCGTATAACTACCAGTCGGCAGCGAAACCAATAGAGCCTTTCAAGAAGAGCTCATTGAACGCTAAGTATTTCGGTCTGTTGAAGGATTTCAGCATTTACAAAGGTCCGTCGCTGCTGGCATATCGTTGGGAGATTGCGCGCGACTATCAGGAGGTGCAAAACCGCAACGTATCGAACCCCGAATATGTTGTGCCGTTGAGCGTAAGTAAGAACTTCGACAGGAATCGTTACTTAGATTTTAGATACAACTTAACTAAGAATCTCAAATTCACCCTTTCGGCATCGAACATAGCTACTATAGACGAGCCCGATGGTCCGGTGAATAAGGATTTGTATCCCGAAGAGTACAAAGCTTGGCGCGACTCCGTTTGGTCTCAAATATCTAAGTTCGGCCGCCCAACCGACTATCAGCATACCGCTACACTCGATTGGACGATTCCGGTGAATAAGTTGCCATACTTAGAATTCATGAGTGCTACGGCGCAGTATAAAGCACAATATATATGGAAAGCAGGTTACCAAGGCACGGAGTACGATTGGGGTAATACTATTATGAACCGCAATACGAAGCAGCTCAACGTTATGGGTAACTTCATTACGCTATACAACAAGTCGAAGACGCTCAAGGATTTGTATAATACGTACAACTTCTCGTCGTCGAACAAGAAGTCGCAACAGCGGCAGAACAACGGTGGGCAGACCGTGCGCTATTCGCAGAATAATATGGTTATGGAGCCAGGCAAAGCCATAACTATAACGCACAAACTAAATACCACCGATGTGCAGATAAAGGCATTCGACGAGAAAGGTCGCGGCGTGAAGGGCGTATTTGTGGCTAAGGATAAAAACACGGCGGTGTTCACGCCTACGCAGAAAGCTGCGAAAGGTAGAGTGGTGATTACTGGCGTGGTGAAGGACGATAAATCTATTGCCGACCGCTTCCGCGACATAGCTCTAATTACGGTTACTTCGCTAAAGAATATTTCTATTAGTTACAGCGAGAACAACTCCACCACGCTTCCAGGCTATCTGCCTACTGCGCATCTTGCTGGTGCGAGCCAAGAGCCAGGCGGACTTGCTCCGGGCTTGCCATTTATGATGGGTTGGCAGGATAAGGATTTTGCATATAAAGCCATCAACCACAATTGGATAACCACCGATACCACGCTCAGCGAGCCATACTTGATGTCGCATTCCACGTCGCTACAGATTAGAGCATCGTTCGAGATGTTCAAGGCGCTCAAAGTAGACCTCACTGCATCGCGTACGCACGACAAGAGCATGGAGGAGTACTACGTATTCAATGAAGCTGGTTTCGATGGCGTATATAACCATATAGAAAATGGCTCGTTCAACATGTCGTATAATATCATACATACGGCATTCAAGAGTGTTTCAAAGACGGGCTCGCTCTCGTCAGCTACGTATAACAAATTCCTGGCTTCGCGCCAAGCTATTGCCGACCGTTGCGCTGCCAATAGAGCAGCACGAAGCGCTTCATACACAGGCCTCGACGCAGTGGACACAGAAGGACAATCGCTCAATGGCCGCGATGGCTACAGTCTGACGAGTCAAGAGGTGCTTATACCAGCCTTCTTGTCGGCTTATTCGGGCAGCTCTACGTCGAAGATATTTATGAACTTCATACCAAAGTGGACGGCTATGAAGCCAAACTGGAAGGTGACGTTCAGCGGTTTGTCGAACATCGATAAACTGAAAGATATAGCGCGTAATATAGAACTTCAGCACGGCTATACGGCTAAATATCAGGTTGGTTCGTACACTACGAATATCGAATGGGAACAGGCTGGCGATGGCCTTTCATACATACGCGACCTTTCGAACAACTTCTTGCCGCAGTACACCGTTTCTACCGTGACGCTTGCCGAGCAGTTTAGTCCGCTATTCTCGGTGTCGGCTACGCTCATAAATAACATCACAGCATCGATAGCCAACAACCGCACGCGACAAATAGCGCTCTCGCTTGCCAATAACCAAATTACTGAGACTTACAGCAAAGAGTGGACGCTCTCAGTTGGCTACCGCTTCGATAAACTTAACCTCATTTTCGGCAAAGGCGAGAATCAGAAATCCGTCAACAACGACATAAATATGACCTTTGCCGTCAGTCAGCGAGACAACTTCACCATCTTGCGCCGCATAGAGGAGGGTACGAACGAACTCGCCTCAGGCACCAAGACAACCTCAATAAAGTTCTCCGCCGACTACGCTTTCACGCAGCGCTTTTCAATGGAGTTCTACTACGACCAAAGCATTGCTAAGCCATACGTATCATCATCTTACCCAACTAACAATATCAATGTTGGCGTAAGTTTCCAACTGTCACTGACGCAGTAAAAATAGAGCGTAGATAATTGCGTAATTATGTGCAAGGTAGAGTCTTGCCTTTAGTTTGAATGTAGGCAAGAGCTCAATGGGGGGATGTTATATTTTTGCAACAATTTTATTCTTCCTGTTCTCTCCGTACTTTATCCTCTTCAAATTCCAATGTGTTCAACCCCATGTACTTATCGTAAATCTTGTAGATTTGCATAAACTCATCTATTGTAATAGCGTGGTCTCCAATGGGTTTGATGATTTCTATACCCGGCATTCCGTATGCATACAACTTATGAGTGATATTGATAAAAACCCAAGGACAACTATCATAGTGCCCTTTATACCAAGCGTGTTGAAAATTGTTCTTTTTCAACCATTGGTAGAATGGTGCGTCCATATCCGATAGAGAACTATCTTTAACCACAAATGCTTCGGGTTTTATCCTACTGATGATAGGTTTACCAAGGTCTTTGTTGAAATAGTATGCATATTTGACTTTTTGCATTGTGTTGAATTTGGTTATTTGTTTGCTGTTGTTAGATATACAATTTCTGAATCCGATAGGTCACCAGGCAAACCAGCATATCGCCAAGTCTTCCCGTAATTGTCGTATTCTTCTTTCGATATTCTTTTCACTTCGGGGCGGCTGATTACCGAATGGTACCAACGGTGGGCTTTTATTGAGTTGCCGTGGCAGAACTCTTTGTAGTGACGCTGTGCCAACTTATCAAAGACATATCCCTTTTCGTCGATGCAGACAACTTGGTCTTCCATATACCAACCGTAATAACTTGCCTCGGTGCAAGTGTCTCCGTATTTTTTTCCCCATTCTTCATCGGATAAATAGTTGAAAGAATCTGCGGTTTCGTCTCTCCACTCTTCGTATGATTGATATTCCATAAGCCTGTATTTATGTTGGTTAAAGTTTTGCTGGTTAATTCATCGCAGTTTTTGTAATCGCCTCTTTGCCAATTAACTGATTAAGTTTTGCACCAATTTGTTCGTTGGTGTATATGTTCGTCCAATGTTGCTCAAATACAGGGTTGTTGCGGTCGGCAGAACCGTTGGTATCCACGTCAAAGACAACGAGGCGCTCTTTGTCGCAAATAGCCATAAGTTTAGAGCGAAGCATACGCGCATACGACAGACATTGTGAAAAAGCATTGATGCGTTCTGCCATCGGAGACATATCTAATTTTGCTTCAATCACCAACGGTGCCGATGCAAAGTGTTTTTCGCCTTGCGGCAAAAATACGAAATCAGGAATCGCTTTCAATCCGCGCCCTGC
>JAFYCM010000075.1 GCA_017539645.1 Bacteroidales bacterium
AACTTAGAACTTATAACACAAAAGATATTAAGGCGGTTATAGCGGCGGGGATCCACCTCTTCCCATCCCGAACAGAGAAGTTAAGCCCGCAAGCGCCGATGGTACTGCACTACAATGTGGGAGAGTAGGTTGCCGCCACTTGATTTAGAATCCTCTTAGGTCGTTAGGCTTGAGAGGATTTTTTGTTTGTGCATAATACTTATTATATCGAACAGAGGACACAGAAGACACAGATTTTATGAGGATTCGGGGTGTTAGACTGCCATGGTATGACAGCCATACATACGAAAAGAATCTACACTCAATCATGTGATTGAAAATCTGACAGTACAACGCTCATCGGTCTAAAACTAATCACCTTTGTAACGATATAAGTTTCCTTGTTAATAGGCTGTCAGACTTGAAAGAGAGTTTAGCATAAATGGAGTTTTGGATATATTTGCGTGTACGAGATTAATGTAAAAAGTTATGGAAACTGTTTTTGAACATAACATGACAAAAGAAGAAATGGTTGCTGTAATGGGTTTTGACGATTGGGTAAAAGAAGATTTTGCAGATTGGTCTCAAATAGACCATTACGGGCTATTGTACAGGTTGTACACATATAGAGGAGACCATGAAACTGCCAAAAAGTTTGCTGATTTAATACCCAATACTGAGCACAAAATGTTTGGTATCTGCTATCATGATTTCGCAGAACGACGTTAGTTATTGCAATAATTCGCGCAACATTCGTTTAGCCTCCGTCTTAGACAATCCACTACTCATGATTTTCTTTATCATGACGTTATGTCCTCTTTCTGTTTCATTGGCAATATTGATAAGTTCACCAACTTGTAATTGTCCTTCCTTTTCAAAGTACCTACGCAAAGCATCGCATTCGCGTCTGTAACCAAGCCCTCTATACTTGATAAGTTCGAAATTCTTAGCACTGACACCGTATTTACTTAGAATTTTCACGTATCTATCACGAGCGTACAATTGCGTACAAGTTTCGGCAATTTTTTCGTCAACAGTACCTTGTACAACTTTTGTTTTCCTTATAGCCTTCGAGTGAACATTTTCGTGAAATAGACATTCCAAAGCATACTCTTCGTGAAAGGTCAAAACTTGTTTTTTGTAGAGTTTAGCAAAAGCAGACTGGAGTTTCTCAGCAGGGCAGAAAATAGACCCATCTTCAAGTTTTATACGAGCGGTAGATATGGTAAGACTATTGTCGCGCCACTCCATTAATACACCAGAATCAAATGGATAATAATCAATATTAAACGATTTGTTGAATAGTTCACACCTTCTGGCGGCATCCCTTATATCAGAAGATAATAAATTCTGCTCTTTTGCAGAGAGTTCGGCATAACCGACAATATCAGAACTTTGAATCGCCATTAAGTTGGCTTGCGCAGAATTGCTTATAACGCTTTCGGTAAAATCCTTATTGTGCCTATACCAGTACGGATTTTGCAACTGGATATTCTCTTTGTTCTGAGTGACAAACTCGGCAAAAGATTGTGGTGGCTGAGTGACGGCTTCACCGCGAAACGCATCAGCTGGCATATCATTGTCGAGGTATTCGCGCATCTCAGCAACGCTCGGCATAATAGGCACAGCATAACACATGCAGTTCGGGTGCCAGCCTTCAAAGACGAACGTCTTAGGATATTTACCAGCGAGAGCCTCACAAATTTCACACGCTCCATGTTGTCCGTAGGTGTGTCCGTGTTGGTTCGATAGCTTCACTTCGTAGCCAAGAACGAAGTCGAGTTTTCTCCAGCGGTTTTGCTCAGCCGTACGATAAGCCATATTAATCTCAGTACGAGCCAAACATGCCGCGCGATACTCGCAATTCTCTATACGCGTAGCAACGCCGTATTTCTGTTTGTAATCTTTGCGCAGGCTGTCGAAGTTGTTGAGATATTTAGAGATACGTTTGCTAAGAGTAGCCGCGCTCTGTCCTTTCTCAATACCGACAGAAATTGCGGCTTCTAAGCCATCTTTATATATACCGCGCAAATTCCAGATGTTCTGAGATAGTATCATTAGAAGAGCGAAAATATGCTCATGTATTAAACTTTATTTACAGTTTTTTGCTTTATTTGCGGCAGTATAAGTATGTAAAAAAATACTAATGATAGTTGTTGGTAATACTATGATTATCAGTTAGAAATAAAGTATAACTCATAAATACAAAGCAAATGAAGCAGGTAAAAATTGCAGCGCTATTGATGTTGGCTGCTGTAGGACTGACAGATTGTACAACAATAGATTCTGGTTCGGTGGGCATTCGCTTCCTCAAATGGTCGAGCAATGAGGAGACACATGGCGGTGTAATAGAAACATGTAAAGGTTGGGTGTGGTATAACCCTATTACTCAATCGATATTTGAGTATCCTACATACGTACAACGCAAGAATTATGAGGCTTTTGCAGTGAACGCAAAGGATGCATCGACGTTTACGATGGACCCTACCATAGCTTATCGTCTCGACCCAGACAAAGCAATAGATGTGTTTGTGAAGTATCGTCGTTCGTTGCCAGAAATTGAGAATGGTTATATACGTACATGTATTTATGAAGCATATCGCACATGCGCTAACCAGTACACGAGTGATTATTTGATGGCAAACAGAGGTGAATTTGAAGCGGAAGTGCGCAAACGTCTTGAGCAATCGCTTTCGGGTGAAGGTTTTATTGTAGAGGAGTTTACATCGCAAATTACGCCACCAGAATCGCTTGCTGCTGCCATAAATGCTAAGAATGAAGCTGTGCAGAATGCTCTTAAGGCAGAAAACAAAGTGAAAGAGGCAGAAGCTGAGGCTAAAATAGAGATTGCCAAGGCCGAAGGTGAAGCTAAGGCGTTGAAAATAAAAGGTGATGGCGAGGCTTACTACAATCGCGTTGTGGCATTGTCGCTCAATCAACTTTTGGTAGATCAATATGCAATAGAGAAATGGGATGGCAAATTGCCTGAATATTATGGTGGTGAGAAGATGCCATTCATAAAAATGAAGTAAAATAAAAAACTGAAAATTATCAGATAACCCTTTCGGCTGTGTAAAATAGCCGTCTTTGGAAATTTATTAGGTTGGCACACCAGTTGAAAATAGAGCAATGTGGTGTGCTTACTTTTTTATATTAATATGATTAACGATAAGTAGAAATTGTGAAAAGGGAATACTTATATACGTTCGTTGCCCGTTGTGGTGTGGCTATGTGTTTGACAGTGCTTCTGTCGTCGTGTGATACGCGAACGAGCCTTGGCAAAACGTTCGAAGCCGTAGATCTTGGCTTGCCGAGTGGATTGAAATGGGCAACTTGGAATATTGGCGCTAAGTCGTCGTCTGATTATGGTGCATATTTCGCGTGGGGCGAAACGGCAACGAAGGAAGATTACAATTTAGCATCGTATAAATATTATTTATCGCCATCGAACGATAAGCAAGGTATAGGTGTATATACTGAAGGTCATACTAAATACTGCGACCGATGTGAGGCCGGCTGTAATGGCTATACCGATAGCCTAACAATACTCGAACCCACCGACGATGTTGCGCATGTGTTGCTTGGTGGAGCTTGGCGCATGCCTACGATTGGCGATTTTGAGGAACTTAGCAAAAACTGCGTATGGACGTGGACAACTATGCCCAATGGTGTGTCTGGCTACAATGTGAAGGGTAAAAATGGAAACTCAATTTTTTTGCCTGCAGCTGGTTATCGCTATGAACATTTCCGCTATTGTGAGATTTCCAATGGCTTTTATTGGTCATCGTCGTTGAGCAGTACAAATGTGTGCAATGCACGTTATTTGGGGTTCTTTTCGGGAAATGTGAGTGTAGGATACATACATTTCCGCGATTATGGATTTTCGGTTCGCCCAGTCTGGTCAAAAGAGTAGGGCGTAGCTATAAATACAAAGAACGACCTTCGAAATGTAGCGTAACGCTCTTCGAAGGTCGTCCTTTTTTTTGTTTATGCTATGTAAGCCCCGATGGTTTGCTGTTCTACAGTTTGTGGCTGCTCAATCTTGCAACTTTTCTTTCTGTGCTTAGGACGTCTCGAATAGTTGTTTGTTGCACAAGCCGTAAGTAGTATAGCCGCTAAGGCTGCATAGATTATTCGCTTTGTCATTTCTATGGGGTTATTTAGTCACGCGAAAATAATCAACATCGAGCCAACCGCCATCATTGGACTTAACATTGCGCGTAACGAAGAATCCCATCTTCGCGCCAATCCACTGACCAGGCTTGGCTTTGAAGTCGTTGCCGAGTGTGGTGAAGTGTTTGCCGTCGAAGCTGTAGCTAAGCGTGCAAATGGCGTCCATACCATTCTGCTTCACTGCGAGACGTAAATATACATCTTGACCTTTCTTCACATCAACGGCGTTGCCTTCGGATGTTTCGGCGCTGCCTTTCTTTGCATTTAGACAAGTTACACGCGACAGACGAATGCCATCGGATGTGTTTTCCATAACTAGTGCTGCATAGTCGAAGCCCATAACCACAAGGCCTGCGCGCTCGCCTATGTATTTATCTGTAGGTGTGAATTTCACTTTGGCAGTGGCGGTGAAGTTAGGCGCGGTGAACTTCTGCATAAGTAGATTCTGAACGTTCCAAAGATTTTTGTAATCCTTAGAAACTGGTGCAGAGAAGAGCCGCAAACGACTGTTAGCAGCATCGGCAAAATACCAAAGTGCATTCGGGTTTGCGTGCCATTGCCATTGAAGTCCCAGTTTATTGCTGTCGAATTCGTCCGATTCTGTTGGCGTATGTATGGTGCTCGTGGGCAAGTTTGGCTTTTTATACTTACGTACGGGTTCGCCGCAGTAATCGCCATTTTTATCGATGCCCATCACTGGCCAACCATCGCGCCAATTGACGGGGTTGAGATGGGCTACACGGCCATAAGCTTCCAAATCTTGAAAATGTATGAACCAATCTTCTTTGCCATCGGGTGTGTCTATCCATGCTCCTTGGTGTGGACCATTGATGTCGGTCGAACCTTGCGCCAATACGCGTTTCCATTCGTATGGACCGTAAATATTTTTCGAGCGCATTGCCAGCTGCCATCCAGTGGGGACTCCGCCAGCAGGACATAAGATGTAGTAGTATTCGCCACGCTTGTAAAGCTTCACGCCTTCTATGGTTACGTTGCCCTCGTGGCCATCGAAAATTACGCGGTCCTCGCTGATTGGTGTAGTGCCATCGGCTGAGAGCTCCATCATACCTAAGATGCTCTTCAGACCAGCGCGGCTGCCTGCGTAACCATGTCCGAGCCAACAACGACCATCTTCGTCCCAAAATGGGCACGTGTCGATGAGACCTTTGCAAGCCTTCACGAGCACAGGCTTCTCCCAACGTCCGCGCGGGTCTTGCGTTTTCACCATATATATGCCATTATCGGGGTCGCCCCAATAGATATAAAACTCGCCGTTGTGGTAGCGAATAGCGGGCGCCCAAATGCCGTTGCCGTGGCTTGGCTGGTCGAATTGTTCGGCTGGTTCGAGGCGTTCTACGGCGTAGTTCACGAGTTCCCAGTTTACCAAATCGGTGGAATGCAGAATTGGCAATCCCGGAATGCAGTTGAATGACGACGCCGTCATATAATAATCGTTGCCAACGCGACATACGTCGGGGTCGGAATAGTCGGCATAGAGGATTGGGTTGGTGTACGTACCATCGCCATTGTCGCTAACCCAAACCTGCGAACGATAGCTGTTTTGCGCCGAAGCTATTGTGCCAATCGCAACGCAAAGAGCGGTAAGTGTGTATTTTTTCATAATTATTTAGCTGCTTTGGGCGATTTCTGCTTCTCGCCGTTTTGCTTATAATTTTTATAGATAATCTCTTTGGTGAGACCGTCAATCTTGTTGCCTTCAGCCACGCCGTTGAACGAGCAGTTGGTTATCTTTATGTTTTCGATGTTGGTCGACTCTTCGTAACCAATAATACGTACGCCATACTTACTCTTTTGGCTGGTTACATTCTCGAGTGATACGTTACGTACGATAGGTGGGAAGTCGCGTTGGCAGTTTTCGCGCGAATCGTAGTCGAGGTTAATCTTCAAAACAGCCTCTTTGCACTGACCAACTTCAATGTTACGTACGTATACATTTTCAATGATGCCGCCGCGGCAGTTGTTCGTTTTTATACGTATAACGCGCTCAAGTTCCGGACTGTCCATTTTGCAATTTTCGACCCAGAGGTTGCGGTATCCGCTTGCAATCTCGCTACCGATAACTACGCCGCCATGACCATCTTTCATTTGGCAATTGCGAACGATGATGTTTTCGCTTGCTTTGTTTATGAGACGACCGTCGTTGTTGCGTCCACTCTTAATGGCTATGCAGTCGTCGCCAGTGTCGAAGATGCAGTTTTCTATAAGTATGTTGGTAGACGATTCAGGATCGCAGCCATCGCTATTGGGACCGTGGCTATAAATCTTCACATTTCTTACAATCATATTATTTACGAACGTTGGGTGAATGACCCAAAACGGCGAGTTGCGCAGTGTGACATTCTCAATAAGTATGCGCTCGCATTCGAAGAAGTTGATGAGTTGAGGACGCAGTCCATCGGCATCGCTCATCTTGCGTTCTTCAACATTCACTTTGTTTTGCTCCATCTGGCTGAGCTTCTGGCGACCAAGTCCGGGGCGTTTCTGCGTGAGCATACCCTCTACGTATCCAAAACGCTTAGCACCGCACATATACCACCAATCTTTATTCGACGCGTGGCCGTTGATAGTGCCTTCGCCTGTGATGGCTATGTCGTGCTGACCATTGGCATAGATAAGCGGATGAAGATTGTAGCAGTCGATGCCTTCCCAGCGCGTACGTACAACGGGCAGATACATCTCGTGGCGAGTAGAGAAGAGCAGTTCGCCGCCTTTCTCGATATTTAGGCAGACGTTGCTAAGCAGCGTGATAGGACCAGTGTTCCAAACGCCAGCGCCAACGACGACCGTGCCGCCGCCGTTGCTATTGGCAGCGCAGATAGCTTCGTTTATAGCTATAGTATTATGCTCAGCCGACGAATCGACCGAAGCACCGTAGTTCTCAATCTTGTATTCCTTGGGGTTAATCGTAGGGGCTTGAATTCCGTCTACCACCTTTTGCATTTCTTTCCAAACATCTTGTTGCGCCAAAGCCATTGTAGCTGAGGCTGCAAGAATCAATGTTGTTGCTGTCTTTATCATTGTACTTAGTTTTGATTGTGATGCTGCAAAACTAAGAGTTGCGGTCGTTTGAAGTGTGGATAAATCGTCCAAAAGTGTAAGTAAAATAAATAAAGATTTTTTTCTTTATTCGGCAACATACGTATAAATTTGCCGCGCTTTTCGAAAGGAAGTCATACTTATAAAATAAGTACGAACAGTCATAAATTTTATATATAAAAAACCATGAAAGTAACAGTAGTTGGAGCAGGTAACGTAGGCGCTACAGTAGCCGACGTTTTGGCTTATCGCGAGGTGGCAAACGAAATTGTCCTCGTCGACATCAAAGAGGGTGTAGCAGAAGGCAAAGCACTCGACATCTTCGAAAAATCACCTATCACGCAATACGATTCACGTACCGTAGGTGTAACCAATGATTATGCTCGCACAGCTAATTCAGACGTTGTAGTTATCACTTCAGGTCTTCCACGTAAACCAGGCATGAGCCGCGACGACCTAATCGGTGTTAACTCTGGCATCGTTAAGAGCGTTGTAGAGAATGTAGTAAAGGCAAGTCCTAACTGCGTTATCGTTATCGTTTCTAACCCACTCGACGTAATGACATATCAAGCTCACCTCACCAGCAAATTCCCACGCAACCGCGTGATCGGTATGGCTGGCGTGCTCGATACCGCTCGTTACAAAGCATTCATCGCTGAAGAACTCAACGTATCTGTAAAAGATGTTCAGGCAGTTCTTCTCGGTGGTCACGGCGATACTATGGTTCCACTGCCACGCTACACCACTGTTGGCGGTATACCTGTAACTGAACTTATCTCTGAAGAGAAACTCAACGCTATCGTAGAACGTACCAAAACTGGTGGTGGCGAACTCGTTAAGCTTATGGGTACTTCTGCTTGGTACGCTCCAGGCGCAGCAGCAGCTCAGATGGTTGAGGCTATTGTAAAAGACCAGAAACGCGTATTCCCTGTTTGCGTTAAGCTCGAAGGCGAATATGGTATCAACGATTGCTACCTCGGCGTTCCTGTTGTTCTTGGCAAGAATGGTGTCGAGAAAGTGCTCGAACTCAAGCTCACCAAAGACGAGATGGCACTCCTCCAAACCAGCCGCGAACACGTGCTCGCAGTTATGAAAGTGCTCGACGGAATGAAATAATCCCTATTTCATTTGTCTAAATACCTTACGAGGGACAACGATTATTGGTCGTTGTCCCTTTTTTTATCACATTTGTAAGTACTAACGACATCCTACTTCTTACTTCACTTGTCGCCTTATGAATGGAATAATACAATACATATCGGAAGCCATAAATAGCACTGCCATCGATTTGTCTA
>JAFYCM010000076.1 GCA_017539645.1 Bacteroidales bacterium
ATTGGAGGCAATATATGAATCGCCAATGCCTTTACAATTCATCGCTCCAAATATATTGTTAGTAATCTGGTGATAATAAGAATGATCGTATCCAGAACCAACATCTCCACCAATGAAACACTGATGAATTACGCAATTATTGATGCCCTTAGCGATACTGACTCCTTCGTCTAAGCGACAACGAGTAATAACAGTCTTAGCCCCCTCTACACGAAAGCCTCCCCATACATGAATGCCCATAATGACAGTTCCCCCTTCTGTTGTTGTTATTCCGTTGATATTGGCAGATTGGGCAGACTCTGTAGTTATACCGTTCTCGCGAAGCCAATAGCCAGGACCTAGAATTACCAGTCGTTTGTTGATAGTTGTCTCATCGTAATCAACGGTACTGCCTTCCACCATAATAGTATCACCATCAACAGCGGCTGTTACTGCTGCCGCAATACTGGCGTATGGTGCCGAACTATCCACATTGTTTACACGCAAAATGTTTGCATAGGCTCCTATTGTAAATAAAAAGGCAGCCATAAATACAATTTCCTTCTTCATAATCAATTCGTGTTAGTATTTATTATTCTTTAGGTTTCACCGTCCATTTTTTTAAAACACGACGCAAATATAAGGAAAAATATATAAACAACCAAATATTTGGGAATAAATTATCACCAAATCGTGAATTACCCTATAGGATTTACGACAGCTATAGGGCAAGGAGAATTAAAGCGGAAGTATTTGGAATTAAAGCAAGAGTATTGAAAATTAAAGCGGAAGTATTGAGCAATATGCGCCGCTTATCGCTCGTCGGCTGTTTGGATATCGCACGTAACGTTATCTTAACTACTCAGCTATGAGAAAGGCGGGACGGTTCTCGTGATTCACTGCAAATATCTCGGTATCTGCCTAAGCTCCAAAACTAACGACAATAAGCGCTCATTGTGCATGTCTTTGCAAAAAAACTTCATCATTCGTTGATAATTTGAGGAAAAAGGAACCAAAACCGATTATTTTGATTATTTTTGCAAGTGAAAATAAAACGAGATATCGAGACATCGAGATTGAGAGATAAAGAGATAACGAGACTGTAACATAACGATAAAAAGCAATGGAAATATCAAAATTCGGTTTTTACTGGCTGGACACATGGGTGCTCGCAAATGTTATTCAATTAGCGACTCAAGATTTCTGTGTTTCCTTCTTGAATCATAGTAACGACCCTTGCGGACGACAGTTCGATCAGATGACGATGGCAGCCCGCTCGGCCCCAGCAAATATTGCCGAAGGCAGTTCGCGCCATTCTACATCAAAGGAGACAGAAATGAAATTGACCGATGTAGCCCGTGCCACGCTGGCCGAACTAGCCAACGACTATTTAAATTGGTTGCTTCGCAATGAGAGTATCCCTTGGTCTGTTCATTCGTCAGAGTATCAAGAAGTCAACAGAATTCACCTTGATTCACCAGAATACAAAGACGATGTCCTGCATAAAAGCAGCATTCATATCCTTACTCAGAAACACAAGTTTGACAAATGGCTGAAGAGTGGCGATTCCTTAATGTATGCCAACTGTCTGCTTGTGCTATGCAACCGCCTTATTCAGATGATTAGTCGCCAGATAGAGCATCAGTTAGACACTTTCAAGAGTGAGGGAGGCTTCACAGAAGGGCTTACTGCTGTGCGTCTTGCATACAGGTCACAGCAAAGTACTCAGGCAGGTGCACCTGTTTGTCCTCGTTGCGGAAAACCCATGATTAAACGAGTTGCCAAAAAAGGAATCAATTCTGGTAAGGAGTTTTGGAGTTGCAGTGGATATCCAGAATGCAATGGAACAAGAAAGATAGAGTAACAGCATCGAAATATCGATATATCGAGACATCGGAATATCGAAAATTATAAATCAAGGGACTGGCACTTGATTTGTCAGAAGAAATTGCCCTCACATCACTCGGTTTTTGGAATCGTTAGCCACAGCAGATAGTACGCTGCGAAGACGACGCCATAAATGGAAGCGGTGAGCATGACGGAGGGCTGCAAGCCTTCGATGGTGGCGCCTGGGATGGTAGATAAAAATAATAAGGTAGTGTTTAGCTGTCCTACGATGCTAGCAAGGAGGACACCAATTGCAGGTATCAGCAACGTAGCTAACGAAAGATAGAGGATGAGGGTTGCTGCTGGTATGACGATGAAGTTGGTGAGGAGGAAGTAGCAAGAGAAGCGCCCGAAGTAGTAGGCTATCAGTGGAGCTACGCCAATCTGTGCTGCTATGGATACAGCAACCATACCCCATAGCCAACTGATGATGCGATGTGTCATCAGGTATTCTGCGGAGAAAGGGCGATAGAAGAGGGGGACGAATAGCAGGATGGAGAACACGGCCATAAACGACATCTGGAAACCAATATCGAACAAGGCCTGTGGCGAAATCAGCAACATGATGATAGCAGTAAAGGCCAGCGTGTTGACAGACATTTTATGGCGATGTCCGATGGCTAACAGTGCATAAACGGTTAGCATCACTGCTGAGCGGACGACGCTCATAGACATGCCTACTAAGAAGACGAAAGCCCAGATGCTGAGGATGATGGCAACCTGTGTTATCATCTGCCAACGCCGCCCTACGACCAGCATCGATAGCAAAGCGTAGATAATGCCTAAGTGCAGTCCGCTTAGTGCCAGGATATGCGATGCCCCTGTCTTGGAGTAGGTATCCTTCAGCTCATGGGTTAGTGCCGACTTGTCGCCCAACGCCATTGCTGATACCACGGCATACTGGCCGTCCGACAAGCCTGACGACTGCAAGCGTTGCAGCAACAACGTCCTTTGGTGCAGGAAATACTGTTGGGTGCGCTCTATGCGCGAAGGCTCTCCATCGTCCACTTTGCTCAGATCCATCTCTATGACCAATATGCCCAACATCACAGCGCAGAGCGCAATGCCTATGGTTTGCAATTTGGCCCATCGCCCTAATAAGGCTGTGGCGATAACCATACCCAGTAGCTGCATGATGCATAAGGGAACAGCCAGTAGCAGGTGGCTGCCTAAAATAATACCCGCCATCAGACAGATGGCAGGTATTAATAGTGGTGCAGTATGAAAGATGTTAACCGTTTGTTTTTTCATCTTTAATCTGTAATTAGATTTTCTCCCGTCATGTCTGCAGGTTGCTCCAGTCCCATGATGTGCAAGATAGAAGGAGCAACGTCAGCCAGACGACCATCCTTAACGGTAGCCGAGTTGTTGTTAGTTACGTAGATGAAAGGAACGGGATTCAGTGAGTGAGCGGTGTTAGGCGAACCATCGGGGTTGATGGCGTTATCCGCATTACCGTGGTCGGCAATGATGATAGCCTCGTAGTCGTTAGCCTTAGCAGCCTCAATCACCTCACGAACACAGTTGTCAACAGCCCATACGGCTTTGGCAATAGCGTTATAGACACCAGTGTGGCCCACCATATCACCATTGGCGAAGTTCACCACGATGAAGTCATACTTGGCTTCATTGATTGCAGCTACCAGCTTGTCCTTTACTTCGTAGGCACTCATCTCAGGCTTCAGGTCGTAGGTAGCCACCTTCGGAGAGGGAACCAGAATACGATCCTCGCCCTCGTATGGAGCCTCACGACCACCATTGAAGAAGAAGGTCACGTGAGCATACTTCTCAGTCTCAGCGGTGTGCAGCTGCTTCTTGCCCTGCTTG
>JAFYCM010000077.1 GCA_017539645.1 Bacteroidales bacterium
ACGAGGATAATGCAAAATATGATAGCCGTGATAATTGCAATGCTATAATAGAAACCAAAAGCAACACCTTGATTGCTGGATGTCAAAACACCATTATTCCGGAGAGTGTTACATCTATTGAAAGTGGAGCATTCTCTGGTTGCATCAGCCTCTCGAGCATAAATATTCCGGAGAGTGTTAGATCTATTGGCAATGAAGCATTCGAAGATTGCAGCAGCCTCAAGAGCATAAATATTCCTGAGAGTGTTACTTCTATTGGCGGTTGGGCATTCTCTGGTTGCAGCAGCCTCACGAGCGTATATAGTTATGCTACTACTCCTAAAGGAGGTTATTTATTTGATGTCGAAAATGAGAACCTCATTATATATATTCCTAAAGGAACTACAGAAGCATACAAGGCTAAATGGGGAGAAGAACTCAACTTTGTAGAAATGCTTGCTTCTTTCGAATACGATAGTAACTACGGAGACATTAAATTGATAAAGTGGACTTCTTCAGAAGCAGATATTATGACAATACGCATAGAACCTGCTGAAGGATACAAACTGCAAAGCATCACAGTGAATGGTAACGACATACTATCTGCCGCTAACGATGCTACGCTGAAAGCAGTATTGAATGCAGATGATACATACACTATCAGCGGTCTAACAGAAGATAATATGGTGGTAGTGGTTAATTTCGGTGCTGCAGTAGTTACTCCTGTGCAAAACACAGCAAGCAACCAAGAGGCAGAAATTGCAGCAGTTTATTCGCTCACGGGTGCATACGTAGGTAAGTCGCTCGAGAACCTACAGAATGGCCTATACATTGTGGTCTACAGCAATGGCGAAACCGATAAGGTGCTTGTGAAATAAGCATTTTACATAACGTGTAAAAAATTTTCAGGCTGTTCGAGATAATCGGGCAGCCTTTTTTTATAGGTACGCAGGCCTCTGCGCCTGCGGAACACCATATCCGCCATAGGTTCACACCTATGGCTAAAATATTTCACACCTTCGGCGTTGTGCATAGCTACGAAGTGGCGACACATCTTAGGCTGGGGTGTAACCCCCTGCCGCCAAAGCCGAAAAAATCGCAGGCTTCGACAGGCTCAGCCAGCGATTTTTCCCAATGAGATGGAATGTTTCGCTGCGCTCAACATGACAACATTATCCCCTGCGGACGCACGCGGTGCGTCCCTACATTTACACATTATGAATTATGCATTTTGAATTATGAATTCCCTAAATGTTACATACGCAAAACTAATCGTTATAAGCGCTCAAGCCTGAATTTTAGTTATGACATAGCTTTGTCGTGTAAAATTTCGTCCGCGAATATCAGAATATGGAAAAGAAAAAGAATAGTCTGTCAGCTTTGTTATCGTTGCAAAATACAACGATAGATTGGTTGGTTAGAAATACATACTATAGAGCCCAGCCCGTAGGTCTTTGTGCTTTTGTTGACCTACGGGTTTTTACGTTGAAAACTTCGCCATCTTGCTAACATATATATACATATTATTGTTAATTCTAGCGGCACCAATTGCCAAGCGCACGGCCAGTCGATCGGTAGTAATACCGATGACCGGTGTGCTTGTTTTTGTTATTTGTAAGATTTTTTTCAGTTAATCTCTATGTTTTTTAGCCGTAAGTACATAGTAAAATCAATTTCGACGCCCATTTTACGGGCACTATGGCGTAAGGCTTTGAATGCAAATGATATATTTGCATTTTGTAAATTTTGTAAATTGTCGATAGAGATGAAACTGAACACTATGCTTGCCTTGTGTGTATTCACAATGATGTCATTCGTGGCGCAAGCGCAATTTCATGTTATAAATAACGGAACACCCAGCGAGATATGTATTAGTCCTAATGCCGATGCGGGCGTTCGCCGTGCTGTAGAAGCCTTTGCTGGCGATGTTGAGTCGATGTGTGGCACTCGTCCACAGATTGTTACGCAGCTTAGCAACGATGTTCCTCAGATTGTTGTGGGTATATATACAGAAGATCTTCTGAAGCCTCTTACGAAAGTTTCGGCTCTGCGCGATTCCGCCGAGAAGCACATCATCGACGTAACTGAGAAACGCATGGTGATAGCTGGTGCCGACAAACGTGGCGCTATCTATGGCGTATATCACTTGGCTGAGATGATAGGTGTGTCGCCTTGGGCGTGGTGGGCCGATGTAGATATTATCCCTAATAAAGACGTGACGGTGGCTAACGGCAGTTATACCGAAGGCGTTCCGTCGGTTAAGTATCGTGGCATCTTCCTCAACGACGAATGGCCGTCGCTTGGCTCGTGGGCTAACGAGAAAATGGGCGGTTTCAATAGCAAATTTTACGAACGTGTGTTTGAACTCATCCTCCGCTTGCGTGGCAACTTTATCTGGCCAGCAATGTGGGGCTCGGCATTCTTCGACGACGATCCGCAAAACGGTGTGCTCGCCAACGAGATGGGCATCATTGTAGGTACGTCGCACCACGAACCTATGAACCTCGCTCAGCAAGATTGGAAGCGCCGAGGCTCGGGCGAGTGGAACTATCAGACTAACAAAAAAGTACTCACCGACTTTTGGACTTCGGGTATCGAACGCGCTAAAAATTTCGAGACTATCACCACCGTAGGTATGCGTGGCGATGGCGATATGCCGATGGGCGACCAGGCGAACGTAGAACTGCTTCAGAAAATCATCTCCGACCAGCGTAAGATTATAAAGAACGTCACGGGTAAAAATCCTGCCGAAGTGCCGCAAGTGTGGGCGCTCTACAAAGAGGTGCAGGACTACTACGACAAAGGTATGCGCGTGCCCGACGACATCACCATTCTCCTCAGCGACGACAACTGGGGTAACCTCCGCCGATTGCCTTCTGCCAAAGACCGCAGCCGCAAAGGTGGTTTTGGTATGTATTATCACTTCGACTATGTAGGCGGTCCGCGTAACTATAAATGGATGAACGTCACGCAGATAGAGCGCGTGTGGGAACAGATGATGCTTGCTTACAAGAACGGCGTCGACCGCATCTGGATTGCCAACGTGGGCGACCTCAAGCCTATGGAGTATCCTATCGACTTCTTCCTACGTATGGCTTGGCGTCCCGAAAGTTTCACGCCCGAGAATCTGCATACGTATACAGTGAACTTCTGCCGTCAGCAGTTTGGCGACGATGCCGCAGAGGCAACTGCTTCGCTACTCGAACGCTACACTAAATACAACTCGCGCCGCACGCCCGAAATGCTCTCCGACTCGGTCTATTCGGCCAACTACGGCGAGTGGGATAGAGTGCTCAACGAATATCGTACGCTCGAACTTGAGGCACAGCGTGTTATGTATACTTTGCCCGAAGAGCGCCGCATAGCATTCGACGAACTTGTACTTTTCCCAATTTCGGCTGTCTGCAACCTCTACGAGATGTATTACGCCGTTATGCGCAACGGCTGGTCGCTAAGCTACAATCGTGGCAATGCCAACGACTGGGCTGCCAAGGTTGAGAAATACTACGACCGCGACTCGCAACTAACGCGTCACTATCACGAATTGCGCGACGGTAAGTGGAACCACATGATGGACCAGACGCACATCGGATATTACTATTGGCAACAACCCGACCAGCAGAGTATGCCTAACGTGGGTTGCGTGATGGAAGACGAGACGAATGTCGGCTCTAAATATTTTGTGGAGGACAATGGCTACATATCTATAGATATGGAGAACTACTCCGTTAAGCGCGGCAACTGGACCGTTGTGCCAAACCTCGGCCGCACCGCCTCGGCTATGATCTATTCCGACTTGAGCGATACTACATATTTGGAGTACTCCATCGAGAGCGACATCGTTGGCCTCGTGCGCGCTCACGTATATTGCTCGCCAAACTTCGACCCTAAATCTACGGGTGTGCGCTTTGCCATCTGCATTGATGGTGGCGAAGAGACCATCGTAGACTTGCTCGAAGGCGGCATGAACGATATGAAAATGTATAAATGGCAAGGCGAACGCATTGCTGTATCTAATATTAACCTGAAACTCGTGCTTATGGGACGCCACAATGTGCGCATCCGCCCACTGACGGAAGGCATTGTGTTCCAGCACGTAGATTTCGATTTTGGTGGTCTGCTGCCTACATATCTCGGGGCGCCGCCTACCAAGATTCTTTATACTAATCAGAAAAAATGAAACTAAAGCTACTACTCATTTCATGCATTTTTGCTTCTCTATGCTCTAACGCAAACGCCGCCGTACATACTGCCAAAATACTTACAAGCGGTATGGTGCTCCAACGAAACGAACCCGTAAAACTTTGGGGTACGGCTGATAGAAATGATGTAGTAACTGTTTCATTCGTAGGTAAAAAACTTCCCGCTCGCACCGACGGGAAACGTCTTCCTAAACAATTCTCTGCAACCATCAACGACGATGGCTCGTGGCTCGTGGAACTGCCGGCTCTCAAGGCTGGCGGTCCATATACCATTCGCATTGCCGATGCAGAACTCACCGACGTTCTTATCGGTGATGTCTATTTATGCTCTGGTCAGTCGAATATGGAGTTGCCCGTGCGCCGCGTAGCTGAATATTTCGCTGATGAGGTTGCAAGCGATGTAAATAATAATATACGTATAGCTACAGTTCCGAAAGTCTTCTCTTTCGACGCTCCGCAAGCCGATGTGCCTGTCATTGAATGGAAGACGCTCGCTCCGCAAAACGTTTCGGAGATTTCTGCTCTGAGCTATTTCATGTCTAAAAAGTTGCAGCGCGAAACGGGCGTACCCGTTGGCATCGTCTGCTCGTGCTGGGGCGGTACTACCATCGAGTCGTGGATTAGCCACGAAGGTCTGCAAGATTTCCCGCGTGCCATAGCCGAAGCAGACTACTATTCATCTGCCGATTTTCGTAATAATATAAAACGCCTCGAAGGACAGCAGTTCTACCGTTGGAATGCTGTTCTTTATAGTAAAGATGCTGGCCGCACAGCCGCTACACCTTGGTTTGCCGCCGACTTCGACGATTCTTCTTGGGAGATTGTCTATCCAGTAGCTACTGCCGACCACGCCGAAGCAACGCGTTGGGGCTTCGATGGTACGAATGCTGTCAACGGTTCGCATTGGTTGCGCCACTATTTCGAGGTATCTAATACCTATGCCGGACAATCGGCAACGCTTCGCCTCGGCTGCATCGTCGATGCCGATTCGGTTTATGTGAATGGCACGTTCGTGGGCACAACAGGTTATCAGTATCCTCCACGTATATATAATGTACCTAAAAATATTCTCCGCGAAGGCAAAAACGTTGTCACCGTGCGCGTTATAAGCCAAGGTGTCGAGCCGCATTTCGTACAGGAGAAACCCTACAAGATTGTCTTTGCCGATGGTGGCGAGATTGATCTTCGTGGCGCATGGCGTTATCACGTTGGTGCGCAGATGATTCCTGGCCCGCCTATGGAGTTCTTCTGCTACAAAGCTACCTCGCTCTACAACGCCATGATAGCTCCGCTGCTCAACCTCCATTTTTCGGGTGTGGTGTGGTATCAAGGCGAGTCGAATGTCGGCCGTCATAATGAATATGCGCGACTTCTTGCTGCGCTTATGGCCGATTGGCGCAAGGCTTTTGCTACGGCCGATTTGAAATTCTTCATTGTCGAACTTGCCGACTTCCTCCATTCGTCCGACCCTGGGCGTGCGGCATGGGCAGAGCTGCGTAAGGCTCAAGCTGCTGCTTGCAATGCCGATGCAAATGCATACTTAGTGAAAAACTCCGACCTCGGCGAATGGAACGACATTCACCCAGTGGACAAGAAAACCATTGCAGAGCGCGTGGCGGAAGAGATAGTGAAGAGTAGAAAGTGAAAAGTAGAAAGTTGAGAGTTGAAAGTTGAAAGTAGAAGGTGACATAACTCTAAACTTTGAACTCTAAACTCTAAACTTTGAACGTTGAACTTTGAACTCTTAACTCATAACTCTAAACTCCTAATTCGTAACTCGTAATTATACATATATGACCCAAACAAATTCATTGCAAGCCTCGAATGGCTTCTACAAACTTAGTTGGCTTCAGCGCATCGGTTTTGGCTCGGGCGACCTTGCGCAGAATCTTATATTTCAAACAGTTGCCTGCTATTTGATGCTCTACCTGACTACGGTACTGAAAATCAATCCGGCATTCGTCAGCGGACTTATTCTCACTGTCCGTCTCATCGATTGCTTCTGGAGCCCAGTTGTAGGACGCTACATCGATAACCGAAATCCCAAATTAGGTAAGTATCGCACATACCTTCTCTACGGCGGTATACCTCTTACGATAGCTGCCTGCTTCTTGATGCTTCCTCAGGTGGCCACTTGGTCGATGCCGATGAAGATGGTCTATGCCACAGTTAGCTACACGCTGCTGAGCATGATCTATTCGGTAGTAAATATTCCATACGGCTCGATTATGGCAAGTATGACCCGCGACAACGACGAGGTGCTTATTCTTACCTCCACTCGTATGGTCTGCGCTAACATTGGTCAGATTGTCGTTCAAGCAGGTTTCCCAATCGGTTTGGCAATGTTTCTCCATTCTGCCATCAACTGGGATCAGGCAATATTTATGGCTATAGGTACAATCCCAGCCTTCATTATTTTGCCTTCGCTTCCTATTTTGAAAAAACTCCTTGGCAAAAAAGGTCTTTACTACACATTGCTCTCTATAGGTTTTGTAGGATTCACAATACTCTTCAGCGTTGGCAAGTTTGGCGACGTCAAGAGTAGTACTTTGCTTATTCAAACGGCAAAGATTATGACTGGGGTTGGTCTTCTTGTTGGCTCGCTCATGTGGGCACTCGTCCCGGAGGTCATAACCGAGTCGGAGCATCGCACTGGCAACCGTCCTGCTGCCACGGTTAACGCCCTTGCTGGTGTGGCATTCAAAGCTGGGTTCTCTATTGCCGGCTGGATTACGCCATTGGTTATGGGTCTTATAGGCTTCAACTTGGCAAGCGAAGAATCGGCTCTCCCTACCGATCCAAGTGCTTGGTTTGCCGTCACTTGCATCTTTGCCGTTGTGGGTTTTGTGCTACTTACGCTCTGCTTCTTGGGTAGCAAAGAGAATATCACCACCACACCAGAAAAACCAGTGTCGTTCGGGCAGATGTGGGAAGAGTTCAAGGCTAACAAATGTCTTCAGCTTGTGCTTGGAATCTTCGTTGTGGTCTTTTTGGCATCGTTTATTAGTGCACCTGTAAATGCTTATTACACAGAGCTTAGTAAATATTCCGAGACTGCGCAAAATGCCATTCTTTGGTTCACTTGCATAATTCCAGCTATGCTTCTTATCGTTGTGGCTTACTTGATACATCAGTATCCGCTCACCGACGAACGCCTTGACGAGATGAACCGCGAAATTGAGGCACGACATAAATAAATTGAAAGTTGAAAAGGGACACAGAAAACGCCGACAAAACGGATTCCCACGGAAATAGATAATCTGCGTTAATCTTTTCAATCTGTGTAATCTGTGTTCTAATAAGTATAAAAATGAAACCACAAATATTAACCATAGCAATATCGATGCTTGCGGCATCGTGCACGCAGCAGGCGAACAACAACGCGCCGGAGCAATTGCCGCTTCGTAAGTATATAGCCGAACCTATACTTATTGGCGCCGCGGTCAATCAGTGGCAAGTGGCTGGCACGTGCGACAAGGTGGAGAGCGACGTGCTGCTGCATAACTTCAACTGCATAACGGCTGAAAACTGCATGAAGAGCGAAGTCATAAACCCTCAAAAGGGCGTGTTCGACTTCACGTTTGCCGATGAGTTCGTCGATTTTGGCGTACGTAATAATATGACAATCATCGGTCATGCGCCCATCTGGCACTCGCAACTCGCGCCATGGTTCTGCTACGACGATGCTGGTAACCTCGTCAGTGCCGACACGCTCAAGCAACGCATCCACGACCATATCTTTACTATTATGACTCGTTACAAAGGCAAAATTCGCGGCTACGACGTTGTGAATGAGGCCATAGAAGATGATGGTAGCTATCGCCAGAGCGCGTTCTATCAGATTATGGGTGAGGAGTTTATCGACTACGCATTCCAGTGCGCGCAAGAGGCCGACCCCGATGCCGAACTCTACTACAACGACTATTCGATGTTCAAAGTTGGCCGACGCAACACCGTGTGCGAACTTGTGAAGCGCCTCAAGTCGAAAGGCATACGCATCGACGCTATCGGCTTGCAGAGCCACATGGCTATGGACTATCCCGATTACAATGAGTTTGAGGAGTCGGTCAAAGCGTTTATAAATACGGGCGTTCGTGTGCAGTTCACCGAGGTGGATATGTCCATATTGCCCAATCCGTACAGCTTCGATGGCGGCGCAGCGGTGGAATCCAATTTTATGTATACGCCCGACAAAGACCCATATCGCGATGGCGTTCCCGATTCGGTGCAAAACGAGTGGAACGAGCGTATGATGTGGTTTTTCGGCTTAGTTAATAAGTATGCCGAGCATGTCAATCGCGTAACCTTCTGGGGTGTGACGGACGAGAAATCGTGGAAAAACGACAATCCTATCCGCGGTCGCAAAGACTACGCATTGCCTTTTGCTCGCGATGGAAAATTGAAGTTGAATTGAGAAAATTGTTTTTCGCACAGATGACGCGAGATTACCCAGATAGGTAACTTTTATGTCGCATTAGTCGGGTGAGCGTGAAGAAAATTATCGGAGAGGAGCGTATAAAACGATTTGCTGTCCGAGCGTAGCGAAGGATCTCCTAAACCAAAAGGGTTGACTTACGCCGAACTACGTTTCTTCGCTTCGCTCAGAAAGACAACAAAGAAGCAATAACTTGTAATTATATAAAACCATGAAAAGATATTTGTTCCCTGCCGACTATATGGCAGACCCCGCCGTTCACGTGTTCAACGGCAAGATTTTCGTCTATCCGTCCCACGACTGGGAGGCTCACGCCGCTGAGGACGACGACGGCGGACATTTTCAGATGAAGGACTACCACGCACTCTCGATTGACGGCGACCCGATGACCGGCAAGGTCAACGACCACGGCGTTATTTTCGACGTCAAGGACGTGCAGTGGGCAGAGAAACAATTGTGGGACAGCGACGTAGTGGAGAAAAACGGCAAGTATTACTACATATTCTCTGCCAAGGGTTACGACGGTGTGTTCCGCCTCGGCGTTGCAGTCGCCGACAAGCCCGAAGGCCCGTTCAAGCCGGAGCCGTATCCCATCCGTGGTTCGTTCTCCATCGACCCCTGCGCGTTCAAGGACGACGACG
>JAFYCM010000078.1 GCA_017539645.1 Bacteroidales bacterium
AACACCCTGAATTTGAACGAACCAAAATTATCGAACGCCTTGTAGAGCCTGAACGCATCATCACTTTTCGTGTGCCTTGGGTCGACGATAAAGGCGAAGTGCAGGTAAATATTGGCTATCGTGTTCAATTCAATAGCGCAATTGGCCCATACAAAGGTGGACTTCGCTTTCACCAGTCGGTCAATCTGAGTATTCTCAAATTCCTTGGATTTGAGCAGATATTCAAAAACGCGCTCACCACGCTACCTATGGGCGGTGGCAAGGGCGGTTCGGACTTCTGCCCTCGAGGCAAGAGCGACGCCGAGATTATGCGCTTCTGTCAGGCATTTATGAACGAATTGTTCCGCTATATCGGTCCGGAAATCGACGTTCCGGCTGGCGATATAGGCGTTGGCGCAAGGGAGATAGGCTATCTTTTCGGTCAATATAAGAAACTTACACGCGATTGGAGTGGCGTACTTACGGGTAAAGGACTTGAGTTTGGCGGTAGCCTCATTCGCCCAGAAGCAACGGGTTTTGGCGGCCTATATTTTGTAAATGAAATGTTGCAGACTCATGGCCTTTCTATCGAAGGCAAAACGGTAGCAATCAGCGGTTTTGGAAATGTGGCATGGGGCGCAGCCAAGAAAGCTACGCAGTTGGGTGCAAAGGTCATAACTATAAGCGGCCCTGATGGCTATATATACGACCCTGCCGGACTCAACGACGAGAAAATTGCATACATGCTCGAACTACGTGCATCGGGCAACGACGTCTGCAAACCATACGCCGATAAGTTCGCGGGCAGTACTTTTGTGGCTGGCAAACGTCCTTGGGAGGTTAAGTGCGACATTGCTCTCCCTTGCGCAACTCAGAACGAACTCAAGTGTGATGATGCCAATATGCTCATAAAGAATGGTTGCATCTGCGTGGGCGAGATAAGCAATATGGGTTGTACGCTCGAAGCCATTGAGGCTTTTGTGAACAACAAAATGATTTTTGCTCCAGGTAAGGCCGTTAATGCTGGTGGTGTGGCAACTTCAGGTCTCGAAATGAGTCAGAATGCTATGCACATCAGTTGGACCGCCGAAGACGTTGATAAGCATTTGCATAATATTATGCACAACATACATAAGCAATGCGTTCAGTATGGTCAACAGCCCGACGGCTATGTCAACTATGTGAAAGGTGCAAACATCGCTGGCTTCATGAAAGTAGCTAAAGCCATGATGGCTCAAGGGATTGTGTGAAAAGGATGCCTGTGCTGACTGTTCGTCAGGCTCATGAATAAATACGAAGAGAGCGGCCTCAATGGTTGCTCTCTTTGTTGTTTTTACATGGATTTATCTGTTTATACTGCAAAAAAAGTCTCCTTGGAACCCGTTTTGGCAGTAGTAAGAATAAATAGTTCAATTCTAAATAAGATATTTATCAAATTAGAGGCTTATCTTTGCGTGAAACAAAAAAATGGCCTATGTCTCATCAAGAAATAGAAAAGATTCTCGCAGAAGTCGGCATTCGGCCTACGTCGGTGCGACTGCTTGTGTATGAGGCTATTTCTAAGATAAATCACACTTTCTCGCTTGCCGATTTAGAGAAAGAGAACATCAACCTTGAGCATAGTAGCATTTTTCGTACACTCACGCTTTTCCACGAACATCATCTCATTCACGAGGTAGACGATGGTAGCGGCTCTACTAAGTACTGTTTATGCACGGGTCACGGTATTTGTCATGAGGGTGAAAGCCATCTGCATTTCTTTTGCGTGAAGTGTCATACCACCTTCTGTATTCGTGAAAATAACCTGCCGCAAATCTCTATGCCAGAGGGATATACTGTTATGAGTACAAACTTCCTTGTGAAAGGAGTTTGCCCGCAGTGTGCGAATAAGAGTTCCAAGTGAATTTTGCAACTTAGTTGCAACTAATCCGCTGTAACTATGCATCAAAAAATAATTGATGTCATGGAATACATATTTACACTCCTCAACCTGACGGGCGAAATGGCGCCATATCTGCTACTTGGCTTCTTGATTGCCGGCTTGTTGCACACCTTCGTTCCGCAAAATCTTTATGCTCAGCATCTTGGTAAACCAACAATGGGTTCGGTGTTGAAAGCAGCACTTTTAGGCATTCCGTTGCCGCTCTGCTCATGCGGTGTGATGCCAACTACAGCATCGTTACGCAAAGATGGGGCGAGCAAAGGCGCTTGCGTGTCGTTCCTAACAGCTACGCCTCAAACGGGCGTCGATAGCATATTGGCTACGTGGTCGCTAATGGGTCTGCCTATGGCTATAATCCGCCCAATAGCAGCATTGTTTACGGCTCTTTTCGGCGGTTGGCTTGTAAATAAATATGACGATAATAACACTCATAAAACTAATATTGATGCACCCAAATGCGACTGCGGATGCGATGATCATTGCGCTGATGATGAGCATATTACATTTTCGAAAAAACTTATAAATGCCTTCAAATATGCATTCATCGAGATGATGGCCGACATAGGCAAATGGCTTATTGTTGGTTTGCTTATTGCATCGCTCATAACTGTTTTTGTGCCAGATAGTTGGCTTGCCATATTTGCAGGTAATCCTTGGCTTAGCTACTTACTCGTGATGCTCATCGCCATACCTATGTATATATGCGCAACTGGTTCAATACCTATTGCCGTGTCGCTACTTATGAAGGGCATCACGCCGGGCGCTGCTCTTGTGATGCTTATGGCTGGTCCGGCAACGAATATCGCGTCGCTGCTCATAGTGTCGAAGATTCTCGGCAAGCGCACCACCATTCTCTACGTAATATCTATTGTGCTTGGCGCGCTCGGTTTTGCTGTAATTATCGACTACCTATTGCCATCGGCATGGTTTGCATTGCCACAAACCATTTCGGCTGACATCTGTTGCGCCGAAGAGGTGCTGACGCCATTCCAGATAGTTTGTGAAGTCATCTTAGGAGCGATGCTCGTCTATGCGCTCATAATACATAGGCACACCCATCACCATCATCACCACGAAGACGATGATTGCTGCTGCGAGTGTGAAGCAGAGAATAGACTGGTGTTCAGCGTGAAAGGTATGAATTGCAGCCATTGTGCAGCCAATACCAAGAAAGCCATTCAGTCGGTTCGTGGCGTCACCGATGTTGATGTCGATCTCGCAGGAGCAAAAGCTTATGTATCAGGTAGTGACATAAATACCGATGAAATAATAAAAGCCGTAAGCGAACTTGGTTTTGAAATAGAACAAGAGAGCTAACTATGTCATTGATATAAATATGAGAGCCTCACCTAAAAAGTGAGGCTTTTTTTGTGCCCCTATTTTAGGTCGAAACTAAAAAATAAGCTATTTTAGCACGATTTTTTGAGATGAGAGTCGATTTTCGACACCCCATCGACGAAACAATAACATAAAGAAAAAACAACTCAAAATGGCTTCAGAAGAAGAAGTATTAGGAGAAAGAATTATTCCGGTAAAAATTGAGGAGCAAATGAAAACGGCGTACATCGACTATTCGATGTCCGTTATCGTTTCCAGAGCACTCCCTGATGTGCGCGATGGTTTGAAACCAGTACACCGTCGTATCCTCTACGGCATGAACGAGATACACGTTACAGCTAATTCCCCGACAAAGAAATCTGCACGTATCGTCGGTGACGTACTCGGTAAGTATCACCCACACGGCGACGCGTCTGTCTATGGCGCGCTTGTGCATTTGGCTCAGCCTTGGGCTTTGCGCTATCCGCTTATCGACGGTCAAGGTAACTTCGGTTCTATGGACGGCGACCAACCAGCTGCCATGCGTTATACCGAGGTACGTATGCGCAAAATTGCCGAAGATATGCTCGTCGACATCGAGAAAGAGACTGTCGACATGGTGCCAAACTTCGATGAATCGCTCGTCGAACCAACCGTATTGCCAACGCGCATCCCATATCTTTTGGTTAACGGCGGGCAGGGTATTGCTGTAGGTATGGCTACTAATATGCCACCTCACAATATGCACGATGCTATCAACGCTATCATTGCATACATAGATAATCCTGAAATCAAAATCGACGATCTTATCAAAGTGATAAAAGCGCCCGATTTTCCAACAGGTGCTACTATATATGGCTATCAAGGCGTAAAAGATGCATATCTCACAGGTAAGGGCAAGATTGTTATCCGTTCGAAATGCGAATTTGAGCAGATTCACGGCCACGATTGCATCATCGTAACAGAGATTCCTTATATGGTAAATAAAGCCGAGATGATTATGCGTATTGCCGACCTTGTGCAAGAAGGCAAACTCTCGGAAATCTCCAATATCAACGATGAATCGGACCAACGCGGTCTTCGTATAGTTATAGAACTCAAGCGCGATGCTGTGCCCAATATCGTTCTTAACCATTTGTATAAGAACACAGCACTTCAGTCGAGCTTCGGTGTAAACAACGTAGCCATTGTAAAAGGTCGTCCTAAGATTCTCAACCTCAAGCAGATAATCGAGTGCTTCTATGAGCATCGTATGGATGTTGTAGTTCGTCGTACTAAATACGAGAAACGCGAGGCTGAGAAACGCGCTCACATCTTGCAAGGTTTGATTATCGCTAGCGATAATATCGACGAAGTTGTACGTATTATTCGTGCCGCCGATTCACCCGACAAAGCTAAATCGGACCTTATTGCTCGCTTCGGTCTTGATGAGATTCAGGCTCAAGCAATCGTAGATATGCGCTTGCGTCAACTCACTGGACTTGAGCAAGATAAACTTCGCGCAGAATACGACCGCCTTGAGAAACTCATAGCATACCTCACCGATTTGCTTGCAAACGAAGATTTGCGCAAAGGCGTAGTGAAAAAAGAACTCGAAGAGATTGCCGACAAATATGGTGACGAGCGTCGTACTAACATTGAGTACACCGCCGAAGAGTTCAACCCAGAAGATTTCTATGCTGATGAAGATGTTGTAGTAACAGTTTCGCACGTTGGCTACATCAAACGTACGGCACTCAGCGAATTCAAGTCGCAAAGTAGGGGAGGGGTTGGCTCAAAAGGCTCAAGCACTCGCGACCAAGACTTCATTGAGCATCTCTATTCTGCTAAGATGCACGACACCATGATGTTCTTCACCAAATCGGGTCGCTGCTTCTGGAAGAAAGTTTATGACATACCAGAAGGCAACAAAGCTTCAAAAGGTCGTGCTATACAGAATTTGCTCAATATCGAAACGGGTGATTCTGTCAAGGCATTCATCACTGTTCGTGGCTTGAACGATACCGATTACACCAATTCGCACTACATAATTATGGCTACCAAGCGAGGCATAATCAAGAAATCGCTCCTTGCCGATTACTCGCGTCCTCGTCAGAATGGTATCATAGCTATATCTATAAAAGATGGTGACGAATTGCTCCGCGCTACGCTCACCGACGGCGATTCCGACTTGATGATGGCTACACTACGTGGTCGTGCAATACGCTTCAACGAGAATAAGATTCGTTGCATAGGTCGCACAGGCGCTGGTGTTCGAGGCATCACGCTCGAAGGAGACGACGATGCTGTGGTTGGTTTCGTTTCGCTTCCACAAGACTCTACCGATAATGTATTCGTACTCTCGGAGAAAGGTTACGGTAAGCGTTCGTCAATCGATGAATATCGTATCACCAACCGAGGTGGCAAGGGCGTTAAGACGCTCAATATCACCGATAAAACTGGTCTTGTAATAGCTATCGATTCTATCAACGACGATAATGATCTTATGATTATCAATCGTTCGGGCATAACTATACGTATTCCAGCAGTAGAAATTCGCGTAAGCGGACGTGCAACGCAGGGCGTTAAGTTGATAAACCTCACCAAGAAGAACGATAGCATTGCCTCTGGTACCGTTGTTCCTCATAGCGATGACGAACCAGAAGATATGGAAGAGGGTAGTGCTACCCCAGTAGAACAGCCTACTAACGAATAAATATTTATATAGTTAACATATAAAACAGAACAAGAAAATGAAAAAGATAGTATTAGTTATGACAGCCTTGGTTGCTGCCAGCACAGCTACTTGGGCTCAGAAAGCCAAAGTAAAATCGGCTGAAAATTGCGTGATACTAAAGCAATTCGATAAAGCTAAATCGGACATTGATGAAGCTATGGTTCACCCTAAGACTGCAGAAGAGCCAAACACTTGGCTTACCGCTGCCGACGTATATATCGAATGCGCCATCAACGGCAAGGGCGAAGCTGATTTTCTCGACAAAGCTAAAAGCTTCATCGAGAAAGCTGAAGAGCTCGATGCAAAAGGCAATGCCAAAGGCAAGAATATTGGCAAAGCTCAAAAAGCTATTCTGAAATACTACCAGCAGTTCAACGGTAAGGCTCAGCAGTATGGTAGCAAAGCTTGGGGCGACAAGGACTTCAAGAATGCCAAAAAAGCTTTCGACTACGCTATTTGGTCGAACAAACAGCGTTTGAAAGAGGCTTACAACGAGATTGCAGATACCACCGAAATCTACAACTCGGCTCTCGCAGCTATGCAAGAACCTGATTACAAGTTTGCTGCAGAACGTTTCATGAAAACTGCAGAACTTGGCTACGATGGTCCAATGTCGATTCTTCGTGCAAACTATTGCTTCGAGCAAATGGGCGATTCTGCAAGCATGGAAAAAACTCTCAAATATGGTTTCCAAAAATATCCTGAGAGCAAAGATGTGCTCACTACACTTATTCAATACTATTTGAGCGCACAACGTTCGTCAGAAGCTCTCGTTTATTTGAATCAAGCTATCGAGAAAGATCCTACAAATGTTCAATACTATTTCGCTCGTGGCTGCTTGAACGAGAAAATCGATGTAGAAAAGGCTATTGAAGACTACAACATCGCTCTCGAAAAAGATCCTAAATTCTTCAACGCGCTCTACAACCTTGGCGTTGTATACTACAACAAAGGCATTGAGATTATGAACGTAGCAAGCGGCGAACGCGACAACAAGAAGTACGACGCATTGGTTAAACAAGCTAACGACCAATTCATGAAATCGGCACCTTACCTCGAAAGAGCTGTTGAGGCTACCGATAGCAAAGAGAACAAAAAATACTCTCTCGATGCTTTGAAATCTATCTACTATCGTCTTGTTAGCGCAGAACTCGTTCCCGATGAAAAATATTCTTCAGTAATGAGCCGCCTAAGAGAGCTCGAGTAATTGATGTAAATATCGTTATTTTACATACTTAAGACCGTTGAGAACCCTCAGCGGTCTTTTTTTTGCATTTTATTACACCTCAATATTCTATAAATCGGAGTTAGTTTATAATTTCGCATGCTAACAAATGATAGGATAAGGCTTGTGGCATACACATTGTTATTTCGCAAAACCACTATAAATATGAATAATCAACCTAACACCATTTCGCCTTTTTTATCATAAGACAAGCACTATTTATTCTCATAACTATTATGACTACAACACATTCAATTAACAGTACGAAAATCGAGGACGAGAAAGTCATCATACGTCGTATAGAAGAAATTATCGAGCTGCTATTGTTTTCTACAGCATTCTATTTTATGTGTCTGCACTTTTATTCAGACATTGTGCTTGGCATAAGAGTATATGGTAGGGTAGCGGAGGTTCTGCTTTATGGCATTCTTTGCTTCTTGGTTATACATATAAATGAAGGTTTCCGCTTTGGCTATATGCGATTCCAAGAGATTCTAACTTCGCAAAACATTGCAATGCTGATAGTTAATAGCATCAGCTACATACTTCTATGTTTGGTGTCTGTTTCGGTGCTCAACGTTGTACCATTCTTGATACTTATGGTTGTTGAGTTTGTTATTTCCTACGTATGTGTATACTTCTCGACACGATTCTACCATCAATTCCACGTTCCATTCAACATGCTAATGATATATGGCGCTGAGAATTACAACGATTTGAAAATCAAGGTCGATGGACGTCCCGATAAATACCGCATCACTAAGATTGTTCCAGCAACACTTCCATTCGAAGAACTCACCGCAATGATTCCCGAGTTCGATGCAGTACTTATTTCGGATATACCTGCCGAGCCGCGTAACAACCTGCTTAAATGGTGCTATACCAATAGCATACGTACATATCTAACGCCCAAAATATCAGACGTTATAGAGGCTGGTTCGCAGGATATTTACCTATTCGATACTCCGCTCAAATTGGTCAAAGGCTTAGGTCTGTCGATAGGCGACCGCATAGCAAAACGTACATTTGACCTGATTGTCAGCTGCTTAGCTTTCATAGTACTTAGTCCGATTTTCCTCATAGTAGCAATAGCAATAAAACTTGAGGATGGCGGTCCTGCATTTTATATGCAAGAGCGAGTTACACAAGGCGGCCGACGCTTCATGATTTATAAATTCCGCTCAATGATAGTCAATGCCGAGAAGAATGGCGAGGTTATACCTGCTACCGACCACGATTCGCGCATCACCAAAGTTGGCCGTATCATCAGAGCTTGCCGCGTGGACGAACTTCCACAGCTCATCAATATTATCAATGGCGATATGTCAATCGTTGGTCCACGTCCAGAGCGTGTTGAGCACGTCGAGAAATACACCGAATTGATTCCTGAATTTCAACTTAGAACCAAAGTAAAAGGCGGTCTCACTGGTATGGCGCAGATTTATGGCAAATACAACACGTCGCCGCTCAATAAGCTCAAATTCGATCTTATGTACATCGAGAATTACAACTTCATGCTCGATTTGAAGTTGATAATTATGACCATCAGAATTCTTTTCCAAAAAGAATCAACTGAGGGATTCGACCAAACTGCCAGCATGCTTATGCACGACAGCGTGGCAAACAGCAACAAGTAGAAATAATAATTATAAATATTGATGCGTGGCATCCACAAGATGCTGCGCATTTTTATTTTACGATTATCTATCACAATGGTTTCTTAGCGCCTCGATAATGTGCTCATAATAACTTCTAATATTTGTCTTAGAATTTGCATTATGTTAAGTTGGGTGTTGGGGGAGTGCAAAACACAGATTTCTGGACAGAAAGAAACGATTACTCTGAGCGCTGCGAAATAGATTGTAGATTGTCGCAACCGTAGAATACTTCTGGAGAAACGGATAGATGGGCAGGAATGGAGACAAACGTCAAATTTGGGCACTCTGCAAAGGCATATTGACCAATCTGTTGGACGCTATCTGGAATATATATTTCACGCAAATCGCACATCGAAAATGCACCGTGGCCAATGACCTTCAGATTCTCAGAAAAATTGATTGTCTGCAACTTCTCGCAACCACTAAAAGCTTCATCGCCAATAAATTCGAGTGTATCTGGAAATTCTATGGTTTCTATTGAGCTACAATCGGCGTATGCATTGGCTTCGATGGTCGTCAAACCATCAGGAAAATAAGGACTTGGAAGACTATGGCAACCTACGAATGCGTGATGTTTAATGATAGTTAGATTCTGAGGTAAATCACACTTAATTAGCGAATTACAATTTGTAAAAGCATGACTGCCAATAACTTCTACACAAGCAGGCAGTATGACTTCTCGCAACGATTTTGCTTTATATGCAAAGCGCTTACTGATGGTAACTATTGTTGATTTTATTATGATTTGTTCTATTGAACTATTATACGCAAACGCGCCATCGTCGATAGTTGTGGCAGTCTGCGGAATGGTGATGCTTGTGGCAGAAATGCGTGGTGGACAAGCGATTAGACGTGATAATGAAGAGGAATAAAGTATGCCATCAATGGTTGTAAAAAAATCGTTATCGCTAAGTGCAAATTCGCGAAGATTTGGACAATTTCTGAATGCATAAGTACCTATATCAGAGATAGTTGACGGAATTGTTAGAGACTCCAAATTTTCGCAATCAGCAAAGGCAAAATCGTCTATTTGCACTACCCCATACGGAATTTCAAAACACTGATTTACAGCCTTCTGTGGCGCATAAATAAGAGTCAAACCATCGGAAGAATAGAGAATGCCATCAACAGATTTTAGACGTTGGTTTCCTTGCGTAACTATTACGTTTCTCAGTGCGCTACAGCCACGAAACATTGAGCCAGATACATATTCGATAGATTTAGGAATAGTAACCGTTTCAAGTTGAGTGCAATAGGCAAATAGATAATCACCAAAATCTTCTATCGACTCTGGGAATGTAAACGAAGTTATGGCAGTGTGCGCAAATGCATAATTGCCAATATATTGCAGCGTGTCACATAAAGTAATTTGTGACATATTTATGCAGCCGAAAAAGGCATCATCGCCTATGAACACTACCCCACTCGGTAACACAATATTATTCAGTGACTTACAACCGTAGAATGCGCCACGACCTATGGTTTGCAGCTGTTTTGGTAGCAGAATCTCGCACAGAGACTCAAAGCCAGCAAAGGCGCCTTCTTCTATCGATGTAATATGATCATCGAGGGTAATATGTGTGTCGGAGTTTTCGGGCATAAGTATGCTTATTCTATTGATTATCAACAATTAGGTCGGCAATCGTAGCTCTTACGACATGAACAAGGTCATTGGAAGACAACTTCAATTGAAGGCCACGCTGACCAGCGCTGATGTAGATATAATCGAAATCGGCAGCCGTTTGATGAATGAAAATCGGGAATGGCTTTTTGAGACCAATTGGAGAACAGCCACCACGGATATAACCCGTAGTTGGCAAGAGTTCCTTCATTGCTATCATTTCTGCACTTTTGTTGGCAGATACCTTAGCCGCCTTTTTCAAATCGACTTCACTATCGCCAGGAACAACGCAGACGAAAATGCCATTCTTATCGCCGCGTAAAACGAGCGTTTTGAAGACACGCTTTATATCTTCACCAAGTTCAGCAGCCACGTGAATAGCAGATAAATCGCTCTCGTCGAACACGTATGGAATGAGTTCGTAGGCAACTTTCTCCTTGTCGAGAAGGCGAGCGGCATTAGTCTTATTTATCTTCATAATTATACTTACTATCGGAAACTAACACTCTATTTCAAGGCCATCGTAGCCGAGATATACATTAGGCGGAAGCGTTGGTTGAACCTCTGCATGAAGCCCAATTTCGTGAGACATGTGCGTGAGATAAGCACACTGAGGCTTGATAGTATTTATAACATCAATAGCCTGTTTCAGTGTGAAGTGCGACATGTGCTCGTGGTGACGCAATGCGTTAATTATAAGAGTTTTACAACCTTGCAAAAGACCCATTGAAGAATCAGGAATGAACGATGCATCGGTTATGTATGCACAATCACCAATTCGATAGCCAAGTATGGGCAATTTGTAGTGAAGTACACGAATAGGAGTAATCTCTATATTGTTGATATAGAATCGATTTTCGTCAATTACATTTAGTAATAATTGAGGCACACCAGGGTATTTATTAGCCGTAAACACATAACTAAGATTCTTACGAATTGCGTCTGCGGTATGATTTTCGGCATAAATAGACACTGAGCAACCCATAGTATAATTAAGTCCACGAACATCGTCCAAACCGCCAACGTGGTCGTAATGCTCGTGCGTAATTAGAATTCCATCAATTTTGCGACATCGAGAGCGTAGCATCTGCTGACGGAAATCGGGGCCAGCATCCACGAGAAGCGTATTATCGCCAATCTCCCAAAGAATTGACGAACGAAGCCTTTGATCGTGGCTATCGGAACTTTGGCAGACGCGACAATCGCAACCAATAACGGGCACACCAATAGATGTGCCCGTACCAAGGAAGGTTATCTTCATTTATGACTAAAAATCAGAATATTACAGTTCCAAATCGACGTCGAATTTCTCGTGCCAAGGCAAACCTTGTTCGCCAAGACGCGCGAGAAACGGATCTGGATCGAAATCTTCGACATTCCAAACGCCCGGCTTCTTCCAGATGCCCTTCATAAACATCTCAGCACCCAATGCGCAAGGAACGCCAGTAGTATAGCTAACGGCTTGTGTACCAGTCTCTTTGTAGGCGGCTTCGTGGCTACAGTTATTATAAATATAATATGTACGCTCTTTGCCATCCTTTATGCCACGGATGCGACAGCCGATAGAGGTGTAACCTTCATAATTCTCGCCAAGTTCGCCCGGATTTGGCAGCACAGCTTTGAGGAACTGAAGCGGAACAATCTTTACGCCATTGAAATCGACCTCGTCGATGCGAGCCATGCCAATATCTTGAATAACACGCAAATGCGTTAGATATTCCTGACCAAAAGTCATCCAGAAACGAGCGCGTTTGAGCGAAGGGAAATTCTTCACGAGCGATTCGAGCTCCTCATGGAACATAAGATACGACTCGCGTTCGCCAATCTCTGGATAATTAAGACCCTTGTGGATTTCTAGAGCACCCGTCTCAATCCATTTGCCATCTTGATAATAGCGACCTTTTTGGGTGATTTCGCGAATATTTATTTCAGGATTGAAGTTCGTAGCGAAAGCCTTGTGGTGGTTGCCAGCGTTGCAATCGACGATGTCGAGATATTGAATCTCATCGAAGTGATGCTTAGCAGCGTATGCAGTAAAGACGCTCGTCACACCCGGGTCGAAACCACAACCGAGAATTGCAGTGATGCCGGCATCTTCGAAACGTTTTTTGTAGGCCCACTGCCAGCTGTATTCAAAATGAGCTACATCTTTAGGCTCATAATTGGCAGTGTCTAAGTATGATGTATGTGTAGCCAAACAAGCCTCCATAATAGTGAGATCTTGATACGGAAGGGCCACATTTACAACCAAATCGGGCTTAACCTTATTAATCAAGGCTATGAGTTCATCGACATTATCAGCGTCGACTTGCGCTGTTTTTATTATATCGCCGCCAATTTTCTTGGCTACAGCGTCGCACTTCGATTTTGTGCGACTCGCGAGTGTGATTTCAGTAAAAATTTCTGGCAAAGCTGCCATTTTGTGAGCAACAACAGTACCTACACCGCCTGCTCCAATTTGTAATACTTTTCCCATTTTGAGCTATAATTTCAGGTGCAAATCTGACAAAAAAAAACAAGATATTATCATTCAATCTCAACCAATCCTCTTTTATATGCTTGCCACTGCTCATCGTTTTGCCACAAATCGATGTCGGGCCAATGGTCGATGCTATTTATAAGCGTATCCATCAATCTGCGCAAGGCAAGGGCAAGGTTCGGGCCGCGCGAAGTATTTAGCAGCACCACAAAGCAGATATTATCTGGTCTACGTTCTATTATGGCAGATGTGGCAGCAAGAGTTCCCGTTCGATACCAAATGGAATCGCCAATTGTTCCGCGCCAACCAAGTGGATCGAACCCCACTTGACGATGAATCATAGTATCGATAGAGACAGCAGACAACTGGTCGGGCACATCATCGAATCCATCGATAGTGAGCGTAAGTTTCAGCAAATCTGTGGCCGAAGCTACCCAACCGCCAGCAGAACCAAGAGTCTGAATATCAACGCCTCCGTATGAACGTGGAACGCGAACATCACCATCTGTATAATCGGCAACGCCCGACGTATCTGGCTCATAGTAAACTACCTCGCGTGGTAGGCAATGCGACTTGTGAGAATAGCCAATCTGCATATCGTAAATACCAAGCGGAGCAAGCACATTGCTACGAACATATGTCTCGTATGGCATAGAAGAGGCCTTAGCAACCACCTCGCCCAGAATGCCATAACCAAAATTAGAGTAAACCGAAGCCGTTCCTGGCGTAAAATGCATCGACTTATCCTGCATAAAACGAATAATAGTATGCATATCAATTGGTAGTTGTTTACCCATCAAGCGCGCAATGGTATGCGACATAAACATCGGGTCGCCATAGCGAGGTAACCAACCGCCAGAGTGATTAAGTAGTTGATATACTGTAATATCGCCCATGCGACGGTCCTTATAAGTGAGATACTCATCATTGTTGAGCACACCCACATTACCAAAAACCTTCTGATGTAAACAGATGCGATTCTGCTGAATTAGACGCATAATAGCAGTTGCCGTTATCAACTTGGAAACACTCGCAACACGCATTCTGTTATAAGGTTCCATAGGTACAGAATCGGCCACATTGCTAAATCCATATCCCTTGGCATAGACGAGACGCCCATGGTAACTAATAGCAACTACTGCACCACCTTCTAAGTATTCGTGGTGAAGGAAACGCTGAATATTATCATCAATTACCTTATATGTAGTATCGTTGTCGGAGTTATGTATGGGCGTAAGAGGTGATTCTGTATTATCTGTGTTATTATTTACAGAGACATCACCATTAGTAGACGTAAACCAGCAATAAGCAACATAAACACCAACAACAATAGCAAACGAAACTGATAACTTAACAACAAACCAATAGTGTTTCATCTGATTCTATTATAAAGACAGATATTTCGTAGAAACAGTGAAATGGAAAAGAGAATTGCCAAAGTAGGTGGTTCTTGAACTCCAAATACGGTTAACATAATAAAGACGACGAAAAACAGAACGTTTCCTGCGATTGACCACATCATCAAATTGTTTCCAACGAGAGATTTTCTACGAATAAGTTCAATAACCATTGGTAAGTATAGTAATGATGCCCAAAGAACATTGATATTCATATCCGTCACACTATGGTTGGTAAACAGCCACAAGAACCAAAACAACAATCCCAATAGAAAGGCAGCGCTAAACAAAATAGAATCGAATAGTTTACATACGATATGTTTACGGAAGCCAATATACGAAACGAATAGTGTAAACAGCAGAATGAGTAAACCAATAGAAGTTGGTGAACCGATAAAGTTTACACTATTGTCGACATCGCCTTGTTTACTAATAATAGTATGTGAACTCTCAATCAAACCTGCTTGAAGAAATAGAGAATCTACATACATAGGTAAGTATGCCTTATCGTATAGCGATATTGGGGCATCAGTCTTAGCACCTAAGATCAAATCTATGCCTTGTGCCGACCACGATTTGGGGCTATTGCAAATATGTAAGAGGTCACGAAATGTTTCATTTGTAACCTTTTTATACATACTTCCGTCAATATTTGCTACCTGAAAAACCAAATCTCTGATGCGCGTTGCACAATTGTCGTAGAAGAAGTCATAACGATAGTAGCGATTTTGTGGACGAGCATTCTCAGCAAGAAGCATAAAAAGTCTGTCGCGCTGTTCGCTGTTGAGTTTCAACTCGCTCTCTACAACTTGTCTATTTTCAGCTTTATAGCTGTATGTAAAACGGCTCATAAACCCCGTAGATAACATATAATCGAGGTCTCCACGGACAAATTTTGCTATAAAGAATGGGGTATCGAAATCGAATGTTCCGTAATTGAACACTACATCTATGCCAAGCGAATCATCTTTTACACGCAAAGCACTATGGCCAAACGAAGTATACAACTCTTCACCAGATGAGCATGTCAACAATGAAATCGTCGATTTAGACGATAATGCAAATGTGTTTACCGAAATTGTGTTTACAATAACAGCAAACAAAACTGCCAAGCGATGTTGTAAACTCATTATGATTATGCTTGTAAACTACCTATAATTTCTTTTACTGATGTAAACTGATGACGAACCATATAATCTTTTATGCCGTCAACAATCTTTATAGTAATAGAAGGATCAATGAAATTGGCTGTACCTATTTGTACTGCAGAAGCGCCTGCAATTATGAATTCTACAGCATCTGTAGCATTCATAATACCGCCAAGACCGACAATAGGAATCTTTACTGAGTTGTAGACTTGCCAAACCATTCGCAACGCAATCGGTTTTACAGCAGCACCAGACAAACCACCTGTAATAGTAGATAATAGTGGTTTACGACGTTCTGCATCGATAGCCATAGAAAGAATGGTGTTAATCAACGAAACCGAATCGGCACCAGCAGCTTCCACTGCTTTGGCAATTTCGGCAATACTTGTAACGTTGGGCGAGAGCTTCACCATCAAGTGTTTCTTGTAAACTTTTCGTACCGCATCTACTACTGCCGAAGCCTGTTCGCAACTTGTTCCGAATGCCATTCCTCCTTGTTTTACGTTAGGACACGAGATATTTAGCTCGATAGCAGGTATATGCTCTAACTCGTTAATTCGCTCAGCGGTAGCCACATAGTCGCTAATAGATGAGCCTGAAACGTTTACAATTACATTGGTATCGTAGTCTGTCAACTTTGGGTATATGTTTTTACAGAAGTAGTCTACGCCTTTGTTTTGCAAACCAACAGCATTAATCATACCTTGAGGAGTCTCAGCCAAACGCGGATAATCATTACCCTCACGCGGATTTAGGGTTGTGCCTTTTACTATGAAACCGCCTAAATCCGATAAGTTTATAAAATCCTCATATTCATATCCATAGCCAAAAGTACCAGACGCTGTAAGCACTGGATTTTTTAGCTTCAATCCGTTTATATCTACGCTTAGATCTACCATTCTAATTGATTTATATTGAAAACTGGGCCTTCAGAACAAACGCACCGATGACCTTCTGTTGTTTTAGTTACGCAGCAGAGGCAAACACCAATGCCACAAGCCATTTTATTCTCGAGAGAGACTTCACATTGTACGTTAACAGTCTGGCAAGCCTTGCCTACAGCCTTCATCATTGGCGTTGGCCCACAAACCATAACAGCGTCAAAATCAGTGAGATGATTCATAATATCATGGTTCGTAACCATTCCTTTGGTACCAACCGAACCATTCTCTGTGGTTATGTTTACTTTGCCAACTTGCTCAAAATCAGCAATACAAAGTAAACCTTCGGCATCGCGAGCGCCAAAGAGGTACTCAACATTTACACCTTTACTCTTCAATACTTTACCTAAGTATAAAAGAGGAGCAGTACCAACGCCGCCACCAACGAGCAAAACTTTTCTGTATTGAGTGTCAGTTGTAAATCCATTTCCAAGTGGGTAAACAACGTTTACAGTGTCACCAACATGTAGTTTACTGAGTAAATTAGTGCCATTGCCAACGTTTTTTACAAGTAAACTAACAATATTATCACTATAGTTTACATCATGAATGGAAATAGGACGGCGTAAAAATGTATGAGCAGTATCAGGTATTTGAACCTCGACGAACTGCCCTGCATTAATCTGCGGAAGTTTACTTGGATGCTGTATAACTAACCTAAAAAAGCCAACACCAATAGGACTATTCTCTACTATTGTAAAGTCGGTAATAAAGCGTTTCAACATATATTTTGGTTATATTTTGCTATTACGCACAAATATAACTGCATTGTCTAATATAAACTCATTGTTTTTGTTGCTTAGTAAAGAACACTGCTATTATCACCTAATTATCATGTGATAATAGATGTACTATTTATCGGTTGACTTTGGTAAGTATTGACTAAATGTGCCATCGTTGTAGAATATCACAATGCGCTCTATAGCAGCAACTGGCTTCTCTACGCTTTTAGGGTCGATAGCTATGTATTTAGCTGCAAACTCAGCAGCATTGTCCGTTTCCTGATTTATAGAGCTGTTTTTTACAGTTGTGTATGGTTTTTCATCCTTATTACGGTTTACAGATGTACGTGTCTTTGGTAATGTGCTTATCGGCTTTTCTGAATTTACATCAACCTCTTCTGTGTTTACATTGTTTGCTTTTACTACTTCAGGTTTACTCAAATTACTAAACAGAGAAGGAGTCCCATCATGTAAACTGTCATCGGCAATAGTCATGTTACCAATGCCATTTACAAACCAATCACGACTGACATTGGGAAATGCCTCGAGAATCTTTTCGATTGTCTCTTCGCTAAAATGACCGCCACGGCCATTGGCTGACGTTATATGCGAGATAGTTGCTTTGGAAATGCCACAGCGTTGCGCAAAGTCCGATTTACTTATAGCATAGTGCTGTAAAAGTTCATTTAGACGATCCTTCATATTGTAAATGATTAACTGAATAAACAATAGTTCAAAGTAAACAATAAAATATTTACAAACAAAATTATCATTTGCAAAAACGGTGTTTACACGGATTAATAAATCACTATGTAAACCACAGTACATAAATGGTAGTTTACGTAGATAAAGTATTTATATAATGCTATTTGTTTACAATGGTAAACTATAATTTATATGTATGGAGTGTTGATCTATCAGAAATGTATGTTTGAGCAATCTGATGTCACTTATTGACATATTGTTAAAATTCCTTTCTAATTAGTTGATTTTTAGAGGTCAGATAATTATCAACAAGTGTTAATAACCTCATTTGTGAATATATACATAACTATAAAAGCTTAGAAAATAAAGGCTTGCGTTATATGCCGATCAATCGCTTTACATGATCGTTGTATATCATTGTTTTTTAGATAGTTAGAAATAAATATAGGTATAATTCTTTATTAGCAGGCTAATTTTTAGACATCAATGTATTATATTACTTTATATGATCGTTATAAATAACTGATTTTATGTATTTTATATATGCATAAACGATAGATTTCTCTATTGAATATAAATTCACTATGGGTAAAATGGTTGTAATTTTACCTGTTTACATCTGTAAAAAAGTGTAAATGCTATCAACATGCTACTCCCCCACTCCACTTTATGTTGCATTGCTTCGGTTTGGTGTGTGCTGATATAATTTTTGCTAACTTTAGGTATTAATTTATAGTTATGATTACAGAACAAGACAAAGCGCTGCTTGGAGCTAAAGGCATCTCTGAGCAACAGTTAGAAAAGCAACTCGCACAGTTCAAAACAGGCTTCCCATTCGCTGATATTCAACGTCCTGCAACGATTTCGGACGGCATTGCACAAGCCGATAAATCGTCGCTTGACAGACTTATTGCCACCTACGACAAGGCCATTTCAGATGGTGTAAAAGTGGTAAAATTCATACCTGCATCTGGCGCGGCTACTCGAATGTTTAAGAATATGTTTGAGTTTATGAACGCTCCTGCCGAAAAACAGGCCACAATGAAGGGTGAAAAGCCGTATAGCGACTTCTTTGGCCGATTCGACGATTTCGCTTTTGCTGAAGCATTGAAGGCTACAAAGCCAGCTAATGATGTTGACATCATTACTAAAATGTTGACAGATAGCGGTTTGAATTACGGGCAAAAGCCTAAAGGCGTGGTTTTGTTTCATAGATATGGCGATACTTCGCTCACTGCTGCTGAGGAGCATATATACGAGGGCTTGAGCTATGCCAAGACTAAAGACAACGAAATTAATTTACACTATACCGTTAGTCCACAACACCTCGAACTCTTCAAAGAGGCAACTCAAAAAACGAAGGAATTGGTAGAGAAAAAGCATGGCTGTAAGGTTAACATAACATTTTCATTTCAAAAGCCATCAACTGACACCATTGCAGCCACGATGGAGAATGAGCTATTCCGCGATGAGAAGGGTAATTTGGTTTTTCGACCGGGTGGACACGGCGCGTTGATAGAGAATTTGAACGATATCGATGCCGATATTGTCTTCATAAAAAATATTGACAACGTTGCACATCAATATTTGTTGCCAATAGCAACTCAGTATAAAAAAGTTATCGCTGGATATGGCATCGAGCGCAAACAACGTATCGATGGCATTTTGAGTAGATTGGACAAAAACGACTTTAGTGCTATAGCTGAGGCGCTCGATTTTATGAAGAGCGAGCTCAAGACTACCCTGCCAGCCGACTTCGACAAGAAGAGCGACAAAGAAAAATCGGCCTTCATATTTGATGTGCTCGATCGTCCATTGCGCGTGTGTGGTATGGTGAAGAACGAAGGCGAGCCTGGTGGCGGTCCATTCTGGGTGAAAGGTAGCAACGGACAAGTTACGCTTCAGATTGTGGAGAGCGCGCAGATAGACACCAATGATGCGCAGAAAGCTGCCATTATGAAGCAGAGTACACATTTCAACCCAGTGGACCTCTTCTGCTGCCTACGCGACAGAAACGGCAAGAAATACGACCTGAAAAATTTTGTAGATACAAACGCAGGCTTCATATCATACAAGAGCCTCAACGGTAAAGACTTGAAAGCTATGGAGCTCCCTGGACTTTGGAATGGTGCCATGGCTAATTGGCTCACGTTTTTCGTGGAAGTGCCTATCGAGACATTCAATCCGGTGAAGACCGTTGTCGATTTGCTTCGTCCACAGCACCAGCCGAAGAAGTTGAAAGTTATATAGTTATACATACGTATGCAGTGTATGTAGCATTGCAAATTCAAGAGCAGTCACATTTGTGGCGGCTCTTTTTGTATATATGAATACGATATAAAACAAAACCCTCCGAACTTGAATATTCAAATTCGGAGGGTTTTAGGTTAGTAACTATAATATTAGCTGGTTGTCAGCCTTTTATTTTCATCTCGATTTGCTTCACCTCGTTGGCGTAGGCTTTGTTTACGTCTATTTGATTAGCGACTGTCTGACATGCGTAGAGAACAGTAGCGTGGTTGCGATTGCCAATCTTTGTACCTATGCTGCTAAGGCTCATCTGTGTCATCTCGCGGCAAAGATACATAGCCAATTGGCGAGCCGACACGACCTCATGCTTGCGCGTATTCTTCTGAAGTAATGACGGATCGATATTGTAGTGCTCACAAACTACTTCTATTACGCGGTCTGGCGTAACTTTCGCAGATACAACCTCTTTGTTGTTGGCGTAATTGCTGACCACCTTCAACACGAGATCCATCGTAATTTCGCTACGAAGCACAGTAGCATGGGCAAGTAGCGAAGCTATTGCGCCATCAAGTTCGCGCGCACGGTCGATATTATTAGCAATATATTCCACAACATCGTCGGGGAATTGTATATCGTCTTTCTGAATCTTATTCTTGATAATCTCCACACGCAAGTCGTAGTCGGGCTTCTGCATTTCGGCAATCAAACCAGCTTTGAATCGCGAAATAAGTCGATCTTCTATACCTACTATATCCGAAGGGCGCTTATCTGCAGCAATTACAATCTGCTTGTTATTCTGCTGCATGTGGTTGAAAATCTGGAAGAACGCATTCTCCGTACCGCTTTTACCAGCAAGATCTTGAATATCGTCGATAACTAAGACATCAATATCTTGATAGAAATTCATGAAGCCAATCTGCGAATTGTCTTTCGATGCCTTCATAAACTGTTGCATGAACTTAGCTGCCGAGAGGTAAACAACCTTACGATCTGGCTTTACACGCTTTGTTTCTGCGGCAATAGCTTGAATGAGGTGCGTTTTACCTACGCCACTCTCACCGTATATAAATAGCGGATTGAAAGCAGTAGCACCTGGTTTTTCGGCAACGGAATATGCCACCGAACGTGCGAGTTTGTTGCTTTCGCCCTCTACGAAATTATCAAACGTATAGTTCTGATTGAGGTGCGGATCTACCGTGCAGTTGATAGCTACAGCGGCAAATGGATTGAATTGTCCGTCACTTTTGGGCATAGCAGTATTAGGACGATATCCGCCACTTGGAGCTGATACTGTAGGACGTCGATCTATCATTGGAGCAGCACTATAAAGCTGATATTCCAGACGCACATTAGGACCTATAACTTGTACAAGAGCCGACTTGAGAGGATTGAAAAAACCGCGTTTTTCGTCTTCCAACACGTCCACAAAATTTGTCGAAGGCACTCCAATAGTAATGGTATTATCGGAGAGATTTACAGGCTTTATTGGCGCAAACCAACGCTCGTAATCATCTTTTGACACACCTTTACTAATCACACCCAGGCAATTCTCCCAAGTCTTAACACAATCCATAATACTATAAATACGTTTTTCTTTTGACGGTACGAATGTCTATGTTTAATTGTTGAAAAAAAAATCGAATCTGTATTGTTTTTTCAGAAATGTCATTGATTTTTGATAATCAATCAATTAAGATGATTGCATGTAATATACTCATTATTAGATAGTTTCAGACTTGCATGCTTGCATATAAGAAAGTCAATAACTTAGTTATCACATAGTTATACGTAATAATACGCCCAAATGTACATTTCTCATAATTGCGTTTTTTGTACTACGGAATCAACTATACTGTAGATTATTATTCTATATATCCTCGTTTCTCGCTCAATATCAGGGTGTTTGAACGCCTCAAAGTGTTAACGAAAGTTATAGAAAAAGAGTAACTATTCAACTTCTTCGCCGTTGTTGTATGAAACAATCTGAGAATCAGGATATTTCACAATAAGCTTTTTCTGAAGTTCTTCGGCTTCCTTACGAGTTGCGTAAGTTCCTATTAGATAGTTATATCGCTTGCCACTATAATGCTCAATCACTTTATGACCATCAATTTGCGACTCGATGTTTAATGGAGTCTTCGATTGCGCAATACGTACCGTATATATAAGTCCAACGAACATCGCAGCATCGGGCGAAGCGAAATAGACATTCTTGCCACCGAATTTGAATGCCGATACATTTACATAGCGCGAAGGATTTACTCGTATATCTGTCATCAGGCGATTGAGGTTAATTGCCGACTCGTTTAGATTGTTGTAGAGTTCGGTATCGGAGAGCAATAGACCTAGCGAACCTTTAGCGCTGTCGAGCTGATTTACGACATTTTCGATACCATCGAGAGCGGCCTGCATAGCTGGCATTGCGGCATCGAGATTTGCAGCAATGTTGGCAAAATGGGTAAATATGGTATCAATCTCGTTCGATTGGCTATTTATAATAGTAAATGTAGAATCGGCACTGCGCAGCACTTGATTGAGCATTCCATTGCGCGCGGTAAGTTCCGACAAATTACGCGACACAACCTCGAAATTCTTCATTGTGGCATTGAGTGCTTCGATACTTTGGCTTAGATATTTACCGTCAGGTCCGCCAAAGAAATTCGCCATGTCGGCTAACACCGTATCCACACGCGCCATAAGCACTTCGGCTTTATCCTTCATAGGCAAAATTTGTTGCGTGAGGTCTTTGCGAACAAACGAAGCAAGCGTATCGCCACGCGAATGCATCTTCTGCGACTGCGAAAAGACAATACTTATTCCTCGGCTGCCAAGCAAATCAGTACTAAAAATCTCAGCCACAGAACCTTGCGGAATCTCGCTAAGTTTCTCAATATTCATAGCTACGCAGAATCGGTGGCCGTTTGGTGCCGTGTGATTTATAGATATGGAACGCACAGTTCCTATTTGGTAACCATTGAAGTAAATAGGCGACGAATCGGTGATTCCGTTTACGTCGGCAAAGCAGGCATAATAGATACTACCACGCGAAAAAGCATTGTGTCCTCGGAGGTAATTCATGCCGAGAATAAGTATAGTAATGCCACAAACGGCAAAGATGCCAATGCGAAGATTTCGATTGATAGTCATAGCTTTAGTATTTATTGTTTTGAACGTTTGCGCGCATGACGCACGCTAATTTTCTCTGCGCCATCGAAAGCTACAATGAAGCAATCGGGATAGAGTTTTCGTACACGGTCGAGGTTCTTCTGAGCTTCGTCGTACGATGTTGTGCGGCTTACAAGATACTTATACATACCATTCTCCACAAGTTCCTTCACCTCGCCAAGCGACGCGGGGAAATCCTTCTGTTGGCTTTTCGACGAGATTATTTGTACGTAGAATGAAATGCCTGTAGGCTCTTCTTCTTTAGCAACCGATTCTTTTACAATAGGTTGAGAAGGCATAAGTGCTATATTACTATTATCGTAGCTTTCTTTGTAACTACGGAACGAGTTGAATATCGAGCGCGCAATTTCTGTCTGACCAGCGGCAGAATTGATGTATTTCTCCTCTTCGGGATTGCTAATGAAGCCAATCTCTATAAGTACGCTCGGCATCGACGTTTGACGAAGCACCAAGAAACCTGCCTGCTTCACACCGCGATTACCGCGATTAGCCGCTACGAAAGCATCTTGCACCGTGGATGCGAAGTTTATACTTTGCCCGAGATAGGCGTTCTGCATAAGTTCAAATATTATGTATGACTCAGGTTCCGACGGATCGAAGCCCTCATATTTATTGCTATAGTCGTCCTCCAAGACGATAACCGAGTTCTCTTTTTGTGCTACGGCAAGGTTGTCTTTAGTGCGATGTAGACCGAGTACGTATGTCTCAGCACCCGAAATCTGCGGACTTTTGGCAGAATTGGCATGAATAGAGATGAACAAATCGGCACTCGATTTATTAGCAATTTCGGCGCGCTCATTGAGGGTGAGATACTCGTCTGTCTTGCGTGTATATATAACATTAACCCCCTGAATACTATCAGTAATATACTGCCCTACTTGAAGCGCAACTGGAAGTACAATGTCCTTCTCCTGACTCACCTTACCTAACGCACCACAATCTTTACCGCCATGGCCAGCATCGATGACGACAGTGGTTAGTTTCTTTATCTGAGCGGGGGCGTCGATACTCAATAGTAACGCAAAGAGAGTAATTATAGAAAAATGTAGTTTAGTTGTCATTGCTAATAATGTAATATGCAAAAGTAACGTATTTAGTTCAATAACACAGATTAGAATCGTTTTAGTTTTAGTAATAGTATAGCCGAATGAACAACACTGAGTTCGCACATTTATATCGACAAAAAAGTTTTATAAAACACTGATTATATGCCATCTGTGCGATTGAGAAAAGTAAACATTGAAAAAAGAGTATTTCTACACTATCTTCGCGACTGAAAGTAAAAGCAATGGAATACGTAGTATCAGCACGAAAATATCGCCCCGACACATTCGATATGGTTGTTGGGCAGCAAGCCATAACCACCACCATAAAAAACGCCGTAAAGACGCAGAGAATAGCGCACGCGTACCTGTTTTGCGGGCCACGTGGTGTGGGCAAAACCACTTGCTCCCGAATATTTGCAAAGACAATCAATTGTCAGAATCTGTCGGAAAACATCGAACCTTGCAACGAATGCGAGTCGTGCCGCGCTTTCAACGAAAATCGTTCATTCAACATTCACGAGCTTGACGCTGCCAGCAACAACTCGGTGGACGACATACGTATGCTGATTGACCAAGTGCGCGTCCCGCCGCAAGTGGGTAAGTATTCCGTGTATATCATCGACGAGGTGCATATGCTTTCGCAACAGGCGTTCAATGCGTTCCTCAAGACGCTCGAAGAGCCGCCTGCATACGCCGTTTTCATCCTCGCTACTACGGAGAAGCACAAGATTATCCCTACAATCATATCGCGCTGCCAAGTGTTTGATTTTAGCCGTATTACGATAGATGATGCAACAAAACACTTGAGCTACGTAGCCAGCAAAGAAGGCATCACCGCCGACATAGATGGACTGAGCGTGATAGCCCAAAAAGCTGATGGCGCAATGCGTGACGCGCTCTCGATTTTCGACCAAATTGTGGCGTTTTCGGGCAAGAACATTACGTATAAAGATGTGGTGAGCAACCTGAATGTGCTCGACTACGACATATTCTTCGAGGTTGTAGACAATATCATGGCGCACGACTTTGTGAAAGCCCTACTTGCGCTCGACAATGTGGTTCGCCGCGGCTTCGATTTGCTCAGCTTCCTCAGCGGACTTTGCCACCACTTGCGCAATTTGCTTGTGGCGCACAACGAAGAGAGCGTCTCGCTCCTCGACGTCAGCGAGAAAACGGGGCAACGCTACAAAGAGCAGTCCGCCAAGATGGATGTCAACTACATAATTAGGTTGATTGAAGGCACAGCAAATGCCGAACTGAATTACAAGCAGGCGCGCGACAAACGCCAACACGTGGAAATCTGCTTATTACGTTGCTGCATGGTAGGCGACGAAAAAAAAAAGTAATTGAGCAACTCAACGCGCTCATTACGAGGTTAGGCGTAGCTAAACCACAGCAGAGTCAGCCACAGCCACAAAGCGCTACCCCATCACAAATTACGCAACAACCATCTGAGGCTCAAAAAATTAACTATGCGAAAGTATCGGCTGCATCGGCAAGTTCTATTCGTGGAACTTCGCTGAAAAATCTTTATAACAAAGTTTCGCACAATGGTAATGATGCCCCACAACAAGCGCAAGAACCTGATGCAAAGCAAGTTACTACTCAGACAGAATCGCAACCAGTTAATGCAGAGCAACTTAATCTGCAATGGCTGAATTTTGCCGAAAGTGTCATAAAATCGGATAACGAATTATACCTACTTCTGCGCAGCACTAAGCCGCGAATCGAAGGTTCTATTATAAATATTGAGGTCACGGCAGACCAAAGTCAGAAGATTTTGGGCAGTCAAGAGCTGATTAATTATTTACGTAAGTATCTGCATAACAGTCAACTCAGCATAAATACTACTATAAAAACAGAAACGGCTGAGACTGCAGAATTGGTGTATACGCCGCGACAGAAACTCGATAAGATGGTTGAGACGAATCCCGAGATTCTTAATTTGATAAAGATGTTCGATTTAGACCTCGAAGGCTGATGTTCCATAAGTTTTTAGATGACACAAGCAAAATAGCTCTGCCAGAGCAACTTAACTGTCCAACTAACTACACGCCGCATCCTCTTGCTCGGATGGCTGCTCGACAACTTATGCGCTACCTTGAAGGCAAGACGGAGTGGGCTCAAGAGTTGCAAAATGGTAAAATGTTTGGCGTTTTGGTGGTTGAGAAAGATGGTGAACTCGGATTTTTAGCTGCATTTTCTGGCAATCTCGATGGAAAAAGCTGCATCGACTATTTTGTGCCGCCCATATACGACTGCCAAGATCCGCAAGGAACGTTCAAGCGCGAGGAACGAAACATAAGCATCATTAATCATAATATTGATAATGAGGAACATTCGATCGCAAGATCTGACGCCCAGCAAAATATACAAAAGTTACTTTTGGAAAGAGACAACGCTATAGCCGCTGGGAAAGAGATAATTAAGCGCAAAAAGGCAGAACGTGAGGCGCGTCGAAAAGAGATGCTGACGGCCGAAGATGAAGCTAAACTTATTCGCGAAAGTCAATACGAAAAGGCGGAACTACATAGGCTAAAATTGTCGTACAATACTAAGATTAACGAAGCCCAAGAACGTCTGCAACATATTGATAATGAGATTCAGAAGCTCAAAAATGAGCGACATCGGCGTTCGATAATTTTGCAGCGTTGGCTCTTCTCTCAATATGTAGTTACTAACGGTTTGGGCGCAAGTCGCACCATTGGCGACATTTTTAGGCTCGGTCTGCATCGCGATCCGCCATCGGGAACGGGCGAATGTGCAGCTCCTAAACTACTTCAATTTGCCATACGTAATAATTTGAAACCAATATCGTTAGCAGAATTTTGGTATGGCAATTCTCCGCGCGGTGTAGTGCGTCAGCATGGGGCATTCTACCCTGCTTGCCACCAAAAGTGCGAGCCAATTTTAGGTTTTATGCTCGAAGGCATCAACCACGATGCCGATAAGCGTTTTGAGCGAAACACAGATGCACTTGAAATTATATATGAAGACGCTAATATGCTCGCCATAAATAAGCCAAGTGGACTCGCGAGCGTCGATGGAAATGAAACGGCAGATTCAGCCGAGCGCCGCATTTCGCGCTATTTGGGTCGCGAAGGACATTTTGTGGTTCATCGGTTAGATATGGAAACGTCTGGCGTACTGCTTGCTGCGAAAGACGAACGCACATTTAGCGCGCTTCGAGCGATGTTTGAACAACATAAAATAAGTAAGACGTACATAGCCATAATTAGTGGGAATATCGCTAATAATGAGGGTGTTATAAATATTCCAATTCGTCCAGACTTGAACGATCGCCCGAGACAAATGGTAGATAGCGAGCATGGCAAGCAGGCCGTTACAAAATACAGAGTTTTGGAACGGATGGACGGTTATACTCGCGTTGAATTTCAACCACTTACAGGACGCACGCATCAATTGCGAGTGCACTCGGTTGTTGGATTGGGCTACCCTATTGTTGGTGACAATCTTTATGGCTCAAACAACGGCAAGCGGTTGATGCTTCACGCAGAGCAAATCGCCTTTATTCACCCTATTACTAACCAAAAGTTAGTAATCAGTTGCGACGCCCCTTTTTGAAGCGTTTGCGGAGTTCATCACCAACATTTTGCGATGCATTGGTGAGTGTCGCTTTTATCTGGTCGACTTGTGAAAGCACATCGTTGCGAAACTCATCGCGAGCCTTTGTAATCTCTAATACTTTCTTATTGATACTGTTATTTAGTTTAGCTACACTAAAGCGCGATGACTCGTAGAAATTGCTATTCGGCACAACCACCGAAAGTGCCTCGGACAACACGTTGATAGTCACATCGCCCGAGAGCATAATAGGTTCGCCATCGATATGGGCCATTGTACCCTCGCCGCAGTCGAGCTTCACTTGGTTTGTGCGGATAATCTCGTCGTACTCATTCTTATCGATATGTTGGCTCAGCAGCGATACCGCCATCGACGGAATGGCATAATTAGGAAACTGATTTATGATGCACACGTCCATCAATCCATCGTTCATGACAGCTTGTGGCGCGATATGTATGTTGTAGCCCCATTGAGACGAATTGGCAAAACTTATCAAAAATGCCTTACGCACAAAGAGTTGCGAATTCATATCGAGAGTATACTCTTGCGGCTTGTAAAGCGGAAACTCAGTAGAAATGAGACGCATATATTGGATTGGTCCACGAACCTTGAGCTTGGCAAACTTGTGACCGATGAGTGCATCGAAACCAATGCCAGCCACATTGAACGAATAGCGATTATTACCAAAGCTAAGAACGTCGATTTTCGACACGCACATTTCGTTGATAATCTGCACTGCACGAGCCGGTTGCAGCGAAATGTCGAGTGCGCGCGCAAAGCCATTGCCCGAACCTGCCGGAATGATGCCAAGCGCTGTATTACTACCTACTAGCGCCGATGCAACGCTGTTTACCGTACCATCGCCACCAACGGCAACAACCACATCTGCAGCATCGCGAAGCGAACGAGCTAATTCGTATGCATTGACATCTTGTTTTAGCTTAATAATCTCTAACTCAATAAGTTCTTTATTGGTATTTTCCTTTATTATTTTGGTTATGGCACTCTTACCGCCAATGCCCGAGCGAGGATTTATTATGTATACAACCTTCTTTTTCATAACTCAAAACTAATTATTTCATTTCGCCGCTTGTTCAAGTAATTCTACGAGCAATTTTGCAGCAAAATTAGCAGCTTCGGTCATCACCGTGTATCTATCACCATCGATATGTATGATACGTGTCGTAACCTTATCGTTGAGAAGCGCTGCAGTCCATACAGTTCCGTGCTTTACAGCACCTTGATCTCCAGGACCTGCTACGCCTGTTGTAGCTATTGCACATTGCGTATGCATAACCTTAGCTACCCCTTGAGCCATAGACTTGGCTACTTCGCTGCTGACTACTCCATATTTGCTTATAACATCGGCAGGCACACCAAGTATTTGTGTTTTTATGCGAGCATCGTATGCTACTACCCCACCGCGGAAATACTCCGAAGAGCCTGGCGTAGAGGCAATCAGCGCCGACACATTGCCAGCCGTGCAACTTTCGGCGGTTGACACTGTCAGTTGCTTGGCGAGAAGTAGATCGTGAAGTTGATGACTCGTTTCGATTTTGTCCATTTTATGAATATGTATTATCAGATACTTCCGTTTAGTCTCATTTGCAGCTGTTTACCACCGCGTAAGTATGTCATAAGTAGCACAACGGAGAGTATCATTATAGTTACACGTATACATAGGAAGATGAACGAATCGTAGCTACACGACACATCGTAGATGCCATGAAGCAATGCAGGCACGAAGACTGCGAGTGCGAGCAACGATTTTTTATACGTAGGATAAAGCAATGCAAACGACACAAAATAGCCCGCTATGGCTGCCCAAATGGCGTGAATGAAGGGCAACGACGTCAGACGCGAGATGTTTGCCATGAACGACGACACATAGTCGAGTTGCGCGTTGATGGTGAGCTGATATTGCACGCCTTCGTATACACCAAAGGCAATGCCAGACATCAATCCGTAGTACACAAACGTCTGTGGCACAAGTGGTTCACGAGCGCGCAGCATAAGTATGATTAGTGGCGATGCCTTCACAAGTTCCTCCGTAAATCCGACGCCAAGAATGTAGTAGATTAGGCGTTCGGTGAGCGCTCCTTCGGAGTCGAACCAATAGAAGGGGTTGAGACCAACGAAGCCAATGAGCGTCCAACCAATGAATACGAAAATCTGGGTACCGAAAAATATAGTGAGCGTCACTCGCACCGACACTTGACGCGTTTTGAACAAATAGTAGAAAAATAATCCCCAAATAACTGAAAAATAGAGTGCTATGCCGTAGAATGCAGCATAGTCGCCAAAGATTGAGAACACGCCCAAAACCATAGGCAACAAACCTATGCATACTATAAGCATGAGGTTCTGATTGCTACTCCACACCTCGCGGCGCATAACATTTTCTGGAAAAATGAAATTAGAGCCTATATGCGCCAACTGTTGCCCAAGCGAACCTATAGCACGCACCTTCACTCGGCGACGATGCGCCTTCAACACATCGTCGACAATTAGACCTTTGTACACATTGGCATCATCGGTTATTTTGTCACACTTGAGTATGTTGCCGCGCTCCACTTTTTCTGTCAGATTATCAAGTGTGTATGGACCAAACGTCGTGTTGTTTCTAATTATGTAATACATCTGAGGATTCATGTATATAAATGTGCCCCTAAGTTAACGCTAAACGTCAATATTCCTCTTCCAAAATCTGCCGAAATGTTGCGCCGGCTTCTTTTTGTATATTTATAAATACATAACTTTACCAACGAATCAGATCTGTAACAAATTTACATCTAATAGAAATGAAAAAACTTGCTTTTATTGGAGTGCTTATTGCCTCAATGTCTCTTGCCGCTCCAATTGCCAACGCTCAAGAAGAACATCATGCTCCGGGAACTCCCGACAAACGTTACTCTCCCGAATTTGGCGTTATCTACGACCATACTCATTCATATTCAAGCATTGCCCTTAGCGGAGGCATCAGAACGCAGCGCTTCAACGTATTCGGCTTAGAGCTTGGTTATGCTCAAAAAATGATGGATAGCCAAAAGGCCGATTTTGCTGGACGATTGCATTGCATAACTAAGAATTACATTCTGGCTGATTTGCACTATCGCCGCTACATTCCCAATCGCCGCCGTAACCGCATGGCTTTCTATCCCGACATAACTATTGGTGGACGATATATTTACAATGTAGAAGGCAAAAAACATAATGTGGACGATGACCTAAATTACGGCAAAGGAACTGTGGAACTTGACGTAAAAGCCCGATTCGGTATAGAGATTCGTCTTTGGCGCGAGTCGCGCTTATCTGTAGGTATGACAACTTGGCCTTCCTTCGGCTTTCACGCCGGTCTGACGATATAAATATTTACATACATAACACAATAGTTCAACGCATGAGAATCGCCAAAAGGTTTTTGTGCGTTTTTCGTATTTATTACATTCGCACGAAATCATTTTTACATAATTATATATATGAAGTTTCTAACTACACTACTATTCTTACTTATAGTAACAAACACAGTCGCAGCTGATTTTGTTTGGTACAACGGCACCCAAGCGGTCGATTATCAACTGATGACCAAGACTTCGCCTGTTGTAGAAATTGCGTTGGATATGTTTTCGAGCGACATTGAAGCAGTGACAGGTAAACGCGCCACTCAGGCCAAACGCAATGCCACAATTCGCATCTGGCAAATGGACAAAATGTCGACGGCAGAACAAAAAAAACTGCAACTAAGTCACGACGTATTGAACTCGTTCGATGCATTCTACATACGTATAAACAACAATGCCATAGAGATTTACGGCAACAATGGACGCGGTGTAGCATACGGCATTTTGGAACTCTCGCGCCTGGCTGGCGTCTCGCCTTGGATTTGGTGGGGCGATGCCGAGCCTGAGCATAAAGACCGATTGACATTCGAAGCTGATTTTCAGACGTTTCAAGCGCCATCGGTGAAGTATCGCGGCATATTTATAAACGACGAAGATTGGAGTTCGCGCGTGTGGTCCGAGAAGAATATCGAACATGGCACCGCCTTTGGTCCTACCACCTATAAGCTTTATTATAAGCTACTTCTGCGACTGCGCGCCAACACACTTTGGCCTGCTATGCACCCAGGAACAGTGGCATTTTTCGCCTACGAAGGCAATAGAGCTGCAGCCGACAGTTTTAGTATAGTTATAGGAACATCGCACTGCGAACCGATGCTCCGCAACAACGTTGGCGAATGGGATTTCAAGCAGCGCGGCGACTTCAACTACATAAGCAATCAAAGTTCGGTAGATAATTATTGGCGCGAACGTGTAGTAGAGACTTGCAACGGCGAATATATATATACGCTCGGTATGCGCGGCATTCACGACGACTCGATGGAAGGCGTAAATACGCTCGACGAGAAGACTGCTGCCCTACAAAAAGTCATTGACAATCAGCGTTATATACTCAGTAAAGAGGTAACAAAAAATGTTGAGCGTTTGCCACAGATTTTTGTGCCATACAAAGAGGTTTTGCTAATTATGGAGAATGGGCTGAAAGTTCCCGACGACGTCACGCTCATGTGGTGCGACGATAATTACGGCTACTTAACTCGCCTCAGCAACGACGAGCAACGCAAACGCAGCGGCGAATCGGGCGTATATTATCACCTTAGCTACTGGGGCCGACCACACGACTATCTATGGCTCACCACCACGCAGCCTGGCTTGCTCTACCACGAAATGCGCACCGCCTACGACCACGGCGCTAAACGCATTTGGATTGTAAACGTTCACGATGTTCGTGCTGCGGCCTATCAGATGGAGCTTTTCCTTGATATGGCGTGGAATGTGAACTGTGTAAACGAGAAAACACTCTCGACGCACATGCAAAATTGGTATACACGAGAATTTGGCAGTCAAAATGCTAAAGATATTGTTCCAATCATGCGTGAATACTACCGCCTAACGGCAATTCGCAAACCAGAATTTATGGGATGGAATCAAGTGGAACTTAGTAAAACAACATTTGATAGAGGACTCTCACCTGTGCGCAATACTGAATTTACTGATGCTTTTGGCAGCGAAACAGAACGATACATTGCTGAATACAAGGCAATTGCCGACGAAGCATTTCGTATTGCCAAAAACACTGATAATAATAACTACGATAAATTCTTCGCATTCGTAAAATACCCTATAAATAGCGCAGCGTTGATGGCCGAAAAGATGCTTTACGCTCAGAAAGCTCGGCAGACTGAGGGCGAAGAAAGGAATTACTATTCCACCAAAAGCCTTGCAGCATACAATCACATTCAATTCATTACCTCACACTATAACGAAGGACTATCAGACGGCAAATGGAACGGCTTGATGTGCAGCGCACCGCGCGACTTGTTCACATTCTACCCTCCTCTGTTGCCATCGCTTCAAGTGAATTACAATTACAATAATGGCGATACAGCTTTCGGCAAACCGACCGAAAATTTCATCGCTCGTAATGCCTCTTCATTCAACGCATCGCAAGGCAATATCTGCACTATAGATATGCTCGGTCATAGCATGTCGGCTGTTGCGGTAGACAAAAACGGTCATATAGATTTCGACTTCGAGACTGACAATAGTTACGAAAATGCACAATTATACGTAGCCGTCATACCTACGCAGCCAAACGACACGGGCGACATTCGTTTCTCCGTCGCCATCGACAATGGTGAGGAGCATATAATCTCCATAAAAGAGCCATTCCGTTCAGAACGCTGGAAGACGAACGTTCTCCGTGGTCAAGCTCTCCGCACTATCGACGTAAACATTCCTGCTGGAAAACACAAACTTACCTTGCGAGCCTTAGACGACCACATAATTTTCGACCAATGGATGCTCGACGAGAAACGTGGTCGAAAATTCTACGTCATTCCTGTTGGTTTGAAGTAAAATAGCTCTTACTCATAACTACATATAGGGTTGTCACTCAGTGGCAGCCCTATTTTTATATCTACAATTCGGCCACTTATCGCTCATAATAGTTAATAATAGCTAACAAGGACAATATTTTATACATATAAATATTTTCCAACGTAAAATATATTTATTTTTGCAGCGGTAAAATGAATGCAGGATCTAATGGAGAATAACAAAATATGCCGATTGCGTCAGATCTATTTGGCTGTAGGCGAGTTCGAAAATTCGATAATAAAGAACTTCGGGCTCAACTATAACGAGCTTTCGCTCTTGGCAACACTAAACACAGCCGATTGCCTCACAGCAAGCGAATTGGCCGAAAAATTAGGATTGAGCGCTTCGTGCACTTCTAAGGTGATTGGCAGCGTGGAGAAGAAAGAGCTGATTTTGCGCGCATTGTGCAAAGAAGACAAGCGCATGATGCGATTCTGCCTCACCGAAGCTGGCAAAAAGAAGATCGCAAGCGTCGACTGCAGCCAAGTGGAAGTGCCCGGAATATTGAAGTGCTTTATCGATGACAAATGCCCTCTGAGAATTGGAATTGAGAGTTGAAAATTCTCGCGTTTAGGTCATAATCGATACATAAACTGTGCGCTTTATAGTAACTCATAATTACACGCAAATGTTTTCAACTGGAAATAATTTCTAACTAATAATTTTATACAACAATGGCAACAATTTTGACAAAGGCCGAATTTATTGAGAAAGTGGCCGATTACGAAAACAACAATGGCGAGTGGAAATTCAAAGGAGCACGTCCTGCCGTGATAGACTTTTTTGCCACATGGTGCGGTCCATGCCGTGCTTTGTCGCCGTTAATCGATGAAGCAAGTGAAACGTATGCAGGAAAAATTGATGTCTACAAAATTGACGTTGATGCAGAGCCCGAATTAGCAGGTTTGTTTGGCATTCGTTCCATACCATCGTTACTATTCATACCAATGAACGGAGAGCCTCGCATGTCGGTAGGAGCATTGCCACGAACACAACTCAAAGAGCAGTTGGAGGCTCTGTTGGCATAATGCTTTGGATTATCCTACTAATCTACATCGTAGTAGGTTGGTTTTTCCCGATAGTAGGTTGGATTGCGCTTATATGTATGATTGGCCCCGTGTTGATGGCAGCGTTTCGTGGGCGTTATTGGTGTGGAAACATCTGTCCGCGAGGCAACTTCTATAGCAATATTATAGCACGAGTCAGTCGCAATAGGCGCATTCCTAATTGGTTGCGCTCCAATGGGTTTCGCATGTTTATGCTTGCCTTCATAATGTTTATGTTTGCTCTACAATTCTATTTTGCTTGGGGCGATTGGAGTGCAATGGGGAATGTGTTTTGGCGCTTAATTGTAGCTACTACAATAGTAGGCATTGCTTTGGGGATAGCCTATTCGCCACGTGCATGGTGTACATTTTGTCCCATGGGAACGTTATCGAAAATGGTTACAAGCAACTCGCTAAGTGCCGCAAAATGGCGCATCGAAGTGAATAGTTCGTGCCGCAGTTGTGCTTTGTGTAGTCGCAATTGTCCGATGCAACTTGCGCCACACACTGCCAAAGGCAAGGTTGCTGGCTATGATAACCCCGACTGTTTACGATGCAATTTATGCGCTAGTGCATGTCCCATAAATGCTATAAAATCAAAAAAAAGAAAACAACAATGACTAAACCAATTGACAAAGTGCAACGAATGACAACTGCCATCGAGCACTATTTGTCGGGCTACAACTGCGCGCAAGCTGTAGCTCTCACTTTTGCCGACCTATATGGACTTACGCCAGATTTGGCGCTTAAACTGAGCTCGAGCTTCGGTTGCGGCATAGCGCGCATGGGCGAAGTGTGTGGCGCTGCTTCTGCTATGTTTATGCTTGCTGGCTTGGAGTGCGGCACCACAAAACCTGCCGATAATGAAGGTCGCAAACTCAATTTCGACACGGTGCGTATGCTTGCCGACAAGTTCAAAACCATGCACCACGACACAATGCTTTGCCGCGAGATATTGCAACTCTCTAAAGGCGACAAGCCCGAAGCTCCCACGCCTCAAATAGCAGAATATTATGCTAAACGCCCATGCACATATCGCGTTGGCTCGGCAGCCGAGATATTTTGTGATTATCTGAACGCGAAACAGCAGAACGAAATGGATTGAACAAGTTTATAGTTAGTATTAATATTCGTATCTGAATCAGCCGTTAGGATAGTTGTTCTGACGGCTGATTTTATGTTCTAAAAATCACTTTTATTCATCTTAGGGACTATCTTGTACATACCATTTACAATTGAAATCTCGTCGTTTTTTATATATCATTGCGACAATGATGACTGTATTGTAATCGACGATGGATAAAGGTCAAAAATCAAACAACGAAAAAGTAAAGCTGTTTCCAGCCCAAGGCATAACACCCAAAGACGAATCTCTATGGGGATACATAAATAATGACGGCGTTTTCATTATAAAACCACAATTTGAAGACGCATATGGGTTCTATAATGGCACAGCTGTAGTTTATGCTGTCAATAAAAAATATGGCATTATAGATACTGAAGGAAATTATATCATTGAACCTAAATTCGAAGACCTGACCTCCTTTTATGATGGGCTTGCAAGAGTAAAAATCAACGGTAAATACGGATATATTAATATGAAATCCGAAATTGTTATTGATCCTATATATGAAGAGGTTCACAATTTTTATGAAGATGTCGCTTGGGTAAGAAAATATAAATGGTTTGGATTGATTGATAGAACAGGGGAATATCTGATTTCCCCCCGACCTTCGTGTACTTATGTAAACGACTTCAGTGAAGGTTTGGCTTGTATTGGCTTTCGGGATATTGGCTTTGTAAAATTTGGATATATAAATAAGGCGGGTGAATGGGTAATCAATCCTCAATTTCTTCAAGCAAGCAATTTTAGTGAAGGTTTGGCAGCGGTTGGATTCGGAGATGGAGATTGTGATATGCGAGGCTTTTTTTTAGGATACATATATGGCTTTATTAATAAAGACGGTCAATTTGTTATAGAACCGCAATTCGAATTGGCCGGTCCCTTCCACGAAGGATTAGCTACAGTTAAGAGTGAAGGTAAATGGGGCGCTATTAATAGAAATGGAGAATTTGTTATTAAACCACAATTTGATTTTATGTGCTCTTTTAGCCAAGGTTTGGCTGAAGTGAAAAAAGATGGCAAATGGGGCTATGTTGATAGAGATGGAAATGTAGTCATACCTCTGCAATACGACACAACTTGTTCGTTTCAGAATGGCCTCGCCATAGTAAAACGTTCGTTTGGTAAGTTTCGATATATCAACACATTTGGCGAACGCATAATTATCCAACCATATTCCAATAAAATATTAAGGCTTTTGAGCGATCTGGAGAATCGTATCATTAACGCATATTTCTATATTATAGACAAATAGTGAACGGTAAAAGCTAACATTCAACATTTTCCTAACTCGAACCCCGAGTATTCAATAGTCAAATCATTAACCATTTTTATGGCATAAATACTATTTGCCAAACCTCACTTATAACCTTATCTCGCACAGACAATGCGAGATAACACAGATATGTAACTTTTTATGTCGCCTTAGTCGGGTGAGCGTGAAGAAAATTATCGGAGTGAAGCGTATAAAACGATTTGCTGTCCGAGCGTAGCGAGTTCTAAATCGTTTAGCGGAACGCAGATAATTTTTAGCGAACCGACTACAGCGACGAGTTCTCTTTTGTTTTACTTTTCTCTGTCGGCACAGAGAAAAGTAAAGAATCATATCCTTGCGAAAACTGACTTAATAACTATTTTTGCAGCCGACTTAATTATAATTGATGGCATTAGTAAATGATACTGTGGGCGGCCTACTAAATCACTGGGCTGAAGTATCCCCTAATAAGAATTTTATTTCGTATACAGAGCTAAATTTGCATTGGACTTATGCTCAATTCAACGAACGCGTCGACCGTTTTGCGAAGGGACTTATGGCGCTTGGCGTCACCAAAGGGTCGAAGGTCGGTATTTGGGCTAACAATGTGCCCGATTGGCTTACCGTTTTTTTCGCTTCCGCTAAGATTGGCGCATGGCTCGTAACGGTAAATACGAATTATAAAATAGCTGAGCTTGAATTTCTTATGCGCAACGCCGATATACATACTATGTGTATCATCGACCATTGGCGCGATAGCGATTACGTAGGTATGATACGCGAACTTGCACCCGAAATTTCGCAAGAGACGCGCTCGAGCATTCATGCTGAGAAACTTCCCGAGTTGCGCAACGTGGTTGTGCTTGGCGAGGCAACTTACGATGGCATGTACAACACCGCAGAACTTCTTGCTCTTGGCGATGCAGCTGACGATGCTCGTTTTCAGGAACGCTATGCTGTCACCGACTGCCACGACGTCGTAAATATGCAATACACCTCTGGAACCACTGGTTTCCCTAAGGGTGTGATGCTTACCCACTATAATATCGTAAATAACGGCCTTGCCATTGGCGATGCCATGAAATTCACACGCGACGAGAATTTGCTCATCTGCGTGCCGCTCTTCCACTGCTTCGGCATTGTGTTGGCGCTCATGGCAGTACTTACGCACGGTTCATCGATGACGCTCACCGAAGATTTCGATGCAAAGAAGGTACTTACATCTATAGAAAAAGAGCGTTGCACTGCGCTATACGGCGTACCTACAATGTTCTCGCTCGAACTCAGCCTACCAGAATTCGACTCGTTCGACCTTACGTCGCTACGTACGGGCATTATGGCTGGTTCGGTCTGCCCTATAGAACTGATGAAGAAGGTGATGGATAAGATGCACATGAAGGACATCATCAGCGTGTATGGCCTCACCGAGTCGTCGCCTGGCATGACG
>JAFYCM010000079.1 GCA_017539645.1 Bacteroidales bacterium
AGAGGCTGTTGTGGCCATTGGAAATCTGCGCACAACCATAAAACGCAACCGCTTGAAAGCATCAAGCAAAGGACGTAGCAAAAATGCAGCTAAGGCGCAGAAAATCAGTATAAACGTAGCATCAAACATAGGCGAGAGTGTTCGTCAAAAGAAGTTGGAGTTCAAGCCCGAGATTGACGTACGTGGTATGCGAGCCGACGAAGCCATAGAACAAGTAGCCGCTTTCATCGACGAGGCTGTAATATGCGAAGCACCTCGCGTAAGTATATTGCACGGCAAAGGCAATGGCATTCTACGCCAGCAAATTCGCCAATTTCTGCATACACTACCCTATGTAGTTTCCGCCGCCGATGCGCATGTTGAGATGGGCGGCGCAGGAATAACGGTGGTGGAATTGGCGTGAATTGAAGCGAGGTAGATTAGAACACAGATACCACAGATAGAACGGATTTTCGCAGATGGTTTTTCGTGTGGGCGGTGTTTTGGTAGTTGGGGAAAGCATATCCAAATTGAAAATTACAAATGAAATACTTCAATATTATTGCGTTGTTTGTGGGCTTAATTGTGAATATAGCCCTATATGTAGTTTCCCCTAAAAACATTGGAATTGGCATTTCAGAAAATGGCGATGTTTCTGCTGTAGGGAATCTAAATAAAAAAGGCGAAAAAGATGGATACTGGCTTTATTTGGATAGTTGCGATTCAAAGAAAATTGCAACTATTATAGGACATTACTCCGATAATAAAGCGGATAGTTTATGGATACAATTTTATGGAGATGCTTATCCTGCAGTATATGCATCGTACTATATGACAAATGATAGTGCTCGCGGTTTTAGATATGTATATAACACTAAAGGTCATTTAGAGAGAATGTATTATGTATGGCCAAATCAAGTAAAGAATGAATGGAAATTTTACAATGATGTAAAGACTGATAGCAACTTTTGGGCTCCATGGGTACCTATGTTGGGAGATGAAGGAAAGGATGAATTTGATAAAGTAGAAATACAAAATATAAGTACTTCATATGCTGACGTTGTTCTTTTTGATATTGCGCTACTGTCTTTGTTGTTGGTTGTAAATATTCTGTATCTAATTCTGAATAAGAATAATCATTCGTCGTAACGTCTCGCTCCGCTACTGCTAAACACAGATAAAACGGATTTTCGCAGATGATTTTTCAAAAGATGCGAAAAAACGCTTTAGCTCACAATAAAACGCTAAATAGCGTCAAAAGAAGCACTTGTACGCGCTACGATTAGATAAAACGCACTACGATGCTCTATATGGCTTTTATGCGGCGAAATGACGGCGAGGGGCTTACGCGAGGCTTAGGATGTGCTTACACTATGTGCAGCAAATGTTTTGTATAAACTTTATATTTGGTACTGATTGAAAATTGAAAATTGAGAATTGAAAGTTGAAAATTGAGAACACAGAATACACAGATATAAAGGATTATAACAGATAAAACAGATCTGTGAAAATCAGTTCAATCAGTGAGATCTGTGTGCTTACTAAAAAATATATAAAGCCAAATAAATCTGTTCGTTCGGATTTGAAATCCGAACGCATAGAATATTAGCATTTATAATGCGAAAAACTAAAGCGATATGTCAGTATTAAGTTTTACCAAAGACCTATATTTTACAACTTCCACCGTGATTGATTGGATAGACCTTTTTACTCGACCTATTTATAAGCGTATAGTGGTAGATTCGCTTCGCTATTGTCAGGAGAATAAAGGCTTAGAACTATATGCTTGGGTGCTAATGTCTAATCATATACATTTTATTGCCGGCATAAATGGTGACAATTCAATAAGTGACATTCTGCGCGATTTCAAGAAATATACCAGTAAGCAGTTGGTAAAAGCAATACAAGAGAATCAACAAGAAAGCCGCAAGGAATGGCTAATAGACAGATTATCATTTCGGGCAGCTAACGACAGAAGAATTACCAACTTCAAACTATGGCAAGATGGTAGCTATATAGAGACTATATCTACATATAATTTCTATGAACAGAAGCTAAACTATATACGCATGAACCCAGTAAGACAGGAGATAACTGAGCAACCAGAAGAGTATTTGTATAGCTCAGCGCGTGACTATATAGGGCAAAAAGGCTTGTTGGACGTGATAGTTATGTCATGAGATATGAATGAACGCATTACAAATGCTTGTACTCAATGGAGCGGGATTACAAATCCCGCTCAACTGAAGAATAAATAGCCAATGAACCCACTCTACAAAATACTATCAATCAGCGTTATCAGCATCATCTGTGCGAGCAAAATGTTTGCACAAGGTAGGCGCCTTGCTTTTAGCAATGTCGTAGTCTGCAGACTACGACAAACTCGGGGTATGAAGTGGATAGAAGAAATAAAATAAATAATATTACTATGGAAAATAAAAACTGGATTGAAAGGTTATTGTTGTTTATTCCAAAATCGAAGTTTAACGTAGTGAAATTATGGAGTGAAGAAATGAAATGTAATGTACTTGATATATACGATGACAAGCCGTTTACGGTTGAGTATTATTTGTATTATGATGTCAAGAAATCTATATATAACATTGGCTTTCATATTTTTGACTGGCACAGTGAAGAAGGATGGGTCGATGAAGACATCAATAACATTAACACAGCATGTGCTGCTTTAATATTTTACATTTGGAGAGGGACGTGTGAAGAAAGAAAACGAAAACAAGATGAAGAGTTTGAAGCATGGCGTAATAGAGTAAAACAATTGGCAAATAACCTTTTTATTGAAGTTGGTAAACATTTTGATGTGACAGAAAATGATAAAAGTCTTGTATATAAATATGGTTGGGTTAATGGGGTAGAAAGAATCCCTGAAAAGCAAACTATGAAAAAAAGTTGTTTGATTACCTGCAAAAAAATTGAAGTCCTTCAAACTGTAGAAAAGTGAATCAACGATTAGTAAAATTGGGAAGAAGTTGGAACATGACAGGTATGAAGTGGATAGATGAAATAAAAAAATAATAATTGCTATGGAAAATAAAAACTGGATTGACAAGTTACTGCTGTTTATTCCGAAATCGAAATTTAATGTAGTGAGATTATGGAATGAAGAGTTGAAGTGTAATTTAATTGACATATACGATAGCAGATCATACTCGGATGAGTATTATTTATTCTATGACGCTAAAAAGTCTATCTACAATATAGGTCGTCACATCTTTGACAACCATAGTGAGTCTGGTTCGTTGTATGAAGACATCAAGAACATCGACACAGCATGTGCTGCTCTGATATTTTTTATCTGGAGATCGACGTGCGAGGAAAGAAAACGAAATCAAGATGAAACAGGAGAAGATTGGGATAACAGAGTAAAACAATTGGCAAATAACCTTTTTGATGAAGTTAGTAAATATTATGACGTAAAAGAAAGTGATAAAAGTCTTGTATATAAATATGGTTGGGTTAATGAAGTTGAAAGAATTCCCACAAAGCGTAGTATGAAAAATAGTTGTTTGAGTACTTGCAAAAAAATTGAAGTCCTTCAGAGTGCAGAAAATTGAATTGCGTTGCTTCCGCCACTCGAAAAAATCAAACTCCCACCCTTGCCCATAACTAAAAAAACGTTTTGAAACGCATTGTTAACATACTACTGCTCCCCTATAGTTCGGCGTAGTGTGTCGCTACATCGAAAATATGAGCAAGGCTCAAGCCTTGCAGAAAATAAAGAAACAGCAAAAATGAAAGTGCAAAATGATACAGTAAATGTGCAAGGCAGGAGCCTTGCTTTTAGCTACACCGTAGGCAGAGCCTACGCCAAACTGGCGAACTGCTATTTTGGCGGATTTGGAAATCCGCAAACCAGTGGGGGGGCAAATTTTCTCGAACAGATAGTAGTATACAACGAGTTCTATAAACAAATAAAATCAGTGATAAATGAGAGTAGCGTTATTTATTGATAAACATATTGTTGCTAATAGGCGATGTTTAGCTTTGTGCTTTTTCGTTGGCTCTATTTGTGCCGTTGTATCGCTATTATCAATTCCATGTTCGCAGACCGAACTATATATTGAGGGCATTATAAGTACATATGTAGATAACTCAAGACATGTACATCATCATAAAGGAGGAGAATATGATATTGTTGATTACTACATCATTGTTAATAATACTAAAATACGAATTCCTTATAATGAAGTAGAATCGTTTAGAGATAAAGGAGAACGTTATTGTAAGCAACTTTTGGAAGGAAAATATGCAAAGGTATATTATTTAGATTGGGGCGGGTTTTATACAAAAGTCAAACTTGAAGACGGCAGTTATTCGTACCACGACCCGCATGATATTTCATATTACGATGTCGGTTGGTTCCCATTCTGCATAATTGCACCTATTGCATTGTTTTGTATTTATGTCTATTTGCGATTATTCTATTTGGAAGTTTTTGTTTCCGATGAACGCCGTGAGTTGGTATTTGGAAATAAAGATGGCAGTCTACATTAACATTTTGTGTACGTTACATGTAGAGACGTAGCGCGCTACGTCTCTACAATTCAGCGCCATTTGTTTAGGCGAATTAGAAATCCGCAAACCAATGTTCGGGGATTGTAAATTTACTCGAATAGATTGGTTGCACGTAGAGACGTCATAGTATGGCGTCTCTGCAATAAACAGAAATGAATGAAAGCTCAACATAAAGCTATAGCGACAGAAATTCAAAATCATTTGCGAGAAAAATTCCCAATCAAAACATTCAATCATAAAATCTGCTAAAAAGTAGAGCTAAAAATAACTAACTTCGCGCCCGATTTGTAGCCTTAGTAAGGCTCTATTAACCATAATAAAACAAAACGATTATATATGAATATCATCAACAGCGTACTTACCAAACTCTTTGGTACTAAGTACGACAAGGATATGAAGGAAATTGAGCCTATAGTGGCCAAGATTCGCGAAATATATCCAACCATTTCCGCCCTAACTAACGATGAACTTCGTGCTCATACCAAGGCTCTCCGTAAGCAGATTAGCGATGCTATCGCCGAAGATCAGAGACGTGTTGAAGAGCTCAAAGCCGAAGCAGAAGCTCCAGAATGCACTATAGAGCGCAAGGAAGAGTGCTACAAAGAGGTTGACGAGATAGAGAAAAACATCGACAATACCGTAGAGGAAGAACTCAACAAGATACTCCCAGAAGCTTTCGCTATTATGAAGGATACGGCACGCCGTTTCTCTCAGCAAACCGACATTCGTGTGACCGCTACCGATATGGATAGAGTGCTCGCTACGGAACACGATTTTGTTGACATCGAAGGCGACGAAGCTGTATACCATAACCATTGGACAGCAGGCGGTTCGGAGATTCATTGGGATATGGTTCACTACGATGTGCAGCTCATTGGTGGTATTGTGCTGCATCAGGGCAAAATTGCCGAAATGGCAACTGGTGAAGGTAAAACACTCGTGGCCACATTGCCTGTGTTCTTGAACGCACTTCCAGGTCGTGGTGTTCACGTGGTGACCGTCAACGACTACCTGTCAAAACGCGACTCGGAATGGATGGGTCCTATCTATCAATTCCATGGTTTGACGGTAGATTGTATCGATAAGCATCAGCCAAACTCAGAGGCTCGTCGCAAAGCATACGCATCGGATATTACATTCGGTACGAACAACGAATTTGGCTTCGACTACCTCCGCGACAACGGAGCTACCTCGCCAAGCGACCTTGTGCAGCGTAAACATAATTATGCAATCGTCGACGAGGTCGACTCGGTTCTTATCGACGATGCTCGTACGCCGCTCATCATCTCTGGTCCGGTGCAGAAGAAAGACGATCAGCAATTCGACGTTCTTCGCCCTCGCGTGGAGAAACTTGTTGAAACACAGCGTGCGCTCGTAACTACATATCTATCGGAAGCTAAGACGAAACTCAAGAGCGAAGACGAGAAGGTTCGCGAAGAAGGCGCTCTTGCACTTTTCCGTGCATACAAGGGTCTTCCAAAGAACCGTCCACTCATAAAATTCCTTTCGGAGCAAGGCATCAAACAACAGATGCTCAACACCGAAAACTTCTATATGCAGGAGAATAACAAGAACATGCATATAGCTACCGACCCTCTCTATTTCGTTATTGATGAGAAGGTTAACTCTATCGAGCTCACCGACAAAGGTATCGATGCGCTAACATCGGCTTCGGAAGACTCACAATTCTTCGTTCTTCCTGATGTAGGTACGGAGATAGCCAACATAGAGAAGTCGGACCTCAGCGACGAGGAGAAGATCAACAAGAAGAACGAGCTCATGCAGAACTACTCTGTTAAGAGCGAGCGTGTGCATACCGTTACACAACTTTTGAAGGCTTACACCCTCTTCGAACGCGACGTTCAATACGTAGTTATAGACAACAAAGTAAAAATCGTCGATGAGCAGACTGGTCGTATAATGGAAGGACGCCGCTACTCTGATGGACTTCACCAAGCTCTCGAAGCTAAGGAAAATGTCAAGATTGAGGCTCCTACACAGACATACGCCACCATCACACTTCAGAACTACTTCCGTATGTATCACAAACTTGCGGGCATGACCGGTACGGCCGAGACCGAAGCTGGTGAGTTCTGGAATATTTACAAACTCGACGTTGTCATCATTCCAACCAATAAGCCTATCGCACGTATCGACCGCGAAGACCTCATATACAAGACCACGAAAGAGAAATACAACGCTGTAATAGAGCAGATTGTAGAATTCGTAAACGAAGGTCGTCCTGTGCTTGTGGGTACAACATCGGTTGACGTGAGTGAACTTTTGAGCCGCATGTTGAAACTCCGCGGCATCAAGCACAACGTACTTAATGCTAAACTTCACCAACGCGAGGCCGAAATAGTGGCTCTTGCAGGTCAGAAAGGTGCAGTGACCATAGCTACCAACATGGCAGGTCGTGGTACCGATATTAAGCTCACCGACGAAGTGAAACAAGCCGGTGGTCTTGCAATCATAGGTACGGAGCGCCACGAGAGCCGCCGCGTAGACCGTCAGTTGAGAGGTCGTGCAGGACGTCAGGGTGACCCTGGTACTTCACAATTCTTCGTATCTATGGAAGACAACCTCATGCGTCTGTTCGGTTCCGACAGAATGGTTAAGATTATGGACCGTGCAGGTTTCGAAGAGGGCGAACCTATCCAACACAGCATGATGACGAAGGCCATCGAACGTGCTCAACGTAAAGTGGAAGAGAACAACTTCGGCATACGTAAGCGCCTCCTCGAATACGACGATGTGATGAACTCGCAGCGCGAAGTTATCTACACCAAGCGCCGCCACGCTCTCTATGGCGAACGTATGGCAATGGACATCATGAATATGATGCAAGATTCGACATTCAAGACCGTTCAAGATGCTAAGGATGCCGACGACTTTGAAGATTTCCGTCTCGAAGTGCTCAAAACCTACGCTATCGAATTGCCATTCAGCGAAGAGGATTTCCACGAGAAACGCACCGAAGATCTTGCCGAAATGCTCTTCAAAGCAGTTCAAGAGGCATTCAACCGTCGTTGCGAAGCCATTGCAAATCAAGCATATCCAGTAGTAAAACAAGTATACGAAACCCAAGGCGATAGATATAAAAACATCGTTGTACCTATCACCGATGGCCCACGCGTATACCAAATACCAACCGACCTCAAGAAAGCGTACGACACTCAGGGCAAAGAGGTAATCCGCGCCATCGAGAAGGTAATTATGCTTGTAAATATCGATGATGCTTGGCGCGACCACTTGCGTCAACTCGACGACCTCCGCACCTCGGTTCAGAATGCTACTTACGAGCAGAAAGATCCGTTGTTGATTTACAAATTCGAGTCGTTCAACCTCTTCAAAGGCATGATAGAGACCATCAACTCAAACATCGTGTCGTCGCTATCGAAACTCTCGATAGCTATCACCGCCGACAACCGCGAAGAGCAACTCCAACGCGCACGCGAAAGAGCTCAACGCGAATTGGCTGAACGTCAGCGCGAATTGGCACGCTTGCAAGCTATGCACAACCAAGCGACCCAACAACAGCAAGTTACCGGTCCACAAGCAATGCCACAAGGACCGCAGCGTCCACGCCCAACGGCGCCTATACACGTTGAGAAGAAAGTTGGCAGAAACGACCCATGTCCATGCGGTAGCGGTAAGAAATACAAAAACTGCCACGGCAAGGATATGATTGGCTAATTGACTGATAGTTATAAATACAGATAAGTATGTCGCTACTATTTATAGATTGGAATGTCGACCCGGTACTCTTCGGCATCGGACCTATACAAATACGCTACTACAGCGTGTTGTATGCAATGGCGTTTTGGTTTGGCTACTTGCTCGTCAGCAAGATGTTCAAGCGCGAAAAATGCCCCGACACATGGGCCGATTCGGTATTTCTATACATGCTCGTAGCGGTGGTTGTAGGAGCACGTCTCGGCCACGTAATTTTCTACGGCTGGGACTACTATTCGCAGCATCCGCTTGAAATACTGCAAGTTTGGAAAGGTGGACTCGCGAGCCACGGCGGCGCAATAGGCATACTTATAGCACTATACATATTCAATCGCCGCGTATGTAAGAAAGGCTACCTCTGGATTCTCGACCATTTGGTTATACCTATCGCATTGGCAGGCTTCCTAATACGTACGGGCAACCTCTTCAACTCCGAGATTTGCGGTTCGCCCACCGATTTACCTTGGGCATTTAGGTTTCTCCGTCTGCACGCAAGCGAAGCCCTCATTCCGCGCCACCCAACGCAGATTTACGAGGCCCTCTACTACCTAAGCGTGTTTGGCTTACTCTCGTTCCTCTATTGGAAGAAGAACTTCGCGGAGAAATATCAAGGTGCGATATTCGGTGTGTTCCTCATCACAGTGTTTGGGTTCCGTATGCTCATAGAGACCATCAAGATGGACCAAGAGGATTTTGAAGCCGATATGGTGCTGAATATGGGGCAGATACTCAGCATTCCATTTGTAGTTATAGGCATAATATTACTTATAACTATATACATGAAAAATCGCTCTAACGAGACGAAATAAATAAAGATGAGTTGTGAACTACAGAAGTTCGCAACTCTTTTTTTTGCTTTGATAACCAATATTTTACTAAATAAACGGACTATTTATGAAAAATCACTTATCAATTGCTCTTGCAGCACTTGCCATAGGCTCGTTCTGCATAACAGGTTGCAACACAGCAACAAACGGCGCTTCGACCGAAGAAGCGAAAATGGTGCACTTCAGCATCAAGGGTAAGACAATCGAAAACCGCAAACACGTCTATGTTGTTGACCCTAACCAACGTTTTGCAAATATCATAACCGTTCCGGTTGATAGCGTGGATATGACATTCAGCATTGAAGGCGACACCACCGAAAACACAGAACTTTGCCTTCGCTACGATGGAGGAAAGGTCTTCTATCGATTCTTCGTCGATGAAACGCCACTCGAAGTTGACCTCGTAAATAACGTCACGCTCAAGGGATCGGAACAAAATATAAAAGTTAGCAGATACCTAAACCAATTTGATGCTCTACAGAAAGAACTAACCGAAACCATGGCGCCAGTAAGAAATTTGATGATGTCTGGCGAATGGGACAGCAAAAAGTCAGAATATCCAGAAATTGACGCAGCCTTGACAAAAATTAGGCACTCGCAAGATTCGATTGTTCGCGATGCTGTAGAGAATAATCCAGACAACTTTGTCCCTACATTGTTCTTGTTTGACTATAAATACTTAGATGACGTTGACAACGAGAAAATCAAAGCACTTGTTGCGGGCAACGTAGCATACAAAAACTCGTCTGAAGTGAAACGTATTCTCAAATCCATTGAGAAAGAGGAACGTCAGAAAAATCTTGCAGGTCAGAAGTTTGTAGACGTCAATTTGCAAAACTTAGATGGTCAGCCAGCCAAGATTAGCGACTTCTGTGGCAAAGGTAAATATGTACTTATAGACATTTGGGCATCGTGGTGCGGACCATGTCGCTTCAGCATGCCGCATTTGGCAGAGACGCTTGAGACATACAAAGACAAGAACTTCGATATTCTTGGCATCTCTATCGATACCGACACCGCCGCTTGGCGCAAAGGCGTTAGGGATTTGGAGGTATCGTGGAATAGTCTCTGCATACCTACCGGTCAAGATGGTTGGGAAAACGAATTGACTGATAGCTACGGTGTCGAAGGCGTACCAACTGCCATTCTCGTTTCACCTAATGGCGAAATACTGAAGGTTGCTCATCCTTTATCTATAATATCAGAGTTGTCTGAGATAATCAAGTAGTAAGCAAGTTAGGAAGTAGATACTACTCTATCGATATAAAGAGTCACGAGGTATTTTTCCTCCGTGGCTCTTTTGTTTTTGGACGTTTGTTGTATACATAAAAAAACGCACCAATGACCACAACAATCATTGGCGCGCTTCTTTATTAGTAAATATCAGATAGTAAATGCGATAATTGTTAATTTTTATACGTATTTTGAAAAATTCACACATGTCATAAATAGATATAAATATGGCGCATGGCACATACGTGTTGGCTTGTAAGCAACTACTTTCGCGCCAGATTTAACAACAGACTATTTTTTTACTAATTCAGATGAAAACTCTTATTTGTGCAAGCCTCCTTGTGGTGGTAAGTATGTTGTGTGCGTCTGTGGCAAGCGCCCAAGAAGTTATGGGACGCGTTGTAGAAGGCACGGTAATGAGCGATATGGGCTCAGTAATCTCTAATGTAAAAGTAAGTGTAAAAGGTTCTAACGCAGCTACTTCGACTGGTGCCGATGGTCACTATTCTATAGTAGTAAATAGCGAAGATGATGTGCTCGTGTTTGAGCGCGAAGGCTACTCAATTGCTGAGCAGACCGTTGGTGCAAACAAAGTTGTTGATGCAACTATGGTTATCGAAGACCTTTTTGCTCTCGACTTGGAAGATTTGATGAACACGGCTATCACTTCGTCGAGCTTCTTTACGCTCTCTCCAAAAGAGACTCCTGGTTATATATATAGCAAAGATATGCGCGAGGTTCACGGTCAGCGTTCGCTCATCGAAATCGCTAACATGTCGATGCCTGGCGTATCGGACGGTGCTCACCCCGACACTCGTATCATTGGTGTTCGTGGTATGAAAACCGTTGATAACTCTAAGACTATGGTTATGTTCGACGGCCAGAACTTGAACCTTCGTTCTAACGTTGGTTATGGCGTAGGTCTCTCTTCGAAACTCCTTGGCGACGTTAAGACTCTTGAGGTTAGCCTTGGCCCTAACGCTATCGTTCACGGCTCTGGTGCTATCAGCGGCTACATAAATATGGTTCCTAAGAATGGTTACAACGACAAAGGTTTCTATGCAACCGTAGAAAAAGAGTACGAAGAGAATGCACAGAATATGATGTCGGGCATCTCACGCGCTGAAGTTGGTTACGGCTTCGGTTCTGAGAAACGCAATGCATATATCTATGCTGGCTACTACTTCAGCAATGGCTGGCAGGCAGATAGCAACCTCGTGGCAAGCAAACTTAATAGCGATAAACTTGCAGCTCGCAACGTAAACGGTACCAAACGCGCTAACATGCGTTTCTCTGCTCACACCAACTTCGACGGTTTCGGTTTGAACCTTGGTTATATGCAGAACTACCTCGCGGGCTACGACTCTAAAGCAAACGAACAAGACGCATTCCAACGTCAGTTCAACGCTTCTCTTAAGTATAATAAAGATATTACTGATTATGAGAACGTTGAAGTACGTTTCAACAACGAGCTCAGCGACCTCGGTCGTATAAAAGGCGATGTATTGGCTGGTGGTGCAGAAAGCCATCTCGAAGGCAAAATCATTGCTAAGACCACTCGTTTCGCAAACAACTCACTTGCTGTAGGTGCTTTGTTTGGCGCACGTAGATTCTACGCTGGCAAGTTCTACTTCGGCCACGATGTTGACCCAATTGGTGCAGAACCACAGTACAAAAAAGACCCAACGACTGGCAACTCATACCAAAATGAAAAAGGCAAACCTGACGCTGCTTATTTGTGGGCAAATGGCCAAATGCCACAAGGTACTTGGAACGAGTTCGCCATATTTGCTGAGGATATTTACAAATTCAACGAACAACTTATTGTTGCTCTTGGTTTGCGCTACGACCGCTACACGGTGAAAGATTTCGACGACGTACAAAGCAACTTCGCTCCACGTCTCGCCCTCTCATACCTCGTAAACGACAACCACGTTGTAAAGGCTTCTTATCAGCAAGGTTTCCGCACCTTCGACTTCTACACTCTTGGTCAGACTGTATATCAGAAATCTTCTGAGATTTCTTACACTCTCACAAAGAATGGTGGTGAATATGGAAGCTACTATTTCGACGTTACTCCTGAAAAACTTCACTCATTCGAGTTGAACTACATGGGCGAATATCTCGACAAAGCTCTCAAACTTGAAGCTAATGCCTTCTACAATAAGTATGAGAACACCATCGACTTCTACACCCTCGTTTCTTGGGATTCAAATAAATACTTGGAAAACTCTGATGAGTATGTAGAAAACTATCGTGGCGACTACAACGTTATCGGTCAGAAGTATTTCAATGCATACGAGCAAGAGAACTTCATGTATAACTACGTAAGTAGCTCTCACAAAACCAGAAAGAATCAGACTAAGACTTTCGGTGCTTACGTAAACAATAGCGAGGATATTAAGATTGTAGGTGGCGAACTTATAGCTACATACAACGCTCCAACCAACACTCTCGTTCGTGCAAGCTACAGCCTCAGCAAATCGCTCACCGATAGCTACGCCGACAACTCACAGCACCCATCGCAGATGTTGAAACTCGACGCTACTCAATACCTCTTCGGCCGCAAACTCATGCTCAACGCACAGTTCGAGTTCGAGCCAGCTCTCGAGGATAACGAGAAGAACCACGAGAACTATCACGACGTATACTTCGAGTCGCGCACTATGCTTGATGGCACCATCGCATACCGCCTCACCAGTGCAGTTACTCTTCAGGCTTCTGTAAACAACATCCTCGGCGAAGATCGCCCAGGCATCACCTACAAGCCTGATATGAGCAACAACTACACCGAGCTCACCAACATGGGCTGCAACGAACGCCGCTACTGGCTTTCAGTTAAGTTCGCTCTCTAATAAGTTATTCGGTTATATTAATAAAGAGCCAAGTGGGTCATCCATTTGGCTCTTTTTTTTATAAATATGAAAATAATTACGAGTTAGGAATTACGAGTTCCAAATTATGAATTATGAATTTTCAACTTTCAATTTTCAATTACTAAGGATAGCATATAGTGTTTAACGAGGAAACATATGGTAATGGGGATGTAAACTATTTACATTTGTGTTTATACAATCATATAACAATAAATATGGACTGCAGAGACATTTTTGAACGCGGAATCAAGTTTCACCATTACTGCAACACCGCGTATCCATTGCGGGCTAACTCATTGGCTCAATACGAATTGCACAACGAAAAAGACATTTACAACTGTGTAAAGCAAAACATCGAATC
>JAFYCM010000014.1 GCA_017539645.1 Bacteroidales bacterium
AGAGGAATTTTGTGCTGCGACCGCCCGCGCTCTGTCCGAAAATCATCACATTGTCGGGGTCGCCGCCAAATTGTGAAATGTTTTTCTTGACCCATTTCATCACCTCAATTTGGTCGAGAGTGCCCCAGTTGCCGGTGGCGTGTGCGGGATCTTCTGCGGAAATTTCGGGATGTGCAAAGAATCCGAATGGACCAACGCGGTAATTGAAGGTAACAAGGACGACATCTTTTGCCGCCCACTCCTGACCATCGAACTCCGGCTCAGAGCCCCAGCCTTCGCGCAATCCGCCGCCAAAAATCCAAATGGCGACAGGCAGTTTCTTTTCGGGCTGCGCGGACGCCTTGGTATAGACGTTGAGATAAAGGCAATCCTCGCTGTAAGCCTTCTCCTCGCCGTAGCCCCATTCGGTAGTGTAGCCGCCATCATAGTGCGCACCCTGGAATGCCGGATGTCCGAACTGGTCGCAAACCTTGACGCCCTTCCACGGCACAACCGGCTGCGGAACCCGCCAACGGTTTTCGCCAATCGGCGGCGCGGCGTATGGAATGCCTTTATAAACTACGACACCCTCAATGTCGGTGTCAACGCCCTGAATCTGACCGCCTTCAATGGTCAAAACAGGCTTTTCGGAAGTGCATTGCTTTTGAGTGGGATTGCTGCACGATGCCAACAGTATGGCGCTCAGTGCAATAGTAAGTGTCTTTTTCATACTTTTAGATAGAAGCGTTTTTTCGATGCATAAAGATAATTACGAGTTCCAAATTACGAGTTACGAGGTTCGAGTTACGAATTACGAGTTCCAAATTATGAGTTACGAGTTTCAAGTTCCTAATTATGAATTCTGCATTTTCAACTTTCCTGCGTGGTATAAATTCGTCAAAAAGGTGTAAATCAGCCACTTTTTTTACTTTCAACTTTCTACTTTTTGGTTTACTTTAGTGGCTTATAAAACCGTAATAAAATCAATAAAAAACTAAGTTTATGAAAACACACTTTTTGTTTTATGCACTGATTCTACTGTTCTCATTATCAGCCAGTGCACAAACCATAAAAGTACTCTTCACTACCGACGTGCATGGCGCGTTGTTTCCTTATAATTATGTAACAGGAGCGCCTGCCGACAATAGCATGGCAAAGATTTGCACGTTCGTCGACTCGGTGCGCACGACCGACAAAAACGTCATTTTGCTCGATGGTGGCGATATGCTTCAAGGCACGCCCGTTGTCTACTACTACAACTTTGTCGACACGGCGTCGATGCACATTTTGCCGCGTATATATAATTACATGAAATATGATGCCGTATGTATAGGCAACCACGACATTGAGGCCGGCCACAAGGTATACGACAAAGTGGTGCGCCAACTTGATGCTCCGGTGCTTGGTGCCAACGTTGTAAAAAACGACGGAACGCCATATTTCAAACCATACACCATAGTAGAACGCGCTGGCAAACGCATAGCTATCATCGGATTGCTTACACCATACATACCACATTGGCTTACAGAGAATTTCTGGAGCGGCATGCAGTTCGATGATATGGTAGAGAGCGCCAAATATTGGGTGAAAGAGGTGCGCGAAAAGGAGCACCCCGACTGCGTTATAGGTCTCTTCCATAGCGGTTTCGACTATACGTATGGCGGATTCAATATAGATACATATAAAAATGAAAATGCCACACAAATAGTGGCTATGCGCGTGGCAGGTTTCGACCTAATACTCAATGGTCATGACCACCAACTCTTCAACGAGAGAGTTACCGACCCCGAAGGTCATAGCGTTGCAATGCTCGACGCGGGAACGGCTTGCAAAAACATTGGTTTGGCAACCATAACATTCAAAGATGGCGAGCGTCCAGAATGTGCGTGTGAACTTATTTCGGTGAAGAACAAACGCCCTTCGGAGAAATATATCGAGGAGTTCAAAGTGCAACAAGCCGCTGTATATGCATATTCTAAAAAAGTTGTGGGCCAATTGAAGCACGAAATGCCAACCTACGAGAGCCTGTTTGGACCATCGGCGCTTTCGGAATTGGTGCACAGAACGATGTTGAAATATACTGGAGCACAAATAAGTATAACAGCGCCACTGCTCGTGAACGTAGTTATACCAAAGGGCGAACTCACCGTAGGCGGAATGTTCAACATATATCGCTACGACAACATACTTACAACGATACAACTCACAGGTCAGGAGTTGAAAGATTTGCTTGAGTATAGCTACGACATGTGGGTGTCGAACCCAAGCGAGACGGGACATATACTGAAACTAAACAAACGCAACCGCCTTGCAGAGAAATACTACAATCTTGATGCTGCAGCTGGCATCTGCTACACCGTGAATCCGTACAAGCCCCAAGGCAGCCGCGTGGAGATAACCAACTTGGAAGACGGCACGCCATTCGATTTGAAAAAGACCTATTCGGTGGCAGTGAACGGATACAGAGCTAACGGCGGCGGCGGACATTTGGAGGAAGGTTCGGGCATTCCACACGAACAGCTGAAAAACCGCATAACAAACTACATTGAGCAAGACCTTCGCGGACTCATTATGAAAGATCTTATGTCGGAAAGCAAAAAGATAGATATTAAGCCGCGTAATAATTGGCGCTTCGTACCTGAGAAAGATGTAGATCAGTACATCAAAGCCGACAGAAAGTTATTTGAGAAATAAACAATTTTTACGATACATAATTATGAAGAAATTTCTAAAAATCTTTGGCATTGTAGTGTTAGTTATCATTGCAGCCATAATTATTATTCCATTCGCCTTCAGCGACAAGATAGAGCAGACGGTGAAGGAAGTAGCAGCAGAATATGTCGATGCTGATATAGATTATGACGATTTCTCGCTCTCGATCTTCAGCAGCTTTCCCGACCTTCGCGCTGGCGTTGATGGACTGAAAGTTACAGGTCATGGCAAATTTGCTGGCGACACCCTTGCATACATAGGCGCTTTCAAAGCCGATTTGGACATTATGAGTCTATTTTCGGGCGAATACAAAGTCAATGCAATCATAATAAACGACCCAGTAATTCGTGGCATAGTAGCTAAAGACAGCACAGCCAACTGGGACATAGCCATAAGCGACACAACGGCCGTAGAGGAAGAAGAGGTAGACACCACAGCATCGTCGCCACTTAACCTCAACCTCGACCGCATAGAGATAACCAACGCCAACATTGCATATATCGACTCGACATCGGATATGGAGGCTCGCATTGCCGACCTCGACCTCTTGGCAAAGGCTAAACTCAATGGCGACTTGACCAACATCACGCTCGACCTTGACGTGGATGGCATTGGCGTAATTATGGAGAAGACTAAGTTTGTGAAGAATGCCACGCTCAACTTCGACGCCGACATTGAAGCCGACCTTGCGCAGAACAAATTCACATTCAAGGATAACACGCTCAACTTCGCTGGTGTGCCTCTCGCATTCGACGGTTGGGTGCAACTTGGCGAAAAGGCAACTTCGGTGGATATAAAACTCGCTGCCAACGAGACCGAGTTCAAAACCATTCTTGCTCTTGTGCCAGATGCCATCATGAAAGAGGTAGCTGGTTTGCAGACGAAAGGTTCACTTGAACTCTATGCATACGCGAAGGGCGATTATGTAGATATGGAACATATCCCTGCGCTCGATGTAGTATTCAAAATCAACGATGGTTTCGTGAAATATCCCGACCTTCCAAAATCGCTCAACGACATAAATATTGACGTCGCTGTGAAGAACCCAAGCGGCTCAGCCGACCTCACTACGGTGGACGTAAATAAATTCCACTTCGAACTCGGTCAGAACCCATTCGACGCTTCGCTCAGCCTAAAGAAACCTATCTCTAACCCAACATTCAACGCAAAAGTGAATGGTACGGTTGACCTCGGTTCGCTCAAAGATGCGCTTCCACTCGACAGCATGACAATAGATGGTATTGTGAATGCCAACATCGCCGTAGCTTCAGACCTAAATACTATAAACGCTCAGAAATACGAGAATGTTTCGGCCGACGGTACACTCGGTTTGAAGAGTTTCAAATTCGAAATGGCAGGTTTGGATTACAACGTATCTGTTCCAGAAGCAAAACTCAAATTCACACCTAAATACGTAGAACTCAACCCATTGACAGCAGTAGTAGGTAAGAGCGACTTTGCTTTCACTGGCAAGGTTGAGAATTATCTTGCATACGTACTCTCCGATGGCACTATAAAAGGTACGGCTACACTGAAATCGAAACTTATCGACTGCAACGAACTCATTGGCACATCGGCTGCACCTGCAGACAATACTGCAGCTACCGAAGCAGCACCAGCAGATACCACCACAGCTGTTGCTGGCGTTGTAGAAGTACCTAAGAACATCGACTTTACCTTCAACACTGCCATAGATAAGATTCTCTACGACAACCTCACCATAAGCAACACAAGTGGTGGCGTGAAAGTGAAAGATGGCGTGGCAAACCTCTCTAAACTCAAACTTGGTCTCTGCGATGGTACTGTTACACTCGACGGTAAGTACAGCACGACGAACATCGAGAAGCCTTCTATTGATATGAATATCGATCTCTCGAACGTAGATATAAATAAACTTGCCAACTCATTCTCGACCGTAGATACGCTGCTTCCATTGGCAAAATCGGCTCACGGCCGCGTAAATATTGCGCTCGACATCACCAGCCAGCTCGACCAGACAATGTCGCCCGTACTAAAGACGATGAACGGTAATGGTTCATTCAAGACCAACGATATTGCACTGAAGAACTCTGAATATCAGCAGAAGCTCTCAAAACTTCTTGCCAACGACAAATACAACGAAATGGGCGTGAAGAATTGTAAAATCACATTCACCATTGTAGACGGAAGCATCATAGTTAAGCCATTCGACTTCGACGTATTCAAGAAGAAAGCTACATTCTCGGGCAAGCAAGAACTCGACATGACCATGGACTACTTGCTATCGATGCCGCTCGAACGCGCAGAAGTAGCTAAACTCATTGGCAACGCTGGCATTTCAGCTAAAACGTGGTCGAAAGGCGCCGACATTCCTGTGGGTGTGAAGATTGGCGGTACGCTCACCTCACCTAAATTCAACCTCAACCTCGATGATGCTAAGGCAGCACTCATTGGCGAAGCAAAAGCCGCAGTGCAAGAGAAAGTTACCGAAGCTGCTAAAGAAGCTGTAGAGAAAGTAACCGAGAAAGCTACCGAAAAGGCTAAAGAGGTAATTGAAGAAAAACTGAAAGACAACGAGACAGTGAACAAAGCTGCCGACAAAGCCAAAGACGCTTTGAAAGGCTTGTTCAACAAGAAGAAATAACGCGGTAGATTTTCTACACGCGTGTAAGGATAGATTTCCGAAGAGGGAGTCTATCCTTTTTTATTTAGTAACAATCGTAGGGACAATCGTTGTAAAACGATAGAGAATGATGCTGTTTTGATTAGAAATATATACCCCATAAGATGTTATTTCTTCTTATGAGAGAATATTAAGCCAATCACCCCGTTATATCAACGAACTCAGCAAATACTACCACAAAAGCACTCATTTCGGTCAAAATAGATACTGAAATCGTTTTATCCTCTTTTTGAATGTTAACAATTCATAGTTAACATTTAACACTAAATAACTTTGTTTTTGAAATATTTCATCCTCCTGTCACTGTGGTTTATGATGGGAAGATGAAAACAAGACTTATAATCTATGAATAAAAAGAAACTTATCTTGACAAAACAGTCTATTTCGAGGCTGTTGTCAGCAAAGCGAATTGCCGGGCATTTGGCAGTAGCCGTAGTGCTTGTGGGTTCGCTTGTTGCGTGCGACGATTGGGGACAGAAAGATCCACCAGCAGGTGGTCAGATTTACCCAAGATTGTCAGCAATTAGTGCGATGCCGTTCAATGAAGAATTGGATGCAGAATCTTTTTCGTTGTGGGGCACCCCCTTGGTGCAAGAAGATGACACATTGGGTAATGTGTTAGCTCTTAATGGTGGTAAGTTGGCTGTAGCCAACGAGCTTGAGCATGCCGAATCTGGTGTGGGCATAACTATGTGGGCAAAAGAGATTGATGTGGATGCAAAAAGTCTCTTGTTCGCTTTTGCAAATAATTCAGACCTCGGCAGCGAATATGTAGGTGTGAATGCAGCAGGACAACTTGTTGTTGATGGAGCAGTGATAGCCGATGCGCAAGGCGTCGACACGTTGCTTATCAGTGGTAAGTGGCGCTACATAGCAGCTGATATTTCCGCCACGGGCTACAAACTCTACTCCGACGGCAACTTGGTCTACGAAAGCACTCAAGACCTAACCGACGTGCTAAACGAGATGGTAGCCGCAGCATACTTTTACATAGGTGCTGGTAATACTACAGAGTATTTGGTAGACAACGTAACGATCTATCGTAATACTATGACCTCAAAAGAGATAGCACGTCCTGCAGTGAAGATAAAGAAAGATGATGGTGGCAATACGCCAAAAGTGCCTGTTTACTTCAACGACTTTGAAAAGGGTGCTGGCGATGCAACGATATTCGGCAATGGTGCAATAGAAAACAAAGGTGGCGTTTGGGGCAGTGTATTCTCAAATGCTCTCAATGGTATGCGTGCCAACTATCTTGTTTTGCCAGAAGACGTTCTCACTCATTCGGCAGAATCGAAAGCCTTGACAATTGGTGTTTGGGTGAATAGAGGTAACGAAACGGAATCGTCACACTATATGTGGAGCCCACTATTTACGGCCTATGGTTCACAGCAATCTAATGACAATACTTGGCCAATGCTTGCTTGTCAATATCGCGGTGTATTGCAAGTTAACTGCACCACGTGGTCTGACTATGTAGATGCTGAGAATGTAGATGGAGTAAATCATGTTTATCACGATGCTACCGACTGGATTGCTGATGGCGAATGGCACTACTACACAGCCACATTCACAGAGACTACTGCAAATGTTTACTTCGATGGCAACTTGGTGAATTCGTGGGTATTGGACGGCGAACGCAGCGCTGCCGGATTGTTCTCTAATGGATTCGATTTGAAGTGGATATGCCTCGGTGGTAATCAGGCATGGAACTGGGGCGACCCTGACCCAGGTTTCTGGTTCGACGACATAGCTATATATAATGAGGAGCTTACAGCCGAAGACATAAACGCTATTATAACCCGCAAAATGACACCTAATCCACAATCTGAAGCCGTTTACTTCAACGACTTTGAAAATGGTGTTGGCGATGCAACGATATTCGGCAATGGCGCAATAGAAGACAAAGGTGGCGTTTGGGGCAGCGTATTCTCAAATGCTCTCAATGGTATGCGTGCCAACTATCTTGTTTTGCCAGAAGATGTCTTTACGCATTCGGCAGAATCGAAAGCCGTGACCATTGGTGTTTGGGTGAATAGAGGTAACGAAACGGAATCGTCACATTATATGTGGAGTCCGTTATTTACGGCCTATGGTTCACAACAATCTAAAGATAACACTTGGCCAATGCTTGCTTGCCAATATCGCGGCGTATTGCAAGTTAATTGCACCACATGGTCTGACTATGTCGACGCTGAAAATGTAGATGGAGCAAATCATGTCTATCACGATGCTACCGACTGGATTGCTGATGGCGAATGGCACTACTATACAGCCACATTCACCGAAACAACCGCCAAAGTATACTTCGATGGCAAACTTGTGAATTCGTGGGTGTTGGACGGCGAACGTAGCGCTGCAGGACTATTCTCGAATGGTTCTGATTTGAAGTGGATATGCCTTGGTGGTAATCAGGCATGGAACTGGGGCGACCCTGATCCAGGTTTCTGGTTCGACGACATAGCCATCTGGAATAAAGAGCTATCTGAAGAGACTATAAATGAAATTATCAGCCTCAAGAAATAACATTAATGGTAAATGACTATGCAATTAGCAAGAAATATAAAATTAGGCATGCCTAAGATCTCAGCTATTGCCCTAATGTCGGCATTTGCCACCACAACAGCATTTGCACAAGTGGGGCAAACTGTTACGGGTACGGTGCTCGACGACAAAGGGCAACCCGTCATTGGAGCTATGGTGATCGAGAAAGGCACCCAAAATGGTACTATTACCGATGCTTCGGGTAATTATTCTTTGCGTCTAACAACCAACAACGCTACTATAACGTCGAACTTCATTGGTTACGAGTCGCAGGAAGTGGCGGTTAATGGTCAGCAGAGCATAAATATTACACTACCAGAAGAGAGCGTTGAACTCGAAGATATTGTGGTAGTGGGCTATGGTGCACAGAAGAAAGAGTCGGTGGTAGGTGCTATCTCGCAAGTATCGTCGAAAGAACTTATGTCGTCGCCAGCAGCTAACGTTACGCAAGCCATCGCTGGTCGCATTCCGGGCGTCATCACCACACAGACATCGGGTGCGCCAGGTTCCGATGATGCTACTATAAACATTCGTGGTCGTGCTACATTTGCTGGTTCTGGCGAACCTCTCGTGCTTGTAGATGGTATCGAACGTCCGTTCTCACAAATTGCACCAGACGATATTGAGACCATCTCAGTATTGAAAGATGCGTCGGCTACGGCAGTTTATGGTGTGCGTGGTGCCAATGGTGTCATGATTATCACTACCAAACGTGGTAAAGAGCAGCAGCCAGAAGTAAACATGTCGGCCAACTGGCAAATTCAAGCGCCTACTCGTCATGATACTTATCTCAATTCATACGAATCGGTAGTATTGCTCGAAGAGGCTTTGAAAAACGATGGTCTGCCTTCGCAATTCTCAGCCGAAGATATTGAGATGTATCGCAAGAGTAGCAATGGAGAGTTGAGCGGCATAGATGAACTACTCTACCCTAACGTAGATTGGTACGACGAAGTGCTCAAGAAGACTGCTCATGCACAGCGCTACACAGTGAGCGTCAGAGGTGGTACGAAGCGTATGCGCTACTACGTGAGCGGCGAATTCTACAATCAGAAAGGTCTTGTAAAGGAGCTTAGCAACGATGAATACGACAACACATCGAGCCCAAGTTTCCGCCGTTTCGCATTCCGCGCCAACATGGACTTCTTCCTGCACAAAGACCTCACCTTCTCGGTGAACTTTGGCACTCGCTTCGAGAACCGTCGTGGTTCAAATACCGACGAGCGTAGCGATTATAGCCAGATATTCTACGAGATGAACCACACGCCTGGTTGGCTGTTCCCTGTATCATACAAAGTGAACTTCAACGGCAAAGAGAAGACTCTCTATGGTGGTAGCTCGCAATATCAGGGTAACATCGTAGCTGCGCTCTCTGAAGGTGGCTACTACAAGAGCCTTAACACCGTGAACGAAACCAACTTCGTATTCAACTATGATATGCATAAAGTAACCGAAGGCTTGAGCTTCAAAGGCATGATGTCGTTCGACTACGATTCGTACTATAAAGGTCTGTATAAAAAGAGCTTTGCTACATACGAACTCAACGACCGCAAAAACTATCAGAGTATAGATGCTTACAACAAGTTCAACACTGATGGTGAGTTGGAATACGAGAACCAATCTCCACACACCGAGTGGAAACTCTATTTCGAGGGCCAATTCAACTACGCTCGCAAGTTTGGTGCGCACGACGTAACAGCTATGGTACTCTATAACCAAAACGACCGCCGCTATCAAGCCGACCTCGCTTATCGTTATCAAGGTCTTGTAGGTCGTGTTACTTATGCATACGATGAACGTTATCTTGCTGAGTTTAATGCTGGCTACAACGGTTCGGAAAACTTCCGCGAAGGTAAACGTTTCGGTTTCTTCCCAGCTTTCTCGTTAGGTTGGCGTATCAGTCAAGAGGAATTTATGAGCAATACCAACGAGTGGCTTACCAACCTCAAACTGCGTGCATCGTATGGCGAAGTAGGTAACGATAAATACTACGAAGGCGGTACGTTGCAACGCTTTCTCTACGAAGAGAACTGGGCACAGAAAGGTGGCGACTACACATTTGGTACGTCGGGCACTTCGGGTATATACGAAGCAAAATATCCTAACCGTGATGTTACGTGGGAACGTGCTCATAAGTATAACATCGGTTTAGAGTTCTCGTTGTGGAACGACTTCCTAAGTGGTAATGTCGACCTCTTCCGCGAGCGCCGCGAAAACATTCTTACTTCGCACCTCAATACCCCAGAATGGGTCGGTGTAGCTCTTGCAGCAGGCAACCTCGGTGAGACTTCGAACAAAGGTTTTGAAGTAGAACTTCATCACTCGCAGAGGATAGGTGAGGACTTTACCTACAACGTTGGTGCAACATTCTCACGTGCTGTGAACGAGATTAAGAGCATGGACGAGCCTGCAAGCAAAACTGGCTATCGCAAGCGCGAGGGTCACGCAATCGACCAATACTTTGGCCTTGTGGCAGATGGCTTCATAACATCTAAAAACATTGCTAATGCGGCACAATCGACATTTGCCAGCACACAAGTGGGCGACCTTAACTATCGCGATATGAATGGTGATGGTTTCATAGATAGCCGCGATGAGACTGCTATTGGTTATAGCAATTTGCCAGAGCATACTTACTCATTCAGCGCAGGCGCTACATGGAAAGGCATTGGCTTCAACATCTTATTCCAAGGAGTAAGCAGAGTTAGCCGCTACTACGATGCCGAAGCAATGTTTGCATTCGTATCGGGTGGTAAGGTGAAAGAACATCACCAAGACCGTTGGAACCCAGCTCTCGATGAGGCTACCAACATTGCCAACGCCAAATATCCTCTCTTGCACTACGATGCTAATGGCGACCACAACCAACGCGGCAACTCATTCTTCTTGAAGAACGGCCAGTTCCTCCGCCTCAAGAACGTAGAGCTCAGCTATACATTACCTAAGCACATCAGCGGATTGGCTCACATGAGCGAATGCCGCATCTACGTCAATGGCAACAACCTCATAACTTGGGATAAACTCGACAAACTCGTTGACCCAGAAAGCAACGGTTCGAACCGCTATCCTATTATGAAGACAGTCAACGTTGGTCTTAACATCAAATTCTAAGCAGATATGAAGAAAGCAACATATATATATGGACTGACAGCTCTTGCCGCTACACTCACGTTGACATCGTGCGAGGATATGTTTGGTGATTTTCTCGACAAGCAAGCCTCTAACGAGTTGACCGAAGCTGATGTGTTTGGCGATTGGGCTAACGTGGAACAGTTCCACTACGACACCTATAACTTCCTTCGTCATGGTGCTGCACGCATAGGCGAATCGTGGCTCGATGCAGCTACCGACCTTGCCGAAACGAGCTTTGCAAAAGGTGGCACGCGCACCACATTCAACATAGGTAATTACTATGGCGGTGGCGACGAACTGGAAGGCTCTTGGGAAAGCCGCTACAGAGGCATCCGCAAGTGCAACATGATTATCAATCGCATGGCAAACGTGCCTCGCGCTCTCGATATTTCTACAGAGAAATTCACAGCCGATACAGCTCGCGTAGTGGCTGAGTCGCGCTTCTTCCGTGCATATTTCTATTGGGAACTCTTCCTTCGCTATGGCGCAGTGCCCATTGTTACCGAAGTGCTCGACCCCGATGGCGACCTGCTCACTGGCTACACCGAGCGCCCAACGCTGAAGGCTTTCGTGGTAGATTTCATTCTCAACGAACTCAAGAATTGCGAAGCAAATCTCTATACGTATGAGGATGCTTGGAGCAAAAACAACGCTGGTCGTGTGTCGCAACCCGCTGCACGTGCACTCCGCAGCCGCATAATGCTATATATGGCATCGCCTCGCTACGCTGCAGAGAGCGGCATCACGTGGGCTCAAGCTGCTGAGGTTACCAAAAGCTTCATCGACGATTTCGGAGCAAACTTCTCGCTCATGACCGATGGTGCCGATGGTCTGCCAGCCTATACCAACGCTTGGCTACGTACCACCTACACTGGCGAAAACAAAGAGATAATCTTCTTCCGCAACGATGGTACTATAGGTTGGGGCAACATCAACGTCGATACGCCAGTTGGCGAAGGTGGTCGCGGAGGCAACTGCCCATCGCAGAACCTTGTAGATATGTATGATATGGCCGATGGCTCAGCTCCATTTACCGAGTATGACGCAACGGGTGCTCCCGTCTACGATGCCAATGGCAATCCAACCATCAACACAGCAAGTGGCTACACCGATGCTAATATGTGGGAAAACCGCGATGGTCGTTTGGCTGCTACGGTGCTCTGGCATGGTCGCGTTTGGGGACAAGCTACCGACACCAAGACCAACGTCTTGAACATGATTATCGGTCAGCGCGACAACCCAATAGGTAACGCCAATGCAACACCTACTGGCTACTATATGAGTAAATACATACCAGAAACCATCTTGAGCAGCAACCATGGCGGTACGGCTTATCGTCTCTGGATTATTTCGCGCTATGCCGAGATATTACTCAACTATGCCGAGGCCCTCAACGAAGTTGATGGACCAACAAGCGAAGTTTGCGAACTCTTGGATGAGATTCGTCATCGTGCAGGCATCACTGGCAACGTTATCGACCGCGCCGACCTCAAGACTAAAGAGGCAATGCGTAACTTCATACATAAGGAGCGCACCATCGAATTGGCTTACGAAGAGCATCGGGCATGGGATGTGCGTCGTTGGGGTGTAGCTACCGAAGCGCTCTCGCGTCCTATATATGGCGTAGAGATTGATGCGCAAGGCGTACCTACACGCAAAGTGGCCCAAAAACGCGTCTTCGAAGACAAGATGTACCTATATCCAATTCCTGAGGGCGAAGTTTGGAAGACAAGCATCAAAAACAATCCAGGTTGGTAATTATCAGGCTGTTTAGTGAAACAAAAACAGATAAAACAGAAATTATATGAATAATATATTTAAGAGTAAGACAAGCAAAGCAATGGCTTTCGCGGCACTGATGGCTGGCGTGTGCAACGCAGCCATGGCTCAGGTCGACGAAGGACAAACGCTCATTGGTCGCATTCTCGATAACACTGGGCAACCTGTAGCTGGAGCAGTGGTCAACGTTGCCGAGCAGAGCAAAATTGCACTTACCGATAACAATGGTGTGTTCACTCTCAATAATGTGAAGCTCTACGACGAGATTCTGTCGAGCAACGTGGGCTACTTCAATTCAACCGATACCGTGCGTTCGCTTAGCGATACTTTGCATATCGTTATGCAGCTCGATAAAGATTTGTATTCGCACACCATGCCGGTACCTTTTGGTCGCAAGGCTAAAAAACTGATGACCGAATCGACATCGGTAGTGTCGGGCGAAGAGCTTCAAAAGCACCCTATCACCGTGCTTCAGAATGCATTCACATCTACTGTAAACGGTGTAGAAACATACGAATGGTCGTCGGAACCAGGTTGGACCGAGACGGCAATGTACATTCGTGGTCTACGTACTATGAATGTCAATGCGCGTCAGCCACTCGTCATTGTCGACAACGTAGAACGCGACCTTTCGTTCCTCGATGCTTTCCCTATTGAAAGTATTACGGTAATAAAAGACGCTGCAGCAGCATCAATTTATGGTATGCGCGGTGCCAATGGTGTAATTATGGTTACGACCAAACGTGGCGAGGCTGGCAAGACGAAAATAGATTTCACTCAAGAGGTAGGTTTCCAGTTCTTGTCGGAAAAGATGGAGACACAGAACTCATATAACCAGGCTCTCACTCGCAACCAAGTGCGTTACCTCTCGGGCATGGATCCACTCTACACGGCTGAGCAGATTGAGAAATATCGCAAAGTGTGCGATGGTGAAGAACTTGAGGGTATAGATAAGTATAAATACTTCAATACCAACTGGTTCGACGTACTCTACCGCGAGAAAGCACCTATCGTGAAGACTAACTTCCAGATTAGCGGTGGTAATGCTCGCACACGTTACTATGTATCGTTCTCATACTTACATCAAGGTGGCATGTGGAGCGAAGAGGGTACGACGTATAATAAAGACTTCAATACGCAGCACCGCCTCAACCGCTACAACTTGCGTTCGAATATCGATATTGACGTGAACCGCTTCCTCAACGTATCGCTCGACCTTGGTGGCCGTATCGACGACATTCGTCAGCCACGTGAGGGTGTGTTCGGTCTCGTTACTTTCGGTGCTGTAGAGGCTAACCCAATGGAGCCTGTCTACTGCCCTAATGGCGAGCTCTATTCGTCGAAAACAGCCAGCAATGCTGTACGTATGTTGGCTGCATCGGGTCAGGACAACAACCGCCGCCGCAACATATACACCACCGTTACGGCTACGGGCGACTTCGGCGAAATAATCCGCCAACTAAAAGGCTTGAAGGTTCGCTCTACCGTCAGCTTCGACTCGTTTGAAACTTTCCAATCGACACAGGACAATGGCGTAAACTCATATAACTACGACTACGCTAACCTCACCGATGCCGACCTCGAATCTATCGAGAATAACACCTTCACCTACACTCGTGATAATACCTACAGAGCACTGACAAACCCATCGGCAAATCAACGCGAATGGTATTACCACTTCAACTTCAACGCCGGTTTGTACTACGACCGCGTATTTGCCGATTTGCACACCATTAGCGCAGGTGCTTTCGTGCGTACGTATCGCAATCAGGGCAACAATGGTGATTCTTCGGAACGTCACCTCTCGCTCAATGGTCAACTTACATACGCATTCAACAATCGCTACGTAGTATCGGGTAATCTCTCACGCATGGCCAACGACAACTACGATCCCGATAATCGTTGGGGCACATTCTGGGGCTTGTCGGCAGGCTGGGTAGCAAGCGAAGAGAGCTTCGTCCGCGACCTTGGCTTCATTGACTATTTGAAGATTCGTGCATCGTATGGTTTGGCGGGTCAGAGCAATACTGGCGCCGGTCGTTATCCATACCAAAGTACTTATGGCTCTGGCACAGGCTATGGCTATGGACACAACGCTACTGGCGTAGGCGGTTTTGCCGAGACTGTAGCTGGCAACAAGAACAACATTTGGGAAGAGGGCAAGATGATAAACCTCGGTCTCGACTTCGACTTCTTTGGCAACAAGACGCTCTACGGCTCGTTCGATATGTTCAAAGAGTGGCGTAGCGGCATCTTGGTTAAGCGCAGCACCGTGCCTGCCATCTTAGGCGTTTCGCTTGCTTCCGACTCATACGGCAAGGCCGAATCGAAAGGTTTGGAGGCTACTCTTGGTCACATGGGCCACATCGGACCTGTTGCATACCACATCGAGGGACTTCTCACTCTCAACACCAACAAGATTACCGAGATGGACGAGACCGAGCCTAACGAAGAGTATCAGCGCAAGACGGGCGACCGCATACGTGACTACACCGAAGTGGCAGCACTCTACGAGAGCTCATTCAACAACACCGTTGGTGGTTGGCATCAGTTCGAGTTTGTGCAATGGGCAAGCGACCCCAACAAGGTTGCTGCGAGTGCCGAAGAGGCTAAGGAAAACCACGAATTGTATCCATACAACTCAGCGTCTGGTGGCAAGCAAGCTCTTGGTACTGCAGTGTTCAAAGACCTCAACGGCGACCGCGTAATCGACGATAAGGATAAGAAACCAGCTGGCTACACCATCATACCAGAACTTATTCCTTCGGTAAATATCGGCTTCGAGTTCTTCGGCTTCGACGTTCGTTCTACGCTCACCGCCTATCTGCACCGCTCGGTATTCCTTTCGCCAGCAATAAGCTTCAGCGGTTGGTCGAATATGGGTACACACGAGGTTACAAAGGCTTGGGGCTACTACACCGACGATCCTACTGACCCTCGCAACGTAAATGCTAAGTATCCTCGCCCACTCTGGGGTGGCTACAACGCCATCGACTCTGAACGTGGCACAGGTACATACCACAACGATATTTGGATTAAGAATGGCAACTTCCTCGCGCTTCGCAATGTGGAAATTGGCTACTCATTGCCAAAGCACCTCATCGCTAAAGTAGGTATGACCAAATGCCGCTTCTACTTCCAAGGCTACAACCTCAAGAACTGGAGCGACCTACCTAAGGGCGTCGACCCGGAGAAGCCTATGAGCTACTGCTGGTGGTATCCGAAGACGCGTTCGTTCACCGTGGGTGTTAACCTCGGATTCTGATTCTAACATTCAATAAATGTTGATAATATGAAAAGCAAAATATTTATACTGACAGCTTTGGTGGGCCTCGCTTCGGCATCGTGCAGCGACTATCTCGACAAAGAGGTAGACAGATCGCTCAAAGCCGAAAACGTGTTCAACAAGTTCGACAACACGCGAGGTTTCTTGGCCAATATATATACATACTTACCCGATGCCTTCGTTGGCTATAACGACGAACAATATCGTGGTGCCAGTCGCGACTGTATGACCGACAACGCCATATCATATTGGAACGTGCACTACTATCACGGCATACAAACCGATGGCTTCTTCGCTAATAATCATCCATTTGCATCGACATTTTGGAATAATAATTATAAGGCCATCCGCGCATGTAACATATTTATGACTTATGCCAGCCCCGATGTTATTGGAAACAAAGGCGAAGCCGATGGCGTCACAGGTGACGATGCCAACCTCTACGACCGCTATATGGCAGAAGCTCGCATCTTGCGCGCCATCTTCCACCTCGACCTCGCAAGCTGGTTCGGCGATGTAGTTGTTCTTGGCGATGATGAAGATGGCAATCCTATAGTACTTACACCTGGCGAAAGTAGCGACCTCAACCGTCCGCGCACCAACGCCGCTGACGTGTTCAAGTGGATTGCCGACGAAATGGATGCGATCAAGGATAATCTGCCATTCCGCTACTCCAACGAAGTAGAGAACTGGGGCCGCATCAATGGTGCTACGGCTTACGCAGTGAAGAGCCGCGCTTTGCTATACCGCGCTTCTAAATTGCACAACCCCGACGGCAACACCACTTGGTGGAAAGAGGCTGCTGATGCTGCGCTCGACTTCATAAAGAAGAACGCTAATCAAAGCAATCCTTATGCTCTTTACACCAACTCCAAAGTTGACGAGATCAATGGTTGCGAACTCGATCCGAATGCAAACTACTACAACTGCTTCGTATCTACGCCGCACCTCAATCCCGAATACATCATCAGCCGTTCGGAATGGACCACTCGCAACATCGAACGTATGCTCTCGCCTTGTGGCTTCACTGGTGCCGAGAAGTCTATCGGCCGTACCAATCCAACTCAGAATCTCGTTGATTGCTACGAAACGGTAAATGGTCTGCCTATCGACGAAGACCCAACATACGACGCTGCTAATCCTTACGCCAACCGCGACCCACGTCTCAACCAGACAATCCTTCACCAAGGTTCTATCTGGGGCGATGCCGAGCAAGAGGAACAGCGCCCCGTTGATGTTCGCCCCGATGGCGCCGACTATCAAGAACTTCATGGAGGTACCACAACGGGCTACTACACCAAGAAGTTCCTGAACAACATGAGCTTCAAAAAAGCTACTAACTACGTACACGCTTGCCCAATATTCCGCTATGCCGAGATATTGCTCAATGCAGCCGAAGCACTCAACGAAGCCGGTTCTACGGGTGATGCATACGAATATGTAAACCAAGTGCGCGCTCGTGTTGGTATGCCTCCTTATGTTGGTATGAGTCAGGACAGACTTCGCGAACGCATTCGCAACGAGCGCCGCATAGAACTATGCTTCGAAGATCATCGCTTCTTCGACGAACGCCGTTGGATGCTCTTTGCCGAGAATGGTTCTGCATCGGCAGAAAAGACTAAACCCGTACGCCAACAAGTGTTTAACCTCTATAGCATGTCTGTAGGAGGCGAAGCTGAGGCACCTACATATTCTGTAGTTCCGAACTCAATGCACAACGTGCGTGTGTTCAACGCTCCGAAGAACTACTACTTCCCAATTCCTGAAAGCGAAGTGAAGATGGTTCCATCTCTCGGTCAAAATGAAGGTTGGTAAATAGATAGATTTTTTTTCACATGTGAGGATAGATTCCCTAAGTGGGAGTCTATCCTTATTTGTTTTATATATATACTTGCTACTACAAAAAATAACCAATCATACGACTTTTATGGCAACAAAAGAGGAATGCTACCAATGCGCTAATTACAACGATAGCTTGTGTACGCAACAAAATGCAGAACAAAGCTATAACTATGTTCCTTGTCAGTTTTTCAAACTACGACAAGCAAAGAAGGAAAGAGTAAAACTCGACCTAACACCTTCACAAAGCAAAAAACAACGGATGTTTTCAAAAGCATTCTCTTTTGAAGGCCGCATCAACAGAGCGGAATATGCTATTTCGGCTTTGATTTTTGTATTAGTGTGTCATTTGGGAGAAAAGATCTTCGAGGAGTCTATAATATATTGGGTGGTAGACCTCATCACGCTATACTTTTTTGCCGCCCAAAGCGCAAAACGTTGCCACGACTGCAATTATAGTGGATGGTTTCAACTTATCCCTCTATGGTGGATAGTGATTCTTTTCTACGAAGGCGATGAACATGGCAATAAATATGGCCCTGCAATCAAAAAATAGTAGCAATCATATCGATGCTATTATACAAAATAAAGCGGTCTCAATAGTTTAATATTCAAGGGAAACAAATACCACAATGCATCATTAGTTTAGGTTGGCCATCCACTACAAAAGCTATGATTCGTTTCAAGAGAATTGATAATGATATTGTTGTTTATAACCCATGCGACACAGCGAAAGAAGTTCGACGGATTAGTCTCAGATACTTGTACAATGGCGAATATCCAACTGATAGCATAGCTTCGATAATGTTTTTTGCTGCTCACCCACAAAAAGGTAAGCCTTTCACTGCCGAATTTGACTATTAACAGTGTTTGTAAGCAACTCATTGATATAGCTAAGAAATAGTTATGAACATACTTATAATAAACGGCAGCCCACGACGAAAGGGCTTGATTTCGCAGATGCTCGACATAATGCGACAAAATGCCGAACAACATGGAAACAATATCGACACCATTTGCACCAACGACCTAAGTATAAAGCCCTGTATAGGTTGCATGGTATGTCGCACGAAAGGCAGCTGCGTGCTTGGCGAAGACGACTCGCAACGTGCTTTGGCTATGATACAAAAAGCCGATGCCGTCATCATTGGAGCGCCTTGTTATTGGGGCAATGTCCCAGGACAACTGAAGTTGCTATTCGACCGCATTGTGTATGGTTTGATGCGCGACACACCTCGTTTCCCAGAACCGCTGATGAAGGGCAAGAAATGCATTCTCGTTAGCACATGCACCACACCTTGGCCGTGGAGTGTATGGTTCAACCAGTCTCGTGGCGTAATTAGAGCACTACGCGAGATATGCCGATATTCAGGATTCAAAATTGTGGCTACTATTGAGCGTGGTGGCACTGCTATGCATTCCGAACTGACCGATAAAGACAAGCAAAAATGCGTCAAAGCGGTGAAGAAGCTTTTATCATAGATATAAATAGATACGATAATTATGATTATATACTTTTCTGGTACAGGAAATAGTCTTGCAATAGCGCGCAAAATTGCCGAAGCGCTTAACGAGCCGTTGATGCCAATGACAAAAGCCGTGACGCAAGACCTCAGCTCGGAGAAAACCATCGGATTAATATATCCTACCTACGACTTTGCTCCACCACTTGCAGTGCAAAATATGTTGCCGCAGTTGCGCATTGCTCCAGAGGCATACGTATTTGTAGTTATAACGTGCGGTGCGCAGACTGGCATATCCTCATGGTTCGCCAAGCATACGTTCAAACAGAAAGGCATCAAAGTGTCATATTGCCACAAGATTAGAATGCCCGATAGTGCTGGCATTGCTTATGGTCGTAACCCGAACAAACAGACGTGGAAGTTCGAACGTTTTGCCTCACGTCTTGAGCGTATTATTGATGATGTAAAAGCAAAACGCACGGCCTACCATTTCGACGGATGGAGCCTCTTGGGGTGGGTGTCGATGAATACGAAGTTTGGGCAAAAGATGATAAAACCATTCTTTCCAGCCGCCAATGCCGACCGATGTGTGGGTTGCGGCACCTGCGCAAAGGTATGCCCCATAGGCAATATTACTATGCAGACTCGCGAAGACAATAAGGTTATGGCTATGAATGGACGCGATTGTACTGCATGCCTCAGTTGTGTTCATTTCTGTCCGCATCAGGCAATGGAACTTGGTGGCAAGCATATCGACAAGTCGTGGCAGTATCATCACCCTGACATCAAACTGAGCGACATGATTGAGAGAGATATTCATAGTTAACATATTGATATATAGATACAAAATAATGGAGCACAACACTCGTGCAAATAAAATTATCCGCACAAGCATTATTGGCATTGTAGCAAATGTATTGTTGGCTACGTTCAAAGCTGTGGTGGGCATATTGGCAAACTCGGTAGCCATAATTATGGACGCAGTAAACAACCTTAGCGATGCTTTGTCGAGCGTCATCACTATTATAGGTGCAAAACTCTCAACTCGTCCTGCCGATCGCGAGCATCCATTCGGCTACGGTCGCATTGAATATTTTAGCGCCATAATCATAGCCATCATTGTGCTTTCGGCTGGTATAACATCGCTAATAGAATCTGTTAAGAAGATATTTAACCCGACCGAACCAAGCTATACCACCACAACACTTATAGTCATTGTAGTAGCAATTGTTGTGAAGATTGTATTGGGACTATATGTAAAACGTCAGGGCAAAAATTTGAAAAGCGATGCTCTGATTGCTTCGGGATCCGATGCCCTTTTCGATGCCATCATCACGCTATCGACATTGGCTTCGGCGGGCATCATGCTAATATGGAATGTGTCGATAGACGGAATACTTGGTGCGCTCATCTCTATAGTTATCATCAAAGCTGGAGTGGAGATGCTTGTCTCGCCCGTCAACGAATTGCTTGGCGCGCGAGTGTCGCAAGAGCTGATACATGGCATCAAGCAAGAAGTGAAGGAATTTGATGGCGTAAAAGGCGTATTCGATATTATTCTTCATAATTATGGTCCCGATGTGCTTATTGGTTCACTACATATAAACGTAGTCGATACTATGACTGCCAACGAGATACACGGATTGACACTGCGCATATCACAACAATTATTCGAACGTCATGGCATAATAGCCACCATTGGTGTATACTCCATAGCTACAGGCACCGGAAAACGCAGCGAGTTACAAAATACGGTTATTCAATGTCTATCGAAACATAAAGAATTGGTGCAAATACATGGTTTCTACTATTTCGAAAACGAGCATAAGCTTTCGGTCGACATAGTTCCTGATATTTCTATTAACAACGACGAAGCTCTACAAGCGCAATTGACCAATGAACTCAAACAGATTATCCCCGACGAAGAGATAACCATAGTGATTGACCATAATTATAGTGAATAGATATGGCCAAGAAATAGATAAATTTGCCAAGCAGATGTCAAATATGTATAACACTAAATTACTTACCATGAATGCATTACAACTTAACGCCAATATATACGAGAGTTTGAGCATAATATCGAAAGACGAAGACCTTTTGAAACGTGCAGCCACATACCTACATAAACTCGCCGAAAAGAAAAAAGACGATACCCTCATGACCAAAGAGGAGTATTTCGCCAAGATAGACCGCGCACTCCAGCAAGCAGAACGCGGAGAGGTTATAGAATTCTCGTCGCAAGAAGAAATGAATGAATGGCTAAATAATCTGTAGTATGTACAAAATAAGATACACCACAGAAGCCGAATACGATTTGAAACGCCTACGCAAAAGCGAACCCAAATCGTTCGAAAATGCAGTAAAACTGCTCAATGAGATAATGGTGACTCCGTATACTGGTACGGGTAAACCTCATCAGCTAACGGGCGATCGCGCTGGGCAGTGGTCTCGTCGAATAACGCAAAAACACCGTTTGATATATTCGGTCAACGAGAATGAAATCAGAGTTTTAGTGTTGGCTGCCTACGGTCATTATGATGATAAATAATTATAACCGAATGCACACGAATTGAACAAAAGCATTTCGTGTCAATTCGTAAGGAAGGCAACACCGCCAAGAAACAAACGAATCTCTGTTTGTATTAATTCGTTCAATTCGGTGATAGCTCGTAACTCATAATTCGTAACTCGTAACTCGTAACTCGTAATTATTATAGATGGTCTATTCCGACAATAGCGACACTGTAACACTACATACTTCTGGTTCCACAGGAACGCCCAAGGAGATAACCGTAGAAAAAACGCGGTTGCGAGCAAGCGCCGAGGCAACATGCCGTTTCCTTGGATTGCGTGCTGGTCAACGTGCGCTGCTCTGCCTATCCACCGACTACATAGCAGGACTGATGATGGTGGTCCGTGCCGATGTAGCTCACCTCGAATTGATAAGCCAGAAACCATCGTCGCACCCGTTTGCAAACGAAGGCCGCATAATACACTTCGCAGCCCTCACGCCAATGCAGGTCTACTCCACCCTTAGCGTGCCACGCGAAGCCGAACGCCTCAAGCGCGTGAAGAAACTCATCATTGGCGGTGGCGCCATATCGCCCGAATTGGAGCGTAAGCTACGCCGTTTCCCCAATGCCGTCTACTCTACTTATGGCATGACGGAGACACTTTCGCACATAGCTCTACGCCGCATCTCGGGCCGCAACGCATCGAAATACTATAAGCCTATGGAGGGCGTAAGCCTCTCTGCCACCAACGATTCGCGTCTTGTGATTGATGCACCTCGCATAGCCACTACAAAGCTCACGACCAACGACATAGTTGCATTTCGGCATAACAGCAACGAGTTCAAGATTCTCGGTCGTGCCGATTTTGCTATAAATAGCGGCGGCATAAAGGTTCACCCAGAGCAGGTGGAAATGGCCGTAAGTAAGTTCATAAAATATCCATTCGCCATTGTAGGTACGAGCGATGAAAAGTTTGGCCAAGTAGTTACTATGGTTATTGATGCCACGGCGGAGCAAATGCCAGATTCGGCGCTCAATGAGATATTTACAACCACATTGCAGCCATACCACAAGCCGCGCCGAATAGTTCGCCACAGCATACCTACGACGAGCAACGGCAAAATAGCCCGCCGCCAACTCATCGACGAAATAAATTCTCTATAAATCAAAATATTTATACCTATGCCCTACACCGACATATTCATCGACTTAGACGACACGATATACGACACTCGCAACAATGCTCAACTTGCGCTAAAGGAGCTGTATGAGCATTTCCATTTTGAGAGATATTACGATTCTGAAGACGACTTTATTACGCCTTATTGGGAGGCCAACACCGAACTTTGGGCGCAGTATGCACGCGGAGAAATAGGGCGAGACTACTTGATTTTGGAGCGTTTTCGCCGTCCGCTCTCTTGCGCGCATGGTCTGATTGCCACCGATGACTTCGCACTTGAAGTGAATGCATATTTCTTGCAACGAAGCAGCGTGAAGATTGGCATTGTAGAGGGTGCTCACGAACTGCTCGAATATCTTCAGCATAAATACAAGCTACACCTTGCCAGCAACGGCCTGCACGAGGTTCAGCACAACAAAATGAAGAGCGCGAAGCTCGATAAATATTTCACCTCGGTGATACTGTCGGAAGATGCAGGCGCCAACAAGCCCCAACGCGAATTTTTCGAGTATGCACTGCGTACAACTAATTGCAAGCGCGAGAATGCCATAATGATTGGCGACAACTTCAACACCGACATCATTGGCGCAAAAAACGCTGGCATCGACCAGATTTATTTCAAACGCGATGCTTCGCTCCCCACTCCCGAACCAGTAACCTACGAGGTGCTCTCGCTGAAGGAGATTATGGCGATATTGTAAGATATATTTCGCAAAAAATTAGGGCTGCCATAGAAGTATGACAGCCCTTTTTGTTTTCGATATGTTTCGCACAAAAGAACACAGATTACGCAGATTCAATGGATTTGCATGATTATAAATCATCCATAGCAGACTTGTTCACCTTTTCTGTATTTACCTTATCCCAATAGGATAAAACGACAAAACAAGACATTACTCCTTCATGAGCTATATTGAGTTTTATAATACAACAACTCAAAATTAGAAAACTCGTAACTCGTAACTCGTAATTCACACTTACTATCACCAATTCCACTTTAGACCGATGGTGAAAGATTGATTTATTGGTCCGCGACCACTTTCAAATAGGCGTATGGGGCAGTATTTACCATAGATGCCAAAATCTTTATATCCCAATTCGGCTATCACATCGCAACCTATGGGCAGTGTGCGCACGTGTTTGCGTTTTTCCTTATGCTCAGTGTCTTCGTCGTCGGTGTAGTTATTGCGCAAGGTGCGAGCCACTCTGATGTCGGCTTGTGCACCTATGTAGCCATGAAACCCATCGGTCGATTGCATAAACTCGAAAACTGCTGGCACTGTGAAGCCAAAAATGCGCAGTTTGGAATAGTCGAGCGAATAGTTCTCGGGCAATTTTTCGCACACGATGTAGCCACCTTGCTTACGCATCATAACATCGTCGGTGAGCTTGAAGTTGCGCCAATTTAGGCCAAAGCCCATAGTGAAGCCAAAGTTTTCATTCAGGCTCAAACTCTCTTCGATAAAGACAAAGCCCAACTCAATCGAGCCAATCGGCGTGTTGTCGAAGCCACTAACGGGGTCGATAGCTTTGTTGAAACCAAGATAAAAACCTGGTAGATGTGATTCGATGCCTGTCTTTTTTCTATTGATCTTCTTATGCGATATGTCGAATAGTGGCAAATTGAACGATTCTGATATTACCCATTCGTCATACTGATTGTTATAGGTAATTGTTGAGCCAATAGAATCATTAGCATTGCCAACAACTGTTACACTATGCCCTGTTGTTGTGTTTGTTGTGTCTTTTTTTTCTTCTGCATTACTTATCAATGACCAAAAAAGAAAAAATACCGTAAGGATTATTGTTTGTTTCATTTCTTATTGAGTTTGATATTTACAATTTTGTCGAGGGTTGTTTCGCCCTCCATATATATAAGCATTGCGCTATTAGAGTCCATAACTCTGAAGAATACGAATCGGTTTGGTTCGCCATCTTCTATTGGTGGTAGCTGATAGTATCCAGCAATGGTTACGCCATCGCGAACTATCGTTTTGTAATCTACGGCTTGTTGCCCATCGGCAAGAGCGGCCTCACGCATCACGTCGACGGCTTTGGCAGACTGGTGCGCCACTAAGCTTTCGAAGAGCGACAAGCCATACGCACTAACACTGTTGCCCTCCATGTGCACTTGGTCGTTGTGCGATGAATATTCGGATATATTCTTCATAACCCGTTCTATGGCTAAGCCCTTTTGTGCCGAGGCTACAATAGGCAAAAGGCCCATCACTACGATGATTAATAATTGTTTCATAATTACTCTGTAAATATTAGTGATAGTTCATCTTCTACGGTTGTATATCCCGACAACATAGCGCTGAGATTTTGCTCCATTTGGTCGCGAGCTATATTTTCAGAATAATACATAGTGCCATCGATAGAAGTCCAGTTGGAAGACGTTTGCTCCCATCGGAAAAGGCCAACAGCGGCTAATGCTACTATACCTACTAATGACGCAGCCGCCATAATGCGATACATACCAACATTGCTATGCCGCTGCTTCTTATTTAGTAGTTTTCCTGTAGCCATATATGCCATTACGGCACGGTCGGCTTTGGTGGCTGGATTGGCTTGCTGAGCCGAACTGAAGAGATATTCCTGCAGTTCGCGCTCCTCTTCGTCGGAGGTTAGTCCGTCGTAGTATCGTTCGATTAGCGCTTGCCAATCTTCGGTTGTTCTACTCTTTTTCATCTATCCATCTCCATATAAATTTCTCTAATACGTTTGCGAGCGCGGCTCAAGTTCATTCTGACAGCAGTCTCTTCCATATCGAGCATTGTAGCGATCTCTTCCATCGAACGGCCGTCGAATTCGCGGAGTTTGAGCACTTGCTGTTGTGTTGGCGTAAGGTGCTTTTCGATGATGCTCGAAACTATGTTGAACTGCTCGCGCATGCAGTAAACATCGTCGGTTGAGAGCTGAGCCGCTTCGTCGCGTTCTTCATCAATGGCTACGTTTTGGCGGCGCGAAGCCACACGCAGTCGATCGATGCAGAGGTTGCGAGCCGTTGTAGTAGCCATAGCTACAGCCTCGTCGGTAGTGCTAAGCGTTGAGCGCCTCGGCCAAAGCCTACAGAATGTGTCTTGCACTACATCGGCCACATCGTCGGGCGAATGAAGCATGCGACTAATCATCGCCACAATTCGTCCACGAGCCGACTCAAAGGCTTCGGTAAGCGGTTCTGCGTTGTTAACTATCATTTTCACTTTTACCTCGTTTCAAAAAGCATAACGACGAAGGCATCGTTTTGTAACAGCGAAATTCGTTTTTTTTCATAGGAAATAAATAAAAAAGCTCAGAGCCTTAGCCCTGAGCCCCCAAATCGCGCGTTTCACAACGCATACGAAATATTGTTCTACCATTTGCTGCAAATGTACTTATTCCTCTCTTTTTGCTGCATGTAGTAAAAATCATTTGTGTACAGAATCTTTTTTCCAATCGATATAATAATGATTAGGAACACCTACCCATCCACTAAATCTTTTCCCTTGATAATATCAACGTGGGCGTAAGTTTCCAATTGTCGTTGACGCAATAGAACTTACTGCGTAGATAGAGTTTTCGCCTCGTTGAGAGTGACGGCGCACTTGTCGTCGGTGTGCTTGTTGGCTTCGGTGACGGCCCCAATCAATTCTATCTGCGAAATCTGTGTTCATTTGTGCGAGGATATATTCAATTAACATATATTTGCGTTTGACGATAATTCCCTCAGAATCATCTATTAATACATATTGTCAAACCAAACCAAAAGGAAAAATTATGACGCAAATTCAATTTCCGAGCGTGTCGAAGTACGATAACGCGCTCTACTATTCGCTAATCACTGCCATCGACGAACGTATGACGGCTTACAAAGGCACAGAAAAACAGCTCACCGAATTAGCTTCCTCCTTCCACACGAGCTGCGAGCGCTATTCTGCCGCCTATAAGCAGTCTACTAAGTCGTTCCTCACCGAAACTATTGCAGAAAAAGACGCGGCTCGCGACAAAATCACCCAAGTAATCGAAACTGTGGCGCAAAACTGGTCGGAACTGCCTGACGACGATGACGCTTTGCGTGGTCGTCATATCTGCCAACCATTCAAAGATTTCGGCTACCGACGCCGTGAAGCTTTGCTGGCGCAGAACAGCAAGTGGCAAAACATTGCCCAAGTGTTTGCCAAAGCCGACCAAGCCGCCGACCTCGCTGCTATGGGTCTCACCACGCTTGTGCAGAAGGCCAACACTCTAACGCAAGAGATTGCCGACCTCATGGCGCAGCGCAACGAGGACCAATCTACCTATATGGTGGGCGAGATGAAGTCTGCCCGCACCGAGAATGAGACAATCTTCCAACAACTTATGCAGTATATGAATGCCTTGCTTGTTGTCAGTCCGACCGAGGCTTTAGAGCAGACGGCGCAATACATACAGCAAGACCTAAATAAGGTGGAGCAGCAATATCAGCAAAGTCGAAAGCACAAGAAAGCAGACGATGCCACGGTAGAGACTTCTGCTACTTCAGAACAATAAATACATATATATACGTATAAAGAAACCGCCACCGAGCAATTCAGTGGCGGTGTTTTTTGTATGTACGAAATTCGTTTCCGCGACTGCATGAGGGTTGCTGAGCGTCAGAAACTATGTTGCACGTGTTGCATGAGGGTTTCTGAGTGTCAGAAACTATGCTGCACCAGTTGCATGAGGGTTTCTGAGTGACAGAAACTATGCTGCAGCATCTGCATGGGGGTTGCTGAGTGTCAGAAACTATGCTGCAGCATCTGCATGGGGGTTGCTGAGCGTCAGAAACTATGCTGCACGTGCTGCAGCAAATTTTCCGACGTTGAAATAGAGCGAGTTACGGTGCTTACTTGTTAATTCATATACACAAACAAAAAAGCCAGCAGCAACTATTGCCACTGGCTTGGAATATCCTTGTTTATAAATATTTACCAATGCTTGTCCAATATCTCTATGCTGTTTTCGTCAAGAGTTATATCATCTGCACCCAAGCTCTCTACCTCATGCTTGAATAGTACTTGTTTCGAGTTTTTATCTACACCAACAAAGTAAAGTGTCAGTTTAGGATTACTCTTGTAACGATCTTCAGTAAAGGCATGAGCCACAGTTATCATTCTGTTTTCATTAGGCAAGAAGCGAAGATCGGGGTTACTATGAAACAGAGACTCATTCACTCGTCTCCCGTCAGAAAATTTAGGGTTGATGGCGTAAATGGTGTATGGAGTTTTATTTTCAAACTTGAAGTACAAATTGCAACACATATCTATATCATAAATTTCTACATAATTGAAGTCTGGCTCTTTGATTAATGTACCATCTGCGAATTTTGCCATGTTGTCTTCATCACAGTACAAAAACGTGCAATTGTTTCTATTGAGTGTCAACGTCTTTACTTTACTTGCATCTATACCATAGCACATACATGATACATAACCAGATTTTTCGAACTTCAATGTGTAGACACCATGACCAGGTAACTTAATCTTTTTGCTGTAAGCAACAGTATCTGTTGTAATGTTTGGTGTGTCGAATTTTATTCCCCATATTCTGTCATGCGCAGGAATATGTCGTCCTTCTGTTCTTTCTGTATAAATAATTACCCGATCAAAATTGAACTCAGTTTCGTTTTTTATTTTTAGTCTCTGAGCCTCAACTCTGTTTATTGTTGCCACATTGCAAATGAATATGACAATCAAAAGAATAGCATTCCTAATCATATAATTGCTTGTTTCTATTTCTTGAAATGCAAAGGTAACAGCGAAAATCACATTCCTATACATATACATATACACAAACAAAAAAGCCAGCAGCAACTATTGCCACTGGCTTGGAGGTAATCATATTTATAGCTACGCATCAAAATTTGAATACGGCTGAACTCTCGCGGAACAAGCCCGCTTGACCGTTGAGCTCTTCTGCACTCACGGCGAGCTCTTCGGTTGCAGCTGCATTGCCTTGTATTGCTCCATTGAGTTCTTTCACCGAAGTATCAATTTCTTCTATTGTAGAGCGTTGACTCTTGGCAGAATTACCCACACGTTCGATGAGCGAAGCGCATTCGTCGATTTCTGGTAGAATGCTTGCAATCAATTGTGTAGACTTAGCCGTAGCTTGCACACTCGCATTAGCTCCAGCAACGATGTCGGCGGCCGACGTTCTACTCTTTTCGGCAAGTTTGCGAATTTCCGACGCCACCACAGCAAAGCCTTTTCCGTATTCTCCAGCTCGTGCAGCCTCAACAGCTGCGTTGAGGGCAAGTATGTTGGTTTGAGCAGCAATGTCGTTGATAATGTTGATTTTTGCTGTAATATCCATAACGGCATTATAAGTTTCGTCCTGAGCATCCTTTATCTGTTTGATGTCGGTAGTAACCTTCTGCGTTATGACATCGGCTCTGGAGGCAAGATTGGCGTTGCTATTAACTTCGTAGGCAATATCGGCAATCGACTGAACAATGTTTTCGGATGTAGCAGCTTGCTCACTTGCGTTTTGCGAAAGAGTTTGTGTGGCGCGGTTGATTTCAGAGCTTGAAACCTGAAGCGCGTTGGCTCCGTCGTTGATTTTCTCGAGAATATCTCGAAGGCTACCAGTCATCTCATACGACGATTTGAGGATACCAGTGGCCGACTTAGCGCTGTTTTGAGATATACGCAAGTCGCCTTGCGCAATTCTATTAACCAACAGCTGCACCTCGCGAGGTTCACCACCTACAGCACTAAGTATGCTATTATTAAGAGTATTCGACGCTATCATCATAAGCGCTATAATCACCAATATCACTAATGCCAACGACAACACGGTGGATTTTACACCATTATACTTTGAAGTGGAAGGATAAACAAGCGAAACAAACGACTTTGTATTATTGTTATGGATATATGTCATATCGTAGCTAAGGCCATCGAGTTGGAACGTTGTGTGGTGAGGCGCTTCATCTTTATTTCTGAGCATTTCTTTATAAATATCATCTGTCATTTTGCCCCATTTACCTTCGTAGCATCGGTTTTCGGTGTCCGACGACCATAGAGTAAATCCGTCATCTATAATATTATGCGAGTTGAGCGTGGCATTCTGAGCCTGAATTTTAGATTCCTCTTGACCCGTAAAATATATTCCCTTCAACTCACCATTTATGTATAGTGGCTTGTACGATGCCACGTATGAAACGCCGAGAATAACAGTACTTGCAAAGAACTCCTCTCCCGCCTCAATTGTGCGCATCACTTCAGGATCGTCGAGCTTTGTGCCGACAGCCAAATTTCCATCAGAATTCACGATTGTGGTGGCAATACGTACATAATCCTTACCATTTTTTTGGAAAATGGTAAAATGGCTACCATTGAGGCCACTCGCCACAGCCTTACAAAAAGCGTTGTTGTTTTGCTGCACATTACCACCAACACTCCATTTAGGCAATAAGTATGACCCAATCTGAACAAATTGCGATTTAATCTCTTCTATGCCGCCCATCTGCGCTAAAGCACATTCTGCCGAGTGTATCAACAGATCGTTCGACACTCCGAAACCATTATAATGCTCGTTAAGAGTATTGTTGAGACCGATAAGGTCGCTCGCTATATTGTTCTGAATTTGGCGAGCCACCAAACTGCGAATAGAAAAATGCAGTACCATCACTAAAGTGACAACCGCTACAAAAGCAAACGCTACATACAGTATGTTTGATTTTGCCTTAGTGCTGAGATTTTGTGTGTTGATTCTCATAGAAGTTTTATTTGTTTGTTGCGTTTTTGCAATAATGGGAAATAGATTTCAAAAAAGATTTTGTGTTTTAGTTAATAATAAATAAAGATATTTATTGAATATAAAAAAAGCCAGCAGCAATTATTGCCACTGGCTTGAAGTATGTTTTCTATAACTATTTACAGTTACTAATTCTCAAAATGAGCTTTGAGGAATGCTGTACAATCTTCAAATGTTTCGAATGTATCGTTTTCGGTCAAAACGCCAGGAATGACATTCATTTTACGCATCAAATAGGCAGGCTGAGGTTGAATAATAGTCATCAACACACGAATGCCGCGTGCTTGAAGGTCGCGTATGGCAGTCTCCATAGCGTATACACCCGACTGGTCCATAAACGACACGCGTTTCATACGTATGATTACAATCTTAACATCGTCGGGCACAGACTTCATGACGTTCTGGAAACCAGTGATAGAGCCGAAGAATATCGGGCCATTGAGACGTTGTATGTATATCTTATGTTTAGCTACATCGGGCAAACCATGCTCGTCGGACCAAGGCGACTCTTTGTCGAATGCTGAGAGTTCACCAGCCGAATAATTGCCTTCTACGAGGTCGCTCGTACGCTTCATAAACAGTACGCATGCTACCACCATACCAATACCTACTGCCGTGAGGAGGTCAACAAACACTGTGACGAAGAGCACAATAAGTAGCACAAATGCGTCCGATTTGGGTATTCGAGGCAAATCTTTGAAGCCTTTGAAGTCGATGATACCCCACCCTACAGTGATAAGTATACCTGCAAGCACCGACAGCGGCACGAAACGTACGATTGAACCCAAGCCAAGAAGTATGGCAAGAAGGAAGAGCGAGTGAATCATACCAGAAATCTGCGTACGTCCGCCACTCTTTACATTCACTACAGTACGCATGGTGGCACCCGCACCCGAAATGCCGCAGAACATACCAGCAACGGCATTGCCTATGCCTTGACCAATGAGTTCCTGATTGCTGTTATGCTGTGTTTTGGTGATGTTGTCGGCTACTATAGAAGTAAGCAGCGTGTCGATAGAGCCAAGACCGGCAAGCGTCAAGCCTGGAACGATGGCTGTTACGATAGCTTGGCCCCAATCGATGTTAGAGAGGTCGATACCATCTTTGAGGAAGAACGGCATTGGGAAGCCCGAAGGAATCTGACCAATGGTGAGCGTCTCAGGGAAATCGGTAACGAAGAGCGAAACAACAGTCATAACTATAAGAGCAACAAGTGTTGCTGGCACTTTCTTGGTTACGAACGGGAAGAGGTATATAACTACAATAGTGCCCAAACCAAGCAGCAAGGCAGGAACAGAAATGCCGTTAGCAACACGCTCGGGAAATTGGAGAATCATATCAACAACCATCACCGGCGACTTGAGGCCAATGAGCGGATAGATTTGTTGTAGTATAATTATTATACCTATACCACTCATGAAGCCCGAAAGCACAGGATAAGGTATGTAGCGTATGTATTTACCAATCTTTATTACGCCGAAAAGAATTTGAAACAGGCCGCAGAACACACCTGCCATCGACATCGAGATGATGATGTTGGGAATAGCTTGTTCGAACGCCATGCCTTGCGACTGGTAGCCAGCCCAAAGACCCGAAACGAGCGATGCCGTAACTACGGTCATTGGACCCGTAGGACCGCTAATTTGCGAATGCGTGCCACCAAAGAGAGCAGCAAAAAATCCGAGCATTGTAGCACCCACAAGACCTGCAAGTGCACCCACAGCACTCGCTGCAGGATCGGTAATGCCTCCAAAAGCTTGTATACCAAAAGCCAAAGCAAGAGGCAAGGCAACAATGCCGGCCGTTATACCACCGAACACATCGCCCTTGATGTTGTTTGTAGAAATGAGACTCATCTGATTTATCTAATACTTTATTGTAAAAAAGCGCGCAAAGTTAATCGAAAGTTGAGAAATTGATTACCAATAATAAGAGTAGGATTTTTTGTTGTTACAACGCATCATATAGTACAGAGTTATGCGCCGTACTTATCCATATTCCACAGCGAACTACAAAAGTCATAGGACTTTTGTGATTAGAACCACAAAAATGGCACGACTTTTTGTTATGAATTTGCAGAATTACTCAAAAAACTCGTCTGGGAAGTTTACGAGATAGAGCTTCTGGGTGGCGCGAGTAACGGCAGTGTAGAGCCATTTGAGGAACTCTACGTTGCGCATCTCGTCGGGAACATAGCCAATATCTACAAAGACGGCATCCCACTGACCGCCTTGGGCTTTGTGACACGTTACGGCATAGGCAAACTTCACTTGTAGAGCATTGTAGTATGGGTCGTCGCGCATGGCAGCCATGATGCGCGCTTTGCTGCCGAGTTCCATATAATCTTCGGCAACAGATTGAAAGAACTGCATCTCCTCATCGCGAGTCATACGACCAGCATCCGACGAAAGGCCATCGAGCAGAAGCATAGCATCAACATCTACATCGTTGTGCTCAAGAAATCGCAACGACACATCGGCAAAGCGCTTATCGTATAGCGTTTTATAGCCATTTATACGTACCACTTCGCATATATCACCATTGGCAATAAAATCTTTACTCTCCTTGCCGAGCCACTTATAATTATTCTTACAAACCATAAGAAAATCGCCGCGCGTGATTTCCTCTTCGACAAACATCACCTGCGCACGAATGCCAAGATTGAAACGCGTTGCACGCTTATTGCTTCGCGTCACCACGAGCGTATTTTCTGTTCCATACCTATCATTGCAAGTTATTAGCGTCTCTATAAGTTCATCGCCTCCGAGACGTTCCACATCGGTTCCGTATTCAGCAAAAAGACGTGGGAAGCCCATAAAATCGGGCTCATTTTCGATGATTTGACGCAGCGCAACGGCATTTTTCAATATGGCACTCTCGGTCTCTTGGCGCACAACGTCGGTGAGCCACACTTGAGCCACATCGAGACCACACGACTGCAGATAATTAATATCGAGTGCCGGAGCGATATTCAGGCCAACAGGCGGCAGCTGAGCCGGATCGCCAACGAGCAGCAGACGACAATCGTCTTGACTAAATACGTATGAAATAAGGTCGGTGAGCAAGCGCCCTGAGCCAAACTCCGTTTCGCCGCTGTATGCATTGGAAATCATCGACGCCTCATCGACTATAAATATGGTAGTGCGCGAGCCGTTGTAGCCAACTTTGAATTGGCTATTGAGGTCGGCAGCCGTCTCTTGCCTATAAATAGTTTTATGTATGGTGAGAGCCTGCCGCCCCGTGATACTCGACAGCACCTTGGCCGCACGACCAGTAGGTGCCATCAGATGCAAGCGGAAGCCCATATCGGTAGCCACATCACAAAGAGCGCGCATTATAGTAGTTTTGCCAGTACCAGCATAACCATTGACGAGAAGCGTAGGGCGAGTATCGGTAGAGAGGAGAAACGTAGCCATAGCCTCGAATGCTGCCTGTTGGCTGCGCGTAGGCGAAACCGACATCTGCGAAACAAGGCGAGAGACAAGTTCACTTTGGGTAATTATCATTGTAAGACACGTATTTACGAACAACTGTATTGAACGAATTTATACTAACTGCATTCGTTGCCATCAGTTATAAATATGTACCAAAGAAAATGCAGAGTTCAACAAAAGTCAACTAAAAATCGACTATGCTGATAATGATTTACTCTTTTTTATATTTTTGCGCTAATTCTTAATCAATGCAAAATTATAAAGCTATTAGATAATGAAAAAAGTATTTCAAGTCATTCTCCTCATCGTTATTGTAGGTTTGATTTATTTCGTTTACGAGAGTATTATGCAGCCAATTCGCTTTCAAGAGCAATTCGACAAACGCAAGACTGCAGTGGTAGATAGATTGAAATTGATTCGTGATGCACAGGTTGCATACAAAGCTAACCACCAAGAATACACCGGCAGTTTCGATACTCTCATCAACTTTGTAAAGACAGAGAACTTCAAACTCGTGAAGATGGAAGGTACACTTACCGATAGTATGTTGGCAGCAGGTGTTACTGAAAAAGAGGCACTCAAACTTGGCATCATCAAGCGCGATACCATCGTTGTTTCGGTTGTAGACTCACTCTTCAAGAATCTTTCACCAGATTCGCTTCGCTACGTTCCTTTCACCGACAAAGCACAGTTCGAGATGGAGAAAGCATCCCTCACAACAAGTTCTGGTCTTGTAGTACCAGTATTTGAGGCACGCGTAACCAACAAAGTATACCTCAAAGGTCTTGACAACCAAGAGCGCATCAACCTCGATGACGAAGCTAACAAACTCGGTCGCTACCCTGGTTTGAAAGTTGGTTCTATCGAAGAGGCAAACAACAACGCGGGCAACTGGGAATAAAAAAACAAAACTCTCTATGTCTGACATACGGATAATTGGCTCAAACTACAAAGAGCAATTGTCGACATCGTATAATTTGTCCATTCGGCTTTGGTCGGGTGGACTTTCTTTTTCGGTGTACGATTCGGTAACAAACAGCATATTAGCACTATGCAGCACCACGTTTAGCGAACCCGATGAGCATTTCGCCCATCAGGAACAACTGATGATGTGCGACGAGTTGCTCAACAAGGAATATAAACGCGTAATAGTCAGCATAGAAGGTCGCCCATTCACCATAATGCCGCAGATGCTCGACGACGAAAGTCGCAACCAGCAGATGCTCAACTTTGTGGGCATACCCACGACCGAAGAAGACGTCATTCTCACCGACAACATCGACGAGGTAGGAGCTAAACTACTCTACCCCGTTTCGAGATTCTTGTACTACTTCTTGCGTTCGCAGTATAAGAATGTAGAGATTCATCACGCTGCATCACCCATTGCAGAATGGCTTCTAACCAAGCGACTTAGCGACGACCGCCGAGGCACCATAAGTATAACTATTGCCGACAAACGACTAACGCTTGTGGCTGTAGATGGAAACCAATTGGTACTTTGCAACGAGTTTGAATGCACCGACACTAATGACTTTGTATATATGGCTATGAATGCCGTGGAGCAAATAAAGTTCAACGCCGAGGGCTATTTTATGGAGATAAGCGGCGACATAGAGGCCGACGACGAGCGCGTAAGACTACTAAAACGCTTCGGACGCAACGTAGAGCTCGCCACATTCCCACAGCTGCTCGACTACGACTTCATCATGCCAAACGAGCAACATAGATACACTAACATTATAAAAACGGCATTATGCGTATAGTAAGTGGAGACCTTCGCGGTAGACGATTTACACCGCCAGAAAATTTTTCGGCTCGCCCGACGACCGATTTCGCCAAAGAGAACCTTTTCAACGTATTGGCTAACTTCATTGATTTTGAAGAGATTAAGGTCTTAGATATTTTTTCTGGCACAGGCAGCATCAGCTACGAATTTGCTTCGCGCGGCTGCCGCGACATCACGAGTGTAGAGAAGAATTTCAAGCACCAGCAGTTCATTGCCAAGACCATACGCGAGTTTGGCATCGACAAGCAAGTGCGCTCGATAAAAGGCGATGCCTTCCGCTTTGTGCAGACAACCGAAGCAAAATACGACCTCATTTTTGCCGACCCACCTTTCGACCTCGATGTAGCAACATTGCCCGACATAATCTTCGAGCGTAATCTACTGAACGATAATGGATTATTCATACTAGAGCATTCGGGAGAAGGAAAATACAACAACCACCCGAACTTCTCGCAAACGCGCTGCTACGGCAAAGTGAATTTTACGTTTTTCAAGAATTTGTAATTAGCAATTAACCACATAAAGCACAGAATTCATAAAAAATTTTTTCGTGCGCTCTGTATTCATAAATATTGAAATCACAGACGTTTTCAAGTGCGTTTAGTGTTTTCCGTGGTTATAATTCATAGATAATACAACATTAGACAACGAAATATAGATAAACACAAAAATGAAGCCCTTTACACTTAACCTCAACGGAACACTCCGCACCTTCGACAAGCCCCAAGTGATGGGCATTTTGAACCTCACGCCCGACTCGTTTTTCGATGGCGGACGATACATCGACAACCGCGATGCCATACGTAGCCGCATAGATAAGATGCTCGCCGATGGCGCCGACATCATCGACCTTGGCGCATACTCCACACGTCCCGGTGCCGACGATGTGAGCGTAGACGAAGAGTGGCGTCGTTTGGAGCCCGCACTGCAAATTCTTAGCGAACACTACGCTGGCACTATCGTTTCGGTGGATACGTTTCGCGCAAAAGTGGCTCGCCAATGTGTGGAGAGCGGCGTAGTAAGTATTATAAACGACATCTCGGCTGGCACACTCGACGAAAACATGTTTGCCACCGTAGCGCAACTTCATGTGCCATACATACTTATGCATATTCAGGGCAAACCTAAAAACATGCAAGATTCGCCTACGTATGATGATATTACCACCGACGTGATAAAATTCTTGAGCGAGAAAGTGCTTGAACTTCACCGACTTGGCGTGGCCGACATCATCATCGACCCGGGTTTCGGATTCGGGAAAACAGTACAACATAACTACACTCTGCTAAAAAACCTTAATAATCTAACTATATTTGATATGCCAATTTTAGTCGGTATTTCGCGCAAATCGATGATATACAAACTATTGGGCACTACACCGCAAGAATCTCTAAACGGAACAAGCGTGCTCAATACCATATCGTTGATGAATGGCGCAAGCATTTTGCGCGTGCACGACGTGAAAGAGGCTGTTGAATGTGTAAGAATTGTTGAACAACTCGCTGAATAAGTATGTTTCACCTAATTGACATACGTATTGTTGACATAATTGACGTGCTTATAGGCGCATATATTATGTATGCCGTCTACAAACTCGTGAAGGGCACCGTGGCGATGAACATCATCATAAGCATTATTGCATTTATGGCTACGTGGTTCATCGTGAAACAACTGAAAATGAATATGTTGTCGGTAATATTCGACAGTTTCATGAACGTAGGTTTGTTGGCGCTCATAATTATATTCCAACAAGAAGTAAGGCAATTTTTAGTGATGCTCGGTTCGCGCTACGACTTCTTGCGGCGCAACTTCTTATCGAAAGTGATGAACGAAAGCGAAGCTCCTCAGCAATTACTATACGTCAACGCAGTGAGCAAGGCATGCGAAAATATGTCGCGAACCCACACTGGAGCTCTGATAGTATTTACGCGCAATGCCACGCTAAACGAGATAAAATCTACGGGCGAGGAGATTAACGCTGCCTTCTCGCAACAACTGATAGAGACCATCTTCTTCAAGAACACACCGCTGCACGACGGCGCCATGATTGTGGACAAAAACCACATTTTGGCTGCTGGCTGCATCCTGCCGGTTTCGCACAATATGGATATTCCCAAGCAATTTGGACTGCGCCACCGCTCGGCTCTCGGCATAACGGAAGAGACTGATGCTGTGGCAGTTGTAGTATCCGAAGAGACGGGCAACATCACCGTGTTTCAAGGTGGTCAATACACTATGATAAATTCCGCAATAGAACTTGGCGAGTACTTAGAGAAGATATAATTATGGCAGGCAAAAAAGTAGCAATAACTGGAGCCACAACACCACTTGGCAACGTGCTCACAGCGCTTCTTAGGAAGAATGGCTATGAGGTGGTGGAGCTCTCGCGTTCGCTGCTACTACGCCCAATTCCAGACATCACTAAACATATCGACGGCTGCGACGTGCTGTGCAACTTGCAAGGCGTGCCCTTCGAAAGTCGCTGGACAGGCCGCTATCAGTACGATATTTATGCCGACCGCATAACAACCATACATAACCTCTCGCAAGCACTGAATTACTGCGAAGAGCGCCCCAAAGTTTTCATGGGGCTATCGAACGCAATGATTTACGATAAATATGAGGTGCATACCGACTATTCCACTTCATACGGCGACGGATTTATGTCGGAGGTTGGACGCATGGAGACTGCTGAAATGATGAAACTCAAGAAGCAGTATAAAGAGAAGCGCCTCATCATTTTGCGAAGTGGCTATGTGATGTGCCGCCGCGGCGGAGTCTACCCTATCTTGCGCCGATTGAGCCGACTGCACCTTGCTGGCGTGATAGACGATGGCTATCAGTGCATACCTATAGTGCATATCGACGATGCTGCACGCGCCATTTTGTTCCTCATAGAGAGCGAAAATGCCGAAGGTATCTTCAACATAAGTATTCCCGAAATGTGCTCGATGCGCGAACTCGTCGACTCGATAAAGAAATATCAGCGCGGATTCCAATTACCCATGCCGCACGCGCTACTACGTTCGCTCGCCGGACGCGCTACGGAGCTCTTCGAACAAAACTGCAAGGTCAGTCCGCAACGCTTGACAGATATGGGCTTCGAATTTCTCCACCCAAACATCGACAACGTGATAAAAACGTTGGCGAGAAGATAGAAATTCGTAATTCCATTCGTTCGACGTAGTCTGCAGACTACATCGCAGCAAAAAGCAAGGCTCCAGCCTTGTGCATAACTAAAAACAGAAAGCAATGAGTAACCAAATACGTAATACAAACATTTCAATACAAGGCAAAAGCCTTGCTTTTAGAAAAGACGTAGGCACAGCCTACGCCCAACGGGGGGTACCCGAATTGTATACTGTAACAAACGATGGATTAAGTTTTAACAAAGCAATTATTGGAAGAAAATTAGACGATGGCTCTGAAAAAATAATAGCAATTTTTATTGATGACCAATTTATAAAAATAACAGAATAATGAGGAAAATTCTTAAGTCAGGTGATTATGCCATATATAATGGGCAAGTATATCAAATCTCATTTGACTCTCAAATTGTTTCTCCATTCAGAATAGAAGGAATACATTATTATAAAGCTATTTATAAAATCTATAATATAACATTGCAAGATAATGATGGCAACAAAATACCAATTACTTCTATATCACAATTAGAATCGGTATATCATATTTCGACTTATATAGAAATGTCATTCACTTCTTGTACCGTTCGCGGAGAAACAAATGATGGCTTGTTGTTTATAAATGTTAATGGAGCACAATTAGAACAAATAAAAGAGAAGATTCTATCACATTCTCAATCCGAAATAGACGCTTTTGATGTTTGTGTTTCAATAGATAAGATTGATTCAATTTGGTATAAGCGGAAGCCATTAGATGAAAATTTTTTATATACCGAGCCTAT
>JAFYCM010000080.1 GCA_017539645.1 Bacteroidales bacterium
ATGCGGATAAACGATACTATATTAATTGAGTATTCTAAGTTGTCACATGATAGGTTTTTTATTTATAACTATTTTCCTTCCAAAGAGGAAATTTCGAAATACAAAAATGGAGTTCCATACGAACCTAAGAAGAAACAGTAACTCAGCTCGGAGTCTCGCTCTATCGTAAAAATAACCAATAACCCCACTCTATAAAATACTATCAATCAGCGCTATCAGTGTGATCTGTGCGAGCAAAATGTTTGCACAGAGCGGTGGTATTTGGTGCGAACTGCTGTTTTGGCGGATTAGAAATCCGCAAACCAGTGGGGGAAAATTTTTCTCGAACGGGGCGAACTGCTATTTTGGCGGATTTGGAAATCCGCAAACCAGTGTGGGGAAATTTTCTCGAACGAGGTGAACTACTGTTTTGGCAGATTTGGAAATCAGCAAACCAGTGGGGGGCAAATTTTCTCGAACGGGGGTAGGCGCATTCTACGCCCAACGGTGGGATTCTTCGCTACGCTGAGAATGACAACCAAAAATCGTCCAAGCGGATTTCAAATTCCCACGAACGTGATTATCACAAACATATAAATCTGCGAAAATCTGTTCAATATGCAGCATCTGTGTTCTTTCTATAGAAAGGCTCAACTACCAATTGAGCGCATCGTCGTCGTACGTAGTAAATGGCGCAATATGAGTTATCTTGCCATCGGCATCAGCAGCAATAACGATGGGCTGCAACTTGCGCAGCATAACAGCATCTTTGCCAACGAGTTGGCCCTTAGTAATATTATATGCGATATTACCAGAAACCGACGCAGGAACGTCGGCCATGATGGTAAAGCCTGCATAGCGCTTGGCTGAAACGCTGTTCCAAATATTTATGGCGTTGGCAGAACTGTCGGTGCTACAGATAATTATGGCTGGTTTGCCCAACTCGCGCGCGTTCACGGTGATGCCATCTTTCGTACGTATACCAACGTCGGGCAAGGCATCGCCAATTTTGCTGTGGCGCACGAACGACACAAGCTCGGCATTGTCGGCAAGGAGTGCCCTTAGCTTCATAATATCCTCATTATTAGCAAATTTACCATCAGCATTATCTGCTACAGACTTATACATATCGTAGTCGTCGATAATATTGAACAGCGGCGATGATTTTTCGCCAAACTTCAGCAATGGCAATACGCACAACGATTTACTATTCTTCTCGACGAGTTGCTTCACTATTGGTTTCCAGTGTTTTACGACAGCATTTATCTGCGCAGCCACCACTCTGCGATTGGCTACAGTAGGCGCATTGTGGGTCAAAATGGCGTCGATAGCAGCGTCGTATTGCGCACGTACTCTATTGATTTCCCAGAGGTTAGCCACGGCAGCATTGTCGGTAGTTGCCTCATCGAAGTGGTTGAGGCGAGCGCAAATGGTTATGTTGTCGTCGTCGTCTTTAGCAATAGGAATTGCGGTGCTGTCGGGCGTAACTATGCTATAAACGCCGTAGGGCAGTTCGGCAATATTGAAGCGGTATATGTATTTATCGGCGCTCGCAGTATCAATAGGCTCATTATTAGCATCATATAGATATACTTCATGCTTTATAGTTCCATTGAAGTCGATGGAGAGCCATTGCTCGCGGCGAACCTCATCGGCGCAAGCGGCGAGAAGCATAAGCATTGGTATGAGTAGACGTATTTTCATAATTTGTAATTCAGAATGCATAATTCAGAATTCATAATTCACGGTTCAATATTCAGAATGCAGAATGCAGAATTCGTAATTAGGACCTCGTAACTAAATCGTTCCTTTCACTTTCTTGAATAAGTCGAGCGCATAAACGTCGGTCATGCCCGAAACGATGTCGACAGCGGCGAGAAGCTTGTCGTAGAGTGGCGCATCGTCTGGCACGGCATATTGCGCAGGAATGAACGGGCGGATAAGCGACGAATAATATGTATTGGGCTCGAGCATCGCCTCGATGAAGGTGTGTAGCAACGTACCTATTATGGTGAAACCCGAAAGTTCAATCTCGGCCACCGAATGGTGTTTGTAGATATTCTTCACCGCAAATGTTGCTATCCGCTTCAATGCATTCTCTTCTGTCTCAGGCAGGTAATCGACAAGCGAATGCTCGAAAGTGCCAGCGAGGATAGCATCGATATTATCAATAAAGATGTCGGTGCAGCGGTTCAGCAAGCGACCAATGACCATAGAACGAAGGAACGCCACGCGCTCGTGACTATCTGTGACGCGAGCAAAAACCTCATCGCGCGACTCAAAAAACTGCTTATCTACAGCCGGATCGAAGAATGCGCTAAGCATATCTATGGTCTGCTCGATAGACACTATGCCAATGCGGCAAGCGTCCTCCACATCCATCATCTGGTAGCAGACGTCGTCGGCAGCCTCCACAAGGTAGACGAGCGGATAGCGCGCATACATAGGCAGCTCATTATCGGCCGAAAGACGCGGCACACCGAGCGTATTCATAACCTGCTCGAAGGTCTCGCGGTCCTGCTGGAAATAGCCAAACTTCTTCTTGCCCACCGACGAGCGCGGATACTTGATGATGCTTGCCACGGTAGAAAATGTCAGAACAAAGCCGCCCTCGCGACGTCCTGCAAAAGAGTGGGTTAGAAGACGAAATGTATTGGCATTGCCGTCGAAATTTATGAGGTCGGAGCGCTGAGCCTCGGTGAGGTCGGAGCCAGCAATGAGGTCGCGGCCAGCACCCGAAGTGAAGTAGTGCGAGATGGCACGCTCTCCCGAATGTCCGAACGGCGGATTGCCCATGTCGTGCGCCAAGCAAGCCGACTGCACAATGGTGCCAATCTCATCTACGTATGGCGAATCGACGCCACGCTCAATGAGGCGTTCGGCAACCATGCTGCCAAGCGACGAGCCAAGCGAAGCCACTTCGAGGCTGTGTGTTAGACGGTTATGCACAAATACGCTGCCCGCAGGAAGCGGAAAGACCTGCGTCTTGTTTTGCAAACGGCGAACTGTTGCCGAGAAGATTAGGCGGTCGTAGTCGCGCTTGAACTCCGTGCGCTGCTGACGTATGTGAGTGGCAGGACAGCCCGTACGCTGCGTGGTTAGTAGTTTATTCCAATCCAAAACGATTCCATTTTTTATAACCACAAAGTTATAGGAAATTGAAAGTTGAAAACTTGAAAATTGAGACCTTGGAAATTGGGAATTGAAGTAAGCTATTTGTTAATTTCCTTTATTATATGTATGAACGTATTTATTTTTGCAAACTAACATTGAGGACAACCAATACATTGCTATCTGATAATAGCGATACAACTATTTGAAACACAACAACAACCAAACATTCCTAACCGATTATAATTAATCACACATAATAATATTCACATGAAAAAAATCTTAACACTTTTAGGGCTATTAGTAGTCTTATGCACTACGAAGGCATACGCTGAGTCTGAGATCGACAATAGGAGACTCTTCTCAACGTCGGAAAACTCGCGAATTGAAATTGCGACCTACAACCTAATGGCGGACTGCGTA
>JAFYCM010000081.1 GCA_017539645.1 Bacteroidales bacterium
ATGCTATGCACTAAGTCTTTACTATCTTGGCTATGGCGGCAACTACAACAAAACCACGCGTTTCCGCAGATACGATGGCGATGAGCGCGGTGTGACAGAAGCTGAGCACCGCCCAGCCATTTTGAAGGAGTATACCGACAGCGCGCACTTGCTGAAAGCTAATCATTGGTATCATATAAAAATAACATCAGAGCCTGGTCGTACGTGCTATTATATTGATGGTGAACGTCTTGTGGACTATCGCGATACGGAGCCTCACACCGAAGGTTGGTTCGGATTTCGCACCACACTCTCGCGCACACGCATCACCAATTTCAAATATCACTGTGAGCCGTGGCAGCCTGATGAAGTGAAGGTTAACGCCATCGGCGATGTGCCTAAGTATGCCACGGGCGTGAGTTTCGGCGTGCCATACGACATGGGTTACATGAAGCAGGGCGAGCGCGTGCACATTAACGATGGCGCTACCGACATCGCCGCTGACAGTTGGCCGCTCGCCTATTGGCCCGATGGTTCGGTGAAGTGGCTTGGCGTGGCTGCCGTTATTCCTGAAAATTGCAGCAGCATAACTGTAAAAAAAAACGCTGCGCTGAGTAGCCGCCGCATCAACGTTGCGAAAAGTGCGAACTCGTTCTGCATAAATACGGGCAACGTACGTACGTATTTCTCTAAAAATCAAGGCGGTAATAATCTCATAGACTCCATCTGTAACGGTGGAGTAACTACGGCTCGCAATGTGCGCCTCACGTGCAGCACTGTGGATGGTCGTAAGTATATAAGTAATATTGAAAATGTTGATATTGAGCGACTTGGTGAGCAACGTGTCTGTGTAAAAGTTGTCGGAATGCATTCTGGTGCGAGTGGAAGTCTGTTGCCGTTTGTTGTGCGGCTCTATTTCTACGCCGGCGCGGAGCGCATAAATATGACGCATACCATTACGTATGATGGCGATGCTGACCACGATTTCGTGGCGTCGCTTGGTGTAAGTATGAATGTGCCCATGGTGGGTGAGGCGTACAATCGACAAGTGGCGTTTCTCACCGAAAATGGCGGCGTGTGGAGCGAACCTGTGCAGCCGCTTGATGGTCGCCGAGAATTGCGCTTGAAAACTACGCCGCCCGATGCCCGTCGTGCAGACGAGAGTTTGCCTCCGGAGAAGTTTCAGCATCGCAATTTGCAAGCAGAACAGATGGATGGGCGTATCATCCCTAACGCTGAGGCTTTCGACAGCATAAATAATATGTACATACAGCAATGGGCAAAGTGGGACGGATTTCGTCTCAGCCAAATCACGCCCGACGGATATACCATAAGAAAACGCGCCAAGGAGAATCGTCCGTGGATTGGCACTATGGGCGGACAAAAAGCCCCTGGTTGTGCCTTCGTAGGCGACGAAAAACGTGGCATATTTATGAGTATGGATGGCTTTTGGCAGTCCTATCCGTCGAGCATAACTATAGATGGCGCAACCTCCGATGAGGCTTGCCTAACGATGTGGCTCTGGAGTGCCGAAGCCGAACCGATGGACCTCCGTCACTACGACGACGAGGCGCATGGACTTGAGGCGAGTTACGAAGATGTGCAGCCCGGCATGAGCACGCCATACGGCATTGCGCGCACCACGCAACTATCTATTTTGCCAGCCGCGCCGTATTCAGGAAAAGCCGATTTTGCTGCCAAAGCTACGGCACTCAGCACGCCGACCATATTTATGCCTACGCCGCACTATCTGCACGACCGCCGCGCTTTTGGAGTGTGGAGTCTGCCCGACACTTCGACAACTATGCGTGCGAATGTTGAGCGTCGCCTCAATGAGATTATCGAATATTACAAACGCCAAGTAGAGCAGCATCGCTGGTATGGCTTCTGGAATTATGGCGATTTTATGCATGCCTATGATGCCGAACGTCACGAATGGCGCTACGACGTGGGCGGTTTCGCGTGGGATAATACCGAATTGGCGTCGCCGTTGTGGTTGTGGTACGAATTTTTGCGCTCTGGTCGTAGCGATATATATACGATGGCCGCTGCAATGACACGTCACACTGGCGAAGTGGATGTCTATCATATTGGACCGAATGCTACGCTCGGCTCGCGCCACAATGTGTCACATTGGGGTTGCGGCGCTAAGGAGGCGCGCATAAGTCAAGCGTCGTGGAATCGTATCTATCACTATCTCACTACCGACGAGCGAACTGGCGACCTCATGACTGCCGTGCGCGATGCCGATACCATGCTCTACCACCTCGACCCGATGCGTCTTGCTCAGCCACGAGGCAAATATCCGTGCACCGCTCCTGCTCGCTTGCGTATCGGCCCCGATTGGATGGCATACGTATGCAACTGGATGACGGAGTGGGAACGCACGCGCAATAATGCCTATCGCGACAAGATTTTGACTGGTATGCATAGTATTACTAAGCTGCCACATAAAATCTTTACCGGTCCGCTTGCACTCGGCTACGATCCTGCAACTGGCATAATATCAACGGAATGCGACACTTCGCTGCAATCGACAAATCATCTGATGACGATTATGGGCGGTTTCGAGATGATGATGGAATTCATACCCATGATAAACGACCGCGACTGGAACAACGCATGGCTCGACCTCGCGCGCAACTACAAACGTAAGGCGTGGGAGATTCGCAAAAATAAATTCCCCGTGACGCGCCTGTTGGCCTACGCTGCTGCCCATTTGAACGATAGCAAACTGGCCGATGATGCTTGGCGCGAAATGGAACGTATGATGCCGAGTGCCAAGAAGCCAAGCACGCTTCAGCACATAGTTACGCCGCCCGAAACGCCAGCGCCTCAGAACGAAATAAATTTCATGAGTACAAATGGCGCTGCCACGTGGAGCCTCGATGCTATATATATGATGGAAGTTTGCCCAATAGGAAACTAATCGGGGCCACATGGAGTATTATAATTACTTTTGACGATTATTAACAGTTAACGCAATCAACGAATGAGATTAACAGACTTTGTGGTATTTATTGTGCTTATTATCAGCTGTATAAATACTTGCGCGCAAGATAAAATAGACCTCTCTGGCACATGGCGTTTTGGCATTTTAGCCGACGAAAAAGATGTGAATCTTCCGCCTAAGAATCTTACTGAAAGCATTTGTTTGCCAGGCTCTATGATGCAAAACGGCAAGGGCGATCCCGTGACGGTGGATACGCGTTGGGTGGGCTCTATATACGATTCGTCGTATTATTTCAATCCTGCAATGGAGAAATATCGCCGCGCCGACAACGTGAAATTCCCATTTTTTCTCACTCCGCCGCGCCATTTTGTAGGCAAAGCATGGTACGTACGTAGCATACGTATACCCAAGCAGTGGAAAGGCCAACATGTGGAACTCTACCTTGAGCGTCCGCACATCGTGTCGAAAGTTTGGGTGAATGGCTCTTATGTGGGCGAGCAAAATTCGCTCTGCGTGGCGCATATTTACGACGTAAGTAAATATGTATCAGCTGGTAACATGGCAGAAATTGCCATACTTATAGGCAACGATCCATCGACGGTTGGCGTGGGCGACGACTCGCATTCGGTGAGCGACCAGACGCAAGGTTGCTGGAATGGCATTGTGGGCGAAATCTCGTTGCGCTTGTTGCATAAAAAACAGATTGTTAGTGCAGATGTTTACCCGAACGTAGCTTCGAAGAGCATCGATGTGATACTGAAGACGAGCAATAAGTTGAAGAGAGCTACGCTGCGTGTTTCGCCTTACGGAACCGACGAGATTGTTGCCGAGAAACAGATAAAACTCAGCTCTGACAGCAGCTGCATAACCATACCTATGGGCGCCGATTGCAAACTCTGGGACGAACTATCGCCTAATCTTTATATGCTAAGCATAACTACCGATGACGACGAAAAGTTGACTACGGTGTTTGGTATGCGCGAGTTCAAGATTGATGGGCGCAAGTTCACTATCAATGGGCGTCAGACAATGTTGCGAGGCACGGTGGAGAACTGCGATTTTCCGCTCACTGGCTACGCGCCCACCGACCTCGAGAGTTGGTTGAAGATTTTCCGCAAATGCAAAGCCTATGGGCTCAACCACATGCGTTTTCATTCCTATTGTCCGCCAGAAGCTGCATTCTTAGCTGCTGATATTGAGGGCTTTTACCTGCAACCAGAATGTCCCTCGTGGCCGAATCATGGTGTGAGCCTCGGACGTGGCGAGAAGGTCGATAAATATCTTATGGACGAAGCTGAGCGCATCACGGCGGCATACGGCAACCACCCGTCGTTTGTGATGCTTGCTGCTGGCAACGAACCGCGTGGCAATTGGGTGAAATGGTGCTCCAATTTTGTAAATATTTGGAAAAATCGCGATTCACGTCGCGTCTACACTGGTGCTTCGGTTGGTGGCGGTTGGCAGTGGCAGCCAGCAAGCCAATATCATGTGAAAGCTGGCGCTCGCGGCCTTAGTTGGGGCAAACATCGCCCGAGCACTACCGACAACTATACCGACGGCATCACCAGATTCTACGATAAAGCTACGAAGCAGACTTTCGAGATTAATGAGCCGTTTGTGACGCACGAAATGGGGCAGTGGTGCGCTTTCCCCGACATTGCTGATACTGTGCAATTTACGGGTGTATATAAGGAACGCAACTTTGAAATTTTCTCCGATATTTTGGTGCAAAACGGCATGGCGGACATGAGCAATAAGTTCCTTATGAGTAGCGGCAAACTTCAGTTGCTATGCTATAAATATGAGATAGAACGTCTTATGCGTACACCAGATTATGCTGGCTATCAGCTTCTTGCGCTTAACGATTATAGCGGACAAGGTTCGGCAATTGTTGGCTTGCTCAACGTGCTCTGGAACGAAAAAGGGTATTGTAGTGCCGAGGATTTCCGCCAATTCTGCAATCCAGTAGTTATGCTGGCTGAATTCCCCAAATTCACTTTCACAGCTGGCGAGGAGGTTCGCATACCTATAAAGATTGCAAATTATAACATCAAGCCTATTGATAAGAGCAGCGTCTATTACACCATAAAAGTCGACAATATGGCACTTATAAATGGCAATATAGATATGAATCATCTCGACTGCGGCATCACTGAATTGGACGAAATTGTTCTATCAACTAGCGATTTCAATGAAGCCGTCAAAGCTACGCTTACAGTCAGTTTGGGAAGCGAATGTTGCACCGCCAACAACTCGTGGGATTTCTGGATTTATCCGAAACTCAATCCGCAAGCCGATAATGATATTTACGTCACCGATACGCTCGATGCCAAGGCTCGCGAGACTCTACAAAATGGCGGCAAAGTGCTCCTGCTTGCTGGCGGCAAAGTGACCTACGGCAGCGACGTGAAACAGCAGTTTTTGCCAGTATTTTGGAATACAAGTTGGTTCAAGATGCGTCCGCCGCACACCGTGGGTTCATACATACAAAGCTCGCACCCAATTTTCAGCGACTTCCCAACCGACGATTACACTTCGCTGCAATGGTGGGAACTCGTGAACAACACGCAATGTATGCTTATGAAGGATTTCTCTACCGACTTGAAACCTATCGTGCAACCAATCGACACTTGGTTCCTAAGCCGCCGATTAAGTACGCTTTTCGAAGCTAATGTGCTGAATGGTAAACTGATAGTGACTACGTTTAATCTAACAAACGACTTGGATAATCGCCCCGCGGCACGTCAGCTCTTGCAGTCTATTTATAATTACATGCATTCTGCCAAATTCGAGCCGCAAAGTACGGTGTATATCAACGATATAGAGGCTCTGTTTACCAAGCAGTCTGAGCGCGTAGATATGTATACCAAGGACTCGCCCGACGAACTGAAACCGAAGATTTTATAGCTGCGAAAGAATTAGAATGGCTGAGACACTGAAGAGATTGGATTTCATTCCACTGTCGGCGTAGCGTCTCGATATATCGCAGCAAATTCAATTCCTTCGAACGGATACAAAAAAACTACGGAAATCGCTAGATATTTAGCGTTTTCCGTAGTTCTATATAATGCGCTTACTTTTCTATTCTATATAGTACACACGCTTAATTCTGCGCCCAATGCCTGTAAGAATTTCGTAAGGTATCGTGCCGATGGCATCGGAGACTTCCCAAACTGGGTGTTGGTCGCCGAAGATGATGACGGAGTCTGATTCGCGTGCATTGGGTACATCGGTGACGTCCACCATACATAGGTCCATACATACGTTGCCAACTATCGGGCACAATTTGTTGTTAATCATTACTTTGCCAACGCCGTTGCTCAGTCGGCGGTCGAGGCCATCGGCATAACCAATTGGCACAATAGCTATGCGCGATTCACGGTCGACAACTGTTTTGCGGCTATAACCAATGGAATCGCCAGCTTTCACCGTGCGTATGAGGCTTATGTATGAGCGCAGCGTAGCAACATTTTTCAGCTTCGAGTTGTCGATTGCCGACACGCCATAGAGACCGATGCCGAGGCGAACCATCTCCATAGCATTCTCGGTAAAGCGCTCTATGCCAGCCGAGTTGAGTATGTGGCGCATAAAATCGTAGCCAAGGCGTTCGCGCAGACGTGATGTGGCAGCCTTGAAGCGCTCAAGTTGTTCGTGGGTGAACTCATCGTGGATGGCTTCATCGGCACCAACGAGATGGCTGAAAACCGAGGCAACATGCACGTTGGGCAGCTCGCTAAGTACATCGGCAATGTGGTCGGCTTGGTCGAAGTCGAAGCCCGAGCGGTGCATGCCAGTATCTATTTTTATATGTACGGCGGCATTACGTATGCCTGCACGCTTGGCAGCTTCGGCATAGCGGCGCAACACAAGTTCGGAGTAAATCTCTGGTTCAAGGTGGTTGGCAAGCATGACGTCGAAGGCGTGCTCCTCGGGGTTCATAACCATAATAGGCAGCGTGATTCCCGCGTTGCGAAGGTCGACGCCCTCATCGGCAAACGCCACACCAAGGTAGTCGACGCCTTGCTGCTGCATGAGGCGCGCAATCTCGAACGAGCCAGTGCCATAGCTATAGGCCTTCACCATGCATAGCAGTTTGGTTGTGGGTGGCAGTAGGTGGCGGAAGTAGGCTATGTTGTGCGAGAGTGCGTTGAGGTTAATCTCCATTATTGTGCGGTGGCGCGCCGAAGCCAACATGGTAGCTATACGTTCGAAGCCAAACGTGCGCGAGCCCTTGAGTAATATGGCTTCCTGACGAAAATCGGCAGTTGAGAAAGTGCCTAAAAACTGCTCCGTCGATGTGAAGAAAAGTGCATCGGGCATACCAGCCATAGCACGGCTGATGTGTTTGCCAATGCCAATCAATCGATCGACATTCTTCTTGGCAATCAGTGCTTTTACGCGGTGATAGAGTTCTGCGTCGGGCAGGCCGGTTTGCTGCAAGTCGCTAAGTATAAGCGTTTTTGTAAGTCCGCGGCGTGTGCCCATCACGTGTAGCATATCGAGTGCTACGGAGAGCGACGTGAGGTCGGCGTTGTAGCTATCGTTGATGATGAGGCAATCGTTCACGCCCTCTTTTTGCTCTAGGCGCATCTCTATATTGCAGAGATCAGCTGCGCGGCTCGCAATTTTCGCTGTATTTATGCCAACGAGGGTAGAGTAGAGCGCAGCAGTGATGATATTCTCTACCGATGCAGAATCGGTCATCTGTGTGCTGATACTTAGATGTTTACCATCGTAGTCGAGCGTAATATTTTTACCAATATTATTATCGGCAATCGCAACCTTGCAGTCGGCATTAGCGCCGTTGCAGCTCCACGTGATATGTTTAGCTTGTGGATATTCACGTTTTAGAGCTGCCGTAAGTGCGTTATTATCAATATTATATATGATGCGCTCGGCACCTCGGCAAAGTTTAATCTTCTCGGCAATCTTCTCGTCGATAGAGGTGAAATTCTCTTGGTGGGCTTCGCCTATATTAGTGATAATGACATCGTTAGGCGCAATTATGCGAGCCAAACGTTCCATCTCGCCACGCTTAGATATGCCAGCTTCGATGATGGCAAGTTGGGTGTCGTCCTCTATGGTGAGTAGGCTCAGTGGAACGCCCGTTTGGCTATTGTAGCTACGCGGCGAACGAGCCGTAACCATGTCACCAGCAATGAGTTGCGCGAGCCACTCCTTCACAATTGTTTTGCCATTGCTACCCGTGATGGCCACAACGCGGCAGCCCACAGCTGTGCGACGATGCAGCGCAATGTCCTGAAGTGCGGTGAGCGTGTCGTCCACCACCACAAATGAGGCTTGCGTGAATGGTGCCACGTCGAACGTTTTGCTAACCACAAAAGCGCGCAAACCACGCGAATATAGGTCGGCTATGTATTGATGACCATCGTGGCGCTCACCAACAATGGCCACGTAGAGCGAATCGGCCGAACTGAACGGTCGACGGCTATCTATAACTATGTTCTTTATTTCGAGTGCAGACGGTCCTACCAAACGACCGTTGCATGCTGTAGCAATCTCAGAAATATTCATTTTAGTACTCCAAATTTTTTCGGACACCAAAGTTAGATAACAAAGAAGTATAAGTGTAAGTAAAAAGTAAAAGTGTTTTTATGTATGTCATTTGTGTTTTGTGCTTATTTGTAAATATCTATATAATAATGAATTACGAGCCACGGGGCGTGCACTCCATAGCTCGTAACTCTAAAGTTTTCAGTCGCAACAATTATTCGCTCTTCAGCGATATTACTGGGTTTTGACGTGCAATCTTGAGGCAATTGATAATTATTACTGCAAGGACGATTGTCAGTACGATTAGTGTGCCACTGATGAAGTATAGCGGGTTGAGTGCCACTTTTTCGGCAAACTGTTCAAGCCAGATGTTGGCTGTGAAGTATGCGCCAGCACATGCCAGCACGGCCATAAGCAGTGCAAGTTTCATTATGTCGGAGGCGAAGTCGCTTATAAAGTTGCGCGTGGTAGCTCCATTTATTTTGCGCACAGCAATCTCCTTCGAGCGGCGTTGTGCTTCGTCGCGAATGAAGCCAACCAAGCCAAGCAACGCAATGAGTAGCGAAAATGCCGCGCCAACGGCTATTGTGTTGCGCATCTTCTCGCTGTTGGTGTAGGCTGAGCGCACCGAGTCGGCAAAAGAGACGATGTCAATATCCTTACCTTCGAGCACTTCGGCAAGAGCGGCGCGCACTTTGTGCAGGTCGTGTGACGACACGCGGAAGAGTGTGTGCGGCATCCACGATGTTTCGCTGCCTATCTTGCCGTAGAATAGTGCGCTGGGGCGTTCGTCGACGTTTTGCAAGTTGCCAATGAGGTAACGTTTATACACGCCCGAAATGGTGTATGGCGACAGACCCATGCCATTTGCGCTTGATGTAGCATTGCTATGACCAGTGATGAGAATTTGCTTGCCAACAACGCCATCGCTCCAGTCGATGAATTCGTTAATCTTGGCTACAAAGCGCTCATCAACAACTATTTCCGATGAATCTTGTGGTGCGCGACCTTCGATGAATGGAATCTCCATAGTCTCGAAAAAGCCGTCCGACACTTCATATTGGTCGGCAATGTTGAAGAGTTCGTGGTCGTCGTTAGGCAGATAGATATTATCGCCGCTCGAACCCTGAAAGGGCAGGTTGTAGCAGGTGGCTACGCTAACAACTTCGGGCAACGTACGTAGCTTGTTCACAACTCGCGTTTGTGCCTGTCGGTCGCCATCGTACATACTTATGTAGTAAAGATTCTCGTAATTATAGCCCGTATTGCTATGCGACACCGTTTCGTACTGACGACCGATAATTATCATCATTATTACTAAAAATACGTTTATAAGTATCTGAATGCCAAGCAATCCAAGTTTCCAGCGGCGCGAATGCTCGGTGTAGTTTTTCAGTGCAGCATAGATAGGTATGCGCTGATAGAGTTCGGCCGGAACTACTATCGATACTATCAGCACCACAGCAATTACGCCAGCTATAGCCCAGATGCTTTGCGGCACGATGAGCGTTGAGAATGGTACACCAAGCAAATCTTCCACCATGCCACGACTTATAAATATTATCAATCCGGCCAAGACGAGTGCAAATATGATGTGTATGAGCGCTTCGCGTGATAGCATTCCGTAAATATGCCAACTCTCGGCACCGTAGCATTTGCGTACGCCAACCTCGCGCGAACGTTTCACAAGCGACGATATAACTATAAGTATGTAGTTGAGCAGCGAGATGATAAGGAGTAGTGCAGCCACAATCGACAGCAAAATGATTTGCATCTTCACCTCTTTTTGCGTGGTGTGCATTGTGTCGAATGGCGTGAGGAAATACCACAGATGTACTCCGTTTTTCTCAAATTCGGCCAGCGGTTGATGTGCCTCTTGCATTTTGCGTATGGCGTCGGATAGACCGTTGGGGTCGGCGTTGGGATAGAGCTTCACGTAGCCTTTGTAGCGGTCGTTGCCAACCCAATTGTCGGTGCTCTCTTTGCGGTAACTATCCATCGAGAGCAATATGTCGTAATCGAGGCTGCCATTCTCTGGGAAATCCTCAAATACACCTTCGATGGTTATTCTCAGTTGGGCGTAATCTTCGTTGTATATCTGTTTTCCAATGACGTCGCTAATATTATCGTTGCCCGATGGAAGTATCTTTTCGGCAAACGAACGACTCACCATAGCGCACATAGAATTGCCGAGCGCCTTACTTGCCGAACCGGCTAAAATTGGGCGGTTGAACACCTTGAAGAAACACGTGTCGGCGCAGACGAGCGTACCAGAAAGTTTATGCTGTTCTTCGTCGATATACGTATTGCTGGCAAAAATGAACGTTGTGCGAGTGCCATATTCCACGCCAGGCACTTCGTTCATGAACCCAACGGCCACAGCGCCGCTCACCTGTCCGAAGTCGTTGCTATCACCATTTTGTTCAAAGCCAGTATTTATGCGGTATATGCGGTCGATGTCGGCATAGAATGAGTCGTAACTAAGCTCAAAAAATATCTTGGCAATGAGCACAATGCCCACCGACAGCCCTACACCGAGCGATAGAACCTTGAGGATGATATTGTTTTTCATAATAACAGATTTATTATTTGTCGATTTTACTATTTACAATTTGACAAATGAGTTAGCAGTTGTCGTGCCAGAAGTTGTAAGGTGTTGAGTTGTAAGTTTTTAGTTATAAGTGATAAGTTGTAAAAGTGTAAAGAAACTTTACATGCTTTACAGTGGGAGGGTTTACACTATTGACATAACTCGCAAAGAACATTTTTATTTCAATTGGTAAATACACCAATTGTATTTTTATATCTTTGCAACAAAAAAATTATAAAAGTGGCGGCAACACTTACAAATGCGGCGAACAAATTATGGACAAAAGTCTAAAAAAATTCATGGATACGCCTACTAAATCAAAGGCTCAAATACTTGACAAATATCATGTCGAAGTTCAAACTCCTGATGGTGAATTGTTCAAGATAATTTCAGATTTGGACAAGTATGTAAGTGAAGAGTATAAGAACTATGTTTTGCATTTGATCGAGTTCATATTCGATAAAAATTTTTCAGATGATAAAGAAAAAATGATAAGTCGAATTAGTCGTGAGTTTTTGCTCAATGCAGTTCATTTTATGGGAATAGATGGCGGTAATCGTCAAGAGGAGCGTTTGCGCATAGGAGCCAAAATAAGAGCACTGCGAGAATCTAAAAATATGGAGGCTCGAGATCTTGCTTTGTTAACAGGTATTGATGCTGCCAATCTTTCTCGAATAGAGCAAGGCAAATATTCTACTGGTGTAGATATCCTATCGCGTATTTGTATTGTTTTAGATGCACATCTTGATTTAATACCGAATATTAATATGAATAATTGTTGAATATGTGCTATGGCTCGAATTATAACTGAAACAATGTCATATTTTGACATTATAAAAGTATTTGAAGATGATAGGCCTATGTTGAAGCATAAAACATGTGATTTGGCTAAAAAATATTACCATCAGCTAAAGGTTAATAAGCAACAACGCATTATGTGTTCAGAAGTTAACGGCAATAGAGGTCTTAACTACTTTGTTATCTTTTGCAATGATTCGTTAGATGATTTTCGCAAAAACAATCCAGCATATACAACAATAGCTTATTATTATTCCTCAAAAGGACTCGTCGCTATAGACTCTCGAATAGAAGTTGCAAAAGAAATACTATCAGGACAGCAGTTTTCGCATAAATCATATTCTATATATGAAGCGCACTTTTTTGATAGGTATCGTGAACGTATTTTGAAAAACCAGCAAATGCAGAAACTTGATGTTATGAAGCAATTCTTCAAAAGCCACATAATGTATATGGCTGAACCTCAAAATGACGAACGGTACCCCGATGGTATTTATGTACCGATAAATGAAGGAATGGGTATAGGATACCGATTAAGAAAAGATATTGTTGTAATGAAGACATGTGTCTCAAATGAACAAATGCATAATGAGCAAAAGGATATACATACAATCTGTGAAGAGATTATGAAAAACACGAAAATAGATTCTACAATGTGTATAACTCGCTTGTAAAAGAAACAATTGATACATTTACCATGTATCAATTTGAATATCATTTATTATAAATAAAATATTATGAAACGATTTTTAACTATTTTATTTGTTATGATAATTGCTTTGCCTGCAATATCACAAACAGATAATGGATGCGGTAATGGTTCTGTGCAAAACTTGGCAAAGAAGTACAAATTGTATAAAACAAAAAATATGTGGACGTTTCTTGAGTTAGAAACATTTTCAGGACGTATTTGGCAAGTACAATACTCTGTAGAAGGTGATTCTTATCGGTTCAAAACGACTCTCAATGGAGATTCAATGTTGCCGTATTCAGATGATATTGGTGCTTATGCAGGCAGATTTGAACTATACTCAACCGAAAATATGTACAATTTTATAATGCTTGATACCGAAACCGGTAATACTTGGCAAGTTCAATGGTCAACAGAATACAAGAATAGAGGGGTGCTACGTATTTGGTAAAATGTGTATCACATGTAGATTGTTGTGTATATAAAATCGCATTCATCGAACAGATGATAAAACCGATGGAATAATTCGGGGTGTTTGTGGTTGTTGTAGAGACGGGGCGCGCCCCGTCTCTACGCGAAATCCGTAAAAAAAATGTCGGATTGTAGAGACGTTTCATGAAACGTCTCTACAGGTGAAATACGCGTATATATACAATAAAATCCCCATCGAGACGTTACATTTGCGCAATAACCATCTGATGCACAACCATGTCCGACAATCTATACCACAACCGATACCGCATACCATCGGCGCGCGCTACGTGGCACGATTACAACGGCGGTGCATATTTCGTAACCATCTGCACGCATGGGCGCGAACATTTTTTCGGCGAAATAAATTCGAAACCTACCGTAGAGACGTTTCATGAAACGTCTCTACAAAACGCCCCGTCTCTACACAAAACAACAGAACCGACAATGCACCTAAACGAAATCGGACGTTATGCAGATGAACAATTGCGCAACGTGTCGTCGCATTATCCATATGCCGAAATACCATTGTGGGTGGTTATGCCCAACCATATCCATGCAATTGTGATTATTGATGGGGATAAAACACCGCACGACAAACGGGTCGTAGAGACGTTTCATGAAACGTCTCTACAATCGGCCAAACAACAAAATGCAATAATTTACGCCACAAAAATGCAATCTTGGTTGTCGGTTGTCGTTCGTCAATTCAAACAATCCATTACCCGTTTTGCCAACACCAGCGCCCTGCCGTTCGCGTGGCAGACGCGTTTCCACGACCGCATCATACGCGACCGCGACGAAATGAACCGCATTGCCCAATACATCGAAAATAACGTCGCGCAATGGGAATCGGACACATTGCATATAATGTCATTATAGGATTCGTTTTATATTTCATCGTATATAAAAACACATCTCCGAACCTCAGCTAAGAAATCCGGAGATGTATATTTCAATTTCTATTCCTTCTTCAATTCCTCGGCTGGATTAGCCTTGGCAGCTTTCAGTGTTTGCCACAGCACGGTAGCGAAGGCTATGGCTATCGAGATGACGATGGCAGCCACGAATGTCCAAGCATAGTCGTCGGTGCGGTAGGCGAAGCGTTCGAGGTATAGGCGCGCGGCGTAGATGGCAAGCGGGATGCCTATGAAGCAGGCTATGGCGGAGAGCATCATGTAGCTCTTCACGTTGCGCCACGTCTCGCGCGTCACATCGGAGCCAAACACCTTGCGAATGGCTATCTGCTTAGTGTTCTCGCCTGCGAAATACGTACTCATAGCCAATAGTCCAAGCAACGAAATAATTACAGAAAGCACCGCAAAGAGCTCCACAAGACGAACTGTGCGCAGAACGGGTACAAGCTGATTGCGTATCATATCGCGCATGTAGCCACAGTCGTTCGATGTGGCAGGCGTGCCAAGCATTTCGGCATAACAGTCGCTGTAAGTTTTGAGAATCTGTTCGGCAAACGCTTCATCTTCGCTTGTTGTCTCTATAAGTATGTAGTTAGCAAACAAAATCTCTTCGGTTTTAGCAATAATTATAGAGCCATTGTCGTTGCTTTGATCGGTCGAAACATTGGTAGCTAAAAAATTAGACACAACGCCGCCAAGGCCTTCCGTTTTCACGCCATTGAAATATATATACTCGGCAAACTTAGCAAGCGAATCAACCGCAGTAGCCGTGTTGTAGGCCGTTTCCGACATCCATAGCGAATTTTCCAACGGACGATTGAAGTCTTCTACTATGTTGAAATTTAGCATACGGAAATACGTAGTATCGCAAATAAGTATGGGCATGTTTATGTTTTTTTCGCCATCGAGGTTGAGCCCCAACGTTGTATACATTTTGCTGGGCATGCCTTGGGCAAAGCCTATGCGCTTCACAAATGGAAGTTGCTGCAATTTGTCTTTGAAGAGATCGCTTCGGGTCACATTTATAGAGCCAGAATACATATAGTACAGATTGTCGGAAGCTACGCCAGTCGGACGTGTTAGCATGTGGTTTGACTGCACTTCCATAACCATAGACATAGCTATGAGAAACACAGCAAAAACGTTCTGCACCACAATAAATACACGGCTTAGCACCATCTTGTTACGGCGGCGAAGTGTTCCGCGAATGATGTCGATGGGTTGGTATTGCGAAGCCACAAAGGCAGGCAGCAGTCCGCAGATGATACCAATAATTACGATGCCAACAACGTAAGCAGTAATGTAGGCTGGCGTAATTAGGAATGTTAGGTGAACGTCAGAGTCGCCATGCCCCATAGTGTGGTATGTCTGTTCGCCAGTCGATACGAGTTCGCTCATCATAGGCGCAAATGCCCACGCCAAAAGCAACGCCGCCACAAAACAAACGGCTGTGAAACAGATTGATTCAGCTATGTATTTACCCAAAATTGCACTTCGGTCGGAACCAAGTAAGCGGCGCGTAGCCATCTCTTTGGCGCGTTTGCCGATGAGGGCGAGGTTGAGGTTCACGTAGTTGAATATGGCCGAGAGCAACAGCAGCAGCACAACAATCGTTAGCAACTGTACCATTTGTTTGTTGCCATTGCGAGTGAGAGCCATAATAGTATTCATAAAGAATACTTCGTCGATGCGAATTGGTCCCCAAGCATTGACGCGGTCGGCAGTCCACGTTTTATCGTAGTTCTTGTGCAACAACTCTTTCACTTTAGCCTCCGTAGCATCGAGGTCGGCATCTGGGTGCACACGATAGATTGTGGAGTAGCTACCTATGCTGCCAAACGACTTACCAGAAGTGGCCATCCACGAACTTGAAATGTGTGTAATTATGTCTTGTGGCATAAAAAACGAATAGCCAAAGTCGGCAAACACACCTTTGATGGTCAAATCCTTTGGACCTTCAGCCGACATCATCAATGCTTCAATATGAATGGTTTTGCCCACTACGTTTTCGTCATCGGGAAAGATGCGACGAGCAAACGACTGGCTAATCAACACATCGCTCTTAGCCACAAAATCGTCGAGGCTTCCATCAACAAGCCTATATTGCGGGAAGATGCTAAAGAAATTCTTGTCGGTCTCCATGGCCGAGCAACTGAACTTTTCGTTGTTGACCATTATTGTGGGTTGCCAAAGAGCCGACACGACAGTAGCTACTTCCACTTCGGGAATATTTGTCTCGAGCTCCTCTTTGTCCCAATAGGTTAGACCCGTCACGCCGTCGCCACAGAGGACAAAAGTGCGCTTATAGTCTGGCGTTTCGTGCGCCACCTCGTATTGCTGTGCCACATAGCTGCCTATAAGTATGACAAACGCCATACTCACCGCTAGGCCCACCGCTTCGATGCTTGTATATAGTTTATGTCGCGATAGGAATTTTATGAATGATTTCATACAATATTTTTTACTTATATATTTGTCGATATATCAAATAGTTATAGATATATGAACGATAAACTGATTAATATTCATAACTATATATGCGAGGTTAGAGGTAGGCGAGTTATGCTCGACTCTGATTTGGCAATGCTGTATGGCGTTGAAACAAGAGCATTGAAACAAGCCGTTCGCCGAAATATCGAGAGATTCCCTTCGGATTTTATGTTTGAACTCTCCCTTGAAGAAGCTGATAGTTTATTGAAAATTTCAAGATCACAAATTGTGACCTTGAAACAAGGTAAAAACACAAAATACAAGCCCTTTGCTTTTACAGAGCAAGGCGTAGCAATGTTGTCGTCGGTACTGCATAGCGAGGTGGCCATCAAGGTCAATATAGCTATTATGCGCGCTTTCATACAAGTTAGAGAAGCATTGACACTTAGCAAATCGGTATCGGCTGAAATAAACGAACTTAGAGCCAAAGTAGATTTACTCGCCATGCAGCAAGAAGAGAATTTAGAAGCCGTCAACGACCTTTCGGAAGATGTTCGAAAAGACATCGACAACCTATATGTTGCTATTGGCGAACTTGCACTCAAACTGGACGACAAAAAAGCTACTCCACGATCTCGCATAGGCTTCAAGTAGAATTGTCAACTCCCAATTTTCTATTTACAACTCATTCTTCACGTTAGTAACTATCTGACCGTCGAAGAGGTTGATAACGCGCTGAGCTACAGCGGCGTCGCGTTGTGAGTGGGTAACCATAACTATGGTTGTTCCCTCTTGGTTGAGCTCGCGCAGAAGGTCCATAACCTCTTTACCGTTTTTTGAATCGAGATTACCCGTTGGCTCGTCGGCAAGGATCAACTTCGGATTCGACACCACAGCGCGCGCAATAGCCACACGCTGCTGCTGACCACCCGAGAGCTGCTGTGGAAAGTGTTGCGCACGATGGGCAATGTTCATGCGGCGCATAATCTCGTTCACCTTCTCTTTTCGTTCGCTCGCGCTGATGTTGAGGTAGCGCAGCGGAAGCTCGATGTTGTCGTAGACGTTTAGTTCGTCGATGAGGTTGAAGCTCTGGAACACAAAACCGATGTTGCCTTTGCGGAACTTGGTGCGTTCACGTTCTTTGAGGTTAGCTACCTCGGTGCCAAGCAGTTCGTAGCTACCCTCGGTAGGGCTATCGAGCAAGCCAAGAATGTTGAGGAGCGTAGATTTGCCACAGCCCGAAGGACCCATGATAGCAACGAATTCGCCATCGTCGATGGTGAAAGAGATTTTGTCGAGAGCTATGGTTTCTACTTCTTCGGTGCGGAAGAGTTTTGAGAGGTTGTTTACTGTAATCATATTTTTTAGTGTTAAGTCGTTTTATAATTATGCCAACCTATAAGCACTGCCCGTGCCAAAATCTATAAGTAATTGATTAATAGGCAGTAGATAAAACTTAATAAGTAGCAAGAGTGTAAAAAAACTTTACATGCTTTACAGTGTGAGGGTTTACACTTGGGGGGAGAGAATCTTACATAAGTTAGATTCATTTGGGTGTGTCAGAATGCATTTGTAACTAAAAAATAGTTACATTTGGACAGTCAATCTATTACCTATGGGAACTAAGGAGAAGTTAATAGAAAGATTTAAGTCGCAACCTAAAGATTTTCAGTGGAATGAATTCGTGCGCCTTTTTACTTGCTTGGGCTTTGTTTTAGACAATAAAGGTAAAACGAGTGGATCGCGGGTTATTTTTTCAAAAAAGAATTACTCATACATAGCACACAAACCACATCCGCAAAGCATCGTAAAAAGCTACGTAATGAAGCAAGCACTCGATTTCTTGACTAAAAATGAACTGATATGAAAACATTGAATTACAAAGGATACAATGGTAGTATCGAGATTAGCGAAGAGGATAACTGCTTATATGGAAAGGTTATCGACTTGCCCAACGATACTGCTATTACGTACGAGGGGCCGACAATAGCTGAGCTAAAGCAAGATTTTATGGGAGCAGTTGATGACTATTTGGAATACTGCCGCGCTAATAATATTCAACCGCGTAAAAGTTATACTGGGACACTCAACGTTCGTATTTCGCCAGAAACACATTCACAAATAGCGTTCTTAGCCAACAAAGCTGGTATTTCGATAAATGCCTTTATTCGTCAAGCATTAGACAAACAAGTGGCGCTTCTCCAATAAGAACATCTCCGAACCTCAGCCTAAGAAGTTCGGGGAGGATAGCCACTCATATAGAAATAAAAGGTAACTTTGCACTCAACAAATCACTATAGCTTTGGATATTTTTGACAAAATAGACCTGACACACGGCGGTCCGCTGGGGCGATACAAAGGAATGGCGCATGGCTATTTCTCGTTCCCGAAACTCGAAGGTGTCATTGGTCCGCACATGAAATTCAGAGGCAAAGACGTGCTCAATTGGAGTACGACCGATTATCTCGGCTTGGCCTCCAACGCTGATGTTCTTGCAGCTGATAGCAAAGCCGCTAATACGTGGGGCTTCGCAATGCCTATGGGCGCTCGCGTGCTTTCGGGCAACACCGCTACACATGAGGCTTTTGAAGAGAGACTCGCAACGTTTCTAAAGAAAGAGGATGCATTCGTAGTCAATTCTGACTATCAGGCTATTGTGTCCGCTATTGATGCGCTTTGCTCGCGCCCCGACATCATTGTATATGATGCTGGTGTTCATGCTGGCATCGTCGATGGCATATACCTGCACAAAGTGAAAGGTGGCCGTTCAATGGTGTTTGCGCACAACGACATCGAAAACTGCGAACTCAAGCTACAGATGGCTACCGAAAGCCTCAAAACCAAAGGCGACAAAGGTGGCATTCTGCTCATTACCGAAGGACTTTTTGCCATGAGTGGTGAGATAGGTATTATAGATAAAATCGTTGCTCTCAAGGAGAAATACGACTTCCGCTTGATGATAGACGATGCGCAAGGCTTCGGCGTGCTCGGCGCAAATGGCTGTGGCGCAGCAGAACACCTTGGCGTGCTCGACAAAGTGGACATTCTCCTCGGCTCGTTCACCAATGCGGCTGCAGGCAAAGGCGGTTTCGTAGCTTCTACGGAGAAAGTGGTGAATTTCCTTCGCTACAACATGCGTTCGCAGATCTACGACAACTCACTCTCGTCGGCCATTGTAGATGGCAACGCCTTCCGCTTGAATCTACTCGCTCAGCATAACGATTGGCGCGAAAAGGTGAAGAGCATCGCACAAGAGCTTCAAAACGGATTACGCTCGCTTGGCTACAATGTGCTCAGCAGCGAACAATCGCCCATCACCACCATAACTATAGATAGCACTACCACAGGCAACGAGGAGTCGGCCATCAACGAGCTGATGAACATCGTGGTTGACCTCCGCGAGAGCTATGGCATATTCTGCATCGTAGTTACTGCGCCATACGTACCCAAAGGCACAATGCTCTTGCGCCTGATAGCTACGGCTGCGCACACATCCGACGATGTGAAGTGCACACTCGACGCTTTCGCTCAGATTGGTAAAAAACTCAGCGCTGGCGACTACGCGCGTCAAACGGTGGTTGGGTTGTGTATGCGATAAGTATGTCTATGCAAACCTCGCTACAAAGAGTTTTAGTATTTACATTGCTACTTCTGTTGCTGCCTTGCGTGGTGGCACATTCTGCCGCACCCGACACTACGTATAAGCGCATTCCGTTTGTTTGGGCAAAGTTCGACGTGGGCAAAATAGCGCAAACCAACGACCACCTAAAGGGTTTGAATCGCACGGGGAAGCCGTTTGAGCACTACAAAGCCTATTCGTTTGGCGTGTCGTGGCAAACTTCAGGTGCTGAGGAGTGGCACCACGTGAACAATTTCCCGACGTTGGGTTTTGGTATATATACGGCAAAACTCGATGGCGATGAGGAGCTTGGTCAGCCCATTTCTGTTTTCGGCACGTTGAAGGGCGCTATTGCTCGCATAGATAACCACACGTTTGGCTATAATATCGATTTCGGCGTTGCATTTCACTGGAAACCATACGATTACAATACCAATCCATATAATATTACGATAGGTTCGCGAGCTACGGCGCACATTGGTGTTGGTCTTAATTATAGCTACACCATAGCTAAGCGCGTGTTGGTAGGCGTCGACGCAGGATTTACGCACTTCTCGAATGGCGCAGTTCGCAAGCCCAACAAAGGCATGAATCTTATGTATGCCGGCGCTCATGTAGCGTACCTGCTCGACAATCAGCGATTGCCCATACGTAAGATGTTCGACAAAAAGAAGGGCAACGAAATCGACCTAACGTTTGGCTTGGGCATAAAAAGTTATGAGGTCGATACGGATGCGATAGGGTTCAATAGAGAGTATTACGACAATATAAAATTTCATTCGCTGACCATTCAAGCGGCGTATCTGCATCAATATTGCCATCGTGGTAAGTATGGCGCGGGTGTAAGTCTGCTCTACGACGACCGCTACGACAGCACAATTCGCCCCATCAACAACGGCAATGGCGCAAAGGTGGTATACGGCGATTTCAGTAAGCGCTTTGCTTTGGGCGTATTTGTGGAACATCTGTTTGTGGTCGGACCGATAAGTTTTCCCACGCAACTCGGCTATTATTTATATCAGCCCAATGTCAAGGGCAGCCAAAAGAAATCCAATTCGTTTCAGCGAGCTGGCGTTCGCTACACCTTGCCATTCGATGCCTATTGCGGTGTAAATATCTACGCCCACCGCCTCTCCAAAGCCGACTTTATAGAATGGAACGTGGGTTATAATCTCAAAATAAAGAAAAAGAAGTAGTAGCTCCGATGCTGTTTAGCTGTGTGGTTATCGCGTTACCTATTTATATATCAACAGTGCATCTTTCAAATTCATCTCGGCATTCATTTCTCCACTCGTAACTCATAATTGATATTATCTTTGCGCGTGTTAATTTTTCGAATAGCGATAGCGTTGGCGCGAAAATTGCTGCAAATGGCAGTCGATATATAATTTTGGATCTTTTTACAAATAGCGAGATGAATAACAAAAAGACAATATTCTATTGCATGATAATAGTATTTATGGCGTTCATAAATACTCGCATCGATGCACAAAGTCAACCTCGCACCGAAACCATCACCATCGATACCATTAGCACTCATTGGAGCCATAAGCTACCGAAGAAATTGTTCGAAGCCGTAGAACGTGGCGACGTTGTTGAGATTGTTAGCCAATGCAGCAATCAAGTGGAGATGTCGTTGCCATCGGGAAGTGGCATCTATAGCAAAAAGCAGGCGGAGGTGATTCTTTCGGAATTCTTTGCATCAACTGGCACTTTCGCGTGCAGCATAACTAACGAGAAGACCATTGGTGCAGCCACTCGTACCATTGCTACGCTGAAGTCGAAAACAAACCAATATCGATTATATATCTTGAGGCAGAGCCACGGCGCTACGGCCTTCATACAACAATTCAGAATAGAAGAACAAAATGACTGATTTCGACAAGTACCTTACTGAGTTTATCGACAACGCAATCCGCGAAGATGTTGGCGATGGTGACCACTCTTCGTTGTCGTGCATCCCCGAAGATGCCATCGACCATGCGAAACTTATAGTAAAAGACAATGGTATTATAGCTGGTGTAGACGTTGCAGAAAAGATTTTCCATCGCCTTGATCCTTCCGTAAAATTTGAAAAACTTATTTCCGACGGCGAACGCGTAAAAAAAGGTGATATTGCCTTCCGCGTAGAGCTGAAAACTCGTTCGCTTTTGCTCGCCGAACGCCTCGTGCTAAACGTAATGCAGCACATGAGCGGCATAGCTACTCAGACTGGTGTATATGTAGACAGACTCAAAGGCCTTCATACGCGTGTGCTCGACACTCGCAAGACAACTCCAGGTATGCGCTTGCTCGACAAATTGGCAGTGAAGATTGGTGGCGGCTGCAACCATCGCATTGGCCTATTTGATATGATTATGCTTAAGGATAATCACATCGATTTTGCTGGCGGCATTCGTGAGGCTATCGACCGCACGCACGAATATCTCAAACGCACGGGCCGCAATCTCGACATTGAAGTTGAGGTGCGCAACCTCGATGAACTCCAACAAGCTATGGAAGTGGGCGGCATTCGTCGTATTATGCTCGACAACTTCGACATACCTACCACGCGCAAAGCCGTTGAGATGATTGGCGGTAAGTTCGAAACGGAATCGTCTGGCGGCATCACGCTCGACACCCTCAGAGATTATGCAGAGTGCGGCGTAGATTTCATTTCCGTTGGCGCACTCACGCACCACGTTAGTGCCCTCGACATGAGTCTCAAAGCGTATAAATAATTACGAGTTGCGAATTCATAATTACGATTTTGCTCGTAATTAGTGAAAAAAGAAATGGGTAGTGCAGATACCGATAATATCTACACTACCCAATATTTTTTATATACCTTTTTACTTACAGAATCACGAGGTGCTCCTCGGTGGTTACCTTCTCGCAGTAGTGGCAACGGAGTGCCAACGGATGTTTGCCAACGAGGTAAAAACGTGTTGGAACGGGTTGATGATTCGTTACGCACTTGGGGTTGAAGCAGCGTACGTAGCCAATAATTTCGTTTGGTACTTCAACTACGCGTTTCTCAACCACTTCGTAGTTTCTGATGATGTTGAGTTTCGCTTCGGGCGCTACAAGGGCAATTTTGTTTATCTCATCGTCGGCAAAAAATTTGTCGGCAACTTTGATGATGCTCTTGCGACCGAGTTTGTGGCTCTCGAGGTTCGTGCCAAAAGTTATCTGGTTAGGAATATTCTCGAGACCGAGAAGCGATATTACCTTGAAAAGGTTTTGTGCTGGTATATGGTCTATTACGGTGCCGTCTTTTATGGCACTAACTTTCAGTTCTTTCTCCATGATGCATACTTATTTTACACCCAAAATCGATGCTATGATTGCCATACGTGTATACACACCATTCTCGGCTTGCTTGAAGTAGTAAGCTTTCGGATTGGCATCTACGTCGGGATCTATCTCGCCCACGCGTGGCAGTGGATGTAGCACGCGAAGGTTGTCCTTAGTATTGTCGAGCATTGCGTTGCGCAGTACGTATGTATTCTTAACCTTCTCATACTCAATGAGGTCTGAGAATCGTTCTTTTTGCACACGCGTCATATATAGAATGTCGACTTCGGGCAGAATATCGTTCATGTCGCGGTGCTCTGTGAACGAAACATTCTTTTCGCGAAGGAAGCTCTTGTACTCTTCGGGCATCTTAAGCTCGTCGGGCGCTACGAAGTGGAATGTCGGGTTGAATTGCGACATAGCCATAAGTAGCGAATGCACCGTGCGACCATATTTCAAGTCGCCCACCATAGCTATTTTGATGTTTTCGAGGTGACCTTGCGTTTTCATAATAGAAAACATGTCGAGCAACGTCTGCGTAGGGTGCTGATTGGCGCCGTCGCCAGCGTTGATGACAGGCACCGAAGCTTGTTCCGAAGCATAGCGTGCTGCACCTTCGAGCGGGTGACGCATAACTATGAGATCAGCGTAGTTCGATACCATTTTTATGGTGTCTTTCAGCGTCTCGCCCTTCGTCGTCGATGTTGCGTTGACGTCGGAGAAACCGATGATGCGCGCACCAAGACGATTCATAGCCGTCTCGAAACTGAGGCGTGTGCGCGTCGATGGTTCGAAGAATAGCGATGCTATTATTTTGCCTTCGAGCAGACGCTGATTGGGGTTGGCTTCGAAGTCGGCGGCGAGCTCTATTATGCGTAGAATCTCGTCGCGGCTGAAGTCGTTTATCGAAATAAGACTTTTGTTCTTAATCATTGCTTTGCTGATTGTTGACGTGTCTGTATTTATGGCTATCTACAATTAGATTTTCATAGGCATGATGAGCAAAAGTTCGTCTTCGTTCTCTTGCTTAGCCGCTGGAGTAATTACGCCTGCACGCGATGGGTCGGAGAGGTCGATTTTTATCTCGTCGGCTGCCATGCTGCCAAGAACTTCAATGAAATATGAAGCTTTGAAACCTATCGACATCGAATCGCCATCGAGTTGGCAAGGAATTGAGTCGGTAGCCTGATACGAGAAGTCGAGGTCTTGAGCCGACACTTGCATCGAATCGCTATTTATATCGAGACGCACGAGTTTTGTGCCATCGGCATAGAGCGAAACGCGGTTGATGGCGCTAAGCAAATCGGTGCGTTTGATAGTTACGTGGAATGGGTTGTCGGTAGGAATTACCGAGTTGTATTGTGGATAGTTACCTTGTACGCGGCGGCACGAAATTTCGTAGGTCTGTGCAGTGAAGATGATGTTCTTGTCGTCGTACTTAACATTCACATCGCCCTCTTCGTTTGCAAACACGTTGCGAATGAGTTGCGCAGGTTTCTTGTTGAGGATGAACGATGCTTGAATGCCCGTATTTACGTCGGTGCGCGAGTAGCGAACGAGTTTGTGCGAGTCGGTTGCTACGAAGGTAACCTTCTCTGGCTCAACTTCAATAAACACACCTTCCATAACAGGACGGAGGTCGTCGTTGGCAGTGGCGAACACGGTTTTGTTGATGCCCGTAATCAATGCCTTAGCGCTGATGTTGAACTCTTTCACCTCGCCTTCGCCAAACGGAGTCTTCTCTGGATATTCGTCGGCGCTTTGACCAACTTGCACCGTACGGCCCGAATTCGTAACTATCTCTATCTGTAGCGAATCTTCGTTCACCGTGAAGGTCACTGGCTGCTCGGGCACCGATTTTAGGTATTCGGTAAGTTTGCCGCCAGGCACACACACTTTGCCGTCGCCTTCGAGGTTGCTCACCTGCAGTGGCGTAACCATACGTATTTCGGCTTCCGATGCTGTTATGATGAGATTCTCGCCGCTAAGCACAAACAGATAGTTGTCCATGATAGGCATTGGCGACTTACTCGCTATTACGCGTCCTACGGCTTGAAGGCGGCGAAGTAGCTCGCCACATGATACTACGAATTTCATATCTATAAATATTTATGTTTTTATTGTTTATTCCGTTGATTATTTAGCTGTTATGGTGCGGAACTTGGTGCGAACCTTGCCATCTACAATATTTTGCAACTTGCTCTTTATCATGCGCTTGCGAAGCATACCAAGATGGTCGGTGAACACTTTGCCGTCGGTGTGGTCGTATTCGTGCTGAACCACAATGGCGCGATAGCCTTCAAACACCTCTTCGTGCTCAACAAAGTTTTCGTCTACATATTTCATACGTACGCTGCGGCTACGTTTCACCTTCTCGCTGATGCCTGGCAGACTGAGGCAGCCCTCTTCGGTCTCCAAGGTGTCGTCGCTCATCTCTAGAATGTGCGCGTTTATGAACGTACGCTTGAAGTCGGCCACTTCGGGATAATCTTCGGCAAGCGGCGTGGCGTCGATAACGAAAAGACGAATGCTTTTGCCTATCTGAGGCGCTGCTATGCCTATGCCTTCGGCGCGATACATAGTTTCATACATATCGGCTATAAGTTTTTGCAAATCTGGGTAGTCTGCCGTAATGTCGACCGACATTTTGCGAAGTATCGGATGTCCGTATTGTACTATTGGTAGTTGCATCTATATTATGTATTTATATTATCCTTGATATTCAGTCGATTCCATATACGATTGTAGTATTATGGTGGCGCTCACCTTGTCGAGCGTACCGTTCTTGTTGTTGCGGTCTTTTTTGCTAAGGCCGCCGTCAATCATGGTTTGCAATGCGAGTTTGGTGGTGAAGCGTTCGTCGTAGAGTTTTATATCTATGCCTGGTAGACTTTTGCGCATACGATCCATGAGCGGTTTTATGTATCGCATCGTCTCCGACTCGTCGCCGTTCACCTGCTTGGGATAGCCAAAGACTATTGTTTCGACCGATTCTTTAGCTACGTATTCCTTCACAAACTTTTCGAGTTGCGCAGCCTCTACGGTGCATAGCGCGTTGGCGATAATCTTCAGTGGGTCGGTAACAGCTATTCCACAGCGTTTCTTGCCATAATCTATTGCCATTATTCTACCCATCAGACGAACAGTTTTTCTATTTTGTGAATACTCTGCTGAGTTGCAAAAATAAGCACTTTGTCGTTGACTTCAATTCGGGTTGAACCATCAACGATGATAGGCTCGCCATTGCGCACCAATCCGCCGATATTTACGTCCTTAGGCAGACTAAGTTCGCGAATTGGTGTTTTGGTGATTTTTGAACCCTCTTGCGCCACAAGTTCCAGCATCTCGGCGTTGGTCGACGATAAGTATTTTATGTACGACGACTGCGAGAGCAATGTGTGACGATATATATAGCTTGCGGCAATCAGTTTTTTGTTTATAACCGTACCTATGCCAATCTCCTCAGCAAGAGGTATATAGTCGAGGTTTTCTACTTCGGCAACAGTCTTCACAACGCCAAATTTCTTAGCGAGCTGACAGGCCAAAATATTTATCTCCGAATTGTCGGTCACGGCAATGAATGCGTCCATTTTGGCAATGCCTTCGTCGCGCAAGAGCTGCATGTTGCGCCCGTCGCCATTGATTATTAGCGTGCGCTCAAGTTCGTTGGCAAGTCGGTTCGATTTCTCGCGGCTAATCTCAATAAGTTTTACGTTGTACTTATCCTCGAGGTCGTGAGCCATAAGGCGCGCAAGGCGGCTGCCACCGATAATCATCACGTTGCTAATCTGCTTCTGCTCTTTGCCGCAGTCGGTAAGTATCGATGGTATATTCTGATGCGTAGTTACGAAGTAGCCGAGGTCGTTGTTTTGCAGCGCATCGCTACCATGCGGAATGATGGTCTCGCCACGGCGGTTGATAGCCACAAGGTTGTAGCTATGGCGGCTGTGCGCATCGAGATTCATCAGTGGGATATTTATGATTGGTGCATTGTCGCGCACCTTTATAACGGTAAGAGCCAATTGTCCATCGCTCGACTCGAACATCTGTCGAATGCCGGCACGTTTGAGCGCCTCCACAACCTCGTCGGCACCAAGGCGTTCGGGGTAGATAAGTTCGTCTATTCCAAGCTGACGGAAGAATATCAGGTTCTCCTTTTGTAAGTATTCCGAATTATTTACGCGAGCAATGGTAGTGTTGGCGCCGAGCTGTTTAGCGAGTATGGCAGCCAAGATACTCATGTCGGGATATGGAGGCACAGCAATGAAGAGGTCACACTCGCCAACTTCGGCCGAGCGCAAAGCTTCTATGGAGGTCATCTGCCCGCAATGAGTCATCAGGTCGAGACGTCGCGCTACCTCATCGAGCTTGTCGCGGTCCTCGTCCATAATCGTCACTTCGTGCTCACCTTCAACGAAAAGTTTCGCCAAATGTTTGCCTACTTCGCCGGCTCCTGCAATGAATATTTTCATTCGATTAGTCTACATCTCAAAACGAGCAAATTTAATTATTGCCACCATAACACGAATAGAAAACCGACGTCCAGAGTGTGTAAAAAGAAGTTAATTCGAGCTAAAATAATGTTTGTCTATATGTACATAATTCAATTAATTTTGAGCCAGTTATTTACACACGAAATTTGCATTGATTATGAAGACAATTTCAAAAATATTAGGAGTAGTATTTGCTGCTTGCCTTGTTCTGTCGCAGACATCTTGCGTAGACGATGACGAGAAGACTGGTTCTATACTCTCTGGCGAATGGTTTGGCGACTTCGGTATGTGTTATGATTATACATATAGAACTCATAGAGGTGACACTATTACCGAAACGTTCATTTCCACCGATACTCACATCATTTTCTATCCTAAGAAAGGTAGCAAGTATGCAGATAGCGGCTATGGCTATCAGTATGATTACTATAGATATGGCCCGTACGAATATAAATACTACTATTTCGATTGGCGTGTAGATAATGGTATTATCAGTCTCAATTATCCTGTTGATGATGAGCTCAGCACCCAAATTTTAGATTACCGTATGGATGAAAACATCGGCATATTTATTGGTCGATTGGCAGGAAGCAACACAAAGTTTACCTTGCGCAAAGTGGCTGAATATTCAAATTGGGAAGATCTAAATACCATTATACGTAACAACTGGTTACCTTCTTATGGCGTTGAAAACTCGACACAAGAGGTTGATGATGCTGTGGTAAAACCTTGGAACAAATTCGTCACGCCACGCGAATAAATATTAATTCTGAAATTATATTTACGATAATAGGCTGTTCTATAAATATTTAGGACAGCCTTTTTCCGTTGTGATGCGTTCAAATTGTAATTTGATGTTGTAGAGAGACGCGCCCCAATCATAAATACCCCATTTGCCGTGATGTAATGCATCTGTAAACCTCCCACTGTAAAGCATGTAAAATTTCTTTACACTCCTATTATCTATCACTTTTTGCTTACCAACTGTCAGTCAGCTACTTATAATTTTTGGCACGGGCAGTGCTATTCGGGTTGTCAAATTGTAAATAGTAAAATCGTCAAATAATATGGATAGGCAAATTGAAAAGAAAACTGGTTGGCGCGTGGCCTTCACCAAGCGCGCATTGCCATGGTGGGGCGCGGGTGCAGTAGCGGCGCTGATTGTAGCATTGCTCTTGCGCGACAATTCGAGCACGCTACGCATCGACGGTTCAACGCTGACGATAAGCGACGTGACGGCTGGCGAATTCAACGACTACATACGCATCAGCGGACAAGTGCGACCGCTCATCACCATACAGATTAGTCCGCAAGAGGGCGGGCGCGTGGAGGAAATATACGTAGAAGAGGGCGCCGACGTGCATAAGGGCGATAAACTGCTGCGCCTAACCAACGACAACCTCGACATGCAGATACTCAACAGCGAGGCAGAACTCGCCGAAAAAGAAAATATTTTGCGCAACACGCTCATATCTATGGAGCAACAACGCCTCTCGCTTAACCAAGAGATGCTACAACTGAAAGTGGATGTGCGCCGGTTGAAGCGTACGTATGAGCAACAAAAGCAACTCTACAACGAGCGACTAATTGCGAAGGAAGATTTTCTGAAGGCTGAAGAAGATTTCGAACTTGCCAACGAGAAACTCAAACTCGTTGTCGAACGCCAAAAGCAAGACAGCATCTATCGCAGCATTGAGGTGGCACAGATGCAAGAGAGCCTCAACAACATGCGCCTCAACATGCAGATGATACGCCGCCGCAAGGAGAATCTTGTGATAAAGGCGCCTATCGATGGACAACTTGGCGTGCTCGATGCTGTGCTGGGCGAGAATATTGTGGCAGGCTCGAAGATTGGTCAGATTAGCGACATGACCAACTACAAAGTTGAATCGCAAATCGACGAGCATTACATCGACAAAGAGATACCGGGATTGATGGCCACTTTTGAACGTCAGGGGGTTAAGTATAATACCTCGTTGCGAAAAGTATACCCAGAGGTCAACGCTGGCAAGTTCAACGCCGACTTCAAGTTTTGCGACTCGTTGCCCGACAACCTGCGCAATGGTCAGACCTATTACCTCAACCTCCAACTTGGTCAGCCATCGGAAGCTGTGCTAATATCGCGCGGCACGTTCTATCAAAAGACCGGTGGACGTTGGATCTACGTGCTCTCACCCGATGGCACTACAGCTACCAAACGCAGCATAACTATTGGTCGTCAGAATCCTAACTTCTACGAAGTCATCGACGGACTGACACCCGGCGAGCGCGTGATAGTGAGCGGCTACGAAACCTACGGCGACAACGATGTATTGATATTGAAATAGTTTTTTGATTGATAAATAATTAGGTAGTATTTGTGTAACACGCGCACCGATAACACTGACATCAGCGATACAAAAAAAATCTGCTATCGCGGCGTTATCGGTGCAGCACAAATACAAAATGGTCAATCGGTAAATAGTAAAATTAGATATGAATAAATTTAGCAAAACGGGGATCTCCACGCTCATCAATATTGTAGGTATGAGCATTGCCTTTGCTGCGGCCATAATACTTACCGTGCAAGTGAAGTGGGACGTTACGTACGACGACAACTTCGACGAAAGCGAAAAGGTGTTTAGGTTAGAAAATAGCCTTATGGGCGATGGTTTGTTTTCTACGTGGATTTCGCGCCCACTGATAGAGGCCATACGCACCGCTAGCCCAAACATCGAAGCTGTGGGCACTTTTAGTTCGTTAGAACCAATGGTCTACTACAAGGAAGGTCATAAAGATTCGGGCGTATCGGTAAGTGTAGTTCGCATAGATAGCACAATGCTATCCGTTTTCCCGTTTGAATGGTTAGAAGGTTCTGCTGCCAATTTTACTACTAAGGGGACAGCTATAATTAGTGAAGATTGGGCACAAAAAATCTTTGCTAACGAAAGCGCTATTGATAAAATTATTGAAGATAGCGAAGGTAATCCGGTGCGCATTATTGGTGTATTCCGCAATACTCCGCTCAACTTCAGCATGCACTACGATATGCTTGAATTTATTGGCAATGAGAGTATTGATAACCAACACGAATTCTCGTACAATTCATTCATAAAACTGCGCGATGCTTCGCAAGCCGAGCAAACGGAGACGATGATTGAAGACGCTTTTCTGAAATTTTATGGTGCCGATGACAATGATACTTGGCAGGTAAAAATGCGCGAATGTGTTCGCATCTGCAATCTCCACGATGCTCACTTCGAGCGCGATGTGCGAGCTAATGTTATGAGTGCCAACAAATCGGTAATTATCACGTTGACCGTTATAGCTATCTTCCTCATTCTCATAGCTATAATAAACTTCATCAACTTCGCTTTTGCCGAAATTCCTTTCCATATAAAGAATATCAACACGCGCCGAGTGCTTGGCGAAAGTCGCAATTCGCTCATTGGTAAGCAACTTCGCAAGGCGGCGCTGACGGCTCTCGTGGCTTTTGGCATAGCTATTTTGGTGGTGCATCTGGTGGCAAGTTCGTCGTTGGCATCGTACGTATCGGGCAGTCTGAATGTGGCGGACAACGTTGGCATAATAGCATTTATGCTCGCCATAGTGGTTGTGGCGGCCATCGTAGCGGGCATTGCACCTGCTATCTACTCCACCTCGCAACCCACCACAATGGTACTGAAAGGTTCGTACGCCATGAGCGTGAAGGGCAAAGCGTTGCGCAACGTCCTTGTTGGTCTGCAATATGTGCTCTCGTTCGGCTTCATACTTATGGCGTTGTTCGTTCATATACAGACTAAGTACATGATACATAGCGATATGGGCTTCACGCAAGCGAACGTACTACAAATATATTGTGGCTATAAAGCAGGCGGAGACCATGAGGCTGTCACTGCCAAACTTCTACAGAATCCGGCCATTGCCGATGTTACGTTTGCTGATGGCAATCTTGTGAGCGACCAGAAAATGGGCTGGAGCCGAAACGATGGAAATGGCGACAATATATATATGGAAGTTTTTCCCGTCGATGTCAATTTTGCAAAATTCTTCGGATTGAACATAGTTGATGGTCGTGATTTTTCGGAATCCGACAACCAAAGCGATGCTGGCTGTTTCATTGTAAATGAGAATTTTATACAGACATTCCCCCAATTTGAGGTAGGTAAACTTTTGAATGCCCACACCGAAAATCCTGCCGAGATAATAGGTGTGATGAAAGATTTCAACTTCAAATCGCTTCAGCACCCAATGGAGCCGCTTGTGCTTTTCAACTGGGGCAAAAACTGTTGGCGACCGTTCCGTGTTATGTATGTAAAAACCATTGCTGGCGCCGATTACGAATCCGTTTCGCAATACATAAAAGAGACCGTCAACGCATTCGACCCCACAATGCCAATATCGCAAATAGATGTGCATCACCTCGACCAATGGATCGAAGATATGTATCAGAGCGAGGAGAAGCTCGGCAACCTCATCACCATTGCGTCGCTTGTGGCGCTAATTATTGCGATAATAGGAATTACTGGATTGGTATTCTTCGAGACTCAGTTCC
>JAFYCM010000082.1 GCA_017539645.1 Bacteroidales bacterium
ACAACCACGCCCCGAATACGATGACTTGAAACTATCGGACGAAGAACGCCGCGATTTACTAAGAGAGCATCACATAGAAGTTGCACGCGTTGTAAAAAAGGAGCGCGATAAGTTCCTACGCAATTTGGTGACATTGCAAGTAAACGATACTGTTCAAAAGACTGTCAATCTGATGTATAAAGACGAACCAGATTATGAGGATATTTTCGAGTCGCTTAACGAGAATAGTTATGTGATAGTGAATGTATCTGATATAAATCCAAAGGTTATTGAGGTCGCAGATTGGCAGCCAACGGCAGAGAAAATAAAGAAGGTAAGAAACCAAATGCGCAAGCCAATTATTGCTACTATTTACGATAAGCATCTAAAACAAGTGCATTGGGGCAGTCAGATAAAGCGGTTTTATATGGTTAGGTTGCAGTTTAGCGACACAATAACTGATTATATAAAAATTGAGGATATTCGTCGTCGCCAGATTTTTGAATCGCTACATGTTGGCGACTCGGTCTTGATAAAATTGACCGAAGGCAAAACAAAAACTGTCTATGTCCTCGATTGGCAGCCAACGCCCAAAGAGATAGAAAAATATAAAACCCCAGTCAAGCTGATAGAAAAGAATAAATAGAGAAAAACAGAAAACCGTATGGCTTCGACAAGCTCAGCCTGCAGTAGTTTGGAAATTATGTAAATCATTATAAATCAGTGTTGTCTGTGTCTTCTGTGCGAAAAATTATAGAACTATGTGGTTTCGATGAGCTCAGCCAGCAAATACACGTAAGGGAAATAGCAGAAGAGTAAAATAATTAACATATATTTGCAAATACTAACAATGCATTAATATTTATACAAATGGAGATTCCATACAAAATTTATCTTTCCGAAGATGAAATCCCTCGCGCGTGGTACAACGTACGTGCAGATATGAAGGTGAAACCAGCGCCGCTTCTTGTGCCAAGCACTCTGAAACCAGCTACTGCCGAAGATCTTGGCCATGTGTTCTGCGACGAATTGGTGAAGCAAGAACTCGACAACGATCACGCATTCATTGAGATTCCAGAGGATATACGCAATTTCTATAAGATGTATCGTCCATCGCCACTCGTTAGAGCCTATTGCCTCGAGCGTGCACTGGGTACACCTGCCCATATATATTACAAATTTGAAGGCAACAACACTTCTGGCAGCCACAAACTCAATAGTGCCATAGCGCAGGCCTATTACGCTAAGAAACAGGGCTTGAAAGGCGTCACCACCGAAACCGGAGCAGGGCAGTGGGGTACGGCGTTGAGTATGGCTACGGCATATTTCGGCCTCGATTGTAAGGTCTATATGGTAAAGGTGAGCTACGAGCAGAAGCCTTTCCGCCGCGAAGTGATGCGTACGTATGGCGCGAGCGTAACGCCAAGTCCATCAGATACAACCAACGTGGGGCGTGCTATACTTGCTGAACACCCTGGCACTACGGGCTCTCTTGGTTGCGCCATAAGTGAAGCTGTGGAGACGGCAGTGTCGAACGATGGCTATCGCTACGTGCTTGGCAGTGTGCTAAATCAAGTGCTTTTGCATCAGTCGGTTATAGGTCTCGAGACCAAGACTGCTCTCGATAAATATGGCATAAAAGCCGATGTTATTATCGGTTGTGCTGGTGGCGGTTCGAACCTCGGCGGATTGATTTCGCCATTCGTAGGTCAGAAACTTCGTGGTGAGGCCGACTATCAGATTATTGCGGTAGAACCAGCTTCGTGCCCAAGTTTCACACGAGGTAAGTATGCATACGACTTCTGCGACACGGGTCGCGTATGTCCTCTTGCTAAGATGTATACGCTTGGTAGCAACTTCATTCCGAGTGCCAACCACGCAGGTGGCTTGCGCTACCACGGTATGAGTTCCACGCTTAGTGAGCTATATCATCAAGGGCTTATGGAGGCTCGCAGCGTAGAGCAAACGAGTGTGTTCGATGCTGCAGTGCAATTTGCGCGCGTTGAAGGCATCTTGCCAGCACCCGAGAGTTCGCACGCCATTCGTGTTGCCATCGACGAAGCCCTCAAATGCAAAGAGACTGGCGAAGCTAAAAACATAGTTTTCGGTCTCACTGGCACTGGCTATTTCGACCTTGTGGCATATCAGAAATACAACGACCATCAGATGAGCGACTACATCCCTACGGATGAGGAACTACAAAAGTCGTTAGCGCAATTGCCTAAAGTTGAAAATTGAAAATTTCATAAATGTCATCCTGAGCGTAGCGAAGGATCTCGAAACTGATGGGATTCTTCGCTGCGCTCAGAAGAATGACAATTCTTATGAAGAGTAATTCATAATTATGTAAACTTGCGTTCTAAAACTTGTAATTCGTAACTCGTAATTCATAACTCGTAACTCTTAATTGTACAGTCATGGGATTTATAAAAGAATTCAAAGAATTTGCCGTAAAAGGCAATGTAATCGACATGGCAGTCGGTGTAATTATTGGTGGAGCTTTTGGAAAAATAGTTTCATCTGTTGTCAACGATGTGATTATGCCTCCTATAGGTTGGCTTATAGGTGGAGTTAATTTTACGGACCTCAAGGTCACACTTCCGCCCAACCCTCTCGCACCAGAAGGCACAGAACCTGCCACAATTAACTACGGTGCATTCCTTCAGAATGTATTCGATTTTATCATTGTGGCATTCTGCATATTCCTTTTGGTTAAGGGCATAAACACCCTCACACGCAAGAAGAAAGCCGAAGAGGCAGCAGCTCCTGCTCCTGCGCCCGAACCATCGAACGAGGAAAAACTCCTTGGCGAAATTCGCGATTTGCTCAAGCAACAAGCCAAATAAAATCAAAAATCATTCTTCATTATAGAAATGCGGGTGGCCGGTATGGTCGTCCGCATTTTGTGTTTTTGTTGCAGATAAAAATAAAATCCTAAATTTGAGTCATTTAGTAAAATACACGGTTATAATGAGTAGAAGTTATTGGTTGATTAATCCTAATAGTGAGGGCGTAGGTACTGATTTGTCTGAAGAATCACTCCAATTTGTTCGTATGGGTTGGAACGCCCCAGAATGTCCTAAATTTTATGAGGAAGTAAAAAGTGGTGACATAATAATAGTTACAGAAGGTTCTCACAAAAATTCAAATACACATTACATTGGCATAGCTGATAGACTCGAAGGTAAATGCTGGTATCTGAAATATTCTACGACAGCATTGAACGACGAAATTTCCCAGAAGATTCGTGGTAATCCGCAAGATTTTTCTGGTGGAGAATCTAAGAATCCATGGGGTGCAACCAAATCAATAATAATGTTGGGTGATAACCCTACAGAACAAAATATAAAGCAGACTCTAAGTATATATTTTATGAAAATTCAAATGAAAGAAAATATAGATAATTATATCAACCTTCTCAAATCCAATCACAACCTAATTCTTACGGGCGCACCGGGAACTGGCAAAACATATCTTGCAAAGGAAATTTCCAAAGCAATGGATGCCGAAGTTGGTTTTGTGCAATTCCATCCATCGTACGATTACACCGATTTTGTTGAAGGTTTGCGACCGATAAATGATGACAGTGGCGCAGTTGTTTTTGAACGTAGAGATGGCGTATTCAAAGAGTTTTGCAAAAGAGCGATAGATTGTAAGAAAAACAATAACATAGATTCTTTTGAAACTTCGTGGGATAGTTTGATTTCTGACGTGCGTACTAATTTGTCTGAAAATAAACTTACAAAAATCGGTAATTGGGAATATGGCTTGTCAAAAAATGACTCGTTGAAGTATTCATCACCCAATAGCCCATCACAATACTCATTTACAATTAACAAGAAAAATATCTACGATACTTACAGAGGAGTTCAAGCTCGTCCATCAGGCGCATATCAGAAGGATATGCAAGCAATTGTTGATTATCTCAAAAGTCATTATAGTCTAAAAAACTTCGATGCAAATGCTTCAAACAGTAAAACACAGAACGCGAAGCCATTCGTCTTCATCATCGACGAAATAAACCGCGGCGAAATTTCAAAGATTTTCGGTGAATTGTTCTTCTCTATCGACCCTGGCTATCGTGGCGAAAGCGGCCGTGTGAGTACGCAATATCAAAATATGATTGACGAAGGCGATGCGTTCAAGCAAGGTTTCTTTGTGCCCGAAAATGTATATATCATCGGTACGATGAACGACATCGACCGCAGCGTGGAGAGTATGGATTTTGCCTTCCGCCGCCGTTTTGCATTCGCCGAGATAAAAGCTGCCGAGAATGTTGGTATGCTCGATAAGTTGGGCGATGATTTGAAAGTGCAGATTATCAGTAGAATGAATAATCTGAATGCCGCAATTGAGAAGGTTGAAGGCTTATCGTCGGCCTATCATATTGGCGCAAGCTATTTCTTGAAGTTGCAGAACTACGATAATGATTTCGACAAACTTTGGCAGTATCACATCGAAGGTCTTTTGCGTGAGTATCTGCGCGGTATGCAAGACGTTGAAGACAAGATAGCTAAACTAAAATCGGCATACGACAATGAGTCAGATAGTAACAACGGACAACAGCAATAAGCAAATTGATTCCGAATCTGACTTGTTGAACCTTCAAAAGATTGCCGACATAAAAATTGGCAATCTCAAGTCGAGCGATAATCGAAATTTGCTAGTGTTTCCGCGCGATTTGAATCAGCACGGCGACCGAATTGGTGATAGCAATATCATCACATTGCGCGACAACAATATAGCGACTGGCAATATCATGGGCTTTGTGGGCATCAACGATACGCAGATAGATATTCGTTCGCGTTTCGCCCAAGACGATGCCGACGATTATTTTTTGCACTATATGTTGCAAAGAGTGTTCGCAATCAACTTGTTCGACATCAAGCATACCACCACGCGCGAGCAGATTATCGACTTCTTGCTATACCTATTTCCGCATTTTCTGCGAAAAGCGTTAGCGCAAGGCGTGTTCAAGAAATATCAACGCTTTGAGCATAACGACGCCAATGTTCGCGGTCCGATAGATGTTGCGCGGCACATACGTATGAACACTCCGTTTCGTGGCACAGTGGCATACACCACGCGCGAGCATAGCTACGATAACCATCTCACGCAACTCATTCGTCACACTATAGAATACATAAAGGCGAAGCCGCGTGGTCGCGTTATTCTTAGCAACGATTCGGAAGTCAAGAAAGATATTGCGCAGATAGTGGCTGCCACGCCGACCTACAACGTGCGCGATAGAAGCAAGATTGTAAACCTAAATCTGCGCTCTGTGAACCATCCATATTATTCGGCGTACACTGGTTTGCAGCGGCTATGTATGCAGATTTTGCGGCACGAATCGCTGAAATACGGTCAAGAGAATGACAAAATATATGGCATACTGTTCGATGGCGCATGGCTTTGGGAAGAGTATTTGGCGACTGTATTGGAAAGCGCCGACTTCAAACATCCGCAAAACAAGGAAAGCAAAGGTGGCATCAAGATGTTCGATAAACCAGAAGTCGAAGATTTGTTTGATAGAAATAGTCGCCGCCTATATCCTGACTTTTGGAAAAATGATTTCATTATCGATGCTAAATATAAGCACTTGGAGAAAGGAGTTAGACGAGAAGATTTGTATCAAGTAGTTACGTACATGCATTGCATGAAAGCGCGTCACGGCGGTTTCTTATATCCTGTAGACCATCAAGAAAAAACTAATAACTACCAATTAGCTAATGACGGTGGTTTGATGCATATTATCGGCATGAAAGTTCAACACGACGCAACTTCTTTTGTCGATTATGTAAGCCTAATGAAAACTGAAGAACAGAATTTGACGAATGAAATAAAGGATATGAATCCTCAGTAGCTCTGCGAGTACGTCATTCCTGTTTGTGTTTTCCGTGCTTTCCGTAGTTATGAAAGAAAAGTCGCCCCGAAAAGTGTATACTTTATTGCAAAAGTCGCCCCGAAAAGTGTATACTTTGTAGTAAAAGTCGCCCCGAAAAGTGTATACTTTGTAGTAAAAGTCGCCCCGAAAAATGTATACTTTATTGCAAAAGTCGCCCCGAAAAGTGTATACTTTATTGCAAAAGTCGCCCCAAAAAGTGTATACTTGTAGTCGAAAGTCGTACCGAAAAGTGTATTCAGTTATGCTTAATAGAAAGATATATAGCAAGTTACTCGATTGGAAGCAACAGCCAGACCATAAGCCACTTGTGGTTCGTGGCTGCCGACAGTGTGGAAAGACATATTCTGTTCTTGAATTTGCACGTAAGAATTACAAGCAAGTGATATATCTCAACTTCTTTGAGCGTAAGGAGTTGAAGTCGATTTTTGCTGATTCGCTGCAAATAGATGACATTATGCTCAATACTTCGGTTGTTATGCATATAGCCAATAAGTTCAAAGCGGGCCAGACGTGTTTGATATTTGATGAGGTGCAAGAGTGTCCTGAGGCACGAGCATCGCTCAAGTTTTTCAAGTTGGATGGTCGCTTCGACGTTATTTGCACAGGTTCGTTGTTGGGCGTGCGAGGCTATCGTGAGAATCCGTCGTCAATTCCTGTCGGATATGAGTCGCATATAGATATGTATCCGCTTGATTTTGAGGAGTTTTTGTGGGCTAACGGACAAGATGAATCTGTGGTTGAGAGGTTGAAGCAATGTTTGGAGAGTCAAACGCCTGTACCAGAGGCTATACATCTGCAAATGAGGCAATTGTTGTTGCGTTATGTAGTCGTGGGAGGTATGCCCGAAGTTGTGAACGATTTTGTGGCAAATAAAAATATGAACTCAGTTATACAAAAGCAGCGCGAAATAATTGAGACATATCGCGACGATATGATAAAATATGCTGCGCGCGATATAAAGGCAAACATCATCGATTGTTTTGATTCCATACCGCGTCAGTTGAGTAAGGAGAATAAAAAGTTTCAATACTCTGTCATCAAAAAGGGCGGTAGAGCCGATAAGTTTGAAAACTGCCTGCGATGGATTGAGGATGCTGGCATAATAAAGCGTTGTTACAACTTGTCGGTAACGCAATTACCGTTCAAAGGCAATTCAATTCCTGATGTTTTCAAAGTTTATATGGTCGATACTGGACTATTTGTAAGTATGCTTGATGATGGTACGCAGTATGACATTTTGCAGGGCAATTTGCATATATATAAAGGGGCTATTTTCGAAAATTTGATGGCTGATATACTTACGAAGATGGGCCGTCAACTATATTATTATCATAAAGACAAAGGCATTGAACTCGATTTTATGATTCGTTACAAGGGGCAGAGCACTCCGCTTGAGATAAAAGCGACTAATGGCAATGCCAAAAGTTTGAAAACTGTGATGGCACACCCTGAGAAATACGACGTTACGCAAGCTATAAAGTTGGCAGACTGCAATATTGGCTATGAGAATAATATTCTCACATTGCCACTTTATATGGCTTTTTTGCTAACCGAGGTTTAGCCTTACCCCGCCACTCTAATCACCCATGCACCAAGCCAAACGCCTAAGAATCCGAGAGTTACACTTATGCCTATATATAAAGCACTTATGGCGATGTTGCCGCCTTGCATGAGGTTGAAATTTTCATTCATGAACGTCGAGAATGTGGTGAAACCTCCACAAAAGCCCACGGTAAGCATCAGTCGCATGTTTGCGCCTATTGTAGCATTTCGCTCAAATAGTGCATAAAGCATACCTATGAAAAAACAACCTAATACGTTGACTATCAAGGTGGCTATGGGCAGATGAGTGGTGCAAACACTCTGAGTAGCTTTTGATACTAAGAAACGCGCCACAGAGCCAAGTGCGCCTCCTAATGCTACGTATAATATGCTGTATATCATTATGTTGGTTCTAATATTCCACGTTATTCATTTGTACGTCATCGGCATCTATGATGGCAATGGGTTGACGTTCGTCATGTGAGGCGAAAGAGAATCTAACATTCTCAATCTTAATGCCTTTGGCGTGGCGAATGAACAGACACGAAACGGGGCAAATGCCAAGAAATTTTGCTATTTCGGGATATTTATTGTCGAGTTCAGGATAGTCGCTTGGCAGGCCGGCAGCCTTGGCTCCACCTCGCGAGTTGACTATTATGTCGCGAAGAGTGACGTTGGTTATTGGCGCATTTTTCATTCCAGTAATCTGTATGCCCGAAAGCGAATCGCAGTCGTCGGCTATGACGTTGGTAATAAGTATGTTGCGTGCTGTCGACACGTCGGTGCGCTCTTTAGGTCCACGGTTGCGGCAGCCGGTGGTGATGTAAATGGGGTAGTGGTGCACGTGCTGCATAGCTATGTTGCTGATAGTTATGTTCTCCATCACGCCTTGGTCGACCTCTTCGAGCGCAATGCCGCTGCTATATATGCAAGTGCAGTTGCTAATGGTTATGTTGCGGTAGCCGCCGTTGCTTTCGGTGCCGAGTTTTATGCGGCCGCACACCCAGTTGACCTTTTCGGGAATGTAAGTGCCATCGAGCGAAGTGCCGAGTTTGTAGCCCGTCACAAGGCAGTTTGTAATCATTATGCTCTCGCATGGGTGCACTTCGTTGAGCGCGTAGGAGCTCTTCAGTACAATGGCGTCGTCGTGTGGCGTGTTCACCTTGCAGTTGCTCACTGTGGTGTAGCGGCAGCAGTCGATGTCGATGCCGTCTCTATTTGTATCTATAATTACATTGTCGATGGTGGCGTAGTCGCAGCCGGTGATGATGATGGCAAAGTGTCCGCCGCGCGAGATAGTTATGTCGCGAATGAGTAGGTTGCGGCAACGTTTCAGTGCTATGGCTTTGTCGGCCATACCTATGCTACCACCTTGAACGGTGCCTGCCGTCTCGGTGTCGTTGCGAGTGAGACCAATGCCGTCGATAGCGCCACGACCAGTGATAGAGACGTTTTCGAGATTTTCGCCCCAGATGAGCGAATTGTGGAAATATGTATGACCGCCATCTTGATATTCAGGCGCGTTGAATGGTTCGGAAGGGTCGTAGGCATCGCGTTGAGTGGTAGCAATGATGGTAGCGCCCGCCTGAATGTTGAGCTCCACGTTGCTTTTCATACGTATGCTGCCACATAGATATTTGCCCGCCGGCAACGTAACTATGCCTCCGCCTTGAGCAGCGCATTTCTCAATGGTTTTATTTATTGCTGGGCTGTCGAGCGTTTTGCCATCGCCTTTAGCGCCTTCGGTGCGCACGTCGAAAATGGCGGCTTGTGCACTTTGGAATATGGCCGCTGCCAATAGGAGGGTTGTAAGTATTCTCATCGTTGTTAGTTGTTTGCTTTCATATAAGTATGCGAATGTATGCATATTTCGCTATTCGGCTAATTACAAGTTGCGCAAATGTGCTTTGTGGAAATAATCGAATTGTAAATTGTCAATTGCCTTTATCTTTGCCGCGACTAACAAACTAAATGTGCTAATGAAGTAATAGAAAAGACAACGTTTATATTATAAAATAGGAAGAAGCGTTATTCGCAAACTCATTGTTTCCTGAAAACTTCGACAACTTTCACAAAACAACCATGAGTCGGCAACAGCGCCCATGCCTCTCTTAGGCGTGGGCATTGTTCTGTGGTTGTTTAGGTAGTCGAAGACCTCAGGGACAGCAGAACAAGCCCACGTTTCTTTTTGTATAGACGTTAGCGAATTTCCAGATGGGCTTGTGAATGTTGTACGAGTGTTTTTGTAGAGTTTTTTATGCCCATTCATATAGGAAAACTTATTCGCGAAGAGCTAAAGCGCCAAGAGCGCAGTGTTGCGTGGTTCGCTCGTCATCTGAACTGCGAGAGAACCAATATCTATAGTATATTCAAGCGCGATAGTATTGATACGGCGCTACTTGCCCGAATATCTCGCATACTTAATCACGATTTTTTCCTCGACTTGAGTCTCAATTCTGATGACGAAAGTGAACAAAAATCTTCTACAGTAGTGTAGAATTATTGTTACGGTCAGCTTACCAATCTTCGTACATAGCCGTGGTATACTTGCATCTGTAAAAATTCATAATTATTAACACAAGTATGAAAACAATCAAATTTTTGGCTTTTATAGCCGTTGCAATTATCATGTCGAGCTGTACTTCTCGTATTCTCGATTTTACCGTAGTTTCTTCAAAAGCTTTGCAGATTGGTATTGACAAATCTACAGGTAAGCAAGTTGAAGGTTCTTGTATGAGACCATTTGGTTGGGGCGCATCAGTGAAAGGTGCTGTAGATGATGCAATCGAGCAAGGCGGTGCTGGCTGCGATATGCTTGTTGATGGCGTTATCTATTACAAAAACATCCTTGATTGCGCTGTTGGTTACAAAGTAAAAGGAGTAGCTATCAACTCAAAAGTTCTCCGTGCACAACTCGGTGTTGAAGGTTGGGAACAATTCTGCCAAGAGCACAACATGAAACTTGTTGACGAAGATGGCGAAGAAGTGGCATTGAAGTAATAAGTAGAACTGATTTTTACTTTTTTTGAGTGCGTTTCGTCTTTCGGCGGGGCGCACTTTCGTTTTATATGTAATCGTTCTGATTCAGATGGTGTTATCGCATGTCGTGAATAGTAACTTTGCATAAAAATTTGCTAATAACTGTAAAAACGCGCTACATGTTGGCTGCATGTGGCAAAGAAATTGTAAAGGGCTTAGCGCACGTAAATTATTAGCCTTAACTTGAAAAATAGAACACATATGGACCAGAATATCGACAGAAAGAAGAAGAGATTTAGGGAAGCTAAACAATTCACTAAAAAAGCTTTTCGCAAAGTCCGTCAAATCAAAAAGGGCAAGACGAGCTTGCAGAATAAAATATTGTACATCTTGGTAGGCTTTGCATTGATACTTACCTTGACTTTTGTGATTAACGTCAGTCTGCGATGCAACAGCATTTTCGATGCATATTTCGAGGAGCAATTGCAAGAACGTACGCAATCTATCATCGAAGGATTGAGGTCGGAGGCAAAGCGCGCTGGCATAGCCATAAATACTATGGTGGACAACGATACGGCCTTTGCTACGCTTGTGGAAAAGCACCATTTCTGCGGTTTGAGCCAAAAACTTGAGCGTCTTTGCCGCTATTCGGGTGCGCGTACGTATGTATTGCTTGGTGAAGATTATAGTATTGTGGGTTCGAACGTACAAGGCAGAACTTTCAAGGATGTGCGCGAACTACAGCATGTGGCCCAACTGATGGAAAAGGGCAACGGCATGTTTGCCGACATGACCAAGATGATAGCTGGCGAACTTGCCATTGTGGGCGGTAGAACACTGCGCAACAAAGATGGCGAGATGGTTGGTACGGCATTCCTCATTGTGCATTGGTTGACCGAGAATGAGTACTTGGATGTGCTCAAGAAGCGACATTTGACCGACATCACCATATTCGAAGGTGATGAACGCGTAGCTACCACTATGATCGATACCGAAGGCAACCGAATGGTGGGCACAAAATTGAACAACAAAGATGCCCTCGAATCGGTATATAAACACGGTATGCCTTACAGCGGCAAGACGTACATTGGTGGCAATTGCATGTTCGTACACTACATGCCCACAACCGACTCTGCCAACAACATAAATGGTATATTCTACGCCGGCGTTGATGCCCAAGTGAGTGGTCACCTCAAGTGGCTCATAATTATTTCCATGATTATTGTTGGGTTGATTATCAGTAGCTTACTTACTGTAGGTACATTTATATTCGTACGTAAAACCATCACACGCCCAATACGTTCGCTTGCAGCTTCGGCTCGACAGATTGCCGAGAAAGATATTTCGCAAAAGGTTTATATGTGCAATTCGGAAGACGAACTGCAAGAACTTAGCGAGAGTATGCGCGAGATGCAGCTATCGCTTTCAGATACCATTTCGGAGGTGATGAACACCGCCAACATCTTGCGCCAGAGCAGCGAAGAGATGACTCGCGCTTCTACTCAGCTTTCCGATGGCGCTAACCGACAAGCTGCATCGCTCGAAGAGATTGCTTCGGCCCTCGACGACGTGAAAGTCAATATAAATGCTAATGCCGATAGCTCTCTGCGAGCTAAAACGTTGATAGAAACCACAAATGACAACGTCACAGCTATGGCTACAAAGAGCGAAGAGTGTGTGGCGGCCAATAGAGACATTGCTGGTGCTATTGGGAATATCAATAAGCTTGTAAATCAGACGAATATCTTGTCGCTCAATGCTACGGTAGAGGCTGCGCGTGCGGGATCGGCGGGTAGAGGCTTTGCTGTGGTGGCTAAGGAGGTCGGTCGACTTGCAGAGCAGACAAGAGTTACAGCTGCCAATGTAAGTGCTACAACGCAAAACAGCATCGATGGCAACAACGCTATAAATAACGAGCTGAACGTTATTACTCCACAGCTCTCCGAAATGGTGTCGCTTATGAAAGAGATTACCGCCAAGAGCATAGAACAACGCACGAGCACCGAGCAAATTGTAATGACTATGAGCGCTCTCAACAAGACTACACAAACTGCGGCTGCCAATGCCGAAGAGATTGCCGCCAATGCCGAAGAGCTAAACGGCGCAGCTGAGCATCTGCATGAACTAATAAAAGGCTTCAAAGTGAGTCAAGCCGAAGAAGGAGAAGAATAAGCAGAAGTAGTATAAGTAATCGTTATATGTTTGGATCAGAGAGGGCCGCTTTAGCTTACGCAGCGACCTTCTCTGTTTTTTTGTGTACAAATAATTATGCATTCTTCAATGCATACTCAATAATCTCCCA